>DATJXZ010000119.1:0-12081 GCA_035499815.1 Candidatus Solibacter sp. | reverse complement strand
AGGTACTTGCCAGGTATTGCCAGAGCCGTAGCGCTACGCCAATTGCGACCAGGGCCAAGAGCACGTAGTCCCGCGGCCTCGTCGGAGAAAACCTGTACGGAGATTGCATCAGAGGGTGGGGCTTTTACTTCTGTGCGCCGGGCCCACTTAATTCCCCCGTTGAACCTCGAGCGCGGTGCGAGCGACGTATGTCGGGCTCAAACGGTCTTTCCTTTGAGCCCGAAGAGGGCAACCCCTGCCGCTAGGGCCTGCCGACCGAGGACAGATTTTCGGCGAGGGCTCGAGAGCAGTCTTCGGACGGGGCCTGGGCTCTGGGCGGATCGAGACGTTCCAGCCAGATTTCTCTCCAATAGGGGTGAATGCTCCGGGGACAGAAGAGACGGCACTCGCTGTAGCGAGAACGACAGATCACGGATTCGAGGGTGTAGCAGGGCGTTTTCATTTCGAGCATCTTGCCGGTCCGCTCTTCAATGATCCGAGTGACACGCTTGCCCACGCGATGGGTCTGACCACAATAGGGAACTTCCTCGGCGTCAAAGTAAAGACCGCGATTTCGGTTCCGGGAGTTCAGAGTCTTCAGAATTTCCTTGTAGGGCTTGATGCGAACCAGGTCCCCTGGCTGAAGATTCAGATCCACCGCGGGAGTGGACATGCCTTCAGGAATCGTTCCGCAGCGACGCGGGAAGGGTGCGCCGCGCCAGAGGGGATGGAGGTGATCGAATGTCCAGCGAATCGGGCGGCCGAGCCCGATTCCGAGGTTGCTCAGCCAGAGGAAAAAGAAGTAAGCGGCGCCGCAAACAATGTCCCAGAGAGTCACATTGCCCGAGATCAGATCCTCTGCATACTGGCGGATGTCCCACCATTCGAGCGCTGTTGTCGCATATGGTAATTGCGTGGCCTGGCAAGAAAAGATCGGAGTTGCGTGGCCGGAATCGTGAGATTGTGCTCGGTCCCAGAGGACTGACTCAGTACACCCAACGCCGGAGGCAGTCGAGCGACGCATTCCGTTATCCGCGAATGGAGAAGGGGCAGAGTGGGCAGGGTCGGAAACGGGTTTCAGCCAGGCATCCTTCCAGAAGAGCAGGCAGCTCGCCTGGCAGCCACCGTGCGCGCTTCCATCACATCGGGTGTCGAGGTGAACGGCCCCGCTGACCCTGCGACCCCGCACGGGGAAAACGGTATCGCAGGTCTTGTGAGCCCGCTTGTAAACTTGAAATCTCTGCCCGCAGAAGGCAAGCATTTCGGGCATAAATGGCATTCCGTCGAGGCGCCCCTCCGCATCCAGAGTTTGGAGGATTTCTTCCTTGCTCTTGACTTCGACCCAATCACCCACTCGTAATCTGGAAGATTTTACTGGCATGTGCGCAGCCGGCGACTCATCCGGCACCTGTCATCCCTGCAGGGACCGCCCGGAACCACCCACTCGACTTTTTCCCGCGGACCTACCTCAGTGCTAAACACGCGTCGGCTCATCCAGCATCTAATCGGAACCGAGCTGGCCGCGACTGCCGGCTTCACCCACGATTTCCGCATGGCCGGAGTCCTCGACTCTCTGAATCCGCTGATGAATCACTCTCGGAAAACAATTCACGATGCCGCGCACTCCACCATCGTCTCCGACATAGATGGTTGCGGCAGGCTCAGACTTGTCGTAAACGGCTTGCATGTCACGCCTGTAGATAAGGACTGAAGGATAAAACGTGCCGCTCGCCAGATTGAGATCCAGTTCAAATGTACAGCGGAACCGTTCACCCGGTTGCAAGTCGAAGTGCGCCTCGCCCAGAAGATCCGTGGAGGCTTCGAAGACCTCGCGGAACGTGTCGTCGAGTATATATAGGGTTACGGCCAGTTTCTTGCAGGGAATCCGAGCCATCAACTCGACGTCGACCCACACTTTCTGGCCCGAGCGGAAGCGAATGGCTTCTCCCTTCTGGTCCCGGACCCGCACGCTCGAGATCCTGACGGACGCATCGTTGGATTCGGTGTGGGTCCCACCCATCTGATCGTTCAGATAGGTGTGAATCACGACTTCCGGACTGCCGAGGGCCACGGGCCGCCCCCTATCGAGGAGCAGGCAACGATCGCAAAATTCGGCCACGGTTTTCAGGTTGTGAGAGACAAAAAGGACCGCGACTCCACCACGAAGCACGTCCTTCATTCTTTCCACGCACTTCTGCTGGAAGGCGAAATCGCCGACGCTCAGCACTTCATCCACGATCAAGACGTCCGGATCCACGTGGGCGGCAACCGAAAACCCAAGTCTGGCGAACATTCCCGAAGAGTACCGTTTTACAGGCGTGTCAATGAATTCCTCAATTCCGGAGAAAGAAATGATCTGGTCGAGTTTCGATTCGATCTCGGGTTTGGACATTCCCAGGATGGTTCCATTCAGGAAAATGTTCTCGCGTCCCGTCAGGTCCTGGTGAAAGCCTGCCGCGACCTCGATAAGGGCAGAAAGGCGACCCTGAACCACCATGCGCCCCTTGGTTGGCTTCATGATGCGACTGAGGATTTTGAGCGTAGTGCTCTTGCCCGCGCCATTGCGGCCGATAATGCCCAGGCATTCGCCGGCCTTAACTTCGAACGATAGATCCTGCAAAGCCCAAAACTCGCGATTGTCCTGTTGATTCAGCTCCTGCTGCCGGAACATTCGCCCAGTCAAGGCTGGAAGAAGGTCGCGAAGGGAATTGTAAACTTCTCCCTTGCGGAACTTCTTGTAAACTTGCTCCATTCTGACTACAACATCGGACATTCGATCGACTCTCTAGATGCTTTCGGCGAAGCCGTCTTCCAGATGTTTGAAGAAAATGTAGCCACCAAGAAGTGCAAAAAGGGAAAAGGCCACACTATAGGCGAACCAAGGGACGTCTGGCGATTGATGGCGGGCTACGCAGGCGCCCAGCCCATCCAGTAGCGCGCTGGCCGGATTCAGCAGCAGCCACTTGCCTTTGCTTCCCAGCATACTCACGTCGTAGAAGACTGGGGTAAAGAAGATTCCAAACGTGAGGAACACTTCCACGATGAATTTCACGTCGCGAAAATACAAACTGGCGGCGGAAACAATCATTCCAACCCCGGCCGATAGAACAACCGTGGTGAGCACCAGCACGGGAATCCAAAGCAAGTACACGCTCCAACCGACTTGCATAATCACGAGAAAGACGAGCAGAGCCCCGGCCGCAATCACGAAATCGAATAAGCTAGCGAGCGTGGCGGCCAGCGGAAAAATCTCCTTGGGAAAATAGATCTTGGTGACCAACTCTTTGTTATTGATCAGGCTGAGGCAGGAAAACCGGATGCTGGAGACCAGAAACGCCCAGGGCAACGACTTGACGGCCACGCCAGTGATGTCCGCGGTCTGGAGTGGAGTGTGCGCGGCCAGAGCGTATGCGTAACGGACCACGATGCCTGAGAGCACAATGAGAACAGGCATCAGGATGGCCCACAAGAATCCCATGATGGACTGCTTGTAGCGAACTTTTATATCGCGGTATGTGAGCATGTACAGAAGACCGCGGTATTTGTAGAACTCGCGCAGCTGTTCTCTCATGGCTCTACGCGTCTTCAGTCCGGCAATTGTACTTTCGCATGACCGGCTTGACCTGGCGCCCTTCGAGATACTTGTCAATGCCCTCGTCGAGGGCCTTCCGGTAAATCACAAGGGCCTCGTGGACCGCCTCCGCAGTCC
The DNA here is from genome assembly GCA_035499815.1 of Candidatus Solibacter sp. Taxonomy (GTDB): domain Bacteria; phylum Acidobacteriota; class Terriglobia; order Acidiferrales; family UBA7541; genus Acidiferrum. Next base: position 8,393 of record DATJXZ010000119.1, on the reverse strand, counting down.
GGTCGACGTCGGCCTCGGAGTGCGAGTAACTCACTACAAATGAGGGAGCTATAACGCCTCGCCGAACGAGTTCCTGAAGGAAGAGGGTGCGGAAGGCTTGAGACCGGGCGCGGTTCTGATCAAAGGTAGCGAATACGAGATTGCACGGCCGTCCGATCAGTTGAAAGAAATCCGACAGCCGGTTTTCCGCAATGGAACGGTTGATCAACGAACGCAGCCGTTCGCCCTGTTTCCACAAAAACCCGACAACATCTCGTTCACGGTAGATTCGAATAGTCTCGAGCGACGCGGCGAGCGCGTGTGTTTCTGCCCCGTGGGTGGTGGAAAGCAGGAAGACCCTCGGCTCGTCGTGGTCCAGTCCGCCAAGCCTCATGATTTCCCTCTTGCCGGCCAAGGCGGCGATCGCGAAACCGTTTGCCATTGCTTTGCCGAACGTGGAAAGGTGTGGAACCACGCCATGAAATCCCTGAGCGCCAGCCAAATGCCAGCGGAAGCCGGTAATCATCTCGTCGAAGACCAGCACTGCTCCTTCCTTCTCGCACAAGGTCTTTAGTGCTTGCAGATAACCCGAAGCGGGAGGTGTGGCGGCTTCGGCTTCGAGCAAGACGCACGCAATCCGGCCGGGATGGCGGCTGAACAGTGCCTCGAGCGCGGGAAGGTCGTTGTAAGGAAATTTCACGGTCAGGTCGATGATGGCGCGCGGAATGCCGGCGTTCATCGCCGTAGAGCCGATAAACCAATCATCCGTGGAGAAAAAGGGCTGGTCACCACAAATGGCAACTAGGTCGCGCCCGGTGTAGGCCCGTGCCAACTTGACGGCGGCGGTGGTGACATCGGAACCGTTCTTGGCGAACTTCACCATATCGGCGCCGGAAACGATTCCCAGAAATGTCTCGGCCAGATCGAGTTCGATTTTGGCAGGCCGGTTGAAGTTGATTCCAAGCTGCATCTGCTGGTAGGCAGCCTGAATCACCGGCTCAAAGGCATGTCCCAGGGTAACGGCGCGCAATCCCATGCCGTACTCGATGAATTCGTTGCCGTCCACGTCCCAGACGTGGCAGCCGGTTCCGCGCGCGATAAAGCCCGGGGCCTGCTCCGGATACTGGTCGTCACCCTTTGCGTAGGTATGCGCACCGCCAGGGATGAGGCGGTGCGCCTTGGGCTGTAACGCCCGTGACTGAGAAAAATCGCGGGATTCGCTGGCCACCAGATCGACACCTACGGGTCGCTCTTTGTCACGCGCCATGAGCGCTCCCGCCGGAAACGGACTGCTGAAGCACCAACTTCCGCGCGAAGAAGGCCTCCGCGTAGCCGCTGGAGGAATTGGATTCCATGCCGCGAATGCGCATCAGCCCGAGAAACGTCTGGCGGTCGAACCAGCGCTTGCCTTGCTGCGAGGGAAACGCCTGGAACAAATAATCCACCTTCTTCTCGAAATGAGGCGCGTCGAGCGGCACAAACACGTTGGGACGGCCTAGATCGCCATCATACTTCGGAATTTCGTACTCGAGGATGAAGTGATTCCTAAATGTGTTCCAAGTCAGTTCGGAAATGATGCGATGGTCTTGATGGGCGTCTCCCGCCCAGTGAGTAAAGATCAAGTCGGGATTGACCTGAGCCTTCAGCTGTTCGAACGTGTCTTTTACTTCCGCGCCGCTGTAAGGGAGAAAGCCATCCCGGTATTCCTTGAGGGCAAGCTTCTTCTCGCATCCCACGGTGAACAAATCGGCGGCGGCAGCGGCTTCCTGCCCGCGCGGTCCCGCGGCGCAAAACACCATCCAGTGAAAGCGAATCCGCGGAAAGACAGCCTTGAGATGAAGCAGGGTGCCGCCACAGCCGATTTCAATGTCGTCGCAGTGCGCGCCGAGGCAGAGGACTGTCAACGTTTCGCCTGCAGCCTTCCCGATGTTCAATCCGATCATGCGAGAGTCCGAGTCGGTCGCGCGAATGTCGCCGCTTCCCCGGGAGGTTGCTCAGGGGCGCTCTGCTGGAGCGGCGTACCGCTGCTCCGTCCCATCTTGATACAAGGCCAAATCGTCTGGAGGAATCCGTGAGAAGTCGGTTCCTTTTAGGAAATCGCCCATGGAAGTGCCGGTGCACGCGGAATCGATGTTGGGAGCGCCCGTGCGCGAACGGACATCATCCAAGTGCACGGTTCGAAAATCGATGCTATAGCGCGTGAACGACGAGGTATTCGGCACAGTGGAGTGCAATTGCGCAGATGAGAATTGGTAGAGCGCACCAGGCTCGCAAACCAGGCGAAATTGAGGCTCCAATTCCACCTGCTGTTCCGGTTTGGGCTGGACACGCGTATCCGCCTTCACATGCTGTGCAGCATTATGACGGCTTTCCAAGTTCCATTTATGGTAGTTGTATTCGCTCGAGCCGTTGCGGAGAGCCTCGTTCCAGTAGCGGGGATGAATCGCCATGCAGTTCTCCGGACTGATCGGATACACGGGCATCCACCAATTGATCTGACACAGAGGGGCGGAATACCAGGAGTCCCGGTGCGGATGGAAGGCGTAGGCGATCCCCGTCTTCAAGTAATCGCCGGGAAAAGCCGTTCGCAGGCGCGGGACATCAAAATAGGTTTTCTCCAAAGAGCATCCCAATTCGGCCAGTATCCCCTGAATATATTCCTTCGACTTCGGATGGTGGATGAATTTCGGCTTCACTTCGGACAGGATGGCGGCCGTCTGCTCCGCGGGGATGGAGTCCTGAATCTTCCGGGGATCGAGCGGATGAAATGCCCGTTCCACCATTTCCCTGGCCAGCTGGCATAGCTTCAGCGCGTGTTCACACGGCGAGTGGAAGAACACGGCGCCTTGATACAGTTCTTTTCTGCGTTCGTCATCGCTGAGTTTTGAATCGAAGTAGACATTCATCGGTATCACTCCATTTGCGAACTGCACCGGCTTCCGGTGGCTGATCGAATGCTGAGATCAGGCAACGACGCGCGGCGCGACGTGCCCGTTCTTCCACACGCGCCAGGGAGCGGCGCCGGATGCTTCCATCTCGTCGAGGAGCTGTTTATCCCGGAAGGTATCCATGCACTGCCAGAATCCGCGGTAGGGGTGGGACCAGACGCGGCCCTCAGCAATTAGCCGCCGGAAGGGTTCGTAAACTAGTTCCTCGCCAGGATTAATGTATTTGAAGATTTCCTTTCGCAATACGAAATAGCCTCCATTGATCCAGATACTGGCTTCTTTCATGGTCTGGATAGCCCGCACGGTGCCGTTTTCCTCCATCTGAACTGTGTCCAGGCTACTCGAACTAGGCTGTACGGAGAGAAAGGCCGCGTAGTGGTTCGTCCGGGAGAATTCCTCGATCATTTGCGGCAGATGAAAGTCGGTGAGTCCGTCGCTGTAGTTCGCAAGAAACATCTGCTCGCCGTTCAGGTGAGGCTCGACCAGTCGCAGGCGGTCCGCAATCGTGGACTTCATGCCGGTGTCCACGAAAGTGATTTTCCAGTCGTCGATATCGCGCTGCATGAACTCCAGTTTTCGTCCACCCTGCGAAAGCACAAAGTCGTTCGAGACGGACTCCTCATAATTGAGAAAATAATTCTTGATGACATCGGCTTTGTAGCCGAGACAGAGGATGAAATCCTTGTGGCCGAAGTGGGCGTAGTACTTCATGACGTGCCAGAGCACGGGCCGGGAACCAATAGTCACCATGGGCTTGGGCACATCCTCCGAGTAACCCCGGAGCCTCATGCCTGCGCCGCCACAAAAGAGTACGACCTTCATGTGCGCTCCCTTCTGCGCTCGTCTAGCAAACCGTGACTTCCGGGATGGGGACAACAAAGCGGCCACCCCATTCCCGGATGAATTGCAATTGATTCATGATCTCGTCCTTGAGGTTCCACGGCAGAATAAGTACGTAATCGGGCTTGGCCTCCCGGATGCGATCAGGATGTTGGATGGGGATGTGAGTGCCGGGCAGAAACCGGCCCTGTTTGTGCGGATTACGATCCACGGTGAATTCAATCAAATCCTTCCCGATGCCACAGTAATGCAGCAGAGTCGCGCTCTTACCGGGAGCGCCATATCCGGCGACGCGCTTCCCGTCTCGGGCGGCTGCGAGCAGAAACTCAACGAGTGTCCACTTGGTTCGCTTCACTGCAGCAGCAAACTCCCGGTAGCCATCGAGAGAGCCGAGGCCAGCGGCGATTTCACGGCGGACTAGTTCAGACACGGCAGGCTCGACACCGCGATCCACATCCTCCGCCCGACAGGCGTAGACGCGCAGCGAACCGCCGTGCGTGGAAAGTTCCTCGACGTCGAACGGCTTCAACTCATGGGCTTCCAGGAGGCGCTGGACCGTGAGCATGGAAAAATAGGAAAAGTGCTCGTGATAGATCGTATCGAACTGTCTCTGCTCCATCAGGCGGAGGAGATGCGGAAATTCGAGAGTCAGCACTCCGCGAGGCTTTAGAAGAATCTTCAGACCTTCCACGAAGTCATTTAGATCCGGGACTTGGGCGAGAACGTTGTTGCCCAAGACCAAGTCTGCGCACGACCGCCCAGCGACGAGGCGGCGAGCCGATTCGACGCCAAAGAATTCCACGAGCGTGGGAATTCCCTTTTCAACGGCGGTCCGGGCCACGTTGGCGGCGGGCTCGATACCCAGGACGGGCACGCCGTTGCGCACGAAGTACTGCAGGAGGTATCCGTCGTTGCTTGCGACTTCCACGACAAATGCGCGACGTTCCAGCGCAAAGCGCCGGATCATTTTTTCACAGTACTCTTCGCAGTGCTTGAGCCAGGAATCGGAGTAGGAGGAAAAATACGGGTAGTCGCTGAAAATGTTCTCGGGCGTTTCGTAGGATTCCAGTTGGACCAAGAAACACTGATCGCAAACGTAAACGTGGAGGGGATAATACATTTCGCCACGGTTCAGATCGGAAGCTGAAGGATAGGTCTCGCAAAGCGGCGACATCCCCAGGTCCACAAAGGTGTGGGAGAGGCCAGCACCGCAGAAGCGGCATCGACCGGAGGCAATTCCGGATTGAGTGCCAGTAGAACTAATTGTCGACGTTGCGGGCATGGGAGAAGCGAATCAGGCAACTACAGAGGTTTCTGCACCTCGCGTACTCCAGCGCAGGGAGGGATCAAGTTGGCCAGCTTTCAACAAGCGTTGGATATGCTTGATCCGAATGTAGCGGCCGTCTTCGATATCTTGCGCGGTCAAACTGGCGTGGCGGTACGCGTCGTAGAGTTCCTGTGCTCCGCTACGGGCGGTCCACTGCGGCCGGAATGAGGGCAGTGCGCGAAAGATCTTCTCGCAATTGATCCGGTAACAGCGCTTGTCGGGCCCGCCCCCGGGGGCGTATTCGACGCGCGAGTCGGGAACGGTCTGCTGAACAATCTCGGCGAGTTCACTGATACGGTAATTTTCCTCCGCGCGACCGACATTGAAGACCTGATTGTGAACGGCTTCGCGGGGAGCATCGAGAGCAGCGATCATGGCGGCGATTATGTCGCGAATGTGAATAATTGGCCGCCACGGAGTGCCATCACTCTTGATGTAGATGCGACCTGTGGTGAGAGCCGAGGCGACAAAATCGTTCAGGACGATATCGAGGCGTAGCCGCGGCGAGGCGCCATAGGCGGTGGCGTTGCGCATGAAGGTTGGGCTAAACGTGTCGTCGGCTAATAGCGCAATATCCCGCTCCGCCAGCACCTTTGATTCACCGTAGGGCGTCACCGGGTTCAGCGGGGCCGTTTCGTCGTGGATCGCGTCGCCGGCGGCACCGTAGGTGCTGCACGACGAGGAGAACACGAAACGACTGACCCCTGCTGCTCTGGCCAGCTCGGCGAGACGAACGGAGGCTCGATGGTTTATGTCGTAGGTGACTTGCGGATCGAGGTCGCCAAGAGGATCGTTGGAGAGCGCGGCCAGATGAGCGATGGCTGCGAATCCTTTGAGATCAGAACGGGTGAGGTCGCGCAGGTCCTTGCGCAGTTCGGGAACCGCCGGCGGGGGACCGCCAAAGTCTCCCCCGGCGAAGAAGTCCGCATCCAGGCCGACCACCTCGTGGCCCGCAGCAAGAAACATGGGCGCGGCGACGGATCCGATATAGCCCTTATGGCCAGTGAGCAGAACCTTCATGACGGAAGTCCTTTGAACTATTGAATCTGAACAGTGAAGAAAAGAAAAGAACGGTCAGCCGGATTGTTTCCCGCCCCACCGGGTGACTTCCGCATGCCTGAGTTCCTCTCCGCCGCTGTCGGGCTCAAGGGACAAGAGCCCGCCGCCGTGGAGAGCTACGGCTGCCTCGTGCACTGCCGCGAAGGGGAAACCCGAGCGCTCTGCAATATCCAACAGCGAATGCATCCCGTCGGAGAGATTTAACACCCAGAGGCGGGCATGAATCGCCCGGTCCATCGCGTCGCCACTTGCAGGGTAAAGATTCCGTTTGCCCAGCTGCGGTTCACCATAAGGACTGAGGTTGCGATATATATGGTCATTTTCCAGGACGTCCAGAATGGCTGTACAAGTGCGCAAGGACTCGGCGAGCTTCTCGGGATGAATGAATTCGAGATTGTCGGCGGAAGTATGGTTTTCGGGAAAGGTGCCGCCGACACTGCGCATCAGACACCCAACCGGAAGGTTGAAGCCCGGGGAACAATACTGTCTTTCGTCGTAGCCGTACGGGGAGAAATCCAACACTTCAGCATTTTCCCCCAGGTGACAGAGCACGTGCGAGGCAGCTCGATCGATGTGGGCATTACCGCGCCGGCTCTTCTTGTAGTGAAAGCAACCGCTGTCGCCCAGGCAAGTCAGGACGAGCCCATGATGGATATTGGCCGTTGCCTCCTGATTGCGGGCGAGCCAGGTGATTGCACCGATGGTACCGGGAATGAACAGGAAGCGGTATGTATAGCGAAGATCCTTGCCGGCGAGCAACTGAGCAAGCGAAGTGGCCACCGTGATCCCGGACAGATTATCGTTCGCAAGCGAGGGATGACAGACGTGCGTGGAGATCAACACCTCTTCAGTAGAGCGTCCGGCGACTACGAACTCGCCATAGGTAAGACGACCAGGTTCGAGCGAAGAATCGATGCAGACTTCATATTCCACGTCTTCAAGGGCGCGTAGCTGATTCTCGGAAAGGCAGAAGCCCCAGGACTCGCGATAGTAGGATGTGCGGTACGGAATCCACTCAGGCCGATCCGGAATGGAGAACAGATGGGGTTTCAGCCCGGCAAGTGACATCCTGGCATGCACGGGAACGCTGTAATTCAGGACGTGCAGATTGGACTTTCGAAAGTCCACAACTCGTTGGCCATCCGGCAGCTTGATATAGGCATCCCGGATGTTCCACTCCTTCGGAACCGCCCAATCGAACACGGGCGTTCCCGTGGGCACATCGTAAAGCTGCAGTGGAACGCGCTCGCTGATCATCGCAAGCGTCTTGCGGATTCCCTCTCCCGTGATGCTACGGCAGACGGGGTATAGCTGAGCGGCAAAGCCGTGCAATTCGCGCCCGCGCGCGGCGGAATCCCGCTGATCCAATGCACTCAACAAGCTCATGGAATTATTCAAAGTCGGGGTATGTCCGGTCGCGATCTGAGATCACTTCTACATTCCCAGGCCACTCAATCCCGAAGGCGGGATCATTCCAACGCACGCCGCGAGCAGAGTCCGGATGGTAAACCTGCGACATCTGATAGAAGACTTCCGTGTGATCCTCAAGTGTGAGAAATCCGTGAGCGCACCCTTCCGGGATGTAGAACATATTCCCTTCCGCGGCAGAAAGGGTCGCGGCCGTCCACCGCTTGAATGTAGGTGAACCTACGCGAAGGTCCACAGCCACGTCGTAGATTGCGCCCTGCGTACACCGGACAAGCTTGACTTCCTGAAATGGCGCTAGCTGGTGATGAAGACCCCGCAGAGTTCCCTTCTTCGAGTTGTGAGAAAGACTGCACTGCACGATTTCCGAGCTCAACCCATGAGACCTGAATTCGTCCCGACACCACGTGCGGGCAAAGAAGCCACGTTCGTCACTTACGGGCTCGAGGCGGATTTCGAAAACACCGTGAATCGCAGTTTTCTGAAAATTCATTCTCGACTGTTCACTGGGGGGATTGTCGGGTCGAATCAAGGAGGTGCGGCTCGCGAGCTGTGGCAAAGGCCCCCCTATCCGGGATGGCGGGCGCCGCAAGCTCGAACCTGAGCCGCTCGCCGTCTCGGACGGCGTAAGCGAGGCGCGCCCGATCCGACTCCGGACCTGTAATTTCCCAATTGTCTCCGCGGGGCGCCAGCTTCATCTGGCGGCGTGCGCGCCACCAATCGTCCACATCGCCTGGAAGGGCCGCCCACCAGCCCTCTCCATCCACGCGGTGCCGCAAGTATGCGAGCAGGGTCCCGTATGCAGAGCGCGCCTG
>DATJXZ010000118.1:0-4318 GCA_035499815.1 Candidatus Solibacter sp. | reverse complement strand
GGTCGTAGTCGGGACGCCAGCTGATCTGTGCGATGTCGAAGTCTCCAGGAATACGAAGATCCGAGCAAATCTTTTCTAGCTCTTTTCTTTCGATAGCGCGGTGTTCAAGAGCCGAGCGCACCTCATCCAAGGCCCTCGAGTACTGGCCGAAGCGATGATATGTCTGGCGGGCTGCCTCCACTTGCTGCTGGAAGTCGCCGGGGAGGTTGACGCGCAAGCGACTGGGCAAAGCGGTCTCCCATTCCACGAGTTCCCACTCGCCGCGACGCTTGCGATATTTGCCGCTCTGCACGAAGGTTGCGTCGACCTCGAGCTTGACACCCGAAAGATGCTTCCACTGGTTCCAGGTGGAATCCCAAACCGTGTGCAGGGCGGCAGGATCCAGCCAGAACTGGAGCTTTCGGCGTGCGTCACGACACATTGCCGAATCGTCGTAGAAATCACACTTCCGGAGAGGAACATGAAACCGGCGCTGGCGGCGATCCGGCAAGAACCCGAGAATACGACGCGCAAAGAAGATATGTCCATCGCGGGAGGGCGTGCCCTCGACCAAAAGAGAACCAAAGCCGCCGTAAGGAAAGACAGCCGGCGCCTCAGGATCGGCCAAGAGCCCATCGTAGCAGGCACGTAATTCTGGTTGCGCCACGATATTGAAGGCGCGCTCCAGGGCCACTTGCTCACGGCGGTCAGCACGACCGGATGCGAGTTCCAGAGCGCGCAGCTTGTAGGCTACGCGTAGCTCGGCCGGAGAGGCGTTTTGAGGAATACGCAAGATGTCGTAGAGAGTGGAACGACGAGCTTTATCATCTGCCAGCGGAACAGGCAAGAAGTGATCACGAAGAACCGCACAGGGAAGGAAAACCGAGGATATGCCAAGACCGGGCCGTTGAACCTCCGCCGCGACAAAGAGGAGGCCGCGCTTGTCCGGTCTGGGTTGGGTGACGTATCCGATCGGCCCCTGATAACAGTAACGATCACGTTCCGAAAGAGAGTGCTTAGTGACATAGATTTCAGTCCCGGTTGCCGAGTTTTCCGCGGGGATAGGGAAGGCGATCTCATCGCCGACTGCGAGATGGGCGGCAAGAAAACGCGATACTCGTAGCCTGATGCGATTAGCAAGTATGCAGGTCGGAGGGCTGTCCCGCGGGTCGACACTGGTGATGCGCTCTCGACCGATCGGCATCGCGGAAGTCGACGGCATCAAATCTACATGCATGCTGGCGGGCATTATAGAGCAGTCTTCTTGCACTCGCCCGCGGCATTACACTTCGAACTCAACCTGACGAAGGCACCAACGAATCGCGAAATTGTGGGGACTGAGCATCGGCTTCGCCTCGCATCACTTCACCGGGTCGGGCGTTGATCTGCTTTGATCGGCACAATCGCTTCGATCGTCACGACTTCAGGGTCATGGCTGCCGGCACATCGACGGTATGGCCGTTATACGACCAGATGAAAGGGAGACATCCGGGAACGCTGGCCGACTTGAACGGAGCCGTTTTCCGGCAGACGCATTCTTTAACCTCATTCCAGCCTGGGATCGAAAGGAACTACCACTGGGTGAGAGTCAACACGGGTAGCTCCAGCAACCTGGTCCTTCCGGATGCCAGGCTGCGCGTCCGAACTGGGTATTTCACCTTGGACGCAAAACCTGTGACGGCAATACTGGTAAATGGCGATCTTTCGCGCGAAAGAAATCGACCGCCAATCGGAAGCCCGACCCCGTAATGCACACCAACAGGACGCCGGCAGCCATTTCGTCGCTGGCGGTTTTTTTTGTGAGCATTGTGAGCGCCAGAATTAAATCAGCGAGCAACAACAGAGTTAGTGATAATCCGCGATGAAACGTGCGGAGTTCCGACTGCAACCATGAATCAGGTTGCACCTGAAGACTTCGGCCCTCATCAGAATCTGTACATCGCGACTTTATTGGGCAGGAATTACAATCGTGCGCTGCCGCGCGATACAGCACCGCCGTCGATTCACGTCTCACTTCGGCCCGATAAAGATGCTTCCCATTCGGACATCTCCAGAGGTCTAGGTCTGGGTGATAACTAAATCCTACGGTTCGCAGGCGTTTGCTTCGGTGATGAGAATGGCGTGCCAGCAATTCCAGCAACAGGGCGATGCCAGTCAGAAAAACTGCGTAGCCGCACGCCAGGAGAACGCTCGTGTCAATATTACGCACCCTACCGTTCTCCACTGGTACTCGCCAGTTCGGTGAACAGGATCTCCTTCGGTTCTTCAGCCGTGACCTGCGTCCTCATGTAACGGACTCCGAGCCAGCAGAGATACAGGACCGGCAACGCACCGCCGAGGATGAAGACGACGTCACCAGGAAACCTCAACCATTCAATCAGTGAATTGCTGGGGTTGCTGATGAACTTCAGGGTGCGGGCGTCATAGTAACCGTAAGCAATGGAGTGATACAGTTGCAAGATTCCAAGCGGAAAAAGCGTGGCGAAGACCATCCATGCGAGGCCCAGGTTCAGCGACCAGAAGCTGATTTTCGCCGCGCGATCGGACCAGCGTTCTTCCGGAATGATGTAGCGCAGGCAGAACAGCGCGAGGCCCACGGACAACATGCCGTAGACGCCCATAAAAGCGGCATGCCCATGATTCGGAGTCAGCGCCGTCCCGATTTCGTAATAAGAAACAATGGGAAGGTTGATAAGAAAACCGAAAACACCTGCGCCCAGGAAATTCCAGAAGCCGACTGACGCCAGAAACATGACAGCCCAATAGTGGGGAAACGGTATTTTTGACCTCGTCCCTTGCTCCGCGCCCAACTGCAGGAAACTCCATGCTTCTAAAGTGAGTAAAGTAAGTGGAATGACCTCCGCCGCCGAGAAGAAAGCACCCAATGCCATGTGGATTGAGGGCTCCCCCGAAAAATAAAGGTGGTGCATCGTGCCGATTACGCCTCCCGCCGAATACAGCACAATATCGAGATAGATCATGGTCAAGGCGACGCGCTCCTGAACCACGCCAAGCAGAACGAAAATGTAGGCGACCATGATGGTGGTGAACAGCTCCAGAAAATCTTCCACCCAGAGATGCACAACCCAGAAGCGCCAGAAATCGGTAGTGGTGAAGTGCGCAGCAGGGTGCGCCAGCAGGCCAACACCGTAAAAAGCGGGAATGGATAACGCGGAAAAGAAAAACAGCCATGGCATGTTGCCCATGTGTTCGTTCGTGAGCCGCCCGCGCAAGCCACGAAACAGAATTGTCACCCAGAAGAACAGCCCTATCGTCAGCAGGATTTGCCATAGCCGCCCGAGGTCAAGGTATTCGAACCCCTGATTTCCGAGCCACGCCCAATTGTTTCGGAGCCAGCCTTCAATTCCCGCATACTCTCCGATGAGGCTGCCGAATACCACAATCGCCAGCGCCCCGAGCAGAGCATAGGCAAGCAAATTCTGGCCGCGTGGCTCGCGGCCTGCAACCATCGGCGCCAGAAAGATCCCGGCAGCAAGATAAGAAGTCGAGACCCAAAAGATGGCCAGCTGCACATGCCAGGTCCGCGCGATGTTAAAGGGCAGCAACCGCGCCAGATCGATTCCAAAGAAATTTGCGATGTCAGCCCGATAGTGTTGTGAAGCTCCTCCGACCAGGGTCTGGAGAAGGAACAACAATCCCATCACCAGAAAAAACCAGCCGCAAGCGCGTTGAGCAGGCGTCAGAAAGACCTGGTTGGGTGGCCGGAAAGAGACAGTCTGCTGTTCGCGCCCATGCCAGCCGAGGAAGTTCCAGCGCCCAAACGCCGCGAGCAGCAGTCCAATGCCGCCTAGCAGAGCGATCAGAGACAACACGCTCCAAACAATCGCATCAGCAGTAGCGTGATTGTCTACCAGCGGCTCGGGCGGCCAGTTGTTGGTGTATGAATACTGCTGGCCGGGCCGAAGGGCGGAGGCTGCCCATGCTGACCAGCTAAAGAACGCAGTGAGTTGCCGAATTTCTTCCGGGCTCCGTATGGCGCCGGGGCGAAGGCCGTATTTCGTCGTGGGCTCTCCAAAGAAGTTGCCGTAATACCCGCAGAGTTGCTCGAATGCCCGCGCCTGCGCCGGCGTATAGGTCAGCGTGCCTGTAGCAGCATCGTAGCGATTCGTCTTGAAATCTGCGATCGTCTGCGATTTCGCACGGTCCGAACTTTCTCCACCATAGGATTCTTGCACCGCTAATGCGGCACGATGAAGATAATCGGCCGTGAAATCCGGACCCAGATACGCACCATGCCCGAACACCGAGCCGTATTCCATTAAGCCATTCGAGAGGAAAATCCCCTGGCCTGCAAGAATATCGGCCTTCGTGAACAGGA
>DATJXZ010000117.1:0-60304 GCA_035499815.1 Candidatus Solibacter sp. | reverse complement strand
TGTTCTCGGCGGCACGCCGCGCCTGCTCATCCAGGATGTGGACAGCCGGGTCACTTTTTCACCGGACGGCAAGCGCTTTGCCTACTTGCGCGAAGACCATGATTCCCCGACCTACGAATTGCTCGTCGCCAACAGCGATGGGGCTCCCGACCGCACGCTCTTTAGAAACGTCACTCTGGTGGGCAGTGAAGGCAATTTCAGTCCCGCATGGTCTCCCGACGGCAAGACCATTGTCATCACTGTCTCGGAGCCTGGCAAAGGTGTCACCACCGCGATTCTTTCCGTGGACGTCGCTACGGGAAAACAGCAGATCCTGCCTATCGCTACAAAACAGATCTACCGTTTCCCCGTCTGGATGCCGGACGGGTCCGGCTTGCTTGTCTCGGAGTTTGGAGATTTGGGCGTGATGAATGCCCAATTGGGGATCGTCACCTACCCCCAGGGCGTTTACCGCCGCATCACCAACGACACCAACTCCTACCTCTTTCCCACCATCGCCGCCGACGGCCACGCGATCGTCGCGAGCCAGACCCAATCCGATTACCAAATCCAAGTGGCGAGCGCCGCCCATCCCGATGATATTCGCTCATTGTCTTTCGCAATGAATAACACGGTTTGGAATTGGGATTGGACGAGCGACGGGCGGATAGTCTTCGCCCAAGTTCCCGACATACGGGTTATCAAGCCGGGAGGCGCTGAGTCGGTGGTCTATTCAGATGCCAAGAATGTTTCGGATCAGGTCATCTCTTGTGGCCCCGGCGGCCGTTACTACGTGATCCGGTCCGCGAGAAGCTCAGGCAAAGTCTCCTTCAACTTGTGGAGAATGAGCACGACGGGAACGGATTTCAAACAACTGACGTTTGGCTCTGCGGAATCCGATCCCTTCTGTTCTCCGGACGGCAACTGGGTCTATTTCAACGATTACGGCGACAAGCAGGCCCTAAAGCGCGTCTCAATTGATGGCGGTTCGCCTGAATTGATCCTGCCTACCGCGCAGGGGCAAGCGGCCATTTCTCCTGATGGCAAGAATCTCGTCTACTTTGAAGTTCGGGAGATGGATCACAAATTGATGCTGGATCTTTATTCTCTCGCGGATAAAAAGGTCACTTACCACGACGTCGATTCGCGCGCGACCTGGCCACTGGCGTTCGCTCCCGACGGTAATTCGGTTGTCTACGCCGTGCGCGACAAGGGCGTCAGCAATCTGTGGATGCAGCCGCTCGATGGCTCCGCCGCTCGTCAGTTAACGCATTTCACTTCGGAAGCGATTGAGAAATTTTTATTTTCCAGGGATGGCTCACAGCTCGCGATTCAGCGCGGCCACTTGGAATCCGACGCCGTCCTTCTCCGGGACACGACGGCGCATTGAACACGCTCCGTCATGGGCGCCTCCGGGACTTCCATTTCGTTGTGCTGCAAGTTTGTGAATTACGCGGAAAGAAAATCAGTGATTGCCGCTCCCAGAGGGCGTGGCTGGCTGGTTCGTTTCGCGAGTGGCCCGAGCGTAATAGCCGCGGCGGGCGCGAACTTCATAACCTTTGTGATCCGGAACTTCGATTTTGATGCGGTGGTATCTGCCGTCCACCACGTAGTTCGTCGGGATGTACGCGATGGAATACTGATTGCGCAGTTCGTCGCCGATGTCCTGGAAGGATTGATCCAGGTCGTCGACGTGATAGGGGAAAAATGCGCGGCCTCCCGTTTCGTCAGCCAGGTCTTGCAGGATCTTGTCGCCTTCGGTCAGGTGCGTCTTGCGGTTCGCCAGCTTATCGGGATCGGTCTGGGAGAGCTGGATCCATTGCGTGCTGGTGCTGATCGTGTAGATGACCACGCTGGTGCGCTGCGCCATCTCGATAGCTTCCGAGCGCGTGTGGTTCGAGAGATTGTCGTCGCCATCGCTGATCAGGATCATCACGCGCCGCACGACGTCCGGCTGATCCCCTGGCGGACGGGGCGGATGGCTCAGTTCGTTCTGGCAGGCTTCGTAAATCGCGTCGTAAACGGCGGTGCCTCCGCCAGCGCGCGTCTGCAGAATTTGGTCGCGCAGAAGGCCGGCATCGCTCGTGAACGGCTGCACGACTTGCGGCTCGTCGTCGAAGGTCATCACGAAGGCTTCGTCGCGGCCGCGGCGCAACACGCTGAAGAGGAAATTGATCGAGGCGTCCTGCTCGAACTTGATACGGTCGCGGATGCTGTTTGATGTGTCCACCAGCATTCCTATGCGCAGCGGAAGATCTGTCTGTTTGCTGAAGTAACGAATCTCCTGAGGGAGCTTCTCATCGAAAACCTTGAAGTCCTGCTGCTGGAGGTCTGGAACGAGCTTGTTGCGCCGGTTCAGAACGGTGAAGAGCACGTCGACCAGGTTCACGACCTGGACGATTTTTTGCTGGCTTTTCTCTGGCTTTGCCTCTTGTCCCTGCTGCGCTTGCGCCGGGGCCTGCCCCGGCTGCGTGGACTGCTTGGCAGGTTGTTGCGCGCGATCACTGACCGCGGCGGTCAGCAGTGCTGCCACGAGTAGTACGGCTACCGTTCCCCTGGACATGTCACTTGATTATAGGTACGGAGCAAGCGCAGCGTCAATTCGCTTTGAATCTTGGCCAGCAACGCACGCAAGACGCCGGACAAACTCGTGCAGTTCGTTAGGGAGCGGCGCGCGCACCTCGATCCACGCTCCGGTGCGCGGCTGCGAGAATGCCAGGCGAGCCGCATGCAAGAAATTTCGGCCAAGCGACGGCATCACTTGCTGCGCGGGTTCGCGTGCCGCGATGCGTGCGCCTTCCGCACCCAGTTGAATCTGGGGAGCTGCACCGTAGAGCGTGTCGCCGACGACCGGATGTTTGATCGCTGAAAAATGCACGCGAATTTGATGGGTCCGTCCGGTATGGAGATGAACTTCGACCAGCGACGTTCCGTCGATTTCCGCGAGAGTCTTCCAATCGGTGCGGGCTTCGCGGGCGTTTCCAGCGAGTACGCGGCCACGGCGGGTGTTGCTCTTTAACGTGCTCCCCGGCTTTTCGCGTTGAACGGCCATGCGCGTCCTTCGATGCAAGTCGCGACCGATTGCAAGCTCAATTCGCCCATGCTTTTCTTTGAGGAGGCCCTCAACGAGGGCGATATATGTTTTCTTTACCGCGCGCTGGCGAAACGCTTCTCCCAACTTCGCGTGCGCAAAATCGTTTTTTGCCACGAGAATCACTCCGGACGTTTCCTTGTCCAAACGATGTACGATGCCCGGCCGCAACGCATCTTCGCCACGCGAAAGCTTCTGGCCTCGTCCAAGAAGCGCGTTGACCAAGGTTCCTTGTGTGTTTCCCGCGCCGGCGTGCACCGTCATACCCGCCGGCTTGTTCACCACAATCACGTCGTCGTCTTCGTACAGAATCTCCAGCGGGATTTGCTCAGCTTCCGCGCGCATTGGGGACCGCGCTTGCGCTTCCACGGTGAGCTTTTCGCCGCCGCGCAGGCGATGCGCGCCTTTCGGCGGTTTACCATCAACGAGCACCAGCCCCGCTTCAATCAATTCCTGAATGCGAGTTCGGCTCAGCTCAGGCAGTTGCGACGCCAGATAACGGTCAAGCCGCACCCCTGCGTCGTTCTCGGCCACGGCAAGCGAATGTCTGATGGGTGAAGGCACGGGAGGATTCTAGCAGCTTGTCTGCGGCGCTACACAAAGCGTGGCGATTACGCGAAGGGCCAAAGAGGCTACGCCGGCGAACGTCGATTCCTTTCCGTGGTTGCGTTTTCCTTTGCACCGAACAACAGATCCAGAATTAGCAGGATCGCGCCGACGGTGATGGCGGAATCGGCTACGTTGAAGGCGGGCCAGCGATAGCGGCCTAGCCAAACCTCCAGGAAATCGGTGACGGCGCCGTGGAGAATGCGGTCGGTCAAATTTCCTGTCGCGCCACCGAGCAGAAGTGCGAGGCCAGCGCAGGTCATGGAGCCGCCTTGGCCGGCGACGAGGAGCCACGCCAAGACGCAAATCACCACGAGCGAACCGGCAATGAGCGAGACACGCAGCCAAGGAGAATGCGAATCCGCAAACATGCTGAAAGCGATTCCCGGATTGCTGCTATGGACCAGATAAATAAAGTGGCGGACCACTTCGTGGCGCCAGTTTTCGTCAGTCTGGGTTTCAAACCAGGATTTCGTGGCGCGGTCGAGCACGACTATGCCGAGCGTGAGCCAGAGCCAGCGAAGACGAGAGGGCAATTTCATGAGTGAGAAGGCTCCAACGCTTCGATTTCAGCGAGCGCTTCGCTGCAGCGTTCGCAGATGCCGGGGTAGCGGGTATTCTCCCCCACATGCGTCGAATAGTTCCAGCAGCGTTCGCATTTTGCGCCGTCCGCGCGCAAAACAGCGACTTGGTATGGGCCGGGGTGCTCGATGTGCATGGGCACATCAAACATCAAGACATCCACCTGCGAGACAATGAACAGGCCGGGCAAGTCTTTCGCGTGCCGTTGAAGGAATTCCAGGAAATCGCCCTTGGAACGAATTTGTATTTTAGCTTCGAGCGAAGAGTTGATGAACTTCTGAGCGCGGGCACGTTCGAGATCCTGCAAGACCTCGGATCTGAGCGAATAGAGCTTTTCCCATTCCATCTTCTCGCGCGCACCGATCCGGGTGTGGAGCGAGCCGTCTTCCGGAAAGAAGGACATGTGCACGCTATCTGGATCGCCGGCCAGACTAGGCAAATGCTTCCAGATTTCCTCGGCTGTAAAGACTAGAATCGGCGCTGCGAGCCGCACCAGCACACTGGAAATTTTCCAAACGGCCGTTTGCGCAGAGCGGCGCGAGCGATTCCTGGATGCTTTTGTGTAGAGGCGGTCTTTCAAGACGTCAAAATAGAACGCGCTGAGATCGACTACGCAATAATCGTGAATCGCATGGTAGACGCGGTGAAATTCGTAGGCGGCGTACCACTCGCGGCATTTCTTCGCGAGATCCGCCGTGCGTTCCAGCATCCAACTGTCGATTTCATCGAGTTCGGCGTCTGGAAGAGCGTCGCGACCCGGATCGAAATCAAATAGATTTCCAAGCGCGAAGCGGAAGGTGTTGCGAATCTTGCGGTAGGCTTCGCTGAGCTGCGTCATCACGCGCTCGCTCATTTTCACGTCAGCTTGATATTCCTGCGAAGCAACCCACAGGCGCAGTAAATCCGCACCCCATTTTTCGCAAATCTCGCTTGGCAGGACGACATTACCGAGCGACTTGGACATGGGGCGGCCGTGCTCGTCGAGAGTCCAACCGTGCGTTACGACGCTGCGGTAAGGCGCGCGATCACGCAAGCCCGCGCCGATGAGGAGCGAGCTTTGGAACCATCCGCGATATTGATCCGGCCCTTCCAGATAAACATCGGCGGGCCATTGGTCTCCTTTCAGAACGGCGAGACTTGAAGAGCCGGCATCAAACCAAACATCGAGGATGTCGTTTTCCTTGCGCCACGCCGATGCGCCGCACGCACAGTTCGTGTCCGGAGGCAAGAGTTCCCCCGCGGGATGCTTGTACCAGGCGTCCGCGCCCTCGCGCTCGAACCATTTCAGGACGTTTCGGAGCGCGGCGAAATCTTCGAAGCGCTTGCCGCACGAATCGCAATAAAAAACGATGATCGGCACGCCCCAGAATCTTTGCCGCGAAATGCACCAATCCGGGCGCTGCTCGATCATTTCTTGCATACGTTCTTCGCCCCAGGCGGGAATCCATTTGACACCGTGGATTTCGTCGAGGGCTTCCGCGCGGAGCGTTCTTTCTGAACCACGCGCGGCTTGGTCCATTTTGATGAACCATTGCTCGGTGGCGCGAAAAATCACGGGATTGTGACAACGCCAGCAGTGCGGATAGCTGTGCGTGTAATTCGAATGGCCAAGCAACGCGCCGCGCGATTCGAGCAGTTTTACAATGACCGGATTGGCCTCGAAGACATTCAGGCCTTTGTATTCCGGCAAGCCTTCGAGATAAACGCCTTTGTCGTCGATGGGCGCGTAGATCTCCAAGCCATATTTTTGCCCGGAAAGAAAATCATCGGAGCCATGGCCGGGAGCGGTGTGGACGATTCCGCTGCCCTGATCGAGCGTTACGTAATCCGCGAGAATTCCGGGGACTTGAATCGGCAAGAAAGGATGCTGAAATTTCGCGCCTTCGAAATCGCGTCCCTTCCATTTGGAGCGGACCCGAATTTCCTTGATGCCAGATTCCGCCTGAAGCGCGGGAATGCGGTCGGCCGCAAGCAGAAAAACGCCCTTTTCCGTTTCGATGACGGCATATTCAAAATCCGGATGAAAGGCCAGCGCGCGATTGTGCGGAAGAGTCCATGGCGTGGTGGTCCAGATGACGGCCTTCACATCTGCGCCGAGTTCGGCGACAGATGGGCGCACGCCATCTTTGCAATCTGGCGCCGCAAGTGCAAAAGCTACCCAAATAGAAGGGCTGCTGTGGTCGTGGTATTCGACCTCAGCTTCGGCCAACGCGGTTGAATCGTAGATGCACCAGTAAACCGGCTTCCGCCCTCGGAAGACCAAACCTTTTTCCATGAAATCCAGAAGCGCGCCGGCAATGGTGGCTTCGTAATCGTGGCTCATCGTCAGGTAGGGTTTATCCCACTGCCCGAAAACGCCCAGCCGCTGGAAGTCGCGCTTGTGCTGCTCCACGTAGCGCGCGGCAAATTCACGGCAAAGGTTGCGGAATTCCGCCGGTGTGACTTTGCCTTTGCCGCCGAGCTCTTTTTCTACTTGCGTTTCGATCGGCAAGCCGTGGCAATCCCAGCCGGGGACGTACGGGGCGTAATGGCCTGCCATGCTTTTGGATTTGACGATCATGTCTTTCAGAATTTTGTTGAGGCCCGTGCCGAGATGGATCGTGCCGGTCGGGTAGGGAGGCCCGTCATGAAGGACGAAAAGCGGCTGACCATTACGAGCGGAAAGGATGCGTTCGTAGAGATGGGAGTCCTGCCAAGCCGCAAGCTGTTTCGGTTCATTTTGCGGAAGACCGGCCTTCATGGGGAAATCCGTTTTTGGCAGGTTCAGCGTCTTTTTGAGTTCCAGAGGTTCGCCCATGAAAAAGTGTGCCTGAATGTGCGGTTACTTCGTTCGAATGCCAAGCCCTGGTTCCGTTGCTGCGCCAGAAACATCGGAAGGCAGTGTAATTCGGTATGTTACAATGAATGGGAGTAGGTGTCAGCGGTAGGGGTCGCGCAACCTTTCAAGGCGAGGCAGAATCTTACCGTGACAGGACACTTACCGCCGGAGAATTGCGTCTAAATCAGGGGGAAGCTGGTGCCGGGACTGATTGTCAATCTCGTTCCCACGGAAATGAAGAAGCCCGGCGTGTCTGGACCCGGTGGAGAAGCGGTACCCGTTCCCGCTGCTGCGGTTCCCAGATTTGGCGCCCCCAAGCTGCTGATTCCTGATAATTTCTGGTCCAATCTCAAACAGTTTCTGACGGAACGTCCGGTGAAGGTGACGGACCGGCCCGGCGCGCCGTTTGTGAAGCCGGCGTTTGGCGGGAGCGTAGGAGAGAACCTCAAAGATTTCCTGAGTTCGAAGCCAGTGCCGAAAGGGCCGGTGAACAGCCGGCTGGCGGTATCGTGGGGTACGAGCTTTGGCGGGTTTGGCAAACGCATCAAGGAAGTCTTCTCGCCGGAGAAGTTGCCGCCCGCGAATTTTACCAGCAAGCCCGTGAAGGTAAAGGACATCTGGACGAAGGATGAGAATTTCCGGTGGACGCAGGCGATCTCTTTTGCAATACATGGGAGCGTTTTCGCGCTGATCATTCTGATTCCCCTGCTGTGGCATTTCACGCCGACCGAGGCGAAGAACAAAGCCGTTGACGTGACGCCACTGGACATTTCGCCTTATATGGCGAAGCTTCCGGCGGGTGCGAAGAAGGCCGGCGGCGGTGGCGGGGCGAACGATCACACGTTGACTCCGGTCAATAAGGGCAAATTGCCGAAATTCCAGTGGACGCAATTTACGCCTCCGCAAGTGAAGATTCAGAACGAGCATCCAAAGCTGGCGATGGATCCTTCTCTGCTTGGCCCGCCGGACCTGAAGGCGCCGACTTTGAATGCGGCTAATTTTGGCGACCCATTGGCTTCGGCGAATAGCGACTCTCTGGGACACGGCAACGGCACGGGGATTGGGAGCGGTACCGGAGGCGGATTGGGGCCAGGTGAAGGCGGAGGCACCGGAGGCGGAGCGTTTCGCGCCGGTGTGAACGGCGTTGGCGTGCCAGAATGTATCTATTGCCCGCCGCCGCTGTATTCCGATGATGCGCGCAAAGCGAAGTATATGGGCTCGGTGCTGTTGCAGGTGACGGTGACGGCGGATGGGCGCGCGGTGAACATTTCGATCGTGAAGGATCCGGGAATGGGCTTGGGCGAGAAGGCAGTGGAGTCCGTGCGTACCTGGAGATTCCGGCCGGCGGCTGGACCGAACGGCAAGATTGTGCCTGTCATTGTGCCGATTGAAGTGACCTTCAGGCTGTATTAGTTTCCTTCTTCCACGTACAGCAACGTCCCTCATCAGTTCGCTTTTTCTGCGAGCGTTGATTTCGTGTGCGCGGGCAACCAAACTTTGTTTCAAGACTTCTGACTAGCCGACTGGTGCCCGCCCGCGGAGGTAGTCGGGCCAAATCGCGAGGCGAGAACGGAGGCCCGGGCATGCGCGATCCACTTCTGCGGCCATTTTCCTGGGGCAAGTTCGGAGACGAGGAAGGCACGGAATCCTGGTT
Source organism: Candidatus Solibacter sp. (assembly GCA_035499815.1). GTDB lineage: Bacteria > Acidobacteriota > Terriglobia > Acidiferrales > UBA7541 > Acidiferrum. The sequence continues at coordinate 51,574 of DATJXZ010000117.1, read as the reverse complement.
GAACCGGGTCCGTGAAAACCTCGGGCAATTGCTACTCGTTCCGCATTTCAAGCCGTCTTCGGCGAACGGCGCACCGATCCATCTCCTGAAATTCGACAAGTCGACGCGTCCGGCGCGAGCGCAAGGCGCTTCACTGGTGACGCATGCGGCAATCTTCGCGGGACTGGTATTCCTGTTGGCGCGTGGGCCCGGGAGCGCACAGCCGCGCATTCATCCAGGACCGTCGCAGGATGGGCCGATCAAATTCACGATGCCGGTTTTTCGCAGCGTCACGAATGAACATGCGTCGAGCGGGATGGGACAAGGCGGAGACCTAGACCCGCTCCCTGCGACGCACGGAAATGTGCCGCCACTTTCTTCACTGGTACTCGTGAAGCCGACGCTACCTCGAGACCAGCATCCCAATCTGCCAGAGCCGCCGACGATTTTCGATTCGAAAACGCCACCTGTGCTGGCACCTACGAATGGGATAGGTCTCCCTTGGATGGCGAACGATACAAATTCAGGTGGTCCGGGGAAAGGGCACGGGATTGGGTCCAAGGATGGTGACAATCTTGGCGATCGCGGGTTGGGACCAGCCGGCTATGGTTCCGCCAACAATCCGTATACGCCCGGCATGATCGCGCCAGGATGCGCGTATTGCCCTTACCCGACATATACGGATGATGCGCGACATGCGAAAGTACAGGGCGCGGTGACACTGGAAGTGCTTGTCGGCGAGGATGGGCGGGCGCACGCGATCCGCATTGTGAAAGGAATCGGATTTGGGCTGGATGAGCGCGCCGTTGAAACGGTACGGGGCTGGAAGTTTACGCCGGCGCGGGATGGAGCGCAGCGCCCGGTGGAAGCCTGGGTTACCGTCGAAGCTGTTTTTCGCCTGTTCTGACCGCCTTTGTGGAACCGGGTGATTGAAGAAACACATCGGGCGGTTCCGCTGTCTCAGCACTGGACAATCTGTTAGGATTCGGCCATGAGAAGAGTAACCGGTATTTCGCTGGCTATTTTTGCTGGTTTGGCGTGCCTCGCCCACACGGCGAGCGGCCAGAACCCCTCGGGAATCTTGGAGATCACGGCGCGGATCACACCGACGGCAGCGCGGCCGGAACCGGTGCGGGAATTCACGTTCTACATATTGACGAAAAGCTATGCGGACATCGCGAAAGGTGTCGAGGAAGGAGACGTCGTCCCGCCGCGAGATGAATTCATCGACGGATTGAAAGTGTCGAAGGAATTGAAAGAATGGCTGAAGAAGCACGACACGCTGGATTTGACGATCCCCGAACTGGACAAAATGTTGACGGCCGACGACATTATCCACACGCCAGAATTCTTGCTGGCGTACCAGCGCTCGAACAGCGGAGGCGTGACGAACGGCATTCCGAAACCGAAATACAAGGACGCCGATAAGACGGAGCACCCCGAAAAGTACGAAAAAGACAAGCAGGAGTACTACACGGCGCTCAAGAAATTCATCGAGAAGAATCCGGCAACGATGTCGGGAATGGAGCTGGAATTGGACGGAGTGAATCCCCAGAAGAAATGGGCGCGGCTCGTGAGCGAGCAGAAGAGCCGCGTGCAGAAGCTAGCGCCGGAAGTGGCGCAGACGAAGTACCTGGCGGCCCAGGTGGACACGGACCTGGACGGGCACGCCCTCGTACGAGGCCTGGCGCCAGGCAAATACTGGATCAGCTCACTGAACCTTCCGGCGAATGCGGGCGACGCACGTTTGCGATGGGATGTTCCTATCACGATTGAGGCGGGGCAGACCCAACGCATTCAGCTGACCAATCTGAATTCAACTGACACGCTGGCAGCACTGGCGCCTTAAGCCGCGCGGGCCGAAGCCGTGGGCACACCACTCCTCTGGCTGGTCTTCAATCTATTCGTACTTGCCGCGGTTGCGTTGGACCTGGGTGTGTTTCACCGGCGTCCTCGCAAAATGAAAATGAAGGAAGCCCTGGCCTGGAGTCTTGTCTGGGTTGGGCTGACGGCAGCATTTGGGATAGGCATCCTGCATTATTCCGGCGCGCAACGCAGCCTGGAATTTTTCACTGGCTACGTAATCGAGAAATCCCTCAGCGTGGACAATCTGTTTTTGTTTCTGGTGATTTTCCGCGCGTTCGCGGTGGTTGAAACCATCCAGCACCGTATTCTGGAGTGGGGCGTCCTGGGTGCGCTGATAATGCGCGGAGCGATGATCGCTGCCGGAGCGGGTTTGATCCAGCGATTCGGCTGGGTGTTATACGTGCTCGGCGGGTTTCTGGTGTATGCGGGATTGCACATGCTGTTTGCGAGAAAGGAGGAGATGCATCCAGAGCAGAACCGCATTTCGCGGTTCGCAAGCAAGCACCTGCGAGTGACACGCGACTACCAAGGAAGCAGGTTTTTTGTGCGCGAGGGAGGAAAGCTCTTCGCCACGCCTTTGTTTGTGGTCTTGCTGATCGTGGAGATCACGGACGTTACGCTGGCGGTGGACTCAATTCCCGCAGTGTTCGGGATAACGCGCGATCCATTTATCGTGTACACCTCGAACGTATTCGCGATTCTCGGATTGCGGGCGATGTACTTCCTACTGGCCGGAGTTCTCGGGCGGCTGAGGTACCTGACAGTGGGCCTGGCATTTGTGCTGACGTTCATCGGAGCAAAGATGATTGTGGAGCCGTGGGTGCACATTTCCATCGAGCTCTCGCTAGGAGTTGTGGCTGGAATGTTACTTGTCGCGCTTTCCGCTTCCCTGCTGGTTGCTCCGAAAACAAAGCAGTAAAACGCGTTTGGTTTCGCGTGCCAACAGAACGCTAGGAGTTGCAATGCGGAAATTCAATGCAAGGAGCACATCCGAACTACGGAAAGATACCCGATTCCATCCAGCAGAGCATTGGCCGGTCGGAGAGGGAGATTGCCGCTTACGCGTTTCCCAAGAAATTGGCGCTAAACAATTGGCAGAGAAGCCGCGAAGATAGAGGCATAGCTGCATCCCTAGCAGGTGTGCCGTGCCAAATCAGGTTTCCGCAGTTGACGCGATATCGCCCGCCTTTGCGCGAATGTGGCAACTGCTTTTCCGCCCTTTCCACTTTGGATTGTGGGCGCGCCTGGCAGTAGTTGCGATCGTTACCGGCGAAACCAGCGGTGGCGGCGGAGCGAGCCTTCCGAACTTCAACAACAATCGGAGTGGGGACAACCACTGGGCCGCGGTCGGACACCTTATTAGCGAGCCCGGTTGGGACCAAATACAGCCTTATATGTCCTGGATTATATTGGGCGGGCTCGCAGTTCTCGGGCTGATACTACTCTGGATCTATAGCGACTGCGTTTATCGGTTCATCCTTTTGGACACTGTGATCAGCGGAGAGTGCCGCTTGCGCGAGGGATGGCGCAAATGGAAGGAAATAGGAGCGCAGTACTTTTATTGGGCGCTTACATACGCCTTTGGCGCGCTTGTGTCGGTGGGCCTGCTGATCGGACTGCCAGTGCTGCTCGCGTTTCGCGCAGGATGGTTTGAAAAATCGGATCAGCATATTGGGGCACTGATATTAGGCGGACTCCTGCTGATGCTTTTGGTGTTCGTGCTAGTAGCAACGCTGGCGGTCATCGATTTGCTGGCGCGGGACTTTCTCGTACCGGTAATGGCGTTTGAGGATGTAGGCCCATGGGATGGCTGGCGGCGATTGCTGCCGATGTTGGGAGCGGACAAGCTGGCTTTCGGAGCATATATATTGATGAAGATAGTGCTGGCCGTGGGGAGCGCGATCCTATTCACGATCGTCAATTTGATCGTGATCTTGATTCTGCTGATTCCACTTACATTGCTGGGAGTAGCGGGATACTTCGCTGGCAGAGGTGCGGGAATTAACTGGGACGCTTCGGCTATTTTGTTGGTTGCAGCGTTGGGGATGCTGGCTTTGGCGGGGATTCTTTACGTAGTGGGGTTTGTATATGCGCCAGGACTGGTGTTCTTCCAGTCATACACGCTGGAATTTTTCGCGGGACGTTACGAGCCGCTGCGAAACAGGATGTCACAAGCAGGTGCGCCAACGGCGCCAGCGCCGCCGGTGGTCAATCCGCCGCGGATGCCGATTCCGCCGTGGCCTTCCTCGGAACCGTCCACGACTTGATCCATTTCGTGAGTGCAAAGGCGCTTGCTTCGCAAGTGGGAGCGGGCACTGAATTTCGCTAGTGGATCCTTACTGATCGCTCGACCCGCTCGAAGCTTAATCTTCCTCAAACATTAATTCATCAATATAGCACCACATCCAGTTTTCGCCCGGTTCGAAGGAGCGGATGATGGGATGTTTCGTGGCATGAAAGTGCTTTGTCGCGTGTTTGTTTTTTGAGGAATCACAGCAGCCGACGTGGCCGCAGATGAGGCAGAGGCGCAGATGCACCCAGGTATCGCCCATTTTGAGGCATTCCTCGCAGCCCTTTGATTTTGGCTTTACGGAACGAATCTCGTTGAGGTGCGTGCAGACATCGGCCATGGTCTTCTCCTGAAGCCGTTAGTGTTCGGCGGGAACCGGGATGCGGACCTGAAAGCGGGTGTCGCCGGGGGTAGAAGTGACGCTCACCTGGCCGCCGACGTTCTTGATGATGCGGCTGACGACGTCGAGGCCGAGGCCGGTACCTTCGCCGACACCCTTGGTTGTGAAAAACGGATCAAAGATGCGAGAGAGAGCCTCAGAAGGAATACCGACGCCGTTATCGGCAATTTCCACAAGAACAAAATCGTTTTCGCGGGCGGTACGGATGGCGAGATTGCCGCCATTTTTCATGGCATCGGCGGCATTGTCGATGAGATTGGTCCAGACCTGATTCAATTCGCTGCCGCTAGCCATCACCTTGGGAAGGTGTGGCGCATAATTGCGAGTGACGGATATGCCGCGCTTCAGCTTGTGTTGCATGATGGTGAGCGTGGTTTCGATGCCGCGCTCGATATCGACCTCCTGCATGGGGCCCTGGTCCATGTAGGAATATTCCTTGATGGCTTTAATGAGATCCGAGATGCGGGCAGAGCTGTGCTCGAGATCCTGGGCGATGCGCTCCATTTCGAGGAGCGTGGCGAAGCGCGTGAGTTCAGGACCGAGCGAGGAGCCCGCGGCGGAGGCGAAGCTTTCCAGATGAGCGTCGGTGAGGTCGGCGTCGGCGAGCGACGGGGAGAGCTTCCAAGCGTCGGCGACGCCGCGCGCTTCGAGCCAGGACTGGATGGCTTCTTCACGCTCAACGCGGGCCAGCTCATCCTTGAACGGAGCTGGTTTCAAGGACGAACGGATTTCTTCTTCTCGCTGGGCGAGGAGCGCACAGTTTTCCGGGCCAATCGTGGAGCTGCGAGCAGCGGCGCGCAGGCGCGCCAAACAATCACGGAGTGCGGCGGCGGAACGGCGCGAGGCGGCGGCGGGATTATTGAGCTCGTGGGCGAGGCCGGCGGAGAGCTTTCCAAGTGCGGCCAGCTTTTCGCGCTGCTGTTCGGTCCGAGTCACGTTGCGAACGCGGTCCGTAAGTAGACCGACCAGACGGCGGGCGAGTTCGGGCATTCGATTGAACAGCGCCGGAAACTCGCTGGCGTGGAAGGCCAGGAGATGCGTTGGAACAATCGCCCGGCCGGTAACGCTAATAGTCTTCAGACGCGAAAAAGGAAGCATACCAGTGACTTCGCCGGTGCCCACCGTGAAAACAGGTCCGTCGGCGCTGCCGTGTTCGGCTCGGGCGCGCATTTCCCCTTCGAGCATCACCACCATGTAGTCGGGCTGATCGCCTTCGCGCATGATGACGTCGCCGACGCCAAAGCGGCGTTCATCGCAGTTGGAGAGAAACCAGAGCAAGTCCTCGTCGAGAAGATCATCGAAGACATGAACTTTGCGGAGCTTCGCCAGCAGCTCTTCGTCGGGCGTTCGTACGGGGTTCTCGGTCATGCGCCTCCAACTCCCCTGATAGCGAGGCTCATTGTACCTTGGCCAGATATTGGTGCATGAATTGGACGACGACGGCGCCTTCCCCAACGCCTGAGGCGACGCGTTTTACGGAGCCGTGGCGCACATCGCCGACGACGAAAATGCCGGGAATGTTGGTTTCGAGCAAGCCGGGATCGCGCTCGAGAGTCCAGGAAGCCGGACGCTTGCCATCGCGAAGCAAATCCGGGCCGGAGAGAACGAAGCCGCGATCGTCCCGTTCGATGAGGTCTCCAAGCCATTGGGTACGTGGCTGGGCGCCGATGAAGATGAACAGACTGGATGCGGGAAGCTGCTCGCGCGTGCCTGTGGTCTCGCAGAGAACGGTGATGCCGGTGAGCCGCGTATCGCCTTGGACCTCAACGACGCTGGATTGGGTCCATACTTCTATGTTCGGCGTCTTATCAATCTGCTCGATGAGATAGTGGGACATGGTGGCGGCCAGCGATTTGCCTCGAACGAGCATGACGACTTTTTGCGCGAACTTCGAGAAATGCATCGCCGCCTGGCCGGCAGAATTTGCCCCGCCAATAATGTAGACCGTTTCGCCCTTGCAGGCGATGGCTTCCGATGTGCCTCCACCGTAATAGACGCCGGCGCCCTGTAGGCGGTCCATGCCGGGAACATCCAGCGTGCGCCATTGAACCCCCATGGCGAGCAGAAGCGCATTGCAGGAAATTTCCGCTCCATCGGCAAGCTTGACATAACGGTACGGACCTTCGACGCGCAGGCCGACAACATCTTGGGGAGAAAGAATTTCAACACCGAACCGGCGTGCTTGCGCGACGGCGCGGCGAGCTAAATCGCTGCCGGACAAACCGGAAGGAAAACCGAGATAATTTTCGATGCGGGAACTGAGACCAGCCTGGCCGCCCGGAGCTTCGCGCTCGATCATTACCGTGCGCAGGCCCTCGGAGGCGCCATAGACGGCAGCAGCGAGGCCGGCAGGGCCGCCGCCGACTATAGCCAGGTCATAGAAATCTGTCTGAGCGTGGGTACGAAGACCCACCTTATCCGCAACGGCGGGAAGAGGAGGCTCGGCAAGCCTGGTACCGTCGGGGAATAGGATGAGTGGGAGGGTTTCGGCCTCGGGACCAAGAGAGGTGATGAGAGTACGAACTTCCGGATCGGTTTGAGCAAGCTCAATGTCGATCCATTGATATGGCACCTGGTTGCGAGCAAGAAATTCACGAAGTTCGTAGGAACGATTCGACCAGCGCGTGCCGAGAACACGGATGCCATCGTAAAGCGGGTGGAAGGTGGAGTTCCAATCCAAAAGGAGGTCATCAATGGCCGGATAGAGCTTTTCTTCAGGCGGGTCCCAGGGCTTCATCAGATAGTAGTGTATGCGCGCTTCGTTGATGGCCTCGATCGCGGCGTTGGTATCGGCGTACGCAGTGAGGAGGGCGCGTTTGGCCTGAGGATGAATTTCCATGGCTTCGGAAAGAAAACCGACGCCGTTCATTAGGGGCATACGTTGATCGGCCAGCAGAAGGGCCACGGGATTGTTCCGGGCTTTAAGCTCGCGAAGGGTGGACAGGGCGGCGCTTCCGGAAGTGGCGCGCATGACGCGGTAACGGTCGGAATAATGGCCGCGGAGGTCGCGCTCGATGGCACGGAGGACCTCGGGGTCGTCGTCGACAGTCAATAGAACCGGTTTCGGCATACTCCTCAGATGATTGTGAGGCCGAAATCGGTGCAACTTTCGCGCCCATTTTGGACGGGGGCGCTGATTCCGGTCGAAGTTCAAGCTACAATTCTTGAGGCTACTATGTCCAGCGTGCTTGCAAATGCAATAGCGGGGCTTGGTTCAGGCGAAGCAGCGCTGCGTGAGAGCGCGGCTTCGGAAGTTTATGCCGAGGGGCGACGCCTTGCGGCGGCGGCTGTCCAGAATTGGTGGACGGATGAAGAACTATCGGAACTGATGCTGGGGCAGAAACGCGAGATGACCGTGGGCTTGGCGGTACAGCGGGAAACGTTTGTGAAGATTCGTACGGCAAATGGCGTATCGCGAATGGCGGAGGTGCCCTCGGAACAGGATGCGGAGGAATTTGAGCTGCACTTTTCCGGAGGGGCTGCTTTAGACATTCTGACGTCGAGAGCGCCGGGCGGGGATGGGTCGATCGCGCGGTACTTGGGGAAATTTGGTGAGGGCGTGCAACAGGTGGAGTTTAGGTGTTTGAATGTGGAGCGAGCTACGGAGATTTTGAAAGAGAAATTTAAAGTTTCGGCGGTTTATCCGGAGACGCGGGCCGGGGCGGATGCTACGCGAGTAAACTTCTTCCTTGTGCCGGCGACCGGCAGCGGAAAAGTTTTGATCGAGTTATTCGAATCTTCAGGCAAGCCACACAAAAAATAAATTACGAGGCCCTAACGATTTCTGTCCAGGCGCGGAGGAGTTCGCCTACGGTCCATGCCTGGGCGATGCAGCCACGAGGAGAGTGAGGCGGGTCGCCATCGAAGATTTCGCCGAGGGTGCCGAGACCGTACCGACTGATGCTTCTTCCGAGTGGATCGAGATACCGAAGCGCTGTAGTGCGTTCGGCGTAAACGCGGAAATGCGCCAGTGCGAACGGGCCGAGCAGCCAGCCCCACACCGTGCCTTGGTGGTAGGCCGCATCGCGGGAACGTTGATCGCTGCCGTAATGGCCCTGATAGCTCGGTTCGCCGGTGGCAAGGCTACGCAAGCCAAAGCCCGTGAGCAGACGCTGCGCGCAAACGTCGACCACTGCTTTTTGCTGGTCCTTACGTAGGGGGCTAACGGGCAAAGAAACTGCCAGTATTTGATTGGGGCGCAGAGAAGCATCCTTGCCTGCGGTTCTTGCTCCTCCCGTGCCCGCGCCGGGGACATCGATTACATCAAAACAACAGTCTCGTTCCGCGTTCCAAAACATCTGGAAGCTGGCCTTGGCGTGCGCGGAAAGCTGCTCGTAATTATCGGCGGGTTCGTTCAGACAATGTGCGAACTGCACCATGGTTTCGAGAGCGTTGATCCAGAGAGCGTTGACCTCGACCGGTTTGCCGGTGCGCGGAGTGACGACCCAATCGCCGATCTTTGCGTCCATCCACGTGAGTTGGATACCGGGCCCACCGGCGTAAAGCAGGCTGTCGGCGGGATCCACATGGATGTTGTAGCGCGTACCGGCGACGTGAGCATCAATCATTGCGGCGAGGATCGGGTAGAGTTTTTGTAAAGTAACGCCGTCTTGCGTGGCTGAGAAATACTGACGAATCGCTTCGAAATACCATAGTGCGGCATCGACCGTGTTGTAGCCGGGTTTGCCGCCTGCGTCAGGAAAATTGTTGGGGAGCATGCCCTCGTCAACATAGCGAGCGAAGGCCAGGAGAATGAGCCGCGCGATCTCTGGACGTCCGGTGGCGAGTGCAAGGCCAGGCAGAGCGATCATGGTGTCCCGTCCCCAGTCGCCAAACCAGTGATAGCCAGCGATGATGGTACGGCCCTCCGGCTCATCGGGGAGGGCGCGCTGCACGATGAATTGATCGGCGGCGAGAACCAGATGGGGGAGCCATTCGGGCGGGCTCGCAGCGTATTTGTCACTTTGCTTTTGCCAGGTTCTGAGCAGGGCTTCCTCGTGAGCAACGCGTTGGGCGAGCGAGGGTGCGCCGTCCAGGGAAGTGGTGGCCTCGGTGGTCGCGACGATGACGAGGGATTCGCCTTCGTTTAACAGGGCGCGAAATACGGCGGCGAAGAGATGATCCTCGTGATCGTCGAGGCCGCGTTCCCTTTCCATCGGCAGAAAACAATCGCGGTACCACACGTGCTGTGGATCGCAGGAAGCATGCGAGCTCTTCAGATAGAACGGCGTGGCGCCTTCGAACGGAAGAACCATTACGCCGTTTTCAATGGTGACGATTCTCATGTGCCAATCGCCGGCGTGAGTAGAGGAATGAAAATCGCGATAATTGACGAGCGCTTTGAGATCCATTTCGAGAGGTCCGCTGGCACGCGCGAGAGTGTATTGAATGAAGGTCGTGTTTTCGCCTTGCATCATCCAGACGCGCTTTTGGAGCGAGGCGTCCGCAAGAGTGTAAGTCCAAACGGGAATGGCACCTTCGAGGGAGAACTCTTCGAGGTAGAGAAAGCCCTGTGGATCGATCGCACCGCTGGCCCAGTGATGAGTGGCGAGAGAATATGTACTGCCACCGTAACGAACAATTTCGTCAAGCCCAGCTACAAGTTGATTGCGTCCAAGGGGCGGCTGGAGTGCGGCGATGAGCAGTCCGTGATAACGGCGCGTGATGCCGCCGGAAACGGTACCCGAAGCGAAGCCGCCGATCCCATTGGTAACTAGCCACTCTCGCGCTTCGGCCTCTGGAAGATTGCCGCAGATTTCGCGCCCGAAGCGGAGTCCGGAGGATGCGGATTGCGCCAACTTACTCTCCGCTCTGCTCGATCAACTTGGATACGAGGCCGGTCCAGCCGGTCTGGTGGTTGGCGCCAAGCCCAGCGCCGTTATCACCGTGGAAATATTCGTGGAAAAGAATCAGGTCTTTCCAATGCGGATTGCTCTGAAAAAGCTCGATGCCGCCGGCGACGGGACGACGGCCATCCTTGCCCCGAACGAATATATGGACGAGGCGGCGGGAAATTTCGGCAGCCACTTCCCAGAGATCCACTTCGTTGCCGCTGCGTGCGGGAAATTCCGTTTTGAAATCCTCGCCGTAGTAGTGGTGGTATTTCTGCAAAGATTCAACGAGCAGATAGTTCAGCGGAAACCAGATGGGGCCGCGCCAATTGGAATTTCCACCAAACAAGCCGCTCGTCGATTCAGCAGGCTCGTAATCGACGCGGCTAATGTGGTCGTTCACTTGGACTTCGTATGGATGATCGAGGTGATAGCGGGAAAGAGAGCGGACGCCATACGGAGACAGGAATTCGGTTTCGTCGAGCATGCGACACAGAATTCTCTTTAGTTGCTTTCGATTGGCGAGTGAGAGGAGCCGGCGAACACCCCGCGCGGAGCGCTGTGTCATTTCAATGTGTTCGGGAACGTCCGGGTGATTGTCGATGAACCACTGCATGCGGCGTTTAAAACCGGGCAAACGGTCGACGATTTCCGGTTCTAGCGTCTCGACGGCAAAGAGAGGAATCAGGCCGACCATCGAGCGAATCTTCATGAAGTGGTCATCGCCGTTAGGGAGATGAAGGACGTCGTAATAGAAGCCGTCCTCGTCGTCCCAGAGCGCAATGCCGTCCGTGCCCATGTCGTTCATGGCGTGAGCGATGTTGACGAAGTGTTCGAAGAACTTGCTCGCGACGTCCTCGTAAGCAGGATCATCCTTGGCCAGTTCAAGCGCGATCGCCAGCATATTGAGGCAGTACATGCCCATCCAACTGGTGCCGTCGGATTGCTCCAGATGGCCGCCGGTGGGAAGTGGCGCGGAACGGTCGAAAACTCCAATGTTATCGAGACCGAGAAAGCCGCCTTGGAAGATATTCATGCCATCGGGGTCTTTGCGGTTGACCCACCATGTGAAATTAAGAAGTAGTTTATGAAAGACTTTTTCGAGGAAGCCGCGGTCCGCCACGCCGCGCACACGCCGCTCGATTTTGTAAATGCGCCACGCAGCCCAAGCATGAACGGGAGGATTCACGTCGCCGAAGGCCCATTCGTAGGCAGGGAGTTGCCCATTCGGGTGCATGTACCACTCTCGCAAAAGCAGGATGAGTTGTTCCTTCGCAAAGTCTGGATCCACGAGAGCGAGCGAGATACAGTGAAAACTTAAATCCCATGCTGCAAACCAGGGATATTCCCAGTTATCCGGCATGGAGATGACGTCGTCGTTGTATAGATGCGTCCAGTCCTTGTTGCGGCCCTTCAAACGTTCAGGAGGCGGTGGCGGGCCCGCCGGATCGCCCTCGAGCCAGGTGCGCACGTCGTAGTGATAGAACTGCTTGGACCACAGAAGGCCACCAAACGCTTGGCGCATGACGTTCTTGGCATCATCGGTTAAGTCAGTGGTGACGCGCGAAGCGTAGAACTCGTCGGCTTCTTTCTGCCGGAGGCTGAAGACACTCTCGAAGCCCTCGTCAAAGTCATCGGCGGGCGGAACGCCCTCGGCGCGATCCGCATGACCTGGCGAGGTAATGGTGCCGGCCAGCCCAGGGGATCGCGACAGCGAGGCCAGCGGCTCCATATCGGTCAGCCGCAATTTAATGATCTCACGCTGACCAGGGCCCAGCTCGAGCGCATAATGAGCGGCCATCTTTGTGCCAGTCGATTGAGGATTTACCGCCGCCTCGTTTCCCCGAATTAAATATTCGTGGAACGCGTCCTTTACGTAGAGCGACCGGTTCTTTGTGTTGAAGAGGCGGGCGTAATTGGTCTCGTTTTCCGTAAAAAGCAGTTCGGGCGGCCCTGCACACAGGAGCCAGCGCTTGCCGTAATGCCAATGCTGAAGCTCGGCGCACTCGCTTCCTGGAACGCCGGTCGCTCTCTGTATAGTCGGCCTGCGCAAATCTCTACCCCAGGACCAGGTGTTGCGAAACCACAGAGAAGGGAGAACGTGCAACTTGGCTGCTTCAGGGCCGCGATTTATCGCCGTGATTTTGATGAGGACGTCCTCGACGTCAGCCTTGGCGTACTCAACGAACACGTCGAAATAGCGGTCTTGTGCAAAAACGCCCGTGTCGAGAAGCTCATATTCTGGATTTTCGCGGCCACGCCGCCGATTTTCCGCCACAAGATGAGCGTAGGGAAATTCAGCCTGAGGATATTTATAAAGCATGCGCATATACGTGTGCGTGGGCGTGGAGTCCTGGTAGAAGTAATACTCCTTCACGTCCTCGCCATGATTTCCCTCGTTGCCCGTTAGGCCGAAGAGCCGCTCCTTGAGAATGGGGTCGCGGCCGTTCCAGAGAGCGAGGGCAAAGCAAACGATCTGCCGGCGGTCACAGATGCCGCCGATGCCGTCTTCTCCCCAGCGATAAGCGCGCGAGCGAGCATGATCATGCGGAAAAAATTCCCAAGCTGTGCCGCCCGGACTGTAGTCTTCTCGGACGGTGCCCCACTGGCGCTCGGAAAGATATGGTCCCCAACGCTTCCAATATTTCGTTCGAGTACGGTCCTCTTCGAGCCGCTGGTCTTCTTTGGATTGAAGTCTGGCCATGGTCTGTGCACCTTTGAGGGCGCGTTCCAATTAGATTTTATGTTCGCATCTTTTGCGAATCTCAGTGGAGACGTCGCGCGGTGCGTGCCCGTTCCAGCATGCCCGGCGAGGATAGAAGCTACCCGAAGAGTTAGGATGCGCCCTATCGATTATAGTTAAAACAAGAGTGCACATAGATTTCAACAAGATTAGGGCGATGAAATGAGGAAACGGGTCGGCGCATCACTGCGCACTTAGCTGGCTAGCCAGCTCCGCAACGATTTCGGCTGGTGATTCCCTGGCGTCGACGGTGACAGCGTCCGTTGGCTCTTCCAAGGTTGCGAATTGGCTGGCCAGCAGATCTTGTTTCGCGAAATGTCCTTTCCGCTCGAGCACCCTTTCTGAAAACAGCTCGTAACTACCCTTCAAATAAACAAATCGGACGCCAGCCCCGGCTTTCAGCTTGTCGCGATAGCTCTGCTTGAGCGCCGAGCACGCCAAAACGACGTTGCGGGTTTCGGAATTCCACCGAAGGATCCGATCGTGGAGAGCCTCCAGCCAGGGCATCCGATCAGCATCAGTCAGTGGAATGCCGTGCTTCATTTTCTCGACGTTCGCCGGTGGGTGAAAGTCGTCGGCATCGGCGAACTCCCATCCCAACCGCTTCGCGAGTAAGGTGCCGATGGTCGTCTTGCCGGAACCCGTCGTGCCCATGACAATGACGATCACGACTGCCTCATTCTCGGGAGCTGGCGTTCATAAGCGCAATAATTTTGGCTGGGAGACCTGGACTCGAACCAGGATAGCCAGATTCAGAGTCTGGAGTCCTACCAATTGGACGATCTCCCAGCCGAGGGAGGAATAAAAACGAACCGCAGCAGGTTCTCGCGGATCGAGAGAGCCACGATTCTTCCTATCTAATTTAATCGGGAATCCCGAGGGCGTCAACCGCGCGAGGTTGGTGCGGGAGTCGAACCAGCAGTGTCGGAAGCCGCGACGGGGGCCATGCGGCCATTCTCCAGCGTGAACTCCTCCCCACCCCAACGGATGCGATTGGACGCAAAACCTGCCAACCAAACAACTGCATGAATCGCGTCGCGCAGTGGCACAAGCCAGATTTTCCGGCGCAGCGTTTCGTCTCCGACTCCCCAAACGCCCACGGTCCACGCCATTACGTGGCGCAAAACGAGATATGCGAGCAAATAGGCCACAGCGATCCATTTTGTTGGCGCCGCTAACGCTGCCAATACAACCCACGGGAGACCCAGCGTAAAAATCAAGCCAAAATAAGAGAGCGGGCGGCAGAGACGTATGGTCCGCGCCCAGCGCAACTGATGGTCCCAGAAGGATTTGGCGGTCTGCGCCGGGTACATGGTCCAAACAGTTTCGCGCGAAAGCAGAACCCGTCCGCCCGCTTTGGCGATGCGCACGCCCAACTCGTAATCGTCCGCGAGCATCCCGGCGATGGATGCAATACCGCCAATCTTGCAAAGCCAGCGCTTCGTGGTGAGAATCGAAGCGCCCAAGGCAAAGTTCATACCTTCCGTACACTCAGCCATCAACACCCCGGCAAAAAAATCGCTCGACGCGCCAATGGCTTCGAGCTCCGCGCCGAGACCCCGTTCAGCGATGCCCCGGTAAAAGGAGGTGACCGCGCCGGTGCTCTCCTCCGCGAATGGCGCGACGACTTCGCGCAGATAGTTGGGCCCGACGCGAACGTCGCCGTCCGTGAGCACCAGGATTTCGTGCTGCGCTTCGCTGGAGAGACGCGCAAGCGCATTGACCTTGCGATTGGCCCCCAGATTTTCAGCGCCGACAAACAACCGGATTCGGCGGCTTGGAAATTCGGCCATCAACCGATGGATGAGCGGAACGGACGGATCATCAGCGTCATTTGCCGCGAAGAGTATTTCGTAATTGGAATAATTCTGGCGGCAGAAGCTCGAATAATTTTCGTAGCTGGCGAAGTCGACGCCATGAACCGGCTTCAACAAACTAACGGGCGGAGTGTAGTCGTCGCGCTTGCTAGCGCCCTTGCGGCGGAAGAATCGCCACGCGGCAAAGGTGGCGGCGATATAATACGCCAGGGGCACCGGTGCTAGAAGAAGCACCCCATCACGCCATCCTGGATGAAGAATTGTCACGCTGGAGTTCTCTTCCCTGTCGCCGGGAATCTTCGCAAAGGTTCGAGATCGCTACTCAACTAGCTTGCCACAAACTAGCGGGCTAAAGCATTTGCCGAGCCCTTGATGGGCTCGATGCGCCACGAGAAAGTCGCACCATCGCAAATATTCTTTCAGTTTCAATGTTTGCCGAGCCAAACTAAGGTGACGCCGATGCAAACGAGCAGTACACCTGCCCAGCGGCGCCGTGACACATGTTCTCCGAGAAAAACGACTCCCCCGAGCGCCCCTGCTGCGTAGCTCAAAGCCGTCACGGGCACGACGAAGCTCACATTTTCAATGGAAAGCACGGCCAGAAGCGAAAAGAATGCCAACGCCATCATCGAAAGACCGATCCACATCCAGAATACACTCATCGCGCGAAGGATGACCCGGACCAGCGACAACGGGCGGAAATCCTTCACTTCTCCCACATGCTTCATGGCACGCGTAACGCAGAGTTCGCCGCCCGTCCCCGCAAAGACAACGAAGAACAGAAGTATGGCTTCGCGCATATTCAGCGTGCCTCGGTGGTGCGCGGAGGGGTTTGCCCCACGACAAAAACACCGAGGCAGATCACGACTATGCCCGCCCAGTGCAGCGGAGAGATTTTCTCGCCCAGGTAGAGGTATCCGAGAAGCGCGACCACCAGATAGGCGATCGAAGAGGCCGGCTGCACGTAACTGAAATCCGCCCAGGAGAGAATGAGCATATAAGCGACGAAAAATGTAAGCAGTGAGGCTACGCCGAGCCAGATGTAACTGGAAGTGAAAACACTGGAAAAAATGTGAGGAAGCTCCGCAAGCCTCCAACGGACCGCGGACCCCATATTCTTCATGCCCTTGCCTAGCAACACGTTTCCAAGCGGGCCAAAAACGACCATGATCAAAATCATGCAGTAGGTTTTAAAATGCAGGCCGGCGGAAGAGCTCATGCAGCAGGCGCGCCTGATGGTAGAATAGAAGGACGGATAAGCCCGTCAAAGACCTCGAAATAGATCACGCGGCGGAGGTGCAATCGTAAGCATGACGGAACGGGGTTCATTGTTCGATGCCAAGGTTCGAATAAAAATTCTACTTCCTCATTTTACATGATTTATCGAGGCATCCCAACGCCTGCGCTCCAGCATCCGCCTCACAACGGGCAGAGGTTAGATCCTAAGCGGGACTTCGGGCCTGCGCCAAGCCTGGACCATCAGACCATTTCCCAGGGTGAATCACGCGAGTTTTTGCTATCCTCTTGAAGCTCGCAGTAATCTCCAAAAATTTTCTGAAAGGAATGGCTGCTGAAAAAAGCATGATCGCTGCCCTGACTTGCATGTCCGGCTTCCGTTTCGCTGCCCCACTTATCAAGAGCGCACGCGCCGGTCAACGAGAAATTTCAGGTGTCCCCAGCAGATTGCGATCATTATCACGGTGCGGGGTCCGCGATGCCCGCAAATAGTCTCTTGTATGCCTTTCTAGGCGTCGCGGCCATTCCTTTCATCTATTATTTTCTGGCGCTCTATAGTTCCTGGCGATTCTTCAGCTCGGCCAAAAAAACGAAGCCATCTCTCGATTACACGCCACCCGTAAGCAACTTGAAACCGATTCGCGGCCTGGATACAGAGGCTTACGAAAGCTTCGCCAGCTATTGCAGGCAGGATTACCCTGATTACGAGCTGCTCTTTGGCATCGGCGACGGCGATGACGCGGTTCTGGAAGTGATTGAAAGGCTGAAGCGCGAGTTTCCTCAGACGAAAATGCGCGTAGTTCATGTCTCCGGGCACACCGCGCCAAACGACAAAGTGGTGAAGCTGGCGCGCCTGGCGGCCGATGCTCAAAATGAAGTTCTGGTCATCAACGACAGCGATGTCCGTGTGCGCCCAGACTACTTTCGCTCTGTGGTTGCGCCCTTGCGCGATCCAAAGGTCGGCGCGGTTACGTGCCTGTATGTTTCCGCGCACGAGGACACGTTCCTCCAAAAACTTCAATCCATCGGCATGATATGCGATTTTTACCCCGGCATTCTGGTCGCGAGGCAATTGGATGGAGTGAAATTCGCATTTGGTCAGACGATTGTAACCACGCGGAAACATCTCGCGGCATTCGGGGGCTACTCCGCGATCGAGAACCGCCCCGCAGACGATTTGCTGGTTGGCCGTTTAATCGCCCAGCAAGGATTTGAAGTAGAACTGCTGCCGTACGCAGTCGAAACCGTGGCGGATTTTAGGTCCTTGCGCGAATTTTTCTTCAAGCGCCTGCGTTGGATGACAGTGATGCGCCACATGCGGCCTTGGGGCCATATCGGGCTGATTTTTACGCAAGGCCTGGCCTGGTCGATCGCGGCAGTCGCGATTCATCCGAGTTTGTGGGTTGCCCTTCTTTTTCTTGGCGGCTATTTAAGTGTACGTGTGGCTATGACCTGGCTGATAGGTGTCTGGGGCATGAAGCAGAAGGGCATTTGGAAAAAGATGGCGCTTGTGCCTTTGTGGGACGCCTGGGCTCTGCTGATTTGGCTGCTTAGCTTTGGCCGCAGGAGCATTCGCTGGCGGGACATCGATTACCGCATTCGCGGGGGCATGCTCGTTCCGGTTGTTCCACCTGCCTCGCAGAAGTGAGGGCTAGGTGGTGGCCCGCTCTGGCTCCACGATCTCAGGTTTGTTGAAACATTTCATCGGCGAGAATCAAAACTGAAAGAGGGATATGGGATCGAAAATCGCCGTGGCCGGAGCGGGGATTTACGGCGCGACCACCGCCATTCGGCTCGCAGAGCAGGGCCACCAGGTTCATCTCTTCGACCCGCTTGGTGTGCTGCGCGCAGCTTCTGCGATCAACCAGTACCGCGTCCACGCCGGCTATCACTATCCCCGGAGCGCGGAGACGATCAACGAGATAGCGGAAGCACGTGCCGAATTTACGCGGGCATTCGCGAGCGCCATTGTGAAACAAAGTCAGCACTCCTACGCTATCCCAAAAGAGAAGTCGCTAACGCCTCCGGACGTCTACGAGGAAGTAATGGCCAAGCATAAATTGCCACTTCGGTCTTGCCGCCCGAATTGGATGAACTTCGATTTTATTGACAAATGCTACGAGGTCGAAGAAAACATTTATGATCCTGATCTCCTGAGAAACCTCATCGAGGACGGCTTAAACCGGCAGGGCATCCGACTGCAGCAGCGCGAATTCTTTCGCGAAATGCGGCAAGACTACGATTTCGTCGTGTGGGCGACGTACGGACTGGGCCCAAGCCGCGGATTTTTTAAGGCTGCAAAGTATCAGGTCGCAGAAAAAATTTTGATCGAGCTTCCGCCAGAGCTCCACGGCATAGCCTTGGTCGTCGTGGATGGCCCCTTCACCGCATTTGATCCTTATGGCAATTCTTCGCGATCGCTCTTCGGCTCCGCAAAGAATACAAATCACTGGACCACCACGGACTCCGCCGAACCAATTCCCGAGCCTTTCGCCGCTCTATTGAATAAGCCGCGATTTGAGCAGGTGCCCTTCACCAGGTTCGAAGCCATGCGCACGGATTGTTGCCTCAGCGTTCCCGCGGCGAAGAAGGCTGTTTACATCGGTTCGCGTTTTACGCTCCGCGTGGTGGAGGACAATCCCGAAAATGATCGCAGGATTCTCCATGTGCGTGAAGGCGCCCCGGGCGAAATACACATCTTCTCTGGCAAAGTCGTCAGCGCAGTGAAAGCGGCGCGCCTCGTCTGCGAATTGATTGCTGGAAAACGCGATGGCTGATGGTCCCGCCTACGTGATTCTCGGCCGGGGCCGCTGGGCGGCACGGATGCAAGCCATCCTGGCTGCGGAAGGCCGCCGCGTCGCTAACCTGCCGGAGACGCGCCTGGCGAGCGGCGAAATCGAAGCTTCCTATCGCGATCGTCTTGCCAGAGCAATGACTGCCAGCGGTGCGCAGATCGCCTGGCTCTGCGTGCTACCCGGCCCTCACGTCTCCACGATGCTCGAATCCGCCCTTGATGCCGGTTTGCACGTGGTAGCGGAAAAACCATGGCAATGCTCTGAACGCATAACTCGGTCGCTCGTGGCGCGGGCCAAGTCTCTGCGCCGCCTGATCGCGGCGCATTTTGAATACTGTTTTCTCGAGGAAGTGGAGAGATGGCGCAGAGACTTCTCTCCGGGAAACTCTCTTCGTTTCGGGGGCCGCTTCTTCTTAAGCAGGCCTGACCACACCGGCATGACCGCAATGGATAATCTTGGCTCTCATCTGCTTGCCATCCGCGCTTTCGCGGTTCCGCAATCGACCATTCAGGAAATTCGCTGCGGCTATGAGCAGCCGGATGAGCGCTCCGTTTGGCTGGAGAAGCGCAACACGCGCACGGCGTTCATCGACCTATTGGCCGCCAAGGAGCCCATCATTCAGCGGTTTGTCGCCAAAATGGAAGCGTCGCTTGAGGGAGCGGAGTTTCCTCTCGACCTGGAATTTGCTTTGCGTGTTGCCAAGGAAGCGGAAGCTCTCCGCTGAGAGCAATCCTGATTCAGGAATCTAAAGGCCTCGCCCGACGATCTAGCGATGTGAATGCTTCTTCGTTTTTTCCGCTGCTTCGGCCCCATTCTGCATCCGCGAAGCTCCCAGGGAGTTTCGAGCGGTCTTGCTCATCTGCAAGCGGCGGTCGTTGCGCGGCTCGCGCCAGTTGACCTGCGGCAGCATCAAGGATGCGTCCGCGCGGTCGCGGTACTTGATCGCGATGTTCATCAACGAATCCAGCAGCGAATCGGAAAGCAGGTGTGGCTTCAAGCCCAAGTCAATGAGCTTCGAATGTTTAGCATTGTAGTAGTGCTCCTCGGCCTCAACGCGCGGGTCTTGCAAGTGATCCACCTCGACATTAAGTCCGAGCTTCTTACCGGCGGTCACGGTCATCTTCGCGAGGTCGCGCACCGAAAACTGTTCCGTGAACTGGTTATAAACGCGGCACTCTCCGCGCCCGGCGGGATTTTCGCACGCAATCTCGATGCAGCGCACTGTGTCGCGGATATCCAAAAAGCCCCTCGTCTGCCCGCCCTTACCGTATACCGTCAGTGGCTGGCCGATCGCCGCTTGAATGCAGAAACGATTCAGCACCGTGCCGAAAACATCATCGTAATCAAAACGGTTGATGAGCGCCTCATCCATGGCCGTTTCTTCGGTCGTGGTTCCGTAGACCACACCCTGATTGAGGTCCGTGGCTCGCAACCCCCAGATTTTGCACGCGAACATGATGTTGTGGCTATCATGCACTTTCGAAAGGTGATAAAACGAGCCGGGCTGCTTTGGAAAGGGCAGTAGGTCTTTTCGTCCGTTGTGCTCAATGGTGATGTAACCCTCTTCAATGTCGATATTTGGAGTGCCGTACTCGCCCATGGTTCCGAGCTTGACCAGGTGGCATTCCGGCCGGTGCTCGCGCAGCGCAAAGAGCAGATTCAGCGTGCCCACTACGTTGTTTACTTGCGTGAAGACGGCATGGCTGCGGTCGATCATCGAGTACGGCGCGGAGCGCTGCTCTGCAAAATGCACAACCGCATCAGGCTCGAACGCGCGCAACGTGGAAGCCAGAAAGTCGTAATCACATACATCGCCGTAAAAGGATTCGATGGTCTTGCCGCTCACTGCCTGCCAGACACGCAAGCGATCGGAGAGCGGACGGATAGGCGTCAAAGTCTGCGCATTGAGTTCATGGTCCCACAGCCGGCGAACAAAGTTGTCAACGATGGCGACGGAATGCCCCTGCTTCGACAAATACAAAGCGGTCGCCCACCCGCAGTAACCATCTCCCCCGAGCACAGCAATCTTCATCTTTCCTCCTTGAAGAACTCCTCTGTTTCAATGGCCCGTGGAACTGCGCATCACCCTTGCGACAGGCTGGTCGAACTCGATGAGCACGCGAAGTGCACCGCACCGTCAATTTCGCTGAGCGAAACTAGTTACAGTATACGTGATTACCGCCGAAATACGCTTCCGCCGCTCAAAAAAATCGGTCAGAGTTGCCAGTCTAGTTAGATGGGGCAAAGCCTTGTTTGACTGCAAGGCGGCTCAATGAAATACAATTCGCAACACCCGTTCGCACCGACCAAGCCGCCCGGCGCGGGGGATCTGCAAAAGCAAAACCACCGTCGTCGGAGGCAGCCCAACCTCTAATTGCTGACTCCTGTCTCTTCCTGGATCCAGGAGGTCGGCGTCCGAGGCGACACGGTCTGGATTCTCCATTTCTTCATCCACAAAAACAGAAGCAGTAATCCCCACAAGTGGTAACCAACATTTATCTGGCGTTCCAGGTGCCGGCGCACCAACTCCTGAATTTTGTCGGACTGGAAAAGTGTGGGATGCTCGGCGAGACCCTCCCGCACAGTGTCCAGGAGAAGCTCGCGCAGCGGCCCGCGGAGCCATTCGTGCGCCGGGATATCGAATCCCACTTTCTTCCGCTTCAGAATCGCCTCGGGCAGTCTCTTCTTCATCAGCTCCTTAAGGATGATTTTCTGCCGCGAACCTTGCATTTTCAGCGAGGCCGGCAAAGTGGCCGCAAACTCCACGATGCGGTGATCCAGAAACGGCGGCCGCACTTCCAGCGAATGCGCCATGCTCATCCGGTCAACTTTATTGAGGATGTCATCCGGCAGAAAATACTTTTGATCCCACCAGAGATAGGGAGACACGCCGTCGCCGGGCGCGGGAAAATCGCGCAATTCACGGAGTACCCCATCGAGAGATGCGGGCAGCGCCGCCGCCGAAATGGAACGTGCCTGGGCGTCTGAAAAGGTCCCATTCCAATAGACGTGCGCCCATTCTGGCCCAAGCATGCTTCCTTCCAAAAACCGCTTCAACATGTATTCCCGGCTAATTTTGTCGTCGGAAACGGGCCAACGCCGTGCCATGCCCAGCGCGGCTCGCAGCCACCACTTCGGCAGTCTGCGCAGCGGCCGCGCAAGCTGATTCGCCCGGTACGTTAGATAGCCTCCGAACAATTCGTCCGCGCCTTCCCCGCTCAGCGCGACGGTCACTTCTGCCCTGCTCATTTTCGAGAGGAACCATACCGGCAGAGCTCCGGCATCCGAGCTCGGCTCGTCAGAGTAATACGCGAACTGCTCGATCGCTCCCCGTATATCCGCGCCGGGATTCAGATCAAATTCCGTATGCTCGGTCCCGTACTTTTTCGCTGCCGCCCGGATGTACGCCGTTTCGTCAAAATTTCTCCCAAGGAAAGAAACCGACAGAGTTTTTATTGGTTTTGAAGAGGCCGTCGCGGCGTAGTGCAAAACGGTCGAAGAATCGATCCCTCCGCTTAGCCAGAGTCCGAGCGGAACATCCGAAAGCAAGTGCTCTTGTACGGATTGCCGCATGAGAGAGTCCAGTTCCTCGCACGCGGACCCGAGAGAGCGCTCGCGAATTGGCCCCACCGGCAACTTCCAGTAGGCTTCAAATCGCAGCTTACCGTCGACCCATTCGAGCCACTGCCCGGGCGGCAGTTTCTCGATTCCATCCACCAGCGTCCACGGACAAGGGACGTAGTTAAGGGAGAGATAGCAATCGAGCCCTGCGGGACTCAAACGCCTTCCGAATTCGGGGTGAACAAAAAGCGTCTTGAGTTCGGAGCCGAAAAACAGATCTTCCCCTTTCCGCCCGATGTAAAGTGGCTTGATGCCCACTCGATCTCGGGCCAGAACCAGCCGGCGCGACGACTTGATCCACAGGGCAATCGCAAACATCCCGCGTAATTTCGAAAAGCACGCCGTATCCCATTCCACAAACGCATGCAGCACCATCTCCGTGTCGGAGTGGGAATGAAACCTGTGCCCCAGCTTCTCGAGTTCGCCGCGCAACTCCACATGATTGTAAATTTCCCCATTGAAAACGATTGCCGTATTACCATCGTCCGTCACGATGGGCTGATCGCCGCCCTGCAGATCGATAATTTTCAGTCGTGCCGCGCCCATCGAAAGCACGCTCGAGCGGAATACGCCGCGCTGATCGGGCCCGCGATGTGCCAGCATCGCTGTGGCGCGTTCGATGCGCTCTGGCTCGGGCGCCCAGTTTTTATGCGTAAAGCCGGCGATTCCGCACAAGTTGAGAGACCTCTCGCTCGCCGGGGAAATAATCCGGCGTCCTTCTCA
Source organism: Candidatus Solibacter sp. (assembly GCA_035499815.1). Taxonomy (GTDB): domain Bacteria; phylum Acidobacteriota; class Terriglobia; order Acidiferrales; family UBA7541; genus Acidiferrum. The sequence goes on along the minus strand of DATJXZ010000117.1, from coordinate 28,273 downwards.
CCGCGTTTCGCCCCGCCTACGTTGCGTTGGCGGGCTGCTCCATGACTGGAATCATCCCTTATCCCATTGCAACCAGCGCCACTCCGGCGCACACCATGATTACACCGATCCATCGCGCTGCCGAAATCTCTTCGCCCAGGATATGTTTCGCTCCAAATGTCCCCACTACATAGCTCAAAGCCGACGCTGGAATCACAAAACTGATCGGCTCCCAGGAGAGCAGCACGAGCAGCGCGTAAAACGAGAGCGCCATCAACGGCACACCCGCCCAGAACCAGCCATTGCGTAGCGCCTTGCTCAGAAATTGCAGCAACTCTCTCGGCCGCATCCGCTCTGGTTCGCCAGTGGCTTTCATACCCCGCGTTATCGCAATTTCGCCGCCGGTGCTGCCGAAAATCAGAATTGCGAGAAACGCTCCCACGTGCATCATACCAGTGCCTCTCTCGTCGCTGCGGTCGTTCGAGGCTTCGTCTGCCCTACCAGCAGCACGCCAACACAGATCAGTACCACGCCAACCCATCGCCGCGCCGAAACCGATTCATGCAAAAACACTACCGCGAAGAAAGTGAGCAAAGCGTAGCCAAACGCGCCGGCCGGCATCACGTAGCTGTAATCCGCCCAGCTGAGTACGATCATGTAACTGAGCATGAATCCGCAGAGAAAGAAGATGCCCGTCCACAGGGTTCCGTTCGTGACTGTCATTCGAAACGCGTGAGTGAACCCCAGCACCGACAGCTCCACGACGCCGATTTGCAACATCGCGCGCTTCAGCATCAGGTCTCCGGCGTTCGCACACAATACCATCGCGCACACCATGACCAACGTCTTTAACCGAAGCCTTCCTTCTCTTGCCATTTTGTTTAAGATTTAGTCGTTTCCGGAGGCCGAGGGCGTCTCTGGCACGGAAATCATGGGCTTTTGCAGGTCTCCGCCTTGCCGCACCCACTTCAAGCGTTCCGCGCGCAACTTCAGGAAGCTGGTCGCCTCGTGATAGAGCCGCTTGCGTTCGTGCGAATCCCACAACGCTTCACGTACAATCCGCCAGGCCACTCGTGGCCGGAAGTAGTACTCATCGTAGAACCGGTTCACGCCCTCCATCATCTCCGCTTTCTTGAGATGCGGGTATTCGATGTGTGGCAACTGGTGGCCGCCGCTGTCCGCGAGCGCTTCCACTTTCAGGAATCCTTGCTTCGACATCGTCTCGTGCAGTTCCGTCCCGGGCATGGCATGCGCCAGCGAAACCTGAATCGTTTCGCAATCCAGTTCCTTCGCAAAGTCAATCGTCCTGTTAATCGTCTCTTTCGTCTCGCCCGGCAAGCCGATAATAAAATCGCCGTGCACCTTGATTCCGACCTTCTTGCAATTCTTCATGAACTCGCGCGCCATCTCGACGGTCGCGCCCTTCTTGATGTTCTTGAGAATCTGCGGATCACCGGATTCAAATCCCACGATGAACAGCCGCGCTCCGCCCTCTGCCATGGCCTTTAGTTCTTCGTATTTGCTATGGCAGCGCGCCGTGCAGGACCACCGGAATTTCAGCGGCTTGAATTTCTGGCTCAATTCGATCGCGCGGTCCTTGCGAATGTTGAACGTATCGTCGTCGAAAAAGATCTCTTTCATCTGCGGGAAGTATTCGATAGCTTGCTTCACTTCCCGAACCACGTTGTCCACCGACCTCGTCCGCCAGGCATGTCCCGAAACCGTCTGCGGCCACATGCAGAAAGTGCAAAGCGCCGGGCAGCCTCTCGTCGAGTAGAACGACACAAAGGGATGCAACAAAAACGGCACATTGTAGTTTTCAATCTTCAGATCGCGCTTGTAGATGTCCGTCGCAAACGGCAGCGCGTCCAGCTCTTGCGTGTGCAATTGCGGCCGTTCCGCATTGTGCACCACGCGTCCATCTTTCCGGTAGCTCACTCCCAGAATCTGCTCAATCGGCTTTCCGTGGGCGTATTCCACTACCGAATGGTCGAACTCTCCTCGGGTCACGAAATCAATGTCCGGACTCGTCATCAACGTCTCGTCCGGTTTGATGTGTCCGTGCGGCCCGACAAAGGCGATCTTCAGGCCCGGATTGCTCTCCTTGATCCTCCGGATCAGCCTGACGTCGCTCTCGAAACCCACCGTCGACGTGTACAGCACCAAAAACTCGTACTCCTTACAAATCTCGATGGTCTGCTGCCAATTCACTTTGTGTGGCGACGCATCCACCAGACGGCTTCCGGGAATCAGCCCGGCGGGATAGGTCAGCCAGACAGGGTACCAGTAGGACTCAATCTCGCGCGTCGCGGGCCACCGCGAGCTCGCTCCGCCGTCAAAATTCTCAAAGCTCGGCGGGTTTAGTAACAGCGTCTTCATTACATCCGGCATTCATCACCCTCAGTTTTATCAATCGCCACGCCATCCTGCATACTTCTTCCGGTTTGTGCCCCAATTGCTTGATCCAGCGCTCCCTGGCGGCGCGTCTCCAAAGACTAGATAACAGTTTACCTGACTTGGTTGCGTACGCTCAATTGTTTCTATGTTCGAGGCAGTTCCGCTTCGGAAACATTCCCGATGGCCGTTTGGCGGCGTCCATGTGGGCTACCCAAACCGCCGAACGCGACAAATTTCGCCTCCATCAACATCCGTCCCGGGCCACCTCCATTCCTGTGGTTTCGCCCTTGGTCCCGAGTCCCTTCCTCCCGGCCCTGGGCAATAATCTCAATCCAATTCGCTTCAATGCTCATCGCGCCCCTTTATTATTTACTGTTATACTATGTAGGTATCTGCACCAAGCGAACGAGCTTGGCTTCATCCGCAAGTAGGGAGGTTGCCATAGCGGGACTGTCCTCTAAGTCGGCCGTTCATCCTGTTGTCCTTGTCGTCGAAGATTTGGAATCTCTTCGCCAGAGCATTCTGGATATCCTCGAGGAAGCCGAGTTTCTTGTCCTCCCTGCGGAAGATGCGGACCAGGCTCTCGAGCTGGCTCAATCCTGCGCCGGCCCTATCCATCTGCTGATTACCAAACTTCACCCCGCCGGCATGGCCGGCCCAGACCTGGCTTTTCATTTGCGAAAACGTTCGCCCGAAATGAGCGTCCTCTATAGCTCTGCCTGTCCATTGGCCGCGCTCGACATCCCAGACCCAACCGAGGTCATTGCCTCCATGCTGCCCAGGCCGTTCAGCAAAGCAAGGCTTCTCGGCAGAATCAATACGCTGCTCGCCACGCACACCTAACCTGTTGCAGCTTCTTAACGTGCGGAAGAGGCAGCCCCTTCCGCGCCGAGAACTTCTGAGGTCGCCACCGAAAGTTCCTCCCAAATTCGAGGAATCCATTCGAGGTGTTCCGGTTTCATCAGCACGGAGCGCAAACAAGTCATGGTCTCGCGGTCGCGTTTCATCGCTCCCAGATTTCCGGCCCAAAACGCCGTCGGCAATTCCGCCACCGCCAGGTGCAAGTTCCGCTTCGCGGCAGCTTCAAATATTCTTCGTGAAAGTGCTGACGCTTCTGTCACGCTTTTGGCGCGAGGCGCAAACACGACGATGTCCAGCTCGGGCTCGAACGCGGTTGCGAATCGTTCATCCCCTTCGAGCCGCTTGTAGAAAGCCAGCGCAGCCTCCCGGCCTTGCTCCTGTCCGCGTGCAAACTCTCCGCCCCGTTCAAGCGGCAACAGCCTTTGGGTCGCCCACAGCGCTGCCGCAGCCGCCCCCGGTCTTGAACATTCCAGACTGATCTCTCCTAAATGGAGTTCGGCGGAGCTGAAATACGTATAGGGAGAGTCGTGTTTGTAAAATCGCCCCACCGTCGGATCGCGAAACAATACACAACCGCACCCGTATGGCTGCAGCCCGTGTTTGTGCGGATCGATCACGATGGAGTCCGCCTCGCCGATTCTCGCGAAAGCCCGCGCCGCTGCTTTTCCCAAGTTTCCGGCCAGTTTGAAATAGCCGCCATAAGCTGCATCTGCGTGTACTCGAAAACCGTAGGTCTCGCGCAAGCCAAGAATTTCCGGCATCGTATCCACCGACCCTGTCGCCGTGGTTCCCATTGTCGCAACGACCGTCCCCACGTCTCCGCGCGCCACGCGCTTTGCCAACGCGTCCAACTCCATCCTCCCCTGTGCATCGCACGCCACACTCTCAAATGGCAATTGCAGCACCGCGCTGATCCGTTTGTGCGTGTAGTGTGCCTGTTCGCTGGCCAGAATTTTCTTTCCGGGGTGCACCCGCGAAGCCACCCACAGCGCTTCTAGATTCGCCATCGTCCCGCCACCGCCAAGATGCCCTAGAAAATTCTTCCACCCGAACATCGCGGCGATTTCGGCGACTGCTTCCTTTTCCATTGCCGACGTCGCGCGCCCGCCATCGAGAGCATGATTGTTCGGGTTGATCCACATCGCCAGCGCATACGCCAGCCGCGCCACCGGATGCGGCGGCTTGAGCATTTGTCCCGCGTATAATGGATGAAAATACGGGTAATTCTCCCGCAGCCGCTCAGCTGTTGCCCCCAGGGCCTCGGCGAGCCGCTCCATCCCCGGCGCCCCCGATTCGAACGCGGGCAATCCGCCAAAACCCGCGTCGAGCTTCTTCACCGCTTCCAGCAATGCGTCCAGGCTCTTCAGCTCTAGTTGCACCGGTCACCAATCACAAACCATCAGCCGTCGTCCTCACTGCCACACTTTATCCAGTTCTCCAGCCGTCCTCAGCAAATCGAGCTGTGCCTGCTGGCGCTGAAAGTTGGCATCCAGAAAGGCCATCCATTTATCGTTTTCATCGAGTCGCGCTTTCTCTACATCCCGCAGATTCACTTTCCCCTCGTTGAACTGCTCCTGCAGCACCGCTATATTCTGTTGCGCCAGTTGCAGTTCCAGACGCGCCACTTCCTTCGCCGCATCCCGTTCTCGCAAGTGCAGCGTCTTTTGCCGCACTTCGGCGCTCACTTGCGTCTTCTTGCTCGCCAGCGTCGTCTGCGCCGTTTGCAAATTTATCTTAGCCAGACCAATGGATTCCTTCGTCTTCGCGCTGAACAACGGAATCTGCACCTGCACGCCCGCGTTTATATTATTCCTCTGGAACTTATTGAAGAATTCGCTGTAATTGTTGTATTTCGCCAAAAGGCTGTACGTACCCACCAGATCGAGTGTCGGCCAATAGCCTCGCTTCTCTCCCTTCAGTCGGAATTCTTTCGCGCGCACGTCGGATTCCGCCAAACGCAAGTCCGTATTATTCTTCATGGCCATCGCCACAAGATTGGCCCCTTCCTGCTCTGCCTCTCCTGGCAAATCTTCCGGCGTCACTTCAATGATCTGATCTTCGCCCAGCGCCAACTGACCTCGAAGAAACGTCTCAAGTTCGTCTCCGCGCCCTTCGAGCTGCAAAATTTTCTGTGTCACCTGCGCCTTCGTCAGTTGCGCCTTTGTGACTTCCATCGGCAGCTCGTATCCTTCTCCCTCTCGCTCTTTCGTGACCTCCAGAATCTTGTCCGCGCTTTCTTGCTCCCCTTTCAGCAAGTCCAGCGAGTGCCTCACCTTCGCCAGCTCTAGGTAGGCCATCGCCGTCCGCATGATCACGCTGTTTTTCACGTCCTCCAGTACGATCTTCTGCGAACGCGCCTGCTCCTCCAGTTCTTTTCCCTGTCCCTTCCGCGGCTCGTTGAAAACCTGCTCCGTATAGGTGACATTGAAGACCGACGGCGCACGCCCTCCCGGCGTCTCCGGAATTCCGTACGTATATCCCGCTCCCGATCCGGCATATAGATTCGGCATGAATTCCGATCTGCTTACTTGCGAAGCGTGTTCTGCAATGCTGGCTTGCAGTTTGGCAACCTGGATATCCTTGCTGTTCCTCAGCGCCGTTTCGACGGCGCTCTTAAGCGTCAACACAACGGGCGCACCCTGCTGGCCAGCCGCGGCTGCACCCGCGGATTGCTCCGTTTGCGCACCTTGTGCTTGCAACACATTCGCCGCCTGCCCGCGTGCGCTCCCGCTCCATAGCAACGCCCCCGCCAGCGAAATAAATGCCGCTCTCCGCACCGCCCCGCTATTTTTTCTCATTCTCCCGCTCCTTCAACTCCCGTCTTCCGAGCTCGCCTTGGCAATTTCGCACTATTCATACCGAAGTGATTCAATCGGTTGCAGCCGTGCCGCCTGATTCGCCGGCAAATAGCCAAACAACAATCCCGTCGAGCACGACACCACGAAAGCCAGCACCACGCTCATGGGCGACACCGGCACTCTCAAATTTCCGGGAAGAAACCCTTGCACGATCGCCGGTATCAGCAACCCGATCAGAATCCCCAGCACGGCCCCTCCGCCGCTAATCAGAAATGCTTCCGTCAGGAATTGATACATAATCTCCCGGCGCGCCGCTCCAATGGCTTTGCGAATTCCGATTTCTCTCGTCCGCTCCGTCACCGTCACCAGCATGATGTTCATGATCCCTATTCCGCTGATCAGCAAAGCAATAGCTGCAATCACGATCAGTACGATCGTCAGCGCCAGCGATATATCCCGCGCTGCTTTCAGAATCGCCGTCAGAGTCTGCACGTTGTACTCCGCCGAGCTCGGATGGCGGCTCTGGAGCAATTCTGTTAACTCCCTCTGCACCCTGGGCACTTCGTCCGGCGTCGTCGCCTGCACGTCCAGCACTTTGAGCGTATCCACTCCCGCGTAGTACTTGATCAACCCAAACGGTATCAGTACCGTTTCCGTTTGAATGTCGGATAGCCCAAACGTTTCCACCCGCTCCTTGAAGACTCCGATGATCGTGAAGATCAATTCTCCCACGTGCAAATCCCGTCCCACGGGGTTGTCCATCCCATACAGCCTTTTCGCAAGCTGCGGCGTGATCACGCACGTTTTGCTCCGCGTCTGCATGTCTAGCTCATCGAAATATCGCCCGCGCAAGACAATCAGCCTGCGAATCTCCCGGTAACCTTCCGTCACGCCGATTAGCGTCACCGGCCTCACTACTCCCTGGGCAACCACCGACATCTGTAAGTCGCTCGTTCCCGCCACTTCCGCGACTTCAGGGATCGTATCCTTCACTGCCTGCAGGTCGCCCAGCGTCAGTTCATAGCTAAGTGGCACGGCTTTCTCGGAATTTCTGACCAGCTCCGCCCAAACTAGATTCGAACCCACCGCCTCAATCTGCGAAATCACGAATTTCCTGCTCGTCAACGCCACGGTCACAACCAGCACAATCGACGCGCTCCCAATAATCACTCCCAGCGATGTCAGCATCGCCCGCAGCTTATTCGCTCGCAGCGCGTCAATTGATACGGACAGCGTTTCCCGAAGGTCCATCATGTCCGGCGATCCATCATGTTCGTGGGTCCATCACGTATGTGGGTTCATCTCGAGCGCATACTCGCCCGCATCCCAAATCCGCCCAAATTTCCGGCCTCGAGTCCCGGCCGTTCTCGCCACCAGGCTACTCCCTGCGCAGCCGCTTCAGCGCTTCCCTCGCGTTCTTGTCTTTCGGGTCCAGCTGCAACGCCGCCTGATACTCGTTCACCGCGTTTTCCTTTTCCCCGAGCCCCTCATACAATCGGCCCATCCATTTATGGGCCGCCGAATATCGTGGATATCCGTTTCGCTTCGGCGCACTCGCCAGATACTCTCGCAAATCCCGTTCCGCCTGACGCGGCTTTTCGTTCTTTAAGATCAATCCCACTGCTCGATAAAACAGCCCTCGCGGATCGCCGGGCGCCGCCCGTTCTCCAAGCTCGGCAACCTCCATCAATTGTGCCGCTTCGCCGCGTTTCACCTCGTAGTCCCCTATGTCATAAATCAAGTCCGCTGACTTCGGATGGCTCTGCAGCGCCATCTGGAACTCCGCGTCCGCTTCTGCAAAATCCTTTTTCTGTCGCCGGCAGTTCCCCTTCGCATAATGCCACTCGGAGGCGTCCATGGATTCCAGCTTCGCAATCTCCGGCTGGGCTTTATCCTCACCGCCGCCCACGATACTCGGCGCGCTGCAGTCATATTCGATCAGCGCCTGTCGCGCCGAATAATTCCGATCGTCGAGCTGCACCGCGGTCTGGAACTCTTTGCGTGTTTTCCGGGCCAGTCCGAGCGCCGAAAACATCGAGGAATGGTCCGCTTTCTCTCCGTACGCCTTGCCCAGCCATAGGTGATACACCGAACTCTGCGGGTCGATCGTCACTGCTCTCTCCGCGCTGGCAATTGCCGCGTCGTGCTCTCCCAATTCCATGTATGACTTTGTCAGCAGCAATTCTATCTCGCCGTTTTGCGGTTCGCGTGCTGCAGCAGCCTGCAGCTCCTGCACCGCCTTGGCGTAATCGCTCTTGTCGTAATCCTCTCGCCCGGCCTTGAGTCCTTCGTTCTGCTTGACCGTCGCCGCCAGGCTCGCCGTACCCGCCAGCAATGCCGCCAGCAGCACCCATCCTGCTCCTTTGCCCATGTTCGCTTTACGCCGCATTCGTATTCACAACTTGCACTGTCATCCCATCGTGCAAATCCGTATCTCCCGGCAGCGCCACCATCTCCCCTTCTTTCAATCCGCTCAGCACTTCATAGCTTGTCGCGTCCGCAATCCCAACCTGAATCTCTCGCTTTTCCAGCGTCGCCTTCCCCACACCCAGTTGGTCCTGTTCCACCACATACACGTACCTGTGTCCGCCTTCATACGCCACCGCGCCTCGCGGCACTGCCAGCACGTTTCGGTGCTCCTTCGAATTGATCCGCACATTCACGTTTATATTCGGCAGCAGCTCTAGCTTGTCGTTATTCACAGCGCACAACAATTCCCCGACGCTCCGCGTCCCGTGCGGCACCACCTGCTTCGGAATCACTTCCGTCGTGCCCGCCCAGCTCTTGTTCGGTAGGGCGTCCCACGTAATGACCACCGGCTCGCCCACCTCCACCGCGCCGAGATCCGGTTCATCAATGAAAGCCCGCACTCTCACCTTGTGCAAATCCGCCATCTCCGCCAGCAAATCGCCCACCTTCACATAATCATTCGCCTTCACCGGCATCGAGTACAGCGTCCCGTCCGCTGGGGCTACGATTCGCCCGTCGCCCACCTTGTCTTCGAGCGCCGCCATATCGCTCAGGATTTGCTGCACCTGCAATTCCCCTTTCTCCGCGTCTAGACCAACTTGCCTGTCGAATTCCTGTTTCACTGCAAGCAATCTCGTCACCTCGGCATTCGCGTTCACCAGTTTTTGCCTATTTGCCGCCAGGTCCTCTTTCGTCGCCGCTTGTGCCGCCGCCATCTTCACCAGTACGTCGTGATCGTGTTGCAAGCGGTCCCGCTCCGCCTCCGCCTTCGCCAGATCCGTCGTGATCTTGGCGGCTTCATCCACTTTTCCTCCCGCCCTCGCAGCCTTCAAGTCATCTTGCGCACTCAAGAGTTTCGCTCGCGTTTCCGCCAGTTGCGCCGCCGCTTCCTTCACATTCAACTCCATCAGGAGCTGTCCCTTCTTCACCTTTTGCCCTTCCGTTACATAAATCTTCTTTACAAACGTATCCAGCCGGGCCCTCATGACGTACGGCGATATCGGCTCCACTTTTCCATTGCTGCTGATCGACGAGACCAGGTTCTCCCTCGTCGGCGTCACCGCCGCTATCTTTGCCGCCGGCTTTCTTCCGATTTCCCACACCAGGAAGTACGCAAACACCGCGGCCAGTGCGAGGAAAATCACGATCCGATTTCGCAGCCTTCGATCCATATTCCTCTATTTTACGCAGTCCCTTACCTGGCGCTCCCGGAGGCACACAAAACCCCGCGTCCCGTTGCGATTCCCTTACCTGTCCTTGGCTTGCTTCCCGACGTCTGGCCTACCCGAAGCGTCTCATTCTAACAATAGCCAGGCTATTTTCTACCACCGTTCCCCGACTCTGTTCCTAATAAGTGCCTCATCTCCAACACTATAAAGATGCGCCACTCCCCCATTGGGATGCGCCGCGAACCGTGAAGCTTGCCTCTATTGTTCGTTCTCTTAGACGTCCCACGCATGGTTTGAAGTCCTACGGATTTTGCCGGCAGCCCGATCTCGCACTAGTCACCACGCACAAGTCACCATTCACCGCACCTGTGTAATTTTCCCTTCGACCTACCCGTAGTAGACTCTGAAGTCTTGCTGCCCTGTGTCTCGCTCGCTGTAAACGAGGGGTCCAACCATGATCGATGCTCGCGGCCTGTCCAAGAGCTTTGTGGACAAGAAGCGCGGCGAAATCCGCGCCGTCGATAACGTCAGCTTTCAATGTCAGCCCGGCAAGATTTACGGGCTCCTCGGCGCGAACGGCGCCGGCAAAACCACCACTCTCCGCATGCTCGCCACTATTCTCGAGCCCACCGCCGGCACCGCCACCATCTGCGGCTACGACGTCATCGAACATCCGGAAAAAGTCCGCGCCAACGTCGGATTCCTCTCCACCGCCACCGCTCTCTATCGCCGCCTGACCGCTCAGGAATTTGTCGAATACTTCGGCCGCCTCAACGGCCTCGATGAAGCCACCCTCAAAAAACGCGTCGACGATATTTTCAACCGTCTCGACATGAATTCCTTCCGCGACCGCCGTTGCGACAAGCTCTCCACCGGCATGATGCAGAAAACCTCCATCGCGCGCACTCTCGTCCACGATCCCCCGGTTATGATTTTCGACGAGCCCACCAACGGCCTCGACATCATGACCGCTCGCACGATCACCTCCTTCATTCGCGAGTGCCGCAACAACGGCAAAACCGTCATCTTCTCCACGCACATCATGGCCGAAGTCGAAAAGCTCTGCGACACCATCGGCATCATCCAGTCCGGCAAACTTCTGGTCGAAGGCTCCCTCCAGCAGCTCCGCGACAAATTCGCCGAACAAGAACTCGAGGAAATTTTCGTCAAAGTCGTCACGCCCCACTATGTCGCCGAGGAGAACAACTGACATGTCCCTGCGCAACGTCGGCATCGTCTACCGTAAGGAAATCACCGAAGCCATTCGCGACCGCCGCACGGTCATCTCGACCATCCTCGTGCCTCTCCTGCTCTTTCCTGTCCTAAGCGTCGGCTTTGGCACACTCGCGTACACCCTCGTCGGCAAAGCCAAGGAAGAAGTTCCTAAGGTCATGCTGCTCGGCGGCGCGGACTCTCCCGCCGTGGTCGACGGGCTCAAGAAGCTCGACAAAATCGAAATCGTCCCGGATGCCGCAAACTGGAAAGACCAAATCATTAACAAAGATATTCGCGCCGCCGTGGAAATCCCCACAGGTTTCCAGGCGGATGTCGCGCAACAAAAAGCGGACACTGTCAAAATTTATAACTACGAAGGTGAATTAAAATCCGAATTTGCGACCGACAAAGTCGATAAATATCTCAAGCAATATAGCGATTCAGTCGTGAGAGAGCGCCTGGCCGCCAAAAATCTCCCCGAAGGGGTCTTGAAACCCTTTACCATCAAACAGGAAAACGTCGCCCCGCCCGAAAAAGTAAGCGGCGCCGCCCTGGGGGGCATCATCGGCTACATGGTCATTCTGCTTTGCATGACCGGCGCGATGTATCCCGCCATGGACCTCACCGCCGGTGAAAAAGAGCGCGGCACCATGGAAACGATCCTCTCCAGCCCCATCTCCCGCACTCATCTCGTCCTCGGCAAATTCTTTTTGATCCTCACCGCCGCACTGGGCACCGCCGCGCTTTCCGTCTTGTCCATGGGCGTCTCGTTCTCGGTCTTGGCCCACTACACCTCACAAACCGCCAGCGGCCGAGCCGCCTCCGCGGGCCTTCTCCTTCATCTCGGCCCCAAAACCGTCCTATCCGTCTTCCTTATGGCTCTGCCCATCGCCGTTCTTTTCTCCGCCACGCTCATGACCATCGCTCTCTTCGCCAAAACTTATAAGGAAGCGCAAAGCTACCTCACTCCCATGACTTTCATCGTCATCATCCCCGCGATCGCCGCCATGCTCCCCGGCGTCGAACTCACCTCGAAACTTTCCCTAATCCCCATCCTCGGCACCAGCCTCCTCTGCAAAGAGCTCGTCGCCGGCACCTATCACTGGCATCTCATCGCCATCATCTTCACCTCCAACTGCATCTACGCCGCAGTCGCTCTCTTCATCGCCATCAAAATGTTCCAGCGCGAATCGGTCCTCTTCCGCTCCTGATCTTTCGTGGGAGGGTCATCCTTCTGAGGATGACCGCCTCTCTATTTGTCGGGACGCAACCGAGAACCCCGGCCACTAACTTTCCAATAATCCTCTTTCGTCTTCGTAGGAGGCAAGGTACATCGTGCCCTCTTTCTTTTTCTTCTCTGTGGCAATCATGCTTCAGCGCACTCTGTGTAGATTCTCGATTCTTTCCTAATTTTTTCTATTGATCCCCGCACCCGAAAGGAGTATTTTTTTGACAGGGAAAACTCCAAAAAGCGGCGGCCACTGGCTGCCGCTTTTGCTTTTGGTGGCACATATTTTGGTCTTAATCGTCTGGGCTATTTCGCCGGACGCCGGAGCGCGTCGCCAACCTAGACAAAGCGAAGCGCTGCCCCCGCCGTTTCTTCCTTTTGTTCGAGGACCGCACCGGATGCTATCCGTGGTATTCATCTCTCGTAGTGGAATGTCGGGTTTCGAGCATGAATTATGTCTACTTGTAAATCATTTAGAATCTGCACTTACGAAGACGCCCACCAAGTGCTGATACTAAATGACTTACGAAATACCTAACCTCTTTAGAATCCGCACTTACAAAAAACAGGGTGGAGGGGAGACGGTGCGTAGGAAGTACAAACCGGGCACATCCCTGACGGAACAGGCCGTGAGCCTCCCTGACACTCCTGGCTAATGGCAGCCGCACAGCGCGTCGGCATTAGCACCAGATGTGAGGTTTATTCGCCCGTCTGGCTGCCGGCCCGCGCCAACTCAGAGAGGCTCGTCTCGTGGGTCCGATCGCTCGCAATTGAAGCCCCTTCGCGGCTCAGCTGATCGAAGTTCCCCCTTCGGGTGGGCCAGGGCGCGCCTTGACTGCGCCTGAGGGTTGTAATGTACTGGGTCCGTCAATCCAATGCCGGCCACCCCTCTCGACATCGAAAACGAATTCCGCGCCATTCTCCCGCCCGACTTCATTCGCCCAGCCACTGCCGCGGACAAGGTCTGCGGCGTCCAGCCTAAGCTCGTTCTTGAGCCCGCCGACGCGCAGCAGCTTGCCGCAGCTCTGCGTCTTGCGAATGATGCCAATCTCGCCGTAATCCCTCGTGGCGGCGGCACGAAGCTCGGCTGGGGTAATCCCCCGCAACGCGCCGATCTCATCGTCTCCACGGCGCGCCTCGATAAAATCATCGAGCACGCATGGTCCGACCTCACCGTCACCGTCGAAGCCGGCTGCGCGATTCAAAAGTTGCAGTCCGCTCTCGCCCAGCACGGCCAGCGCCTCGCGTTCGACCCGCTCTGGCCTGAAGCCGCCACCATCGGCGGCGCGCTCTCGGCCAACGACAGCGGCTCGCTCCGCCTTCGCTTCGGCGCACTGCGCGATCTCATCCTCGGCGTCACCATTGCTCTCCCCGACGGCACGCTTGCTTCCAGTGGCGGCAAAGTTGTCAAAAATGTCGCCGGCTACGATCTCCCTAAGCTCGTGACCGGCGCTCTCGGAACTCTCGGCGTCATCACTCGCGCCACATTCCGTCTCCACCCTCTTCCGCACAACACAAAGACGCTCTCCGTCTCCGTCGCAAATCTCGACGGCATGCAGCGGCTTCTGCTTGCCGCGCAGGATTCCCAACTTGCGCACACCTCGCTCCAGGCGCGAATCTCCCCAGACGCCGCACCGATGGTCGATATTCTTTTCGAGGGCACAGAGGAAGGCATTGCCGCGCAAGATTCTCAGTTTCGTAATCTCGCGCATCCAGCCTCGACCTCAGAAGCTCCGCACGATGTTTGGAATGCCGCGCGCGAAATCTGGAACTCAGCCGATTCCGCTGCGGTTGCAAAAATCACCGCGCTTCCAAATGCAATCATGTGGGCTGTCAAGACCGTTGACCGCATTGCTGCGGCCCGAAACACGCGCTGGAAGCTAGCGATGCAAGGCTTCGGTGTAGGCACGCTTCGCCTCGATGGCACGCCCGCGAGTCTCCACGCCGTTCTCACCGAACTCCGCGCGGAGCTTGAACGCAACGGCGCTTCGCTCACCCTTCTTCATCGTCCTGTCGCGACGCCTCATTTCGAGGCCTGGGGCAATCCCGGTGACGTCCTACCTCTTATGCGCGCCGTAAAAAATCAGTTCGACCCAAAAAACACTCTCAATCCCGGCCGCTTCGCCGGAGGCATCTGATGTCCGATACTCCCGCGGGCGTGCCGTTGCCAAGTGCATTCGACGCGCATCATCCGCCATCGAATGAAATCATCGACAAGTGCGTCCACTGCGGATTCTGTCTCGCCGTCTGTCCTACGTACGTCCTCTGGCACGAAGAAATGGACTCGCCTCGCGGGCGTATCTACCTGATGAAGATTGCAAGCGAAGGCGCCTCGACGATGAATCCGCAGTGGGTCAGCCACTTCGATTCCTGCCTCGGCTGCATGGCCTGCATGCCCGCCTGCCCTTCCGGCGTTGATTACGGCAAACTTATCGAAGCCACGCGCGTGCAAATCGAGCGCCATCACTCCAGATCGTTTCCCGAGAAAATTCATCGCCGCATGATCTTTGCGCTTTTCCCACGGCCTGATCGTCTACACCTTCTACGCTGGCCGATGCTCGCCTACCAAAAATCCGGCGCGCAATTTCTCGTGCGCAAATCCGGAATACTTGGCCTTCTGCCGAAAAAGCTGCAGGCGATGGAAACTCTCATGCCCGCGCTCGGTCCGGTCGAAACGAATCCCGAAGTCACGCCGGCGCAAGGAATCCAACGCCGCCGCGTCGGGCTTTTGCTCGGTTGCGTCCAGCGCGAATTTCTTCCGCAAGTCAACGTCGCAACGGTTCGCGTCCTGGCCGCCGAAGGCTGCGAAGTCGTTGCGCCCGCCGCGCAGCCGTGCTGCGGCGCGCTGATGGTTCATGCAGGAGAAGAGGAAGCCGCTCTCGTCCTCGCGCGCAAGACCATCGATGTCTTCGAGCGCGCGAACGTCGACACCATCGTCACGAATGCCGCTGGCTGCGGTTCCAATGTGAAGGAATACGGCCATCTGCTCCGCGACGATCCCAGCTACGCCGATCGTGCCAGAGCTTTCGCCGCGAAGTGCAAAGACATCACGGAAGTTTTAGCCGAGTTGCCGCCGCGCGCGGTACGAAATCCGCTCCGTGTCCGCGTCGCGTTCCACGATTCCTGCCATCTACAGCATGCGCAGGGTGTCCGCTCTCAGCCTCGCCAATTGCTCTCCGCGATTCCTGGACTCGAAATCGCCGAAATCCCCGAACCCGCCATCTGCTGCGGCTCCGCGGGCATTTACAATCTCGTTCAGCCCGACGCCGCCAATGCCCTAGGCGAACGCAAGGCCCAACTCATTGTTCCTCTCAATTCCGAAGTGGTAGCCACGGGAAATCCCGGCTGTCTCCTGCAGTTGCAATCCTCGCTGGATCGTCTTAACGCCAAAACACGCGTCGTCCACACCATCCAGATCCTCGACGCGTCCATCCGCGGCAAGCCGTTGTAGGGGCACGATATATCGTGCCCGGTTCGCGGAGCACCGAACGTTCACATCATTTCAAAATCGGCCGCCGCAAAATCTAAGCGGGTTTTTTCGTCCACCCGCCGATAATCAGCCCCATCAGGAACAGACCGAAAAGAGAATAAAATTCATTGATGGCGAACAATTGCATCGGCCGCATCTCATACATATAGGTCGTGTAATTGATCGGCCCGACGAAACCGATCCACAACAAGATTCCGAGTGAACCACCTCGCGCCGCCGTGTTCACGTTCCTCCAATTGCAAACCAGCGCGAGCACAAACGCGATCAGCAGGTTTAGCAAAAAGGTGAGGATGAACGGCCAGATCCAAGCCGGGTTTGCCGAGCTGGCTTGCGCCGCCGTCATCTTCTCAAGCGCCATCCATGGCTTGCTGAACAACAAGTCGAACCAGAGTCCACCGAGCAGCCAATACGCCACTGCCGAAACGACGATCGCCGCGTAATTGATCTTCATCGCTCCTCCAAGATAGGAATTGATAGGCCAAACCCGATGGGGCTGCCGCCTGGGCAAGCAGTCACGTTGCGCAGAGTCTGCGTTCTGCGTCTCTAGCTGTCAAGGAATTCTATCTCGGGGGCGGTTTGTTTACAGATAGGCACGGATAAAGAAATACATAGTCATTCCCGAACCAACCAAAATCACAAAACTTCTGATCCACGTCTGCGGCAACTTCTGCGCGTAGTGCGCCGCAAAATACCCGCCGAGAATCGCGCCGAAAATCATCACCGCGGCCTGCGGCCACACGATGGCTCCGCTAATCACGAACGTGATGGTCGCAACTCCATTGATCACGCCGCCCAGCACTACTTTCAGCGCGTTCATCGCGTGAATGTCCGTCATGCCCAGAGCCGCGAGCAGCGCCAGATTCATGATGCCGATACCTCCCCCGAAATATCCTCCGTAGACGGCTACGGCCAGCTCGAAAGCCGCCGCCCCGGCCACGGCCGCGTTGCTCGCGTCATGCGAAATGCTCGCCGAAATGCGTTTTGTGAAATGTTTTCCGAACGCAAATAAGAGCGTGGCGCCGAGCAGCAGCCAGGGCAACACTTTCAAGAAGGTTTGCGCGGGAGTTCTTATAAGCAGGAACGCGCCGGCAAGTCCGCCGATCGTGCTGGCTGCGATCAGCGGAAACATCACGCGGCGTGCAATCGTCAATCGATTCCGGTACGCTCCGCCGCTGGCCGTCACGCCTACCCAAAGCGCCAACGTGTTAGTAGCATTGGCGGAAACGGGCGTCACTCCCGTAAACAACAGAGCAGGAAAAGAAACGAAGCTGCCGCCACCGGCAACGGCATTGATTGCGCCGCCCAGAACTGCCGCAGCAAAAAGAAATATGGCGTGTCCAATTGTCAAGACCGCTTTGTATCACGATTCGCGCCCCTTACTCCACTTTCCCTCAAGTTGGAATTGCAAACGGTTGCGGTGGCAATCCACTGAGACCGCCGGCGAAGACCCTGCCTGAGGTTGTTTCGCGCAAACGCCATTTCGTTGTATCTTGGCTTGCCCAATCCAGCAATCAACGGGAGTTGCCGCCGTGGCTAAAGCTCAATCAAAAAAGATGCACCACCGCAAGACTGCCGACTCACGCTCGGCCAAGAGCGTTACCGAAGCGCAAATCGCCGTTCACTGGAAGGAGGAAGAGTATTTCTATCCTTCGAAGAAATTCAGAGCGCAGGCGAATCTGGCGGATCATTCTTTCGTAAAGAAATTCAACGAGAGGAATTTTCCAAAGTGTTTTGATATTTACGCGAAACTGCTGGATTGGGACAGGCCGTGGCGCAAGACGCTCGATACTTCCAATCCTCCGTTCTGGAAGTGGTTCGTCGGGGGAAAGCTGAATGCCTGCTACAACTGCGTCGACCGCCATCTGGAGAAACACAAGAATAAAGCGGCTTTGATTTTTGTGCCCGAGCCGGAACACGAAGCCGCAACCGTCATTACGTATCAGGAGCTTTACAAGCGCGTGAACGAAGCCGCCGCGATGCTTCGCGATTTCGCGGGTTTGCAGACCGGCGACCGCGTCACGATTCACATGCCCATGATTCCCGAGCTGCCGATTACGATGTTGGCTTGCGCGCGCCTCGGTGTGATCCACTCCGTCGTCTTTGGCGGATTCAGCGGAGAGGCCTGCGGCTTGCGCGCGGCCGATTCGGGAAGCCGCGTGCTTATTTACGCTGACGGCTATCACCGCAACGGCAAGTGGGTCGATCACAAGCCAAGCGCCGACATCGCCGTGGAAACCGCGAAAAAAGAAGGCCAGACGATTGACAAAGTTCTTTTTTGGAAGCGCTACCACGGCCATTACCGCTCCGAATCGCCAATGATCATTGATCGCGATTATTTCATTGAAGATGTGCTGAAGGATTATCGCAGCCAGATCGTCGAACCCGTCTCGCAGGATGCGGAAGCGCCGCTTTTTCTGATGTACACGAGCGGCACAACCGGAAAGCCGAAGGGCTGCCAGCATCGCACTGGCGGCTATCTCGCTTACGCGGCGGGAACTTCCAAGTATTACCAGGACATTCACGCCGAAGACGTGTACTGGTGCATGGCGGATATCGGCTGGATCACCGGCCACTCCTACATTGTTTACGGCCCGCTCGCTCTTGGCGCAACCAGCGTTCTCTACGAAGGCGTACCGCAATATCCCGACGCGGCGCGCCCCTGGCGCATTGCCGAGCGCCTTGATGTCAACATTTTCCACACTTCCCCCACAGCGATTCGCATGCTACGCAAAGCCGGCGGTGACGAGCCGAGAAAATACAACTACCACTTCAAACACATGACGACGGTTGGCGAACCGATCGAGCCGGAAGTGTGGCGGTGGTATTACGAAATGGTGGGCAAGGGCGAAGCAGTGATTGTTGACACGTGGTGGCAAACGGAAACGGGTGGATTCCTTTGCAGCACGAAGCCCGCGCTCGATCCGATGAAGCCCGGCAGCGCCGGCCCGGCGGTTCTCGGAATTTATCCGGTGATCTGGGACGAAAACGGCGAGGAAGTGAAGCCCGGCTCAGGCAAGGCGGGGAATATCTGCATTCGCAATCCCTGGCCGGGGATTATGCAAACGATTTGGGGCAGTGGGGAGCGCTTCGTCAATCAGTACTACAAGAAATATTGCAAGAATCCCGAAAGCAAGGACTGGCGTGACTGGCCGTATTATGCGGCCGATGGGGCGGTACTACCAGCGGATGGTTACTACCGAATTCTTGGCCGCGTCGATGACGTTATCAACGTAGCGGGGCACCGGCTGGGCACGAAAGAAGTGGAATCCGCCTGCCTAAGCATTACGGAAATCGCCGAAGCCGCCGTCGTTCCGGTGGTGGACGAAATCAAAGGGCGCGTGCCCGAGGTTTACATTTCGCTCAAGCCAGGCGTACTGCCGAGCAAAGCGGTGCAGGATAAGGTTGTCTCCACAATCGAACTGATCATCGGAAAAATCGCGCGGCCCAAACGCATTCACATCGTTCCGGACATGCCGAAGACGCGCTCCGGAAAAATTATGCGCCGCGTTCTGGCCGCGATTTCCAATCACATGGACACGGGCGACATCACCACGCTTGCAAATCCGGACATCGTGGCGCAGATTCGCGAACTGGTGCAGGGCCGCCACACGGGTCCGCTTCAGGAAGGCCCCGAAGACATCAAGCTTTTCGGCGAAGAACAATAAGAGCGAGGAGACCGCAATGTCAGATATGACGAGAAGAACTTTTGTGAAGAAGGCAGCAACGACGGCCGCCGCCGCCGGTTTCTTTTCGGCTAGCGCATTGGAACTCAGCGCCAATCCTCTTGGCCTCCCGCTTGGATGCCAAACATGGCCCGTAAGAGAAGGCATCGCCAAGGATTTTCCAGGAACGATCAAAAAACTCGCCGGCATCGGCTTCCATCACATCGAATTGTGTTCGCCGGTTGGTTACGACGATTCCGGCTTTGGCGGGCTGGCCAAATACAAAGGCTCCGAGCTGCGCAAAATGTTGAACGACTGGGGCGTGAGCTGCATCAGCTCGCACTTTGGCATGGAAGAGCTCAGAAAAAATCAGGAAGAAAGAATTGCATGGGCGCACGATCTTGGGCTGACGCAAATGCTCGTGGCAAGCCTGGGCGGTCCCGAGCACCCCACGATGGACGACGTGAAGCGCGCCGCCGATGAATACAACAAGATGGGCGAAAACGCCGCCAAAGCCGGGATTCAGCAGGGGCTGCACAACGAGGGCTTCGAGACTTCCTCAGTCGACGGGCAGCGCACCTACGATTTGCTGTTCAAGCTTCTGGATCCGAAACTGGTCAAATTCCAGTTCCAGGTTTCGACGATCAGCGACGGCTTTGACGCGGCAGAATATATGGAGAAGTATCCTGGGCGATTCATTTCGATGCACGTGCAAGGCTGGGACGCGAAGACGAAGAAAATCGTGCCGGTCGGCCAAGGCACACTCGACTGGAAGAAAATCTTCACCGCGGCAAGAACGGGTGGCGTAAAAAATTATTTCGTCGAAATGAACTTCGACATGATGAAAGCCAGCGTGCCCTACCTGCACCGCCTCCAAGTGTAGAGCGGCTGGGTTTGCCCTACCGAAGAAAGCTTCCATTTGCACGACCCATCGCGAACCAGGTTCCTGAGTCAGGCACCTGTGTTGAGCAATTCGTGTCGGACGGTTTATCCAGCCCGCGACAATTCGGTTTGAAATACATTACGCTAAGTCCATGAACCCCGACCGCCGCAGTTTTCGTTTTTCGGTGGATGCCAGCGCCGAGATCGCCCCAGAGAGCAAGCCGAGCGCAACTGTCTCGGTGCGCACAACGGAAATCAGCCTTCATGGCTGTTATCTCGAGACGCCTTCTCCTTTTGCGGAATTAACGCCCGTCTTTTTGAAAATCTTTTATGAAAACGAGTACTTCGAGTCCAAAGGCATGGTGATCTACGTCAAACCGGCAGTGGGCATGGGCGTGGAATTCCGCGAGCTTAAGCCGCACTGCAAGGTTGTCCTGCAAAGATGGATCCTCGCCGCGCTGCGCAGAAAATCGAAAAGCGATTGAGGCTTTTGCAAGTCTTCCGGCGGTCAATGGAAACTTGTCGATTCTCCGCCACCATATCTCTACAGAAAACCCACCCTGAAACTTCTATGGTTTGATGTCGGGAATGCTCGTGTCCGTGACTGTCTTCACGGATGCCGCGCCAGGAACCTCGGAGGACGCGGCCTCAGCCTGCCGCGTCAGATAGAAACGGAACGGGGTGACCTCGAAGGGCGTCACTTCGTTCACAGAAACGGTTCCGGCAGCCTTGGACTTGAGCAGGTGCAATTGATTGTCCCACGGCTCAACTTTGACGCGCCCGCCAAGTGGCAGCGCGGCCGCCAGGTTGCCCGCAGGCTTTGACTGAGACGACTGCGAAGCCTCTACCAACGAGGCCCCTGCGAAACCGGCGGCTATGCAGTTGCCCAGGTGCGGGCTGATGAGATTGGGAATATCCTTCGAGCGGCTGTTGAGCGCCGCCAAGAATATTTGCGCGTTTGCGAGCTGATCCTTGTACGGGGAATTCTTGAGCAGCTTAATCCCTTCGCGCGTTGCGGCTTCTTCCTCCTCCGGAGTGTGCGTGAAGCCGAAATGGTGGAAGGTTTCCTTTTCATCGAATCGCAGGCGATTGAAGAAGGCGTATTGCGTGCCCATGCGCTGCCCGAGCACAATGTGACCAAGTTCGTGTGCGAGGATGGCCGCAAGGCTGGCTTCATCTGGAAGCACGTCGACCAGGCCGCGGCTGAGAACGATCGTGTGGCCGATGGTAAAGGACTCGAGGGTGGAAGTCATCAAAACGCGGGAACGAACCGGCGGCTCGATGTCCAGATTATTGGTGACCTCGAGGTTGTTGACCACGGTGTCCAAAACTTTGTCCACGTCGCCTGAAGGGGCCATCAGGCCGAGATGTTCCATTTTAGCGGCGATGTTGTCTTCGGCCTGGCGTCCCCAGGCTCGCTTGGCTTCAAGCGGAGAGTAATCGTTGGCGAGTTCGCTTTGGTCCTGGACCGGATCGGGCCCCTCGACCAGCACTTTGCTCAGAGACTGCTCTCCACGAATGCTGTTGGGCGCATAGCTCCAAAGGCGCGTCTGGGCGCGGAAGGCTGGGGCTTGGGCATTATCCAGTTCTTCGCTATAGACGTAAGCGGGCAGCCACTGGTTCTTTCCTGCGTTCGTGCGCCAGCTATCGAAGTTGAAATAGTAATTGGTCTTTGAGCGCCCGCTGAAGCCGCCGTTGAAGCGCACGATGTGAAAATTCTGGTCTTCAACCCAGATACGGCCCACGAAACGTCCGCGTTCGTCTTTCGAGATAGGATCCACGTCGAATACCAGGCAGCGAACTTCGCCCAGGAACTCGCGGCCGGCGTAGTTGAACTTGTAATGCTGGCGATCGAAGCCGTTGGTATCCAGATAGATCATTTGCAGAAAGCCGCGAGGGAGAAATTCCATGGAGAACAGATTCTCGACATCGCCGAAGAGGCTGTGTTTGGTACGGGTGCCTTTGAGAAGGGGCTCGATTTCGACGCCTTTAGCGAGTTCCGCGCGGCCGAGAAAATATTTATCGCCCTTCGGCACTGCGCCCGAATCCTTGTTAGGATGCAGGACTTGAATGTACGTCTCGACGATGGGGGAGTATTGGCGAAGCGACCCAACCTCCACTTGTTCTTGAGCGACGATTTTGTCGACGACTTCGTTGAGCGTGGGCGGTTGCTGAGGAGCGGCAGCGAGAGGGAGAGCGGCCAACGCGAGAGCCAATGGCAAGATCTTCAAGGCACGCATGATGCCTCCTTAACTGTTGGTAAAAGATGTCGCTGGACGCAAGCAGGCTAGTCCGAGGGATGAGCCGTGGCATCTGTACAATGGGTTAGATTAAGGGCAGGCGTACTTGCGGATGGACGACCTGAACAAATGGTCGGCCGTATTCGGAAAAACGGACGAATTAGTTCTTGCAACGAGGAGACGGGATGAAAATACGCATTTTTAGTTTGCTCTTGGCAATCGCATCGAGTGTGGCGCTCTGCGCGGCCCCTTTGCCTCCCAAAGACAAACCGATACGAGTGCTCCTGCTGGACGGCGAAAGCGGCGGCCCGTATCACGACTGGAAATTGACCTCAGCCGTAATGAAAAAAGAACTGGAGGACGCAGGAATCTTTGAAGTCAGCGTCGCGACTTCGCCGCGTTTTGGCGAGGACTTCAGCAATTTCAAGCCAGATTTCGGCAAATATCAGGTCATCGTAATGAACTACGACGCTCCGGACTGGCCCGTGGCCTTGCGCGAACAGTTTGAACAGTATGTCAGCAATGGCGGTGGGCTGGTGACCGTCCATGCCGCGGATAATGCTTTTCCGAATTGGAAGGCGTTCAACGAAATGATCGGCATCGGCGGTTGGAGGGATCGATCGGAGAAATCCGGACCGATGTGGTATTTCAAGGATGGCAAACTCATGTCCGACAATTCTCCGGGACCGGCGGGTTCGCACGGAAATCGTCTGCCGTTCCAGGTAGAAACACGGGATGCCGAACACCCCATCATGAAAGGATTGCCGCGCGTCTGGATGCACGCTCCCGACGAGCTGTATGCCACGCTGCGCGGGCCTGGCCAAAACATGACCGTGCTCGCGACGGCTCACTCCGACCCGAACAACCACGGCACAGGACATGACGAGCCGATGCTCATGGTGCTGAAGTACGGCAAGGGCAGAATTTTTCATACCACCATGGGTCATGACGTGACGGCTTTGAGCGGCGTTGGATTTATCACCACGTTTCAGCGCGGCACGGAATGGGCAGCCACGGGCCGCGTGACGCAAAAAGTTCCCGCCGATTTTCCCACCGCCGATTCCGTCAGTTATCGCTCCGGAATTGCCGAAATGGATCCGGCTTTCGGGCACGGTCCCTTCATGGTCAGCCCGTTCGATGGGCTCTCCGTAGCAGCTTTGCAAGCCATGCGGAAACGCGCCGAGGAACTGGGCATCGGCGGCGTCGCGGTGGTCGCTTATTTCGAAGGCGACAAGATTCATTCCTGGAGCTCGAAATTGGCGGTGATCGGCAGGATGAGGGACGACCCAACAGCGACGGAAAAGGGCGCGAACCTCATCGGCATCGCCTATGCGAAAGCCGCTGAAATGGCCGACACCCTGAAAAACAGCGGCAACGCCGGCCGTCCGCCCATGACCGGCGAATTCGGCTGGACTGGCGGCGTAATCGAGCGCGGCAAGAACGGCTATCTAATTGCCGCATTCAGCGGCGGAAAATCAGAGCAGGACGTTCAAGTATCGCGCGCGGGAGTAGAACAACTCAAAACTGGCCTTTAGCGTCTGGCTCCGCAAAGACTCTGGGTTTGGGCCAGGACGTCGGCATCGAATTGCGCGCTTTGCCAGTCCTTCATGGAGCAGACCTGTTCTGCCGTCAATCCCAACGCGCCACGTAGATCCGCGCCGGCGATGTCCGCGCCGCTGATCTGCGTGCCGCGGAGAACAGCTCCGCCAAAAAACGCGCCGCGCAAATCCGCATTTCTAAGATCCGCGTCCATCAAGATTGTTCCCTTGAACTGCGCGCCGGTCATGTTCGCTTCACCCAATTTGGCGGAAGATAAATCGGTCTGTTCGAGATCGGCAAACGAAAGCACTGCTCGCTCCATCTTCGTGTCTCGCATGTCCGCGCGGGACAGGTTGGTACGCAACAATTGGCCGTTGCGAAGATCCACGGCGTAGAGCGAGGCGCCTCCGAGTTTCGCGTTGGAAAGCACGGCGTTTTCGAGCATGGCGAACGAAAGATCGGCGCCGCGCAAATCCGCTCCCGTAAAGTTCGTTCGCCGCGCATCGGCGGAGACCATTACCGTGTTGGAAGCCTGAACACGGTCAAGCATGGCGTCCTTTAGAACCGCTTCCCGCAAGTTCGCCCCTCGCATGTCCGATTCGGAAAGATAGGCGCCTTCCAAATTCGCGCGCCAGAGTTTTGCGTTCACGAGATACGCGCGGTAGGCTCTGGCAAAGCGCAGATTCATTTCGTTCAGCTTTGCGCCGGGAACGGAAGGTAGCGCCTCGATGCTCCAGTTCCCATGCGGAGGCGGACCGGAGAGCGTAGCTTCCGTCAATTCCGCATAGGGTCTGTATCCGATGGACTGCATCGCTTCAGCGGTCCACCTCAGTAGATTCGCAGGCGAATACTGCGGCGCAATATTCTTGTCCGAAGGAAGTCCGCGGTTCACTCCCAGCGAAAAAATAAGCAGGGCGAGGCCGGTGAGCAGCGCCACGCGCCCAGTGGCAAAGCTAAGCCGAAGGAGATTTTTCGATTTCTGGCGGAGAAGGTCTCCCGGTTGCAGCACGCGAGCCACAATTGTGGGAACACAGGTCGCCGCCGCGACGGAAAGCGTCAAGAGGAAAGCGTGCAGCAGCGTCCCGCGGAAATCCTGCCGGACTAGATACCGCAGCCAGAACAGAAATAATGTGGCGGGCACCACCCAATAGGCCAGCGCCGTGGCCATCACCGTTTCCAACACCCAGAACGGCGAACGTCCCTCGCGCATCCAGCGAAAATGCCGCCGTACCAGCCCCATCAAGTACCACGGGCCGTCTTTTTCCAATGTCTGACCGTCCCGAAAAACCGCCGGAAGCCCGGACATGCTTCCCCACAACCGCAACAGCAAGAAATGGAAGCGCAGGTAAAGTATGAAAAGCACCAGCGGTGCGCCCATATAAAAACTGGTCATGGACACAATCTTGGGAAACTTCGCCACAGGAATTGCTGAAGCGTCGACGATGAGCCTCACGTCCGTGGTCATTCCGATGAGCGCGATGCAGGAGAGGCACGCGGCCAGGATCAAAAAGTAGAACCACCGGGCGACTTTTGTGGCGTCCTGGATTGCTTTCGTGCTGTCAAACGCAGCAATGGTTTCCGGCAGGATTGCATCGAACAAATTTGTCCCGCCGAGCCGGCCTACCCACAGGCCTTCCGCGCCGTAAAGATTCGCGCCCATTAAATTCGCGCCTCGGAGCTCGGTGCCGAGCAGATTCGCATCGCGCAAATCGGCCTGAACCAGGCTCGCTCCCCGCAGGTTAGCCATGGAGAGATCCGCGCCGGTTAAATTCGCGCGCTGGATAAAGGCCCCTTCGAGATTGACTCCCGTCAAGTCCGCATGCGAAAGATTTACTCCACAAAGATCCGCTTTGACGCCGGTTTCTCCGCCGCTTTCCACCCACTGCTTGTGCTGATCCAGTATTTCTGCCAAATCAAGAAGCGAAATTGACCCAGTGGCTTCCTCGGCAGACATATGATTCTGCGATTCTTGAATTTCTGAAAGCATCTCCAGACTTTCCCCCACGCGATGTTTTCCTCTCGAGACGGCTGCGTACTTTTCTTAGCCGAGCCTGCACGGCTCTTCTGAGCAGCCGAATGTGGCCGGTCTTACTTCCCGGTTTGTTTGTACGGTTTCCTGCTGGGCGAAACCCATCATCCCCCACAAAGCAAACGGAAATCGCCTGCCCGCAAGTACAGGACGCGCAGAGGTAACTGTGCTCCCTGTGAATTTCTGCAGTATCGCGAGCCGCTGCGCAACTGGCGTAAAGGCCGCATCCTCGCCCCATCTGGCTGGTTCGGCTGGACTCGTCGCTGCTATTTCGGCAAAGGTTGTGAGAGAATCCGCGCCTGGCAAAACAAGCGAGGTGCGCTGTGGAAGAAAACTCTGCGGAAGTCGCTCCGGAATTCTCGTTCCAACGTTTCGAGCCTGTCGCCGCCGTGGCCCATACCGTGTCGCTTCTATTGATTCTCGCTGCGGTTGCCGCCGTCGGCTATGCCTCCATCCACCGCCAGGCGTCTGTGCCCCGTCAAAATCGTATGGTTTTCTACCTCATTACGATGGCTTGGGAATGGATTCTTTTCCTGTTCATTTACTGGGGGCTCCGCCGCCGCGGAAAATCCTTTCGAGACATCGCGGGCGTCCGGTGGAAGAATGCGAGAGACTTCTTCCGCGACCTCGGCATAGCTTTCGGATTTTGGATCGCCGCTATCGCCATACTCAGCCTCATAGCTTCGGTTCTTCGGGCCAAGGGAATGGCCGAAGCGGCGCGGATGCTTGCTCCTCGAGGATTCCTTGAGTCGATCCTTTGGGTCGCGCTGGCCATCACGGCGGGTATCTGCGAAGAAACCATTTTTCGGGGATATTTGCAGCGGCAATTTGTGGCCTGGACGAGAAACGCGCCGGTCGGCGTGCTGCTCTCAGCGGCGCTATTTGGCGCGGGACATATTTATCAGGGGGGAAAAGCCACGATCGTCATCGCGGTCTACGGATTGATGTTTGGAATTCTTGCGGAGGTTCGGCAGAACTTGCGACCCGGAATGATGGTGCATGCGTGGCACGACGCGATCACGGGCCTGCTGATTCGTTTCGCGCCTGTGAAATGAGGACGCTCGACGAAGCAGAATTCGGCGGGAGAAAAATATCGCTGATCTGTTCAGCGACTCGCAACAAAAATCGTTGCGCAAAAAAATTAGCGCGAGCTTAATAAAAGAGCCGGGGCGCTCCGCTGAGGGGCCGAGGGACCCCGGCTTATCCTGCCCGCCTCCGCAGTGAGCGAGCAAGAAACCTGTGAGAAATTTTGCCGTTCGCTGCGCGCCGCCAGCATTTCGTTTGGAGCCGGCGCCGCAGTTTTATCCACAAACTTTTGCGAGATTCAGCTGTTCCGCGAACTGCTACTTTGCGTCTTCCTCGCCGCGGAGGAATTCGTAGCGTTCGATCGCGGCGACGACGCCGATGGCGCCTTCGTCGCGCGGTTCGGTGCGCTGGACGCGGCCGAGGCAGCGCACGCGGACAGGACCCGCCATGGTGATTTCGTTCGGCAGAGTCAGAAGAATTTCGACGGGTGAGCCTTCCCGGACGTCCTTGGAAAGGAAGAAGTAGACTCCGCGAGAACTGACGTCGCGGGATTCGGTGCTGGTCTCGCCAACCGCGGCGCCCGTTGTCCAGCGAACAGTCAGCGGAAGCCGCATTTGGAAGCGTTGCGTGGTGCGGCGTTCTGAACCGGTCAAAGCAGACCTCCTGAGCGATGACAGAGTGTATCCGGGAGCGGTCCAGGGAACAATAGGACTGCGGGTACAAAATCGATTCAATTCTGGAGAGTACGCCTGTACTAGGACGGCGTTTGAGCAGCGCAAGTCGCGCCGAGCGGCTGGGGGAGCAAGCGGCGAGGCTGGAAGAGCCGCGGGAAATAGATTTATGAGAGGGAGGACGTGGCCCCCCACCCCCGTTTTTTTGGAAGTGTTCATTCTAAAGAGCTTGCAGGCCAGTTTTTTGGAAGTGCGGATTCCAGAGGAGATAGAAGTTAGAGGTTGGTGGTTAGTGGATAGCAAGAAGTATAACAGCGGGCCCCTCGCAGCGCTCGGAATGATCACTTGTTGGACGGATTCTCCGGTGGGAGAGACGCAGCCCTCAGGCCAGGGGAGAGAAGAAGAGGGGAGGGATGAGGGCGGTTTGGGCGTCAGGGCCATGGGGAAGGATAGCAGAGGAATGGATTACTGTCAAGATACAGTACTTGATGCGTATCATTCGAACTGAGACGCGGGAAGTGGCGTGGATGGAAGGGGTTGGAGGGAATTTGGGAGTTTGGTGAGACAGATTGGTGATGAATAATTTGGGGAACGTCCCCGGGTTTCTTCACCGTCATC
>DATJXZ010000116.1:0-28474 GCA_035499815.1 Candidatus Solibacter sp. | reverse complement strand
GTCTTCACTTCCGTCTCGGATCTGAAAAGAAAGCTCTTGCGATACATCCGTCAGTACAACAAATCGCCCCGAACGGTGAAGTGGAAATATGCTGATCCAGCGCGCCATATCGGTACACAATCAGCTGGTACAGGCCACTAGAAATCGCGCAGAGTGCTGAAGGGGGCCGCAACCCTGACGGCGTTCAGCACCGCGAGCAGGTCGATAAATTCCTGAGCGATGGCGCCGCCGATGGGAGGCAGCAAGCCGAAAGCCGCCAATATCATACCGAAAATGCTAAGAACCATGCCTCCGATGACGCTTTGGAGCGCGATCTGGCGCATTCTTCGGCCAATGTGCATGAGTTCGTCGACCTTTTGAAAGGAGCGCTCGAGGATGACTGCGTCGGCGGCTTCCGCAGTGATGTCTGTATCCTGCCCGAAGGCAACGCCGACGGTGGCTGCCTGCATGGCGGGAGCATCATTAATTCCATCACCCAGAAATACGGTCGGGCCCAATTTTGTTTCCGCGCGAACCAAATCCACTTTTTCTTCCGGGCTTTTTGATGCGAAGGCTGCGTCTATTCCGATTTTCGTGGCGAGAGAGCGGACCTCCGGCTCGCGGTCGCCGGAGATGAGAATGACCTTCGTCACGCGGTGATGAGGAGAGAGATGAGTAACGAAGACGCGGCTATCCGATCGAGGAGCATCCTCAAAACCAAACAAGGCGGCGAAAGAGCCATCGAGAAAGATGAGACATTCGAGGCCAGGCTCGACTGGGGGCAGGCGGAGTTCATCGGCGGAAACCTTTTTGCGTCCCGTGATAAGAATTTCGTGCCCGTTCGCAGTACCCTTCATTCCCTGCCCAGGGCTTTCGCTGACTCGAGTTGCGGGTGACAACTGACAGCCGCGGCGCTCGGCCTCCTCCAAAATGGCGCCAGCCAAGGGATGTTTCGAATAGCGTTCCAGACTCGCCGCGAGCGCGAGGACTTCGTTTTCTTGAAAACTTGATGCGCAAACAATGCGCGTCAAAGTGGGCTTGCCGTAGGTGAGCGTTCCCGTTTTGTCGAAGATGAAAGTGCGGCAGCGATCGATCTGCTCGAGAACGGCGGGATTTTTGATGATGATGCCACGCCTTGCAGAGAGCGAGATGGCGCCGATAATGGCGACGGGAATGGCGATGAGCAACGGACAAGGCGTGGCGATTACAAGGACGGCAAGAAAGCGATTGACTTCGCCACTCATCGCCCAAGCAAGAACCGCAACGCCAACGGCGAGCGGCGTGTACCAGGCTCCCAGAATATCTCCGAGGCGGCGCAATTTGGGACGGCGCTGCTGGGTCTCCTCCATAACGCGCATGATGCGGGCGTAGCGTGAATCGATGGCGAGTTTTTCCGCACGGATTGTAAGCAAGGCTTCGCCGTTCAGTGCGCCGGATAATACCGCGGCGCCCGGAGCCTTTTCGACTTCGAACGGCTCACCGGTGAGATAGGCTTCGTTCATCGAGCCCTGGCCCTCGACGACGACTCCATCCACGGGACAAATTTCGTGCGGAAGAATGGCAAGTGTGTCTCCCACGACGATCTCGGCCACTTTTACGTCAGTAAGACCTTTCGCCGACTTGCGATGAGCGATGCTGGGCATGCGTTTTGCGAGAGCATCGAGCACACGAGAAGCGCGCCGCGTGGCAAATTCTTCCAGCGCGGTGCCTCCAGAAAGCATCAGGACGACGATGGATGCGACCAAGTACTCACGGAGGAGAGCAGCGGTAACGATCGAAATTGCAGCCAGGAAATCGGAACCGAACTCGCCGGCCCACAAACTTTTCCCGAGACTTAGAAGCAAGGGCAGGCCACCGACAAGCAACGTCACGTACAGAGGAATGTTGGCGAGCGGCCGCGCCCCAATTGGCGCGAAGCGCAGAAATAAGTGAACAACGATGCCGATCGCCGCTACGAAGGCAATCAGTCTGGTTGCAAATTCAGGCGCTGTGAAAAAGGACGGTTTCTGCGCGAGAGGCGAAATGTCAGCCACGACCGGGTCGATCGGCGGAGCAGCGACGGGATTACGCGGACCTGTCACGCCGCAGCCTCGGTGGTTTTCAGACGTGCGTGCAAGTTCTTTTGGAAGAAGCCGCGCTTTGCGAGCTCGACTAGCAAGAGGTAAGTGACGATGGAAATTGCGAGGAAAATGAAATAGGGCCACGGGAGCGGCGTAAATCCTAGAAGGCCTGCTAAGGGCGACCACGGAAGAACAAGACCAACGGTGAGAGCCAGGAGGGTGTTGATAATCAGCCAGCGGCTGGGGAGGCTTCGCAAGGGGTTTCCGGCCGTTCGAATGACAAAGAGCACCAGCGTTTGGGTGGCCAGGGATTCCACGAACCATCCAGTGTGAAAGAGGGCCTCTGAAGCGTGGAAAAAATGGAGCAAGACGTAAAACGTCAGGAAGTCGTAGATGGAACTGATGGGGCCAACGAAGAGCATGAAGTTCCGGATGAGGCGCATGTCCCAACGCTGGGGGCCGCGAAGATAGGATTCATCGACGTTGTCGGTTGGGATGGCGATCTGGGCGCTGTCGTAGAGGAAGTTATTCAGAAGAATCTGCGTCGAGAGCATGGGAAGAAATGGGAGAAAGAGAGAGGCGCCTGCCATGCTGAACATATTTCCGAAATTCGAGCTGGTGGCCATCAGCAAATACTTAAGAACATTTCCGGACGCCCGGCGCCCTTCCAGGATGCCCCGGTGCAGGATGCTCAATCCAGGCGTTAGAAGAATGATATCTGCGGCATCGCGCGCGACGTCCACGGCGGTTGCGACGGAAATGCCCACGTCGGCTGCATGAAGCGAAGGAGCGTCGTTAATTCCATCACCGATGTAGCCGACGACATGGCCGCGTTGCCGGAGCGCACGAAGGATTCGCAATTTCTGCATGGGAGTGACGCGGGCGAAGACGGTGGCCTCTTCCGCCATGTGGCCCAAGGCGGGCTCGGTCATGGTCTCGATTTCTGGTCCGAGGAGCACCACAGGACCCGCGAGGCCTACCTCTTCGCATGTGTGTTTCGCAACCAATTCGTTGTCGCCCGTCAGAATCTTGAGGGTGATTCCGTCGCGCCTCATCTGCGCAAGGGCCTCCGCGGCATCGGGGCTAGCAGGGTCGTCAAAAGCCAGAAAACCGGCGAGCACGAAGGAATTTTCGTCTTCGGGTGAGAAGCCCTCGCGCTTATCCGTTTTGCGGAAAGCGACAGCGAGAACGCGAAGGCCCTGGGCGCAAAGATTCTCGTAGACTCTGCGGGCATTTTCCCGAGCGGCCGCGTCGAGCAAGAGCTGCTGTTCTCCGGACTCGTACGACACACAGAGAGCGAGAATGCCTTCCGGCGCGCCCTTGGTGATAAGGAGGCGTTCGGTTGCGGAGGCGGTCTTGGGCTGGAGGACAACGGAGAGGCGGCGACGATTGAAATCGAAGGGGATCTCGTCACATTTGATGAACGCGTCCGCAGTTTGTGTTTTGTCTTGCAAGATGGCGGCGTCCAGAGGGCTACGGATGCCAGTTTCGAACGTGCTATTCAAGAACGCGAGGCGAAGCGGATGGCCAGCGTTTTGCCCGAGTGCATCGACGGAAGAGCGGAGCTTCATGAGTCCCACGGTCAGCGTTCCGGTCTTGTCGCTGCAGAGCACGTCAATGCTGCCAAAATTCTGAATCGCCGGGAGGTGCTTCACGATCACTTGTTCGCGGGCCATGCGGACGGCTCCGCGCGTCAGCGTCACGGAGGTGATCATGGGAAGGAATTCGGGCGTCAGGCCGACGGCGAGGGCGACGGCAAAGACGAACGATTCGAACGCATCCTTGTGGAGGGCCACACGGATTATGAGAATGAAGAGAACGAGGAACAAAACCACCCGCATGATCAGCATGCCGAATTGCCGTAAGCCTCGCTCAAACTCGGTCTCTCCGGTGCGCTCCCTCAATTTCGCGCCGATGAGTCCAAACGACGTCCGGCTCCCCGTAGCCGCAATACGGGCAAGGGCTGTTCCGCTGACTACAGACGTTCCGAGGAAGACGCGATTTGGCGACTCGGCGCTGGCTTCGCTGGCAGTTTCTGAGGACTTGGCATCTTTTTCCGCCGGCATGGACTCGCCAGTAAGCGCTGCCTGTTGAACATAGAGATCACGCGATTCGAGAAGCAGGCCGTCGGCGGGGACCAGATCTCCGGCCACGAGGCGTATGAGGTCACCGGGAACGACCTGCTCCCGCGGAATCTCGTGCCATTTATCGTCTCGCATCACCGTTGCAGTCAGACAGACATGCTCTCGGAGCTTGCGGGCGGCAGTCTCGGACCTGTAGGTCTGAAAAAAATTTATCGCCACGCTCAGCATGGCAATGACGAAGATGATGGCGGCATCGGCCGTCTGACCAACGGCCACGGAAAGCACACAGGCAATCAGAAGGATGATTACGAGGGGGTTGATGAGCATCGAGAGCAATTCCACAACCAGCGCCCCCTGGCGGCGAGGAGTGGGATCGTTCGGGCCGAACTGACGAAACCGTGCCTCAGCCTCTTCCTGGGTTAATCCTGAGGGGCTCATCGTGACCTTGTTGGCCGATGGTGGGGTTGCGGTGAACTCGGAACTCATGGCCCTTCCTAGGAAGTAGTTCGCGGAATCAAACGCCACTATAGTGGAGATGGGGACGCCGGAATGCGAATTTCATCACTGCGGCAAGTGACGTGCGTCACCGCATCGGGCTGGCATTAGCGACAAATATAAAAAAAGGAGGAACGATCCATGAAAGCCGCTCCCGCCAAGATTTCTGTAGGATTCCGAAACATCCTGTTCGCGACGGACTTCTCCGCCGCTGCCGCCAGCGCAATTCCTTACGTTAAGAGAATTGCCAAACATTACGAAGCAAATCTGTTTGCCCTGCATGTCCACCCACCTGTAGTGAATCCGATGACTCCGCCAGAAACGTGGGCGGCCGACGCGGCAGCTGCCGAAGCTCGCGATCAGAGGCACCGCGAACAACTGATAAATACCTTCTCTGGATTTCCCACCACGGTGCGGATAGAAGAGGGAGATATTCAACCGAGGATTAAACAGGCGATCGATGAAAACGATATCGATCTCATGGTGATTGGCACGCGGGGGAGGACCGGATTCGGCAAGCTGCTTTTGGGTTCGGTGGCCGAGGAAATCCTGCGGACGGTGACGTGCCCGGTTCTGACCGTAGGACC
Source organism: Candidatus Solibacter sp. (assembly GCA_035499815.1). GTDB lineage: Bacteria > Acidobacteriota > Terriglobia > Acidiferrales > UBA7541 > Acidiferrum. Next base: position 23,269 of record DATJXZ010000116.1, on the reverse strand, counting down.
ACAGGCCGACCTCTCGCGAGGATCCGATGGGCAGATACGCGAGATTTTGTACGCGACGGACTTTGCTTCGGAAAGCCCAGCCGCGGCAGCTTACGCCGTATCGCTTGCGGAAGAGTTTCAAGCACGTCTGGTCTTGTTGCACGTACTACCCAAGCTGGATGCCAATGATTTGGTGATGGCTTCGGACGTCGAAGCGTCATTGAGGGTGCTGCTTGAAAAATTGGTTCCGGCGGAGGCCAAAGACTGGTGCAAACCAGATTATTACGTCGAAGTAGGCGATCCAGCAGAGAAGATTTTGGAGTTGGCGCGCCTGCGCGAGTCGGACTTGATCGTGCTGGGAGTGAAACAGGAAGAAGGGGTTCGGGGAGCGGCGACGCATCTGCCCATCACAACAACCCACAAAGTGGTTTCGAGAGCGACATGCCCGGTTCTGACGGTTCGGAGCTGACTTGGGCCTACCAGAGCGCGCAGGACGAAGAAATTGAATGATCCAACTGCATCCGCTTAGGATCAATATACCGCAGCAGGAGCGCAAACGCTGTGTTTGGCGGGGGATCCTGCGATCACGCAAGCGACGGAATCAGCCCAGGTATATCCTCACTATCGATGAAATGAGATGAGCATGAACGCAGGCGCAATTGTGAACGCTTGCGCATACGAGTGGAGTGAGAATCACGAGGCAAAAGAACCTGGCTGGCTGTCGAGAATTTAGGCGGCAGCTACGAAGCGGCAGGCTTCCGGTTTCGCCACAGTTTCGGAACGGGGCTGAAGCAAAACGCCGTGCCGTTCCGAGTAGAACAATGTGTAATCTCTGCAGCAAGTTCCGCAAAGCCAGAAATGTTGCACAGAGTGAGTATTTGGCGGCAGCTCATCGGGACGATGTGCCTTGTGAAACCGGAAAAGTTCCCCGTTATGGTAGTCAAATGGAAGCCGACAGCCTGGATTTGCGCAGGTAGAAATCATTGGAAGTCACCACCCTATCTCGCACAGCTCATTCAGAGGCAGTCGCTCTGGCCCTGACGTGAATTTCAGGTTCGCCGGACTGGCCGGGAGGATCAGTCGCTTCGAGTTGTTTCCCTTCTTCGAGACGCTTAATCGTACCGCGGAGCCAAGCGCGCAAGGCTGCTTCCAGATCTTCCCTTGTGCCGAAGCGATAAAAAGAATCGATGGTCTCGCCCTGCTCATTCAACGGAATATAGCGGCAGGGGATCTTCATCTTCCGCACTTGCTGGGGAACGAGCTGCACGAGAACACAGTCGCTGCACGGCTTCGGAGGCAGAGCCGTATTGAAATTCAGACATGTCGGCGAATCCTGAAAGATGAATGTAGGACGCCAAGTCGCGGGAGGCATGTGGCGATAACCACCTCTCTCGACGAATGCTAATTCGGCCTTGAGAACTGGCAACAGATCGCGAGTATCTTTGCTCATCGGTGAAACCCCCACACAGCAAGGTTGGCTCCAAGATTGATGGCGCGCAGTGACGGACGTCACAAGTGGAAGTGCTCCTGCTCACTCAGGGCCGTATCCCATTGGGGGGAGGAATTGCCCGAATGCGATATACTTCCGGGGTCAGAGATTAGACGGAAGTTTCGCCAATTAACCGGCAGCGCCACGACATGCCGATCAGCAATCTCGTGGTGCCCTTGCTAAAGGCCACGCCCAGTTCAGAGGTAGCGGCAAAGTGAGCGAAACCGCGCACCGCACCACCATGAGCCCTCCGATCGAAACATTGTGGAAAAAGCTATTCGAGTTTTCTCCAGACGCGGTGTTTGTGACGGATCAAACTGGAGCGATTGTGCGTGCCAATGCACAGGCGGAGCGGATGTTCGGATATGATCTCGCCGACCTAAATGGGCGGCCCGTTGAGGCGTTGGTACCCGAACGATTTCGCTCCACCCACCCACAGCACCGCGCGGAGTACGCCGCAGAACCGCATATCCGTCCCATGGGGGCCGGTCTCGAGCTATACGGATTGCGGAAGGACGGAAGCGAATTTCCAGTCGATATCATGCTGAGCCCGGTCGAGGCAGAAGGTGGTTCGCTTGTCGTAGCGGTCGTGCGAGATATTACGAGGCGCAAGACAGCCGAAGAGGGATTGCGGCGAAGCGAGGCGCGGCTGCGGTCGCTTTTTGAGTTCTCGCCGGATGCGATTCTTGTGATTGATCAAACGGGAAAAATCACGGAGGCCAATGCGCAAGTCGAGAATTTTTTCGGCTACGGGCGAGCCGAACTTCTGGGGCAGAACGTGGAGCTGCTGATCCCCGAAAAATTTCGGCAGAGCCATGCGGGGCACCGGCAACAATATACCACGCAGCCTCGCGTGCGTACGATGGGCGCTGGACTTGAGCTGTATGGGCGGCGCAAAGATGGCGGGGAATTCCCGGTGGACATCATGCTCGGCCCAATCGCCGGACCAGAGGGCGCGTCCGTACTGGCGGTGATTCGCGACCTGACGCAAAAGAAACGGGATGAAGAGGCTCTGCGGCGCGGGGAATTAGAGCGGCGCTACCTTGAAGAGGAGCTGCAAACAGAATACCGGTTTGAGGAAATTATCGGAGAGAGCCGAGCGCTGAAGCGAGTGCTGAAGCAAGTCGAGACGGTGGCGCGGGAAGAAGCCACCGTCCTGATTCTTGGCGAAACAGGAACGGGCAAGGAATTAATCGCGCGGGCGATACATGAGTTGAGTCCACGGCGCGAGCGAACATTCGTGAAGCTAAATTGCTCGGCCATTCCGGCAGGATTGCTCGAGAGCGAATTGTTTGGGCATGAAAAAGGGGCGTTCACCGGAGCGATCGCGCAAAAAATCGGGAGGCTGGAACTTGCCCATGAAGGTACGCTATTCCTGGACGAAATTGGGGACCTGCCACTGGAGCTCCAGCCGAAAATTCTGCGGGCGTTGCAGGAAAGGGAGTTTGACAGGCTGGGTGGCACGAGAACCATTCCGGTCAACGTTCGACTGATTGCGGCGACAAACAGGAATCTCGCGAAGATGGTGGCGGACCATGAATTTCGGAGCGATTTGTACTATCGCCTGAAAGTTTTCCCGATAGAGATCCCGCCTCTGCGAGAGCGGCGCGAAGACATCCCTATTCTGGTGAATTATTTTGTACACAAACACTCCCGAAGAATGAACCGAGAGCTCGTGAGTGTGCCGCCGGAGACGATGGGGGCCTTGCAGACCTGGAGCTGGCCGGGAAACGTAAGAGAGCTAGAAAACTTCATGGAACGAGCCGTGATTCTCACGCAGGGCCCCGTGCTGCGAGCGCCTCTATCCGAACTGAAAATGATCGATCAGCCGGCGAGCGGGTCTGACCCCAACCTGGAGAATGCAGAACGCGAACACATCCTTCGTGTGCTACGCGAGACGAAGGGAATGATCGGCGGACCTCACGGAGCAGCGGAGCGGCTGGGGTTGAAGCGCACCACGCTCAATTCCAAAATGAAAAAGCTGCGAATCGCACGCAAAGACTATATTTAGCCTCGGGGACGATATTTCGTCTCGTCACTTGAAGCGGTGTTCTTCGTCACGGGTCGCCAAGACTCCAAGTTGAAAACCTAAGTCAATTCATATGTGCAACGTGCGGGTGAAAGCGCGCCAGGACACGGTTGCCTGTGATATGGCGCACAAAGTGCATCCATTAGGGTGTGCTGAGAATTTGGGTAGAGATTGGAGACGGCCTGGTGAGTCTAAGGCTTGAAGGAAAAGTGGTAGGGCCTTGGGCTGATGAGTGCCAGCGCGTATGGGACGGGGTCCGAGTGGAGCTAGGAGCGAGGAAGGTCCGGCTAGATGTGCGGGGATTGACATTCATGGATAAACGCGGAACAGCCTTACTGCGGGAGATTCACCGAACGAGCGGCGCAGATGTGGTGGCGAGCTCCCCGCTCACCAAATATTTTGCCGAGCAGATCATACGGGAGATCGAACAGACAGAGAATGAAGGAGGGTGAGATGAGAGGTCCCTATGGATTCGAAACAAATGAACACTGTCAGTCATGCAAACTGAGGTCGGACGGCTTTTTCTGCCAGTTGCCGTCGCCAGCGCTGAAGGATTTTGACAGCGTAAGGTCTTCCACGACTTATCCCGAGGGGGCAGTGCTCTTTCTGGAAAAGCAGGAACCGCGTGGAATCTTTGTGCTGTGCGCGGGGGAAGTGAAGCTTTCGATTAGCTCTAGCGGCGGCAAGACACTGATCCTGAGAATCGCAAAGCCGGGCGAGGTGCTTGGATTAATGTCCACGCTCTCAGGCACTCCTTATGAATCGACCGCGGAAACGATTCGGCCGTGCCAGGTGGCGTACATTCGCCGCGACGATTTTCTGCCGTTCATTGCCAAGCATCCGGAGGTTTATAAGGGAGTTGTGCAGCAGCTGACGTCATTCTACCGGCGAGCTTGCAGACAACTGCGAACCGTTGGACTGTCCGCCTCGGCTCCGGAGAAGCTGGCGAGACTTCTATTGGAATGGTCAGCCGGAGCTAAGGAATCGACCCACGGCAATCAAGTAACGATGCCTTTGACGCATGAAGAAATCGCCGCGCTGATCGGCACGACGCGCGAGACGGTGACGCGGACGCTGAGCGAATTCAAGAATAACCACCTCGTTGCTCTGCATGGATCGAGTCTCACCATTTCTAACCGGCCCGCACTTGAAGTTCTTGGGGCGGATTGACCGGCACTGGCTTGGAAGAAACTCGATGATTTGAGTAGCGGTTATCTACCGCTATCCATTTCAATTCGGACTTGCGGAACCAATTCGGTCTTCGCTGCGGATAGTTAGAACCGGGCAAGGCGCATGAGCAACCACTTCATAGGCGATATCTTTTTGGACGCGGGCGACCACGCCCGCTAATCGGGCAATCCCCCGAACTCCCAGGACGATAAGGTCCGCGCCAACCTTGCGTGCCACTTCCAGGATTCGAGTGGCGGGGTCGCCATACTCCACAAGAGCACGAGGCCGGCACAATTGCTGGGCTTCCGGAGGAATCAGGGTTTCGAGCTGATGAATCGCCTCGGCTACCGAGAGCCCACTCGGCTTGACTGACTTTGCCGGCTTTGGCTGGGGCAGGACATGGAGGAGCATCAGCTGCGCATGATTCTCGAGGGCCAGAGAGACGGCGTACGGCGCGGCCAGCGAGGAGACGGCGTTAAAATCGGTGGCAAATAAGACGCAGTGAAAACGTCCTGCGCTATGAGCACCGACGTGAGCTTCGGGGCCGCACATGAGCACCGGAACATGAGAGCGACGAAACACCTCTTCTGCAGATGAACCGAGCAAGGCTTTCTTCATACCTGTACGGCCGTGAGTACCTAGGGCGATCAGATCGATTTCGCGCTCTTTCGCAATACGTTCAACAACCTCCCAAAGACTGCTTCCGCGCTCGATGATACTTTCGCTCTGCAAGCCGGATAATTGAGCCTCAACGCGCGCCATCTCCACCTTCGCAGATTCTTCCTGGTCATCCAAGAGACTTATCGCGGCATCCGGCGTCATGTAGGCGTAACCGGAAGGGACAAGCACGTGCACGGCGTATATTTGTGAGCCGTAACCACGGGCGAGCGTGGTCGCAAATGGCAGAGCGTCGCAAGAGGGCTCTGAGAAGTCCGTTAGAAACAAAACGTGTTTGAAATCAATTCGCTTACCCGGCTGGGCAGAAAGCATACAAATCACCGGGATTAAGTCTGGGGATCCTTGCGAGATCTTTCGGTGATTGGGATCACAACCTTTTGTGACAGTTGTCACATGCGCTTGCCGATGGGAGATTGCGTAGCATCGAGATGAGTGCTCATTGAGGACATTGGGAGTTCTTGATCAAATCAAGGGCTCGAATAGCTCGAGCGGGAACCAATAAATAAACCTGTGGGCAATCACGAGGCGGGCGGCGAAAGATGCGTAGCGGCGCGTATGCTTTGGCTTTGCGTAGATAAAGGTGGTCGGCCGCAGTATTCCCAAAGCGACGAATGCAGCAGGCCGCCTAGAGAGGCGCGCTCGGAACGCAAGGCGTAGCCCGTTCTTCTGAGGGCGGAAGCATAATCGGGGAGGCGGGTTACGCGCAGTCCGGTGGTCAGGCGGAAGGCGGCGTACAGACCTCGGATGACCGCCCTAGTCCAAAGGCTGTTGATTAAACCCTCTGCTTCACAAAAATCCGAAACGACCCAGCGGGTCTTCTGTCCACCGGAAGTTGCAAGGTGGTCAACAACGCGTGGGAGCTCTTCCTGCGTGAAGCAATCAAGAAAAAAATTCGTGACGATCAAGTCGTAGCTGTCAGGCCGCAGCCTGAACTCCCGCACGTCACCACAGTGGAATGCGACTCTTTCACGAAAAGAGGGCCCCAGTGCTGAAACACGCCGCTCGGCAAGCCTGACCATGGTCTGACTGAGATCTACAAAATCCACTTCCACGGCTGAGCTCATGCTTAGTAAGCGGACAAGGAAACGGCCATCTCCACCGCCGCACAAAATAGCTCTCTTCGAGCTTTGAACGACTCCGAGGAATGCAAAGCGGCTCCTTTCCAAGTATCTTCCGAACGAAATTCGTTCGAGCAGCTCGTAGTAGCGGGCGATTGCATCGCAATTCATCCGCAAGGAGTGATTCCGGTTCGTGATGGTTTAGCCTCGAAGGAGAAGCACAATAAGCGCAGGGACGAGCAGAGCAACATCGGCGAGGACGCGCAATGCGGGAGTCGAAAGGCTGGGCCTAGTGAAGTTCAAAACCAGAATGAGCAGGCCTCCGGCAGAGACGGCCAGCAGAGCGGTTTGAGAGGGCCTAGCCGAAGGCGTAAGGCACGCCACAAGAGCGCCAATTGCCACAGCGGCTGCAAGAAAGCTGATACGGGGGCCGACCAAACGGACGAACCAATGCGCCGGTTGTCGCCGGCTTGGGCCCTCGCGGTAATTCTCCCAATACTCGATACATAAGCAATTCAGAGAACAGAGAAGGGCGAAAAATCCCCAGACAAGCGATTGATGCCACGGAAACCGCAAGGAGCGTGACCAAAGTGGGAGAGTCACGCCTAGTGCAAAGAGGAACCCTACAGAAATTTCTTTGGGCAGAAGCCACCCAATTCGCGTATCGCCAGTGTGAATTCCAGCCATGTACAAAACTAAAATCACGCCTAGCTTCAAACCTGCACGGGCATCGGTGATCAGCGAGCCATCCGCCATCAACCAAAGAACCAGGGCGCTTGCACCAATCACCAGGGCTGTCAGCATGGAGCGATGCCGATGGCAAAAGAGATGTCGCAGTTGCAACGCTGCGCGATTGCCGACGCGCCAGCCATCCAACAATCGGTCGGTTGTGTAGATGACCCAGACCGAAAGAACCAGAGCGGCGGCCTCGCCGACTGTTAACCGTATCGCGCTTACTCGCGCGAAGAGTACTGCCCATACCACCGCGACTGCCGGCGCATCGGCGCTGAGAATGTTCCACCACAGCCACCAAGGAGTCGTTGAGCGCTCGGAACCGGCAGAGGCTGGAGAAAAGCCCCACAGAGAACTGCGCTCTTGAGCGCTTGCCTGTAAATCCGCGCGGGCAAGAATCCCATTCATTTCCGGCATAGGATCCGTTAACTTCACGACATATATCGTAGCACGATATATCACACGCGACCCAAGATCCCCCGGCGGGTCTCTCCCTCGGACGGGGCAAATGGTCACTTAGATTTTGCGCCGTCCTCTGCGCGCGTTTGGCCTCCCTGCAGATCAATTCGAAAAGGCGGCACCATATATGCTTTTGGCACGTAATCCGGTGGGATTGCGATGGAATTGCCATCGCGCACGCCGTGGTAGTGAGGGGACATGATCTCCACGCCAGCTTCATTGAATTTATCCTGGATGTTCTGATGCAAGTCGGAATAAGTACGCGCCATGACCGAGGGCTTGTTCGTGTAGGCGTTCAGTTGATAGCTGACGTAGAAATCGTCGAGGCTCGTTTGCAGGACAAAGGGTTTCGGATTCGGCAGGATGTTCTCCGTGGTGCAGGCGGCATCGATCAATAACTTGTGGACAGTGCGCCACGGCGCATCGTAACCAATCGTGACGCTGGTGTGGAGAATCAAGCCTTGTTCGCGAGCTACGGAACTGAAATTGGTGATATGAGTTCCGAGAACCATCGAATTAGGAATGGAGATATCCTCGTTCTTGATAGTGCGAATCGTCGTAACGAGGAAATTCCTTCCCAGCACGTCGCCAACGGTGTCTCCCACCTGCACGCGATCACCGATCTGGAATGCGCGCGTATAGGTCAGCACGGTTCCAGCCACGACGTTGGCAACCGCCGAAGTGGAACCGAGAGAAAACAAGAGTCCGAAGAAAATGGATACTCCCTGGAACGCCGGCGATTTGGCTCCCGGCAAGTAAGGAAAGATGACAACCAAGGTAAAGGCGATCACCAACAGCCTGACGATTTTGTACGTCGGTTGAGCCCATTCAGGATAGAAGCCGGAGACAGAAATGGTTTGCTTCCCAAGCTGAGTGAAGAAGAATCGGATCACCCTGGTCAGGTAGTAGCTAACCAGCACAATTACGGCGATGAAAAAGAGATTGGGCACGAAGGCAACAGTGGCTTGCCAGATCGCACGCAAGGGATAGAGCACATAGCCGAGAAGCAGGTTGGCGTATCCCCGAGTGGCGGGAAACAGGCTGAACATGAACGACACATAGGCGTAGGCCAAGGCGAAAGTCAGAAGCACGCGAAATCCGCGCGCTATCGTCAGAAGGAGAGTCGTAATCCGCTCGGCGGGCAGAAGTTCGAGCCTCTGAATGCGAATTGTCCGGATGTACTTGCCGCGCCAGGATCGGATGCTGGAATAGGCGCGCCGGAAAAGCATGCCCAGCAGTTTGAGGATCAGGAGCGCGGCAAGAGTCGCGCCGACTCCCCACAGGGCGCCAATAGTGATGGCACGCAAACTATACTGCTGACGGAGAGATTCCGCGGCGTCGCGGATCATTGATGCATATTTCACAGCAAGCGCCTGCCGCGATTCCCCCGCGGCTTTGGCATCCTGGGCGGTAATGGTCATGATCACAATCTCGCCGTCGGCAATCGCCGTAGTATTCTCTTCGTCGTGAACCTGAAGCGCTTCGATCCTCGCTTTTGGCTGCCTGGAGAGTTCTACAATCCTCGCCTCAAGAGCCTTGGCTCTGTCCTCGGCCGTGAAAGAAAAATAGCCCTCTTGGATGAGGAAGAGAGTCTTGCCCTGGACCTGCACGGGCGCGCCAGAAATAGGCGCCGCCGCAGGCGATTTTGCCGGTGTCTGACCTGCGGCCGGAGTTCCCCAAAAAACCCAACTGAGGACTGCCCACGAAAACGCTCGTGTAATTACAGTCATGGCTCGTTGTGTTTTGCGCATGATTTCTCCCATCTTGGACTGCGTAAAATGTATCCCATACGGGCGCAGCTCTGTATATTGCGCCAGATCCCGCCGGTTGTTCACGGCCGTCATTTTTGGCAGCGAGTCGCGGAACATCCATCCCACGGTTTTGTGATTTCAATGGAAAATATCCGTGGTTCAGGAAATGCATGTGGGCATGTGGTTCTTAAAGTTAGGATCTAACGTGGCGCGCCGGCACTCCAATGCTTAGCAGGCAGCAAGCACGCGAGGAAACAAGCTACGCCAGCCTGCCCAATCTTCCAACCCGGCATACCGCGCCGCCGCGCACGCGCCTGAGGCGATGGTTCTTCCGAGGAGGGCGGCTTGAAGAGACGGCTCCGGTCAAAGAGACGTATCCCTGGTACTTGGTCATTTGGCTCACGGGTGTCGACTATTTTTCATCGTTAGCCTATCAGCCGGGGATCGCACTTCTGGCAGTCGGCATGTTAGCACCGCCGGCCACGTTGATCCTCATACTTGTCACCATCGCGGGAGCCCTCCCGGTTTATTCACAAGTTGCTTATAGGTCATTTGCCGGACAAGGCTCCATCGCCATTCTCGAAAATCTCTTGTCGGGATGGCGAGCGAAGATTTTCGCATTGGTGCTCATTGGTTTCGCGGCTACGGATTTCGTCATTACGATGACACTCTCGGCGGCAGACGCTGCTCGGCACGCCATCGAGAATCCATATTTTCGGCCGCTAGTCGGAAATCATCACGAATTATTGACGCTTGGCCTGCTTACCCTTCTCGCTCTCGTCTTCGTGATTGGATTTCGCGAGGCTATTCGACTGGCGACGGCCGTCGCTGTACTTGATGACCACTTGAGGTTCGCGCTTCTCGATTCTGTTCGATTCCGCTCCTGGCATGGCGTCTCGAATGCTATATTCGGCTCTAGGACAACAATGGTTTGCAAGGGAGAGCGATGACTCCAACCTCAGCGATCGAATTCTTGATCTGGCTCCTGATCGCTGCTTCTCTTATCGCCGTGTTGGCATCGCGGCTACGCATCCCGTACACCGTCGCCCTTGTTCTAGGCGGACTGGCGCTGGGCTCTTTGCATTTCCCTATCGTTGAGAAGCTCTATCAGAGCAATCGGCCTGATTGGTTGAATCCCGAAGTAGTGTTGATTCTCTTTCTGCCCCCGCTGTTGTTCGAAGGAAGCCTGAAGATTAATCTTCGCCAACTCCTGCGGGACAAGATTCCGATTCTGTTGCTCGCAAACCTCGGCGTTTTGGCGGCCACGCTGATCACAGGGTACGTCCTGCACTGGGAGATCGGCTTACCTATTGCCACCGCCCTTCTCTTCGGTGCGATTATTTCTGCGACTGACCCCATCTCCGTTCTGGCCATGTTTAAGGATCTGGCCATTGCCAAGCGGCTATCGGTCATCGTTGAAGGGGAAAGCCTTTTCAACGACGGCACCGCGGTCGTTCTCTTTCAGATCCTGTTGGCGGGAATTCTCACTTCCAATCTGAGCGTCGCTAATGGAATCGGCCAATTTGTGCAGTCGGTTGTGGGCGGCGGGGTTGTCGGGTTTGCCCTTGGCTACATTGCCAGCAAAATTACAAAGAGAATTGACGAACCGCAGCTAGAAATCACGATTACTACGATCCTCGCGTATAGCTCGTATCTCGCTGCGCACCAGTTTCATCTATCGGGGGTCATCGCCACTGTCGTCAGCGGTATAACCGTCGGGAATCTCGGAACACACGAAGGAATGAGCGCACGCACGCGTATCGCTCTGTGGTCTTTCTGGGAATACGCGGCGTTCGTCATCAATTCGCTGGTATTCCTGCTCATCGGGCTGGAAGTTCGCATCTGGGAACTTCTGAGCGCGTGGTCCTCAATACTTCTGGCTGTGCTGGCTGTGCTGCTTGGCCGTGCAATTTCTGTCTACGGAATCGTTCCTCTCAGCAATCGCTTCTCCGAGCGAATCTCGCTTCGCTGGCAGCATGTATTGGTTTGGGGTGGCCTGCATGGCTCCCTCTCACTGGCGCTTGCTTTAAGTCTCGGACGCGATTTTCCGTATCGCGACAAAATCTTGGCGCTTGCGTTCGGTGTCGTCGCATTCTCCATAATCGTCCAAGGTTTGACCATTGGACCGCTTATCCGTGTGCTCGGCCTCTCTCAAACCGACGCCCATGACGAATTCACGGAAGCTAGAGTTCGGCAAATTGCGGCGTCCGCGGGCCAGGCAGAACTTGAGGAGCTTTTCAGCACCCGAGTAATCTCTGGCCCCGTATACGAGAGATTGCGGGCAGAACTCGATTCGCAGGTCGCCGCTCTACACGCGCAGGTCGTGGAATTGTACGGGCGAGATGCCGGCCGGGCGGAGGCGGAGATGCAGACGGCTCGCCTGCGGCTCGCGGCTGCCGAAAAAAGCTCCATCGAAGCGGCTGTTCATTCCGGCTTCATCACCACAAAAGCGGCAGCCAAGCTGGTGGACAGCGTTGATCAACGCATCGCCGCCATCGTCAGTCCAAAGGAAGCAGAACAGGCTGAGACTGCGTCTCCGAAAACCTGAGGCAAATCTCCTACGAGATAAGCAACATCGCAGGCCGCAATCCGAATTACCGGAAGCAGCAGCCGTCGATTCTTACATGGTCTTGGCGCTCGAGGAAATCTGTCCGGTATTTCCCTTTCCCGCCAGCGCCTTTCGAACATCCAGTTCGAGCACTCCTCTCTCGAGCCGAGCGGTTGCGTGTTTCGTGTCGATCTCGACCGGAAGTTGAAGGCTCCGAAGCAGTCGCGTCGCGCGCATCTCCGAAGAATGGCTCGCACTCGTCTTTTGGGCTGTTTGGCTTTGGTGCTTGCCGATGATCGTTACGCGCTTCGGCTCGAGGTCAACTTCCAATTCCTTGGGCATGAAGCCGCGCACGTCGGCGCGGACGATTACGCCGTCCCGGGTCTCTTTGAGATTGATGGGCGTTCGCTCGAATAACTCAGCTTCCGCCTGAAGCCAGTGTTCCAGGTCCCGGCCCCTGACCCTGCCCTTTGACTCGAATATTTCGTATGCCCGCTTGGCAATCATGTCGAACATCCCCTTTGCCTCGGCACTGAGGCCAGCGGATTTGATTGCAATCGGCGTCTCCGCCGGTTGCTGTCTCTCTAGGTCCTGTTCTTGCATCTCTTTCTCCTTTTCCCCGTGAAATGGCCAGATGAACTCATATATCGTGATGCGATGCTTCCTTTGGGCGTTGCCTGTTTTTATATCGTAATGCGATATATATCCGCGGCGCTCCAGACAACATTTTCTGGCAAGGGCGCGTCTATCTAAATAGGTTCCGGCGTGTTCCCGCTGCAAAGCCCGGCCCGGAGGATTCTCCGCGTCAATTCTTGGAGGAATCTATGAAATTCATCGGTTGGACGTTTATCGCTCTTTTGGCATGTGCCAGTGCGCCCTCAAGTGTTGCGGCGCAGAACACCAAAGTCACGCATTCGCGAACATTTGCCAGTTGCATGGATGATATGTCCATTTGCGATCAAACGGGGCTGACCGCCCAGGAAAAACAGGCGGTTCAGCGCGCCGCGCGGGATCGTAATTTTCTGGAGTGCCTTTCAGGATTTTCCGACTGCGAGAATAAGTTATTGGATACCGATCAGCGGCAAGATATTGCCCGCGCAAGTCGGGACCGCAACCTCCAGGATTGTATGGACAGCATGAGCGATTGCGACCTTGCGCAACTCGATGGACAGGAACGGCAGCAGGTTACCGTGGCGAAACGTATTCACAATCTCCAGACTTGCCTCGATGGGACGGGCGATTGCGACCGGTCTCTGCTCACCCAGGAGGAGAAACAAACGGTTGCGGGCGCCAATCGCGACCGCAATCTGCAGAACTGCCTGGAGGCTCTCGGCGAATGCGACCGGTCCCAGTTGAGCAGAGAAGAGCGGCAGGAAGTCGCTACCGCAACACTAGACCACAATCTCAGCGAGTGCCTGGATGGATCGGACGATTGCAGTGTCGCGACGCTCAGTCTCTCGCAGCGGCAGGAAATCGCGGCGGCAATTCCAAGCTCGAAAATTCATAAGTAGGCCCGGTCTCGCGCGTTTGGCCGAATAGCCAAACGTGTCGTCACCGATCCTCCTGCGGGCCAGGCGATGTTTGGCGTAGCCTCCGGGACTCGTTGCGCCCGATACATCCTGTCATCCACGTCTCCGGGTTGGAAGCAGTAAATTGGTGGACGTGGCAGGGTTCGAACCTGCGACCCCCTGCTTGCAAATGAGAACCAAGAATACTATGTGGCTGTCTTTTCTTGCCTTTAACTATGTCGTGATCGACGGTTTTTGACCGTATTTGGCACTACTTGTTCCCAAGTTGTTCCCGAATTCTTGATCTCCTACCTGGGATCGATTTTTCCGGGTCGTTTTCGTGATTTTTGAGGAACAACTTGGGAACAACGCCTCGGCCAAGTAATCCTGAGCGCCAACTGAGGCGCGGAACGAACTGCACGGTTCTAGGGCCAAAACGATTCGAGTCGCGCCACTCTTCAATGCCTTCCTCGGAAACATCTGGCACAATAAGCGCGGTGTAAATGAACCGCCATGAGCTTCGCACCACGATTCACGATTACGCATGCTATCACAGCGGCGCTGACAAGGATTGAGCGCGCACGTGGATTTCTGGATGCGGCCAAACTGTCGGAAGACTGGATTGGCAGAATGCAGAAGCGCGCTCTCGTGCTTGAAGCTCACCATACGACGCACATCGAAGGCACTCAACTGACGCTTGAACAATCCGAGCGCATCCTGGCAGGAAAAAAGGTCCAGGGTGCTAGGCCGGATGATGCAAGGGAATTGCTGAACTACAAAAAGGCGTTCGAGCTGGTTTCGGATTACTTGGAAAGCGGCGAGCCGATCACCGAAGCCGTGATTCGGCAAATTCACAAGCGGCTGGTTCAGGGTGTGCGAGGAAACCAAGCATCGCCCGGAGAGTATCGCAAGATTCAGAATTACATCGTCAACTCGCGCACAGGAGAAAAAATATATACTCCGCCTCCGCCGCTCGAAGTTCCGCCGATGATGACCGACTTTGTCGGTTGGCTGCAAAAAGAGACTCAAATCAATTCAGTGATTGTGGCCGGGATTGCGCAGTTTCAACTCGTCCACATCCACCCCTTTGTTGACGGCAATGGGCGTTCGGCGCGCTTGCTCTCGACTCTTTGCCTCTACAGGACGGGCTATGATTTCAAGCGCCTCTTCACGATCAGCGAGTATTACGACCGCGACCGGCCTGCTTATTACAAAGCGCTCCAGAGCGTGCGCGAGAGCGGGATGGACATGACGGGTTGGCTCGAATACTTCACGGAAGGTTTGGGCGCTCAGATGCGAGAAGTCCAGGTCACTGCTGAACACGTGATCCGCCGCGATGTGGTTCTGGCCAAAGCTCGAAAGAACGGCCTGAAAGAGCGTCCGGTTGCACTGCTCGATTTCCTGCTTGGGGCAGGCAAAGCGACGGTCGCCGAGTGTGAAAAAGAGTTGAAGGTGAACAGAAGAACGCTGCAACGCGATCTGAAACTGCTCGTTGAGAAGGGCCTAGTCAGCGAGGTTGGAACTGGCCCCACGGACCCCACCAAATACTATCAGCCGTTACTATGACAAGCTGTGACAGGTTACTATGACAAGCTGTGACAACCGAGTGTGACAGCCTAGATCCCTACCTACTGCAATCTGCTGATACGGTTTCCAGGCTTCGTATTGTTGCTGACCGGACCGAGTTTTTGTACCAGCACGAGTGAGAGAGTGTACATCAGAAAACGCTCTGTGCAATTTGCGGCTCGCAGGGAGCCGTAGGCGACCGAAGAGCTGCAAATTGCGGCGCGATCGCCGTTGGGGCTGGCGGCCGATAGCCCAGCGCAGAGTGCGGCCGCCGGTGTTGTACTCCATCCGCCACTGCTCACCGGAGCTGCCAATGCCCATGCCAAAAGTAATAGTCGTCTTTGTGAACCCATTTTCCTTCTTGATAATAGTAGTCGCTTCGAAATTGGCCCGCGTGTGTTTTGAACTTATTGTCTCTCTCCGCTTGTTCCTTCTTGTTATGTTCCTTCGTGATATAGAAAACCTCCGTATATGTGTAGGTACCGATGTAAGGCGAGACAAGTGAGTCGTTCGGCTTCACGTCACAGTAAAAACCGGGTACTGGGTCAGCGTAGCGTCTCCACCACCTTTTGCCGTCATTCTGAACTGATGGGCCCGCGTTATCGACGTTCAGTTTCGTGCGCTGAGCCAAGGCAAATTCCTTGAAAGAGTTGACGATCGCTTCCCTTTCTGACTCGCCGCTCCCGCAACCTGATCCTTGACTCTCTGCCGGAATTTTAGGGGGGCGCGGTCGGGAGGATTGAGATTGGCCAAACCCGGTAGGATTTGCAACGAATCAGAAAATGAAGAGCAATTCGGAATTCAAAACAGTAGTGAGCCGCCCAGAACTTGAACCTGGAACCGGCTGATTTTGGGCTTGGACATCCTGGCTGCGAAGTTTGTGTGGGCCGAGCGGCTGCTGAACCACCTGAAGGAACAGAGCGAGAAGCTTTACAGAACGTTTTCCCGCCCGCGGCGGTAAGACGCGACCGGCTGTTGTCACGGTGCCAGCCAACTCTGAGTCCACCATAGATTGGTTCCCATAGGAGCGCGTAGAACGAAGGGCGTTATATCTCCGTTGCCCGTGCAATCCTCTTGAGCTTGCTCGATACTGCGCCGAAGTGAAGTGTGTGTTCATTGGTGCGTGCTCGATCCGTATTTGGGGTTTGTGATGCAAGTCGGGGTCTATCGTAAAAGGCAAGCACCAGAGCATCGCTTAGTTTGTTTTCGGTTGTGATTCCATAGAACTGAATCCTAACATCGTCTGCTGTTCCAACTTTCCGCAGCCTACCGTCGCGACAGAATTGACGCCCGACGATGGACGGCACTGGCACGATGCCTTCGCCGGTCTCGGCAAAGGTGCGCAACATCGCGTGGTCTTCGAATTCGCCGACGACAACCGGTCGGAGGCTGTTCGATTCTAGCCAGGTATCCAGCCGCAGTCTCAAAGAAGCATGGTCTGTAGGCAAAAGCAGCGGAGCACCGTCGAGCGACCACGGAAAATTCTTCCGGTAAACTGCAGCGAGCTTCCGGGAAGCCAAGAAAATGACACCTGAGTCTCCCAAAATGCTGCTCTGAAAATGCGCCTTGGTATTCGGAGGTGCAGACGCGTCTGAGAGAACCATGTCAAGCTCGGCCTGCTCCAATTGGCGCAATAGTTCATCGCCGTGGCCCTGACGGCAAACTACGCGCGTCTTTTCTCTGAGGCGGAGCGCCGGTGCAATCAAACAATGCGCCAGGATCCTTGGCAAGGCATGCACGACGCCTACATGCACAGACCGAGGCGTACGATGGTCTCTGTCACGCAGGGCGACAAGCATCTCATCGCCCAAGGAAAAAATTGCGGAAGCGTAGGCAAAAACAAACGTACCGGCCTCGGTCGGACCTAAGGTCTTGCCTGTTCGCCGCATGAGTTTTTGTCCGAGACGCTCTTCGAGGCGGTGGATTTGAGCACTGACTGTTGAGGGAGCGAGGCGCAGTTCTTTGCAGGCAGCGGCAATGCTACCTTGCCGAACCGCTGTCCAGAAGTAGCACAAATGCTGGTAATTAAGCCAGTCCACGCGGGCTCACGTTACTTCGCTTAAACCGAATTGTCCACACGATTTTTTCTGCTTGTGGTGACCCGCATTTGACGCTAGGTTACGCCAAAACTCAGTGCCGTTTTGCGGTCGTGTATTCATATCGGGAGTTCGCTCATGAAGGCAACAGTTCCGATCATGCTCGCCGCAGTCCTTCTGCTGGGTCTGCCGGCGTTTGGCGGGCCGAAGGTCAAGGCTCCCTGCAAGGTATACTTCTCCGTTTTCGAAAGCGACGATGTGACTCAGGGCAGCTCTCTCGAGTGGCTGGATAGGGCGCAAAAGAGCTGGTACGAGAAACACGGCGATCGCGGCAAAATCGCCGGGATTTGCTACGCTCCCAAGGAAGCCGATGTTCCGCCCGACGCTTCGCTCTACAGGATTCAATGGGGAAATGGCCACATAAGCACCCCTTTCAACTACTCCTACACGACGCAAGAGCAACAAACTCAGACCGTGACCGGCACCGTGACGGATAGCCAAGGAACACATCAGGTGAATGAGCAAGTGACCACTACGCGGCCGGTGCAACACGACGTAACGTATGACAGCGACACGCAGATCGCCCGCGGCTGGCTTTTTGTGCGAGATCCGGCAGCGAATAACGGAAAAGGCGACCTCGAGTCAGTGGGTGGTCTAAAGAATCACAACCACACATTTTTAACTTGGCCCTCATCGTCTCTTTTGAAATCCGCGGTGGATGAGATTCAGAAGCGCGAGAAGGAACGGCTGGCCCAGTAGGAGGCGGCTTAGGAAGAGCTCTTTCCGGAGCGGCGCTAAGAGCGGTGTAACCCGTGGCGTCTGTGTCCCCGCAGCCATGGGATTTCCTTAATCTCGCGAATGGCTGTAAGCGACTCGGCGTTCTTTTGCCCTGCCCAGACTCTCCGTTTAGCTCGGGGTCTGAGGGGGGCTGATGGAATCGCATGCTTGAGACGGGAGGGGCTGTGAAGCGAGATTTTGCGGCAATTCGAACGGCGGCATTGGCCTTAGCGGTCATCACCGTATTGTTGGCAGGCTGCGGTGGCGGCGGCAACAATAACGGCGGAGGAGGAACGGGAGGTGGCGGCGGCACGACTCAGTTGCCAACCGCAGCGGCGAACCTGACGATCTCGGGGTCAATCAAGGTGTTGACGCTGCAATGGACTCCTGGACCTGGAGCAACCGAATTCCACCTGCTGTTCGATGCGGACGGGACGGGGCACTTTCAGCAGGTGGGCTCTAGTCTGCCAGCATCGGCCAGCCAAGCGACCTTGACCGTTGCCGTGCACGAAGTGGACTGGGCCAAAGCGCAGTTCGCTGTCGATGCCTGCAATTCGGCGGGGTGCACGCGTTCCACTTCCGCACCAGCGATGCCGGCGATGCTGGGGAGTATAGGGTATTTCAAGGCGTCGAGCGGGGGCGTAGAGGGTGATGAATTCGGCTATGCGGTAGCCGTGAGCGCAGACGGGAAAACACTGGCTGTGGGAGCGCCGTCCGAAGCGAGCAATGCAACAGGGCTCAACGGTAACGAGGGCGACGACTCGGCCAGCGAATCGGGTGCCGTGTATGTATTCACGAATGGTGGAGGCACGTGGAGCCAGCAGGCGTACGTGAAGGCTTCGAACACGGATGCACAAAATCAATTCGGCAGATCAGTCGCTCTGAGTGGGGACGGGAACACGCTGGCCGTGGGCGCGTTTTACGAATCCAGTTCGGCCACGGGAATCAACGGCAACGAAGACCAAAGCCAGAATCCGGCTGGCGCATCGGGCGCGGCGTATATTTTCGCCCGCAGTGGCGCTACCTGGAGCCAGCAGGCCTATGTGAAGGCTTCGAATACGGATGCAGGTGACTTTTTCGGCGCCTCGGTCGACCTAAGCTCAGACGGGAACACTTTGGTGGTGGGAGCACCGGGTGAATCAAGTTCGGCTACAGGAGTCAACGGGAACCAAGCCGACAATTCAGCCAGCGGAGCGGGCGCGGCCTATGTGTTCAGCCGTAGCGGCAGTGCTTGGAGCCAGCAAGCCTATGTGAAGGCCTCGAACACGGGGATCGACGACCAATTTGGCTACTCAGCCGCGCTGAGCGGGGACGGGAACTCGCTTGCCGTGGGCGCATGGGGCGAATCCAGTTCGGCGGTAGGAATCAACGGCAACCAGACCGATAACTCGCGGGGTTTTTCCGGCGCGACTTATGTGTTCGCCCACAGTAGCGGTACATGGAGCCAGCAAGCCTACGTGAAGGCCTCGAACACGGTGACAAACAACCATTTCGGTTGGTCGGTCAGCCTGAGCAGCGATGGAAACACGTTGGCTGTGGGCGCGATTTGGGAAAACGGAGCCTCTACCGGAGTGAACAGCAGCGACGAGCAAATCCAAAATCAAGCCAAAGAGGCAGGCGCGGCTTATGTGTTCTCGCGGGACGGAAACACTTGGAGCCAGCAGGCCTACGTGAAGGCTTCGAATACGGATGCGGCAGACCTTTTCGGCGCCTCGGTCGACCTAAGCTCAGACGGGAACACTTTGGTGGTGGGCGCGTACGGGGAAGACAGCAAGGCTGCGGGAATCAACGGCGACCAGTCTGACAATTCGGCCAGCGGAGCCGGCGCGGCTTATGCATTCGTGCGCGCTGGAACCGTTTGGAGCCAAGAAGCCTACGTGAAGGCGGCGAATACAGGGGCGGAGGATGTATTCGGCTCATCGGTAGCAGTGAGCGCAGACGGTAGCACGCTGGCCGTTGGCGCCCATGAAGAAGATGGCGGGCAGATAGGCGTGTCGAACGGCACACACGCGGACGTCGTCAATGGGCAGACTGATGCAGGCGCGGTCTACTTATACTGAATCTTTTGGGAGATTTTCGCAGGAGTGATTCGGGCTCCTATGCGGAGGGGGCATGAAGCGGAAGCCAATAACGGGGCGAATAAGCGGAGTGGCGTTGGTGACGGTCGTTATGATCACAACGGTACTGACGGGATGCGGGGGCGGAGGCGGTGGGAACAACAATGGAGGGGGAGGCGGAGGAACGGGCGGCGGCACCACCGAGCCGCCAGCCGCAGTGACGAACCTGACCCTCTCCGGGTACATCAAAGCGTTGACGCTGCAGTGGACTCCGGGCACTGGTGCGACGGAATTTCACGTGCTGTTCGATGCGGATGGGACGGGGCAGTTTCAGCAGGTGGGATCGAGTGTGCCATCGTCGTCGCAGCACGCGACCTTGACCGTTGCTGTACACGAAATGGACTGGGCCAAGGCGCAGTTCGCCGTCGATGCGTGCAATTCGGCAGGGTGCACGAGGTCCGCTTTCGTGCCGGCAATGCCGGCGATGCTGGCGAGTATCGGGTACTTCAAAGCGTCGAACACTGGTTCGGGCGGCCAGTACTTCGGGTATTCCGTAGCCCTAAGCGGAGACGGCAACACAATGGCGGTGGGGGCACCGCTGGAAAGCAGTAATGCCATGGGCATCAACGGTGGCTTTACGGGCACAATTTCTCAATCGGGCGCCGTCTACGTGTTCGCAAACAATGGAGGCACCTGGAGCCAGCAGGCGTACGTGAAGGCGTCAAACCCGGAGGTGAATGACGAATTCGGTTTATCGGTTGCGCTGAGCGCAAACGGGAACACGCTGGCCGTGGGCGCAATCGGAAAAAACAGCGCGGAGGGCGTCACCTACATATTCACACGCAGTGGCAATGACTGGAACCAGAAGACAACCGTAATGGCGTTGGTCCCTGGGGCGGCCGACGAGTTTGGTGACTCGGTATCGCTGAGCGAGGACGGCAACACCCTGGTTGTGGGTGCGCCTTTCGAAGATAACTATTCGACGGGCGTGAATAACCCCATCACCGGCACAGCCACGAATTCAGGCGCGGTGTACATATTCACAAACAGCGGAGGCGCATGGAGCCAGCAAG
The DNA here is from genome assembly GCA_035499815.1 of Candidatus Solibacter sp. Taxonomy (GTDB): domain Bacteria; phylum Acidobacteriota; class Terriglobia; order Acidiferrales; family UBA7541; genus Acidiferrum. The sequence continues at coordinate 2,359 of DATJXZ010000116.1, read as the reverse complement.
CCTATGTGAAGGCCTCGAACACGGATGCGGGCGCGATGACGCTCCGCCGATACAGCGAACGGTATGCGATCTCCGGGCAGATCGCCTTCGAAGCGTTCTGGCGCGTCGATGGCCAACTGGCCGCTCCAGCGAACTCGCCTGCGCCGGTCGCCTACTTGAAGATGCACGCTTAAAGAGCTTTCCAGCCTCGCGCGAAGAATCTCCTGCGCGAGCGAGGCTGGTGGGCGGCGGTCGCGGCACGAGTTTTAGGGTCCTCTCGTGCCGTGGTCGCCGGAAGAGCCCAGCGACGTGGTGGCGATCCCTATCTATGGTTGAACCCCGTGGTTATGTGGTGTGGCGAGCTGGTGCATCATCCTCGATGGCAACGGAGGTTTAGAACTTTTTTGCTTCTTCTTCGAGCCACTGCTGTTGCCACTCCGCGATTTTACTCCGAATGAACGCGGCGCGATCCGCCTCGATGTCCGTGTCCTCGCCGTGGTTCACCGTGCTGCCGCCCGCTATGCCGATGTACATCTCCACGCGGTAAATCTTGTTGTCTTTCTTCGATACCCAGTTGAGGTGCGGTTGCCAGTACGGCGCTCCCCCTTCGCACCACGAATCGATGAGCCAGCCGCCGAGCAGCTGAGTCTTCTTGTCGATGAAGAGCTTTCCCCAAATGCGCAGGTTATCTTGAAGCGCGGTCCGGCTAAAGATCTTTTCGATGAGCATCGTTTCGTCGGCCATGGGTGTATCTCCTCCTTATGATGTCAAGGGATTACAGAAGGCTTCTTCAACCGTCGCAACCTATCTAAGAGTGCGGAATACTGATAGACGGCTTTGAGAACCTCTTTAGCGAATTCGATTCCAATCTCGACTTCTTCCTGACCGACCTTGTTAAATTCTTGTGATTCGATGTGTGCTGCATCGTTTCCTAACAGCCGTAGATCATCTAGCCCGTCAAGTAGTTCTTTCGGTAGAACCACAATTGTACCGAGTGCACGAATTCTATCCTTCAGATTGTTACCCGTGGCTTTTCGCTCCAAACACAATTCTTCAAGCGTCTTGCGAACCATGATTGCGGCCGCCACGAAACAACGGTTAGCATGGCAAGAAATCGCTTCCTCAAATGCTGACAGAACAGGCGCCGGCAAGTTAACCGGGTCAAAATCAACTAGTTCCGGTGGGTAAGAAACAAGAATCTTCTCGCCTTGACGGACAAAAAACAGAAGTGCTTGGCATTCAGGATTAGGGCACGTTCGTTGTCCACTGACGACCGGAGGCGTAAAGTTCTGAATGACAACATCAAATATGTTGGTAAGAGGATCGAACGTGCCCTGGCGTTTACAAGCCGGGCACCGAACGCTTATCTTTCCCGGAACGCCCTGCTGGTTCACATAAGTCTTTACTTGAAAATTCATGAATTGGAGTAGTCCCTTTTCTCTTTGCACTAGCTACTAATGTTACACTTATCGCGCTCTTGCAAAAAGCTCCAATTCTAGCAAAGGCGGTCACCTTCTTATGAGTAATGAACTCTACCTAGCTGTTCTGCCATTGGTACACACCGGTAGTGGGCTAACTGAGCAGACTCTCACTCTGTTCCCCGATAGAGATTTTGCGACCGAGTTTTTTCCGGACGAAGTTGAGACGTATATGTCAATGTTTGAAGCACGAGCTAATCGCTACCTACGCGGTGGGCATGTCCTTAACTATGAGGTTCACCCAGAACCTACTGCTGACGGGCGAGTGATCGTGAAAGTGGTGCAGAATGTCCTCTAACAAACGGAATTTTAATCCCGCTCCTTCTCCCCTCTTGAACATCTCACAACCGAACCTCGTTGACCTCATAAACGCCGTTGCGGAAAAAGCAGACCCGATCGTTAAGTTGCTTTCGACCACCATAGAGGGATACCAAAAAGGTAAGGAACGCGAGGTACAGTTTCAAACAGGCATGGCTTGGGTCGCAGTTTCAGTTGTTGTTCTCATCGTGGGGGTGGCTGGCTTCTTGACTTATCACGGGAAAATTGACGGCTCAACTTTCACTTTTCTTCTTGGACTAATCGTTGGTTACGTGCTGACCTTTGTTCGTGACCAGATCACCTGGTCGGAGTAGGCGGAAGCAGTGGTTTCCGAAGGTAAAACCAAGGTAATACCAAACGGACTAAACTTCTTTCCGTCGAAAGAAATCGCGTTTTTGCAGTGGATTTGGTGGACGTGACAGGGTTCGAACCTGCGACCCCCTGCTTGCAAAGCAGGTGCTCTCCCAGCTGAGCTACACGCCCACGCGGTGCAACCAGTATACTCTCAGTAGCTTACAGCCATTTCCTCAACAGCTCCAACTTGAGTTTTCCGTCCACTCCGTCCAATTGGGGCATTTTCGAGC
>DATJXZ010000115.1:0-62548 GCA_035499815.1 Candidatus Solibacter sp. | reverse complement strand
TGTGGAGCAAGATCAAACAAGTGCTTCGCAGCCACGCAGCCCGTACCGACGAGGAGTTGCTCCTGGCCGCGCAAGCTGCCTTCCAGACCATTTCCTCCGCCGATTGCCGAGGCTTCTTTTTTAGCGCCAATTACGCTACATAATATATGGAAACGCTCTAGCGGCCGGCCTCTTATCCCATTCCCCATCCTCTGCACACAATCGGAAGCTGAATTGATTGTTTGGCGTCGTGCCAAAGGGTATCCTGCTACTTCGGGAGGATCGGCGTGCGACAGTCCCCGTTGGCACGATTTCTGATTGGTGCGTCCGTTATCTACTTCTCGGCGTCCCTGTGTCCTTCCGAGGCCAGGCAGCGACCCCTCTCGCAGCAAACGCAGGCGCAACAGCCGCCAGCGCGACCAGGGACCCAATCTCCCAAGCCGTCCCCACAAGCCAATAAGCCTCCCATCGAGCCCGTTGGCCCCCAATCGACCCACTTTCCCATCCTCTTGCTGATAGAGGGCAAAGATCACACGTGGAGCCTTCGCATCGGCCAAAAAGGGCCAGAGCGGCTGGATCGGGTTGGCTATCCCCCGATTCCGCTCGATCCAGTCGATGTCGTCCGTGAAGCGACCGCCGATAACTGGACTTACAAAGCGAAAGACTCGCAAACTGACGCCGCAGTCGCAGTGCATTTAACGCGGGAGCCCTGCACCGATACCGCGGGCACGACGAAATACGGCTTTAGCGCCACCGTCGAGCACGCTCAAATCGGTTCTCTGCAGGGCTGCGCCAGGGTGGCGACGGAGCTTTTTCCGAGAATCAACAATCAGCCCCTGGACGATGATGACGACAGCAAACCGAAGCCAGCGCCTCCCACGGTGACGCACTACAAATCTCCCGTGGCGGTTGCTTACATCACGGATACGGACCGGATGGTCCTCAAGCGGGGCAGCATCACCCGCGCAGTTACGGGGAGAGCAGGGTCAGGTCTGTCCCTCTCGCACGACGGAAAAAAGCTGCTCTTCTCACGCGATGAGCTACCCTTCCCGCTTAAAACCATCAATGAATTCGATTTTGATACACGCAAGGTCACGGAACTGATTCGAGCCGATGCCTCTGAGCCTTTCTGGTCGCCGGATGACTCGCGGATCGCGTTCCTCGAAAACGTGAATGGAAAGTTGCAGATCTGGGGCATGCCAGCCGGTGCTCCGGACAAGGCGGCTCCGCTCTACGCGGGAGAAGTGGTGGGCCTCCAGGGATGGGCGGACGCACATACGATTCTCGCGAGCGACTCGCAAGCGCTCTATTGGATCGGAGACGACGGGACTATAAAACAAACCCTCCCGAATGCGGATTTGTACGGGCAAGATCAGTTCAGCTCGTCACAAGCCAATCCTGTGCGCATTCATCCACTGACGCCGGATTTGCTGCTGGTTTCCGCCAACTTGCTGCCGGCTGCCGCCGCCGCCATTTCGAAAGAGGCCGCGACTCGAGAAGCTGCGCTGAAGGAAGCAGCGATCAAGGAGTCCCCGAGCAAACAGACACCCAGCAAGAAAGCGGAGAGCCCAGTCCCCCCTGACGACAGAGCCAACACGCAAGCGGGACCGGCCTTTTTTCTCTACGAGATACGATCGAAGCGCCGGGTGCTTATTAGCCCTCCGAACCTTTCTTGCGCGCACGCGGAATGGTCCGCCGACGGCCTGCAAATCTTCTTCAGCGGCAGCGAGGCTGCCGGCAAGACCACGACGATTTACAGGGTGTTCTGGGACGGAACCAGCCTGGTCAAGGTTCACGAAGGCCATGACTACGTCATCGGCCAGTAGGCTGAGAATCCAGGGCTGAGAGGTGAATTTCTTGCTTCCGGTCAGACGCTCCAAGCAGACAGCCTTGACTGCGCCAACTCTATTCAATTCTTTGAAATCCGGCCATATCCAAGGGGTCCTCGACGACCTATCGGACTGATTTAGTCCGGTATTGGCCGATACGCAGCAGGCTCTTGCTTGTTTGACTCGCCCGGTCGAGCCGGGCGCTATACTTCGTTAATGGCGCCCTCTCCTCCCGAACCAACGAAGCAGGTCGGCATCCTTATTCTGGACGGCGACGATCAGAACCAGGGAGCCCTGCGGCAAATTCTGGATTCCGAAGGCTGGCGCGTCCGCTTGGTGCAAGACCCCAAAGTGCTGCTCACGGAGCTGAAGTCCGGGGAATGGTCCTTGGTTATTGCCAACATCGCCCTTGCGGGCCTCAACAGCCCGGTTTTCATCACACTCCGCGAACTTGCCAGTGTTTCTCATGAAGAGGGAGGGCGTATCCGCGTGTTGTACCTGGTGCCGGAGATGACCGGCAGCCAGTTCGTGGGGCCTCTGGAGCAAGCACGAGCTCCCTACGTGGTTCGTCCATTCCATCTGCATGATTTTCTCGAGAGAGTCAGCGACCTCCTGGTAGAAGTAAAAGCGATTGAAGGACCGATCCGGCAGGTGCGACGGGAGTTCGGGGCGCTGCGCAAAAAGAAAAAACAAGCGGGTCGTTCGACGTCGATGTTCGCTTCACGTGATTCCTACTCGTATAGCGACGAAGAGCTGGCTGAATATGAAAAGCAGGAAGCGGAAGCCTCCTCAACAAAGCGCCACAAACCGCGCACGAACCTTGGCGGCTCCGATCGCTGACCCTCTCTAAGCTACAAAAAGTATCTTTCCTAATGGGCGGTACGTGGCGCATTGAGCTGGCCGTCCAGCTTCAGGAGGGAGCGGTAGAGTACCTCCGCGCCGTTCGCAACTTGTTCGGGTGAGGTGTATTCGAAGGGCGAATGACTGATCCCCCCTTGGCTCGGAACGAAGATCATTCCCGCGGGCGCGAAGTGAGCCGCATTCTGAGCGTCGTGTCCGGCACCGCTGGGCATATCGAGCGTCGCTAGACCCGCTTCGTGCGCCGAGCTTCGGATGGCCTCCTGAAACGCCGGCGCAGTCAGTGCGGGAGCGAGCAAATCCGGCGGCCCGCAGCTGATTTGAACATCTTCCTGCCTTTCAATTTCATCGAATCGCTTCAAGATACTCGCCGCGATCCGCCCGATTTTTTCCGTGCTCAAATCGCGCAGCTCCACGGTAAACGTTACGCGACCCGGTATGACGTTGCTGGCGCCGGGTTCAACCTTCATCCAGCCGACGGTGCCGACCTGCCTTCCGGATTCGCTGCGTATCTCATCGCGCACAGCCAGAACGGCACGCGAGGCTGCGGTCAGCGCATCCCTACGACGGTTCATCGGGGTCGTGCCGGCGTGATTGGCAAAACCGGCGGCGGTACACGTTCGCAGGCTGATTGAAACAATCCCGGTGACGACACCGATCGGTATTTTCGCTTCCTCGAGGACCGCGCCCTGTTCGATGTGCAATTCGAGATAGGCGGCCACGCTGCCTGGTGCTATTTTCGCGTCCGCGATCCGCGAGGCATCGCCCCCCATGCGGGAGAGCCAATCGCTGAGTTTCTCTCCCTTTTCGTCTTGCCGAGCGGCGATATCCGCCGGCAGAATCCCCGCCGCAGCCGAGGAACCGAACAGCCCAGCGTAGAATCGCCCGCCCTCCTCGTTGGTCCAGATGACAACTTCCAGCGGATGCCGCGACGTCAGATGCTCATCGTTCAGAGCTCGGATTACTTCGATGGCGCCGAGGCTTCCTACATCGCCGTCGTAATTTCCGCCATGCGGCACGGAGTCGATGTGTGAACCGAAGAGCATCACCGGCAGCTTTTCGGATCCGGCGCGCCGGCCAAAAATATTTCCCGCAGGATCGACGCGCACCGTGAGGCCCGCTTCACGCATTAAGCCGATTACGTAGGCGCGGCCATCGAGGTCCGCTTGGGTGAATCCGACACGGCTCACCCCGCCTTCCGGATTTTTCCCGAACTCGCCGAGCTTTTGAAGAGTAGCCCAAAGCCTCTCCTGTTTTACATGACGGTTTGCTGCGACCGGCGCAGGGCTTGCCTTGTTTTCCTGCCCCGTGCTGGAGCTCACCCCCAACAAACAAAGACAAGATCCAACCAGGACGATTCCGCCGCGACAAATCCTCATCGGCACCCTCCGCGCCCGCAGTCTCGCACAGAGCTTGAAAACATGCTTGAGAAAAATCTCGAAAGTCTGCCGCATTTTGAACGACGAAGGCTTGCGCTCCGCTTGACTTCCGCGCCTTGCAAGCGCAATCCTACCGCGTCCAAAGTTACGGTGGACTTGCCTACAATTCAGCCAATTACGAGGATGCGAATGAGCGCTCGCGCTAGAAAACTGTCTAATGTATTTCGATGGACGCTGATGCTTGCCGTGGCCGCGAGTTTCGTGCCGCACTGCACGGCGCAGCAAAACGCTGCCGCGGCACGCCGCGAGATGACGGCCGCCGATTACCAGCACGCCGAGAAATTCATGTCGTACAACACGCGGCCGCTTGTTTACCACGAGGTGCGTCCGAATTGGCTAACGGGAGACCGTTTTTGGTACCGGGATGCCGGGCCGGATGGATTTCGATTCGTGATTTATGATGCCGAGCGCGGGACTCGGCACCCGGCTTTCGATCATGAAAAGGTTGCCGCGGCGCTCTCCACTGCCGCTGGAAAATCCTACACTGCGGCGCACCTGCCGTTTACAACTTTTGAGTTTTCTCACGATGAGAAATCCATTTCGTTGCAACTCAAAGGCCAGGAGTGGAACTGCGATCTGCAAGCGGATCGCTGCGCGGCCGTGGCGAAACCTGCAAAGGGCGAGGCTGCGCCTCCGGAAGAGTTGTCTCCCGATGGCAAGCACGCGGCTTTTATCCGCGATTACAACTTGTGGGAGCGCGACGTCGCAAGCGGAAAGGAAACACAGCTCACGACGGATGGCGTGAAGGATTTCGGCTACGCCACGGACAACGCCGGATGGATTCACAGCGACCGGCCAATTCTGCTGTGGTCGCCGGATTCCAAAAAGATCGCGACCTTCCAGCAGGACCAGCGCGGCGTCGGCGAAATGTACCTTGTGGAAACGAAGGTTGGGCATCCCGTGCTCCAAGCGTGGAAATATCCGCTGCCGGGCGATGCGGTGGTGACGACGATCCAACGCGTGATCATCAACCTCGATGGGCCAAAGGTAATTCGGCTGCAAATGCCACCCGATCAGCATCGGTCGACTTTGTGCGACGACGTGGAGTGCCGGGGCAGCGATTGGGATGACGTAGAGTGGAGCGCGGATGCCAAACATCTGGCGTTCGTTTCGACTTCGCGCGACCACAAGGACGAGCATTTGCGCGTGGCGGACGCGGAAACCGGCGCGGTGCGGGACGTGCTCGAAGAAAAAGTAGCGACGCAGTACGAATCGGGCTGGGGCCGGGTGAATTGGAGGTATTTGCCGGAGTCGAACGAAGTCATCTGGTTTTCCGAGCGGGATAACTGGGGACATCTTTATTTGTACGATCTCGCGACGGGGCAGTTGAAGCATCAGATCACGACGGGCGACTGGGTGGTTACGCAGTTGCTGCGCGTGGATGAAAAAAATCGCTTGGTGTATTTCTTGGCGAATGGCCGGGAAAAGGGAGAAAACCCTTATTTCGCGCACTTGTATCGAATCGGATTCGACGGCAAAGACCTGACGCTGCTGACACCGGAGAGCGGGAATCATGCGGTGAGCTTTTCGAAGTCGGGGCGGTATTTTGTCGATGATTTCTCCAAACCGGACGTGCCTGGAGTTGCGGTGGTGCGCAATGATTCCGGGAAACTGCTTTCGACCGTGGCGAAAACGGAGATTTCGCAACTGCTGGCGACGGGATGGCAGCCGCCAACGCCGATCACGGTGAAAGCGCGAGACGGCGTGACTGACATTTACGGGCTGATGTACAAGCCGACGCATTTGGACCCGGCAAAAAAATATCCGATCGTGAATAACATCTATCCGGGGCCGCAGGGCGGGAGCGTCGCTTACTGGGGCTTCTCTCCCGCGCGGGGGGACTGCCAGGCTCTTGCCGAGCTTGGTTTTGTCGTCGTGCAAATTGAAGGCATGGGGAATCCGGGGCGCTCGAAAAAATTCCACGATTTTTATTACGGAAATATGGGCGACAACACCTTGCCCGACCAGATTGCGGGGATGAAGGAGCTGGCGGGGAGATATTCGTGGATTGATATCGACCGCGTGGGGATTTACGGGCATTCCGGCGGGGGATACGCGACGGCCGACGCCATGTTCCGCTACCCGGACTTTTTCAAAGTCGGAATTTCCGAATCCGGAAACCACGACAATCGCGAATATGAAGATGATTGGGGCGAACGGTATCAAGGGCTGCTCGTGAAGAACGCGGATGGGAGCAGCAACTACGATGATCAGGCCAACGAAAACCTTGCCAAGAATTTGAAGGGACACCTTTTGCTTGCCCATGGAACGACCGACGACAACGTACCGCCATACAACACACTGCTGGTGGTGGACGCGCTCATCAAAGCGAACAAGGATTTCGATCTTCTGCTGCTGCCGAACCAGCACCACGGGTACGGCAGCGAGACTCTGTACATGACGCGGCGGCGGTGGGACTACTTTGTACGGTATTTGCTGGGCACGGAGCCGCCGCACGAGTTCAAGCTTCAGCCGCCGGCCCAATAAAGTCTGCGCACGCGCAGAAAAATCAGCCAGAAACCTCGTACGAGGTCAGATCAAGTGTTGGGCCGTTACGATTTCCCCCTTTCTTGGGCTGCAAGAAATTTGATCCCATTCGTTCTAAGCCCGAGTCGCGTGTTTTCCGTTGACGCGAGGGAGGGCTTCATGGATCGGACGATACTCGGGGCGATATTTGGGGGCTTGTTTGGATTTGGGGCGCTGGGAGGGTTGGCATTTCTTGGAGCGGCGCCGAACGCAGTGCCAGGGAAGCCGGAGGGCAGCTGGCGGCTGCTGGACCCTGTGGCGTACGAGAACATCACCATTTTTCCGGTTGTAAGTACTTCGAGCCAGGACACTTCTGTGTTCTTGACGCTGGACGAAGGGCTTTCGAGTGGAGAAGTGATTGTGAGCGAACAGGGAACTGCGGGGCTGGCAAGGACACGGGATGGGAGGCCGATCCCCCTGCCTCCTCAATACGGCGGCCGAGCGAGCGTCAACCAGTTGGTGCTGATCAACCGGGGCAAGCGACCGCTGCTTTTGCTGGCGGGGGAATTGGTGAGCGGGGGGAAGCAGGACCGGATCATCGGGAAAGACCGGATCGTGCCAGTTGGTTCGGAGCCGCTGCCGCTGGATGTGTTCTGCGTCGAGCATGGGCGCTGGACGGGGGCGAGCGCGCAATTCGGGGCGGCCAAGACGATTGTACATCCCAGTGTGAGGGAGCAGGCGGCCGTGGCCCAGGATCAGGAAGAGGTTTGGGACGCGGTCAGATCGGGAACTCTGGCAAAGGCACCGCCACCGCCGGCATCCGCGGGCCCTGCGGACGGCTACGCCGCCCCACGAATCAGCCCGCGAGCCGTGGAAAATGCAATAGCTTCTGCGGCGCCGACGCAGTCCTACGAGAAAATCTACGCGCAGAGCCGCGTAGGAGCTTCCGTGGATGATTTCGTGGACGAATTGCGGCGACGATTTGACCGGGCAACGCTGGGGTTGAAGGGAGAACGCGTGGTGGGAGTGGTGGTGGCGTATGGCGGCGAAGTGGCATGGAGCGACATTTTCGCTTCGGGTGACCTCTTTGAAAAGTATTGGGGCAAATTGCTGCGGAGCTATGCGGTTGAAGCGCTAGCGCGGCCCGGGTACCGGGAAACGGCAGCGATCAATGATGCGCGAGAGTTTCTGCGGAATTTGAACGGACGGGAAATCGTAGAGAGCGAACCAGGCGTTTACCGGTGGCGGGAGATCACGGAGGGTCGGCTCTCCTTGATTGAGCTGGAGTCCATCGAGCCGAAGGCGATCATGCTGCATCGGCTGTTGCTGCACAGGACGTCGTGAAGCGGAAGCGGGCTAAAAGCGTAGGGGTACGACATGCGGTATCCGTTCGAAGGGACGCTAGCCGAAGAGAACTAAGGCGAATCAATCCGCTTGACCTGGCTTGAATCCACGAGTTCGCGGAGGAAATCGGCCGCCGTGGCGGGCCAGGACGGATGCTTGAGAGTTGGGGCGATTTCGGTTAGCGGGACCAAGACGAATCGGCGATCCAACATGCGAGGGTGGGGGATTTGCAGGGCGAGAGTGTCGATCGATTCCGAGCCGTAGAGAAGGATGTCCAGATCGATTTTGCGGGGACCTTTTGCGAACTCCTTTTTGGAGCCTAGTTGCGATTCGATCGACTGCAGGGCTGCAAGGAGTTCGGCCGGTTTTAGCTCCGTTTCTGCTTCCACGACACAATTCAAAAACCAAGGTTGGGTGAGATAGTCCACAGGCTCGGTCTCATAAAACGAAGAGATCTGCCCCACATTCACGCCGGCCGGCCTTAAAGCGTCGATCGCGGAACGGAGATTTCCTTCGCGTTCACCAACATTTGAGCCAAGCGACATGTAAATGATGGGCATGGGGAGAGTGTGCGCCTGCGCAGATTGGAATCGTTGAGAATTGCGCCGCAACGGACTTTAGATTGTCCATCGAGTGCTTTCAACTGATAACTGAGATTGGCGGGGTTAAGAATGGCTCTGGGATCGCGTCCTGTATGGGGAAGGCGACGGATCGCGGTGAGGCTACTGACTTGGGGGAACAAAAGGGGAGTGAAGGGCGTATCTCTGGGTGCAAGGCGGAAGTCCGAGCGGAATACACCACGGGGGTCGAGATGAGCTTCTGGCAAGACATTCGATACGGATTGAGGATGTTGTTGAAGAGCCCTGGATTCACGGCGATCGCCGTGCTAACTCTTGCGCTGGGAATTGGCGCGAATACGGCGCTGTTTTCGGTGGTGAATGGAGTGCTGCTGAATCCGCTGCCGTTCCCGGACCCTGACCGATTGGTGGCGGCGTACTCTAAGACGCCGACCTTCCCGGAAAGTTCTATAAGCTATCCAAATTTTCTCGACTGGCAGAGAGACAACCACAGCTTTGCGCAGCTTGGGGCCTTTCGCTCCGAAGATTACAACATGACGGGACAGGGAGAGCCGGAACGGCTGCACGGGCATATGGTTTCGGCGGACTTTTTTGCGGCGCTGGGGATCAATCCCTTGCTGGGGCGGAATATCCTCCCGGAAGAGGATAAACCGGGAGCGGCCCCGGTGGCGTTGATAGGAGACGGGCTGTGGAAGAGGAAGTTTGGAAAGTCGCAAGACGTTCTGGGAAAGAGCATCACGTTAAACGGGAAGGAGTATACGGTGATCGGTGTCGCACCCGGCGAAATTGCCGCTGGTTTGAGCCCTTCGGATGTGTACGTGCCGATCGGGCAATGGACGGACCCGACGTTTTTGAACCGCGGAATCAGTATGGGAATGAACGCGATCGGCCGGCTGAAACCCGGAGTGAGCTTTGCACAGGCGACCGCGGATATGAACGCAGTCGGAGCAAATCTGGCGGCGGCATATCCGGACACCAACAAGGCGACGGGAATCACGCTGGTGCCGTTGAAGACGGATGTCGTGGGAAGCGTGCGGGGAATTCTGCTGGTGCTGCTGGGAGCGGTGACGTTTGTGCTGCTGATTGCGTGCGCGAATGTGGCGAACTTGCTGCTGGCGCGGGCAACCGGGCGTTCGCGCGAGTTTGCGATACGGTCCGCACTTGGGGCGAGCCCCGGGCGCGTGATTCGGCAACTTTTGACCGAGAGTGTAATGCTCGGCATTGCGGGCGGCGGGATCGGATTGCTGCTGGCGAAATGGGGAACGCGAGCGTTGCTTGCGGCGCTGCCGCAGACGTTGCCAAGAGCGGGAGAGATTGGGATTGACGGCCACGTGTTGCTGTTTACGGTGGGAATTTCCGTGTTGACAGGGATTGTTTTTGGGCTCGTGCCGGCGCTCAAGACGCTGCGGCCGGATATGCATGAAACACTGAAGGAAGGCGGAAGAGGAGGGAGCGGCGCGAGACACCGGACGCAGAGCGTGTTTGTGGTGGTGGAAATGGCGATGGCGGTGGTGCTACTGATTGGCGCCGGGCTCATGATTCGCAGTCTTGCGGCGCTATGGAGCATCGATCCGGGATTCAATCCGCGAAATGTTCTGGAGTTCAGCATCTCCTCGACGTCCAAGCCAGGGGTAACCGCAGACCAGTTGCGCGCCAAGTACCGCGAGACTTTGCGGCAGATACAAAATGTTCCGGGAGTGGAAGCTGTGTCGATGACGGGAGGATCGCTGCCGATGTCGGGCGATTCTGAAGTGCCCTTCTGGGTGGAGGGAAAACCGAAGCCGGCGACTGAACAAGAGATGGCGTTCACACTGTTTTACCTTGTGACGCCGCAGTACCAAGACGCGATGCGGATTCCGTTGCAGCGCGGACGGTTGTTTATGGACCTGGATAATGAGCATGCGCCGATCGCTGTGCTCATCGATTCCGAGTTTGCAAAGATGTATTTTCCGAACGAGAATCCCGTCGGAAAACGAATCAACTTTGGACTGCTGGATTTCCAAGCGGAAGTGGTCGGGGTGGTTGGCCACGTGGAACATTGGGGGCTGGGCTCGAACCGGCATCAGAATCTGCAGGCACAGGTATATCTCGATGTGTGGCAGATACCGGACCGGTTCTGGACGCTGTTGGCGAATGGAGGAGAATACGTGGCGCGAACGGCGGGCACGCCTATGGAAGTCGTGAACTCGATTCGCGAAGCGGCGGAAAGAGCGGACGCAAGCGCAGTGGTCTATGGAGTGAGGCCGATGGAAGAGATCGTGGCGAACTCGATTGCCACACAGCGGCTGGCGATGATGCTGCTGACGGTGTTCTCGGGACTGGCACTGGTTCTTTCTGCGATCGGGATTTACGGAGTTATTTCCTACTTGGCTGGGCAGCGGACTCGGGAGATTGGAGTGCGCATGGCGCTTGGAGCGTCGAGCCGGGATGTGCTGGGCATGGTGCTGGGCGAAGGAATGCGCATTACGCTGGTTGGAGTGGGAATCGGGCTGGCGGCGGCGCTGGGTTTGACCCGACTGATTACGAAACTCATTTATGGAGTGGGAGCGACGGACCCGATCACTTTCGGCGGAGTTGCGATTCTGTTGACTGGAGTAGCGCTGCTGGCCTGCTACATCCCAGCGCGGCGGGCGATGCGCGTGGATCCGATCGTGGCGCTGCGATACGAATAGCCACCGCTTAACGACGGGATTTATCAAGACCGGGTCTCATACAACCCCGCGATTCAACTGCCCATGATTTCGCGCAGGCGGCCGGTGGTCACATCGTAGACGAAACCGCGCACCGTAACTTGTTTTGGGATCCACGGATGGGTGCGCAGTTTTTCTAACTGATGGCGGACATTTTCGTCGATGTTCTTGAACGCGTAGAAGAAGGCGGGCGCAACAGCCGCGGTTCCCGTACGGTTCTGGATTCGATTGCGTAGGTCCTCTTCGGTGGCGTGGGTTAGCCCACAATCGGTGTGATTAATGATCATGAATTCCTGCGTGTCCAGCAAATAATGGGAAACGATGAGAGAGCGAAGAGCATCGTCGGTGACGATGCCGCCCGCGTTTCGGATGATGTGGGCGTCGGCGGCTTTGAGGCCGAGAGTGAGAATGGAAAGCCGCGTATCCATGCAGGTGAGCACGGCGAGATGGCGTTCGGGGCGCGGAGTGAGCCTCCGCAATTCATGCGTACGGGAGTAGAGTTCGTTGGCTTGGAGGACTTCGTCGATTACGCTCATGGCCGGACTAGTCTAGCAAATCAGGGTGGAGGGACTCGAATGGGGCACACGAACGGCGAACTCAGAGCGCACGATCAAAAAAGACGTGGCTGGCGTTTGGGAAGTTCCTTGCCGAAATATTCGTAGGCGCGGGCGGTGGCGACGCGGCCGCGCGGAGTGCGGTCAATCATTCCAATCTGCATGAGGTAGGGCTCGTACATTTCCTCGATGGCGTCTTCTTCTTCCGCGAGCGCAGCGGCCAGCGTGCCGAGACCGACCGGGCCACCACCGTACTTATCCAATAGAGCGAGCATGAGGTTGCGGTCGACCTCGTCAAGGCCAGATTCGTCCACGCCAAGCATGGCGAGCGACTCCTGAGCGACGGCGCGCGTAATGCGGCCGGCGGCGCGGACCTCGGCAAAATCCCGCGAACGACGGAGAAGACGGTTGGCGATGCGTGGTGTGCCCCGGCAGCGTCGGGCGATTTCTTCGGCGCCGCCTTCATCCATTTCGATCTGCAAAATGTTGGCGGAACGGTGAAGGATGATGAGGAGATCCTCCGGATCGTAAAAATCGAGGCGGTGCACAATGCCGAAACGCGAGCGCAGAGGCGCGGTGATGAGACCTGCGCGCGTGGTGGCGCCGATGAGAGTGAAGTGGCCAAGCTGGAGCGGATGGAGGCGCGCGCCGGGCCCTTGGCCGATGATCAAGTCGACGTGAAAATCCTCCATCGCGGGATAGAGGACTTCCTCGATGGCCGGCTGAAGGCGATGAATCTCGTCGAGAAAGAAAACCTCTTTGCCTTCGAGCGAAGTAAGGATGGCGGTAAGGTCGCCTTTGCGTTCGAGAAGAGGACCGGCGCTGGTCTTGATGGGGACATTTAGCTCATTGGCGATGATTTGGGCCAGTGTGGTTTTGCCGAGGCCGGGCGGGCCGTAGAGCAAGACGTGATCGAGCGCTTCGCCACGGCTCCGTGCGGCTTGGATGGCGATGGAAATATTTTCTTTGACGCGCTTCTGACCGATGTATTCGTCGAGGCGCTTTGGGCGGACGCTGGCTTCGATACAGGCGTCCTCGTCATAGGGAGCGCCGGAGACGATTCTGTGCTGTTCGCTTCGGTCGGGCATTCGTTTTGCGCTGGCGTCGGACATTTATTGAGCTTCGTGTATTTATGGCTGTTAGCCGGTCTGAATATCAGCCAGTGTCTCTGCACCCCATACAAATTGTTTATGCACCCGCATGTGTGGTGCGACCCGTAGGCGCGGATAGCGATTGCAACGCGGCACGCAAAAGCCTCTCGAAATTCGAGGTGCCAGCTTCGCGCTTGGCTTCGCTGACAGCGGACTCCGCGGGGCGCGAATCGTAGCCTAGATTGACGAGCGCGGAAATCACATCCGCTTCGATGCCAGCGGGCGAGGCTGCGGTGGGCTTCTCAGCTTCCAGAGCGACTCCATCGAGCTTATCCTTGAGTTCGACCACCATGCGCTCCGCGGTTTTGCGGCCGACACCGGGAATTCTGGTGAGGCGGCCCAAGTCGTTACCTCGAATGGCGGGGACGAGCTCTTCAACACGCATTCCGGAGAGAATTTTCAAGGCCAAGCTAGGGCCAACGCCCGAAGCGGAGAGGAGCATTTCAAAAAGATGTTTTTCGCGAGAGGAGACGAAACCATAAAGGGCCAGTGCGTCTTCGCGGACGTGCGTGTGGATGAGGAGGGTGATTTCGGTGTGCAACTCACCAAGGGCGGCATACGAGGAAAGAGGAACCTGGACGACGTAGCCAACTCCTCCGACATCCACAAGAACCTGGTTAGGGCGTTTTTCAGCGAGACGTCCACGTAGCTGGCCAATCATGGAAGGCCAGTATTGCCGCCTTTTCTTCGCCTGTCAACGATGGAAGGCCCGCAAGAAATAGAAGCCGCCCCGCTCAACCTTTCAGTTTGCGACGCGGGGCGGCCCAATTGTCGTCTGGAAGATTTCTAGGAAGCTTTACCTGCGGTGATCGGCGAATTCCGCGGCTTCCTTGATTTCGCGATCGGCTGCATCCAGCAAGTTCTTCGCTTTTTCGGCGTGGCCCCCCAGGCGGTCTTTATTCTCCCGCTGAGCTTCGTCGAGCTTCGCGAATGCTTGCTGGATGTGATGCTGTGCCTCTGCGAGATTCGGATGCCGGTGGGGATCGACGTTCACGACTGGGCCCTGCGCGAGGGCGAACCCACCGCAAACCAAGGCGACAGCCAGCATGCAACCCAGAACAATATTTTTGCTCTTCATCAAAATCTTCTCCTCAATAAATCGTGGTTTTGAAACTCGACGCCTAATACCGTGGCTAGGGCCGAATGAAACGATTGTATTCGATTCTGAAAGGAATTCTTGTAAAAAGGGCGGTGACGACACCTCAACGCCAACCCAAGTCCTGGAAATTTGCAGTTTGTACATGCGCATTCTAGATTCATTGGCAACTTGTGTTTTTCTAGGATTACGTGAAGATAGAACTGTCCAGTAGTGGGGGCTTCAACCGAGAGGCTTAAGACTTGGAAATCTGGAACTCTCCCGGGTGGGGCTGGCGGCTTTTCCTCTCCATCGCGCTAGCGCTGTTTGTACTCCATGCTGTCGTCGTTTTGGCGGCTCCGCTAGAGTCTGTCAGCTCGCTGCTTTCTAATTCCATTCAATTTGCCTTCGGACTTCTGGCCGCTTTGTCGGCTGCAAACGCCTCTCGCCGAATGAATCGCTTTGGAAAGCACTTTTGGCTACTGATCTCCGCAGGATTTTTCCTGTGGAGCGCGGCGCAAGCAATGGTCACTTACTACGACAGCATCCGCCACATTCCCCTGCAGGAGCCGTGGCCGAGCGATGTATTTTTCTTCTTGAGCATGGCGCCAGCATTCATGGCGCTATTCATTGATACGGAGCGCGGACTTGAGTGGAAGGATTGGCCGCGCATCTTGGACATTGCGCAGGTTGTTATCCTGACGGTGGCGGCCTATCTACTGTTGTTTGCTTCGCCTTCGCACTGGAGGATCGGCGGGGGGGAGCTGGCAAGACTCGCATGGCTTCCGGATACGGGACGAGACGCCTTTCTGGCTGCGGCGTTCGCGGTGCGCGCGATGATGTCGCGGAAGAGACAGGCACGGGATCTGTATGGACGGATGGCCGTCTTTTTCGTTTTTTATCTGGGGGGAGAACTGCCCTATTTGTATCTGCAATCTACGAAAAGCTTGCCATCGGGGACACCCTGGGATCTCGGATGGAGCTTGCCTTTCCTGGCGATCACAGTACTTGCGGCGACATCAGAGCCAGTTGCTGGAGAAGCGGTAAGCGAGGATGCATCGCGCAAGAAGGAAGAAAGTCTGGGCCGATGGGGGGTGCTTCACATCGCGCCAATGATTTTCACGCTAGTCGTGCTGCTGATGGCCGCGGGAATCGCAGAGAGGCAATTGCTGGTGGCCACTGCGATGGTGGTGGCATCGTTCGCGTGCTCCAGCGCCCGCATCATCTTTAGCGAGCGGCAGCGGCGCGAGGCGGATCTTGCGCTGGAAGAAAAGAACGCGTTGCTGAAATCCATTTTCGAAGGAACGGGCGACGCGGTGTACATCAGGGACCTTGAAGGACGATATGTGATCGTGAATCCGGCGTTCGCGAAATACTTTGAGAAGCCGCCGGAACAACTTGTGGGCAAGACCGCGGCTCAGCTCCTTGACTTCACCAATGCACGGCGAACTTCCGAGACAGATCGAGCAGTCATTGAAAGCGGGGAGACTAAGACTTTTGAGTATGAGCTCACCTTGACGGACGGAACTCGTACTTTTTTGACCATGAAAAGCCCTTATCGTGACGGGGAAGGAAAAATCATCGGGGTGATCGCCGTCTCGCGTGACATCACCGAATACCGAGCGATGGAAGGCCGGCTGCGGCAATCGCAGAAAATGGAGGCCATCGGCACACTTGCAGGCGGCGTGGCACATGATTTCAACAACCTTTTGATGGTCATCGCGGGCTACAGCTCGGTGTTGTCGGAAGCGCTGGCGGGAGACGCGAAACTCCGCGGACATGTCGAGCAGATCCAAAAAGCAAGCGAACGAGCGGCGTCGCTTACGCGGCAGTTGCTGGCATTCAGCCGCAAGCAGACGATTCAGCCAGTACCGTTAAATCTTAATACCGCGGTGAGCGGTGTGGAAAAACTTTTGAGGCGGCTGATCAGCGAAAACATTGTGATAGAGACAGATCTCGAACCCAAGCTTGGTGCAGTAAAAGCTGATGCCGGGCAGATCGAACAGGTGATCCTGAACCTGGCGGTGAACGCGCGGGACGCAATGCAGGAGGGGGGGAAACTGACCCTGGAAACAAGACACGCGGAGATTGGCGTGGGAGGTAGCGCTGCCCTGGAATCCATCAAGGCCGGACATTATGTGGAGCTTCGTGTGACTGACTCTGGAATTGGAATTGACCCCAAGATCCAAGCTCACATCTTCGAACCCTATTTCACCACCAAACCCGCCGGAAAAGGAACTGGGTTGGGGCTCTCGACGGTGTACGGCATCGTTCAGCAAGCCGGTGGTTACGTCACGTTTACCAGCAAACCGGGGATAGGGACGACATTTAGCATTCTTCTTCCCCGGATCGGCGAGGCACAAACGACGGCTACGTCTCCTGATCTCTCCGCGACGGCCTATACAGGCGCGGAAACCGTGCTCCTGGCGGAAGACGAATCGGCGGTATGCGACTTGATTAGCGCAATCTTGACATCTCGCGGCTACACGGTGCTCTCCGCGCGGCTGCCTCAAGAGGCTGAGAGAATTTCGGAAACACATCAAGGAAAGATCGATTTGCTGCTGACGGACGTCATCATGCCCGGGATGAGCGGGGCGGAACTCGCAAAGCGAATCGGTATGCGCATTCCAGACATAAAAGTGCTCTTCATGTCAGGGTACATCGATGATTCCGTTGTTCGACAGGGCATCAGCGAAAATGAGACAGCTTTTCTGCAAAAGCCCTTCACGCCCGTCAGCTTGGCAAAAAAAGTGAGAGAAGTACTCGACGGAGCAGCTGTCCGCTGAATATTGCCGTTAGGAGGCAGCTGCAACAGACTTTGCCGGACGGTAATGACCGGGAACGGCCCGCAGCGCGATAGCCAAGCGGTTCCAGGCGTTGATGGTCGAAACTACAAAAGTCAGGTCCACGATTTCTTTTTCACTGAAGTGCTTGCGGACTTCCTCGTAGACGTCGTCTGGAACGTGCGTCCGCGAGACTAACGTCAGGGCCTCCGTCCAGGACAAGGCAGCACGCTCGCGATCGGTGTAGAAGGGCGTTTCGCGCCAGGCATCGAGTTCGTAGAGACGCTGCTCGGTTTCGCCCAGTGCGCGGGCGTCTTTGGAATGCATGTCAATGCAATAGGCACAGCCATTGATCTGCGAAGCGCGCATTTTCAAGAGATGCATGAGGCCGTGTTCAAGGCCGCATCCACTGAGATATTGCTCGAGCGTATACATCGCCTTTTGTGCTTCGGGAGCATATTTCCGTGCATCAATTCTGGGTTCCATAAAATTTCTCCTCGTTTGGTGGCGAATTCACCTAAACCCGTGGTCGCGAACGTACCGGCCAAGTGGTCCGCCGAATTATCCCAATACAATGGATGATCGTGGAGAGCGAGCGGGTGCCCAATTAAAATCAAAAGGGCGGGCCAATTTGGCAGAGGCTAGCGGCGAGCGCGATCCTTGCGAACGGCTTCGTCGATGAGCGCATCGAGCTCACTGCGAGTAAGGGAAACATGCGTGCTCGATGATTCGCCGCTGTCGCTGGTTTCCGGGAGTTCGGCGCCCCCGCCTGGAGGCGGCACGACGAAATATCGCGAGCGAGCGGCCATCAGCTTGGCGACTTCGCGGCTGGATAGAAGGACGGGATTACCAGCCAATTCGGCCGAGAGCAAAATCTTGGCGAAATGCTCGATCGTTTCCATTCGGAAGAATGCATTCAAAAGATCGGGGCCGCAGGTTACCGCGCCATGATTGGCCAGAAGCAGAGCGTCATAATGCGGGACAAAGGGTTCCATTGAGTCGCTAAGTTCCGGAGTTCCGGGAGTCGCGTAACGGACAAGCGGAATCTGCCCGAGGCCGATGATCACTTCCGGCAAAAGAGCTTGATTCAAGGAACGACCGGCAGCCGCAAAACCGGTGGCAGTGGGCGGATGAGCGTGGCAAACGGCATTCACATCGGCCCGCATGCGATAAAATAGCAGATGCATCGCAATTTCGGAAGAGAACTTGCGTTCGCCAGCAAGTTGGCGGCCTTCTAAATCGGTAATCACCAAATCCTGCGGCTCGAGCATCCCTTTGTTCATGCAAGTAGGAGTGGTGAGGATGCGGTCTTCGTCCAGGCGGACGGAGATATTGCCCTCGCAAGCGACGATAAAACGGCGTTCATACATCCACTTGCCGACGGCGCATATTTCGCGGCGGTGCTGTTCTTCGGTCTTCTCGTGGATTGGCAAGGGCGAGTTTGTGTTCACTGCGCACACTCCTTCGCGGCCCGGATTTAATTTCCGGGCATTTAGCTGCCCCCGTCAAAATGAACTCATGGGACCCAATAAACGGAACCCGAGTTGAACTCTATCACACTAGGCGTAAATTCCGCGCAATTTTAGCGCGCTGGCCACGCGGTCAATCGCCAGCATGTATGCGGCAATGCGGTTGTTGACTTTATGGGCTTCCGCGTACCGGACAACGCCGTCAAAGGCGTTTTCCATCACATCGAGCAACCGCTCATTAACTTCACTTTCGCGCCAGAAAAACCCCTGGCGGTCCTGAACCCACTCGAAGTAGCTGACAGTGACTCCGCCGGCATTGCCGAGAATATCCGGCACGGTAAAAATGCCCTTGGAATCGACGATGGCGTCGGCCTGCCAGGTGGTGGGGCCGTTCGCACCTTCACAGAGAATTTTGGCCTGCACTTGGTGAGCGTTTTGTTCCGTGATTTGATTTTCGATGGCGGCGGGGATGGCGATTTCGCAGGGTTGGAAGAGCACGTCCTGCGCAGACATTTTCGTGCCGCCGCCGGGAAAATCCGGCAAGGGCTTCTTTTTCGTGTAAACCCAATCGATCACTTTAGGCACGTCGAAGCCTTTCTCGTTGTAGAGTCCGCCGGCGATATCGGCGAGCCCGACAATTTTGTAGCCTGCTTCCTGCATTAGTTCCGCTGCGAGAGAACCGACATTTCCAAAGCCTTGCACAACCACCCGGCAGCCCTGTTTTTGCATGCCCAGCTTGACGAGCGCTTTGTCGCAGCAAATCATCACGCCCCGCCCCGTGGCTTCGCGTCTTCCGGCCGACCCGCCGAGTTCGATGGGTTTGCCTGTCACGACGGCAGTAGTGGCTTCGCCGACGTGCATCGCGTACGTGTCCATCACCCAGGCCATCGTTTGCGCGTTCGAGCCGATATCCGGCGCGGGGACATCCCGCTCGGGCCCGAGCCAGTCGGCTAGCTCAGCGGTGTAGCGCCGAGTGAGACGTTCCAATTCTCCCCTCGATAATTTTCGCGGATCGCAAATGATGCCTCCCTTCGCGCCTCCAAACGGAATGTTCACGACGCCGCATTTCCAGGTCATCCAAGTGGCCAAAGCGCGTACTTCGTCGAGAGAAACATCGGGAGCAAAACGAATGCCGCCCTTGCCCGGACCGCGAACAGTGGAATGAAGCACGCGATAGCCGGTGAAAACGTCTAGCTGACCGTTGTCCATGCCAACCGGAATGTAGAGGGTGATTTCTTTCTTCGGATACTTCAAATACCGGTAAAGGCCCTGCTCGAGTCCTAGCTTTTGTGCGGCTACTTCAAAACGCGCTTCGGCGTTCTGGTAGACGTTCATCTCTTCTGGAACTGGGGCTTGCGGCATGCGGAACTCTCCTTTGAGGCGACCACGGCAGTGAATTCAATAAAAATTTCGCACCTCGGCCCGCGAAGGGAATTCCGGACCGATATGCATTTGCTTGACCAAGAGAGAGTAACGGCGGGCTACCCCAATGCGTAAAAGCGTATTCGAACCGACCCGCCTGACTCGCCTTTTGGCCGGGCCGCCAGTATACCCGTTCCCGGGCCTCGGCGGGAGGGGAGAGGAGACCTGGTTCGCAGCATAGTTGGGGAAGGACGCGTTGTATTGTGGGCACGACCTGCGCGCCATTTGTGCTGTTATAATCCGCTGGATTTTTGGGCCTCCCGGAGATAAAAACATGAAACGAATCTCGCTGCTTGTCTGCGTCGCTTTTCTGCTCGCTTTCCCGAAAATGGCTTTTGGCCAGACCTCCTCCGATTGGCTGTCCCAATTGACGAAGCCGCACGATTACTCTCTGAAACGCATCTCCAGTTACGACCGCACCGGAGGCAACGACGACTATCGCCACCTCGCCGCAGGCGAAACGCTTACGCTGCTTGACGAAGCGGGACCTGGAGAAATCTCGCATGTCTGGATCACCATTGCGGACAATGAGCGGTTTCACTTGAAGAAAATAGTTTTGCGCATGTACTGGGACGGCGAGAGTTCTCCGAGCGTGGAAGCTCCGGTTGGTGATTTTTTCGGATTGGGTCTCGGTCAATACGTACTTTATCAGTCCGTGCCGCTCGCCGTTGGCGCGGACAAAGCGCTGAACTGTTTCTTCCCGATGCCTTTCCAAAAACACGCGCGCATCACGTTAACGAACGATGGCGAGCGGGCTGCGGATGCAATCTACTGGAACATTGATCTGCGCTCCTACAGGTCGTCGCTCCCGCCGGATACCCTCTATTTTCATGCGCAGTATCGGCAGGCCACACCGAACAAGGCGTTCCCTGGGAATAAGATCAATCTGGATGGAAAGGAAAACTACGTCTGGATGGAAGCGAAAGGCCACGGGCACTTCGCGGGTGTGACGATGTCCGTGATTGAAAATCAGGACGGCTGGTGGGGTGAGGGCGACGATATGTTCTTTGTGGATGGCGAAGAGTTGCCGTCCATCAATGGAACCGGCTCGGAGGACTATTTTCTAGGGGCGTGGGATTTTAACGGGAAGCCTTTCGCTTACAGGCTATTTGGAGCGCCGATTGTCGGCGCGGAACTTCAGGGCGGACGCTGGTCAGTATATCGGTTCCACCTGGATTCTCCGATCACGTTTACGAAATCACTGCGTGCGACGATTGAACACGGCCATGCGAACGATCGCGGAGACAATTTTTATTCAGTGGCGTACTGGTATCAAACTGAACCGCACGCGGAATTTCCTGCCATCCCCTCTGTGGAAAGGCGAGTGCCGCGCGTACTTCCCGATTCCAGTCCCCAAGAATGAGGGGACGCTGGCAGTCCGCGAAACACACGCGTAGTGCGCCCATTAAAACCAAACGAGTTTTATTGCATGCGGAACTGCAGGGTGACCGTCAAGTGCATCGCGACTGGTTTCCCATCGAGCGATGCTGGCTGATACTTCCACTGGTGCAGCGCGTCTTTGGCAGCTTGGTGAAGTAGCGTTGGGCCGGAAATTACCTTCATCGTCGTGACACGCCCATTGGGATCGATCAAAGCGTCAATGACCACATCGCCCGTTACGTGCTGATTCTTGGCCATGATCGGATAAAGCGGTGCCACATGGCTGATTAGCCTGGCCGGCTTGACGTCGCCGCCAACGGGAAGTGGAATTTCGGGAGCGGCGGGCTGTTTTTCGCTTCCCGCCGCAAGACCGGATTCGAACCCACCCGAGCCCGCATTTGCGTTCCCCGCGGAAATCGTTGGCGCGACCGCGCCGCTATCCTGTCCGGTCTCCGCACGATTCATGGTGGGAGAGGACAGATGGACTTCGCCCAGCGCCGGTTTTTTCGGCTCCGGTTCCCGTTTCGTGCGTGAAATTCGTTCCGTGACGGCGGCAGGAATCGTGCTCGCGGCCTCCCCCGTGTTCTCTCGTGTGCTTTGGGTTGGTTGCGGATTGCCTAGTGACTTCAGGAACGCTTCGCTGGAAGAGGTCGAGTTTGAACGTGGTGGAGCTGTCGACCTTGATGTTAAGTCGGCCTCGGTCAAAGGATTCCGGGATGCGGAATGCTCCTCAGGCCGGGCTTCCGGATTCTGCGAAGGCATAGCATTTGCTTGCGCGCTTGAAGCTGGCGAGACCGGAGCGGACCTCCCGCGCAACGCGTTCGAAGAATTAAACGCATACCAGGCGCCACTCGCGGCGACCAGAACTGCCGCGGCGATCATTCCAATCCACATACCTTTTCGCGAACCCCCGGACGAATGGTCGCGCGAAGTCAGCACATCGTCCAGGGAGAGCAAGCTCTCCACTCCGGGCTGTTCGTTTGCTAAAGCACTTTCGGTTTCGGCGGCCGGCGCGGTTTCCGTAGAGTGTTCTTCCGCTTCGGTGAACTCCAGAGTGAGTTTGGATTTTTCCTTCTCGACAGACTCTGTTGGCGGCGCGGCGGCAGCGGCATTCCGCGCGAGCGGTTCGAGCCAGGATGGAATCTTCACCTCTTCGCTATCCAGGGACGACTTGATCGCAGACGGAGTTCTTGTTGGGGGTGCAGTCTTGAGGAGGGGCAGTTCCGATTTCGCAATCTCGATAACCTTGGAAGCTGCTTCTGCGCTCGCGTGGGAAGGCGGTGTTTGCGATGTCGGCGCCGGTCTGGCGTCTGCCGCCGGATTGAATAGCATCGAGGAGAGCTGCTCTTGCAGCCTTGCGGTTTGGAGTTTCAGTTCTTCAGTAGAATCGGCGGCGACGTTTGCATGAGTTGCTTTGCTTTCTATCGAAATCGGCGGTGCTGCTGGGCTTGTGGACGTAGGGCTCGCCTGCACCTCAGGAACCCCAAGAAGACTGACGACCGAAGATGTCAAAGAGGCCGATATTGAGGGCGCCGGCATTGCCGCCAATTCTGGCATCTTTTCGGCCGGCGTTGCCGCTGCCGGCGGTTGCATCGAAGGCGCTTCAAGTTTCGGAACGATTGGTGCCAATGCCACGGGATCCGAAGGGCGTGTTTGCTGCGGGGGCTTCATTTCGTCGTGAACAGCAATCGGGCTTGCTAGCGGAATTTTTGGGGCAGCACTCGGAACTGGCGCAACGATCGTCGACCTGGTTGCGGCCGGCGGACCAGCCACGCTCTTGGTCGGCACCGGGGTCTTGACGGGAGGAACTGGTGTTTGCGCTCCGATCCGGTCCGATGGAAAACGCATGCCCCAAAATCCGACCACTGATTCTGTGAACTCCAGTTCGACGTATCCACTCACGTTCCGGTAATTCTTTGATTTGACGACCTGACAAACGACTTCCTTTTTTGTCTTCTCGTTCGTCAGGAAAAGCAGTTGGCCCGCTGCGACCGGCGACCCGAGCCGTATGACGGCTCCATTCCCGAAAACAAGAACAGTCTTCGTCGTTTCAGAAAAGGGCTCTCGCTTGTCGCTTCCCTCAACCGTGCGCGCACCATTCACCGTCACGGGCACTTCCAAAGCCACCGGCTGCGGCCTGCTCGCCGTATCTTCTAGGCGCCCTCCCGGCGGCACACCAGCCGCTGTGGCTGAGTCCGGTGGGGCGGTTAGAATTTCATGATCTTTGCTCATTGGCGCCATAGGATGCTCACTTGCTACGCGAAAGTTTTGTTCAAACCGCAGACACGAAGTGCCGTCCCCAAACATCTATATGGTCGGCTTCACCCATGCTTTGCGCCCATAGTACTTGCGTACCCGCGTGGAAACACCTGTCCTAAAGGACAGCCGTGTTGAGGTTGGAAACTGCTCTAGCGCTTCAGAGGTGGGTGGAATTGCTCGTCGATTTCTACCTGGTAGCCGGTCACCATCTTGTTCGTTTCATTCGCCATCCCGATCACCGCTTGCAATTCCTTGAACATCGCATCCGTCATCCCTTTCTTGAACGCCGAAGCCGTGTGCGACGCGATGCAGTAATGGCAATTGTTCGTGACGCTGACCGCCACATAAATCAGTTCCTTGGTCAGTGGATCGAGCGCGCCCGGCGCCATGATCTGCTTGATGTTCTCCCAAGTACGCTTCAGCGCCGCCGGATCGTGGGCCAGGGCCTTCCAGAAATTGTTGATCCAGTCCGTCTTCCGCGTGGCCATGATGTCGTCATAAATCGCCCGCACTTCCGGACTTGCATCTTTGTATTCGATCAGTCCAAACGTCGACATAGTCTTCTCCCGAAATTCGGTTCTCCTGAATTCTCATGAAAAATCTTCCTTCAAACGTTACCAAGATGCGCCGTTCCCCGCCAGAAGCGATCCTAACGTTCGCATCCACCCCACGCCAATCTTCTCCGCCACCAGCGGCTCCGGCACCTGCGCCAGCCCCACCAGCGGCCAAGCGACGTATACTTACGACTACGACCGCTACGGCAACCGCTGGCATCAGAACGGTCCCTGGTCCACGCAGCTTAGCTTTAGCGGCAACAATAATCGCATGGACAGCCACTCCTACGACGCTGCGGGCAATCTCGTGAACGACGGAACCCACAATTACACCTACGACGCCGAGAATCGCCTCACTCAGGTCGACGCCGGCGCCACCGCATCCTACATCTACGACGCCGACGGTCGCCGCGTCCGCAAAACTACCGCTAGCACCAGCGTCGACTATCTCTACGATCTCGCCGGTCAGGAAATCACCGAACTCAGTTCCGCTGGCGCATGGAATCGCGGCGAAGTCTTCGCCGGCGACCGCCACCTGGCCACCTACGCCAACAGCACCACCTATTTCATTCATTCCGACGGGCTCGGCACCGAGCGCGTCCGCTCCAACGTCTCCGGCGCCGCCTGTGAATCCATCCAGAGCCTTCCCTTCGGCGACGGCATGACCACCTCCGGCTCCTGCTCCGACGTCAACCCCTTCCACTTCACCGGCAAAGAACGGGACTCCGAATCCGGCCTCGATAACTTTGGAGCACGCTACGATTCGTCGAGCCTCGGTAGGTTCATGAGTCCAGACCCGATCTATATCGAAGCTGGCAAGCTTGCCGATCCCCAGCAGCTGAACCTGTATTCGTATGTTCGAAACAATCCGCTCAACCTTACCGACCCAACTGGCATGCTCGTCGATGTAAACTGCCAGCAAGTCAGTGCAGCCCAGTGTTCTCAAACGGTGACGGATTTTAACAACAGGGACGGAGCGCAATTTCAGGTAACGCGCGACGACAAGACGGGGCAGCTCAATGTGAGTGGTGATGTGGACGTCAGCAAACTATCTGACAGTGAGCATGCTCTTTACAACGCGGTCACGGATACAAGCGCGACTGGCACCATAAACGTTGTTGGTAACGACTCAAGCTTTGACTTTGAGAAGTACAGCGGCCCTGGACAAAACACTGTTGACCGCTCCGACTTGAATGCACTCAACGGTGCGGATAAGCGTCTGTCCGGCGAAATCCTCGCACATGCGGCCATTGAATCTTTCCAGTCAGCGTCGCTTGCGGCGACCGAACCTGGCCTAAGTTCGGCAAAAATAGGACAAATCGCTCATGACCGGGCGAGAAAGGCTTTTGGTTTCGCGCTCGACACAGCAGGCTACCAACCGAACACCGCAGGGACTCTCGTGACGGCACTATCGCTCAACTTCAGGGCCACGCGGCTCAACGTAGATTTCAGAGTAACAGTGAAGCTGGTAACACCAATACCGTTGGCTTCCTTCAACTCGCAAAGAATTCCAGGGCCACGTGACGTGACTAACGTCAGTATCCTTCCACCGGAGAAATGACCGTGGATTTCAAAATTCAAGCAGTAATCTTACTTCTGTCGTACGCGCTCCTGGGGTCTCCTGCTTCGACGGAGGAGTTAACGTCTATTGAGGGTGCGGTGGTTGCGATTCAAAGAGGGGAAAAGGACACAAGACTCATCGACCCGCCCTCGTTCGCTGATCTGGCGGAAATTTACATGATGCGCGTTGACCACTGGTCGCAGCCTCACAAAGAAAAGTACGTTCTCGTGGAATACGTTCACCATGACGACCTCATCGGCTACGACAAATTCGACAAAACGGCCTGGAGATTCGAATTCGAGCAGCCCTCAGCCAAAGACAACGACGAGTGCCATAGCTGGATGGCTCGTTCCAAGTCTTCCTTCATCCCCACAGCTTTCGGGCGCCGCGAAAAGCTCCCGGACCCCAAGACCCTCTCCTGTTTCTTGGTGACGAAGCAACCCGTTCCTATTCGTCAGGGCAAAGAGACCTCAAGGGTGGACCCTAAGGACGGCAGCATGCACGTCCAAATCCCGGTCGTGGCGACAGCCAAATCCCGGCAGTGACACGCGGTCAGACCGTTGTGTGAGAACCGTGCCGGTTGCGTTCTGGCTGGCTTAGGAGCACACGTCGGGCTTGGAAGGGCCTGAGGTTCTTTCTTTAGCCGCTGGAGCAATGAGCTTGCAGATTTTACTTGCGCCGCTTGAGGCCAATCACAGCCACAATCAGTTGGGCCATACCTATCAGAAGCGCTGCTAACGCCATAGGGGACGGTTCCTTTGACCCGTCACCAATGGCTCTGGTAGACAAGAAACTTTCAAACGTTGGTGATCCGAGGGTGGCACGCTCGCCGATCCGCCGCTGGGTCTGCCCCACGGTAGCCAGGAAGTGAGCGTTTAGCGGCTGGCGGTGGCGGTAGCCGCTGGTTAACGTGCAGCGCTGTAGAGCGCTTTTCGGAGCGGCGCTGCTGCGCCGGGAGGGGGTAGACACGTCACCCCAAGTTGGGCGCTGTAGAGCGCCGGCTGGCGCTGGTGGTGAACCATCGAGAAATCATAGACTTAGAAAAACAGCGGCGCTCTGGAGCGCTCCCGGGCGCTGAGCGTTAACTTGTTGATTTTCCTGCCTGAATAGCCAACCATCTCCCTTTTGAGGAAATCGTCCCGGAGGGCCTCTTACTCTATGAGCGCCGAGCAAATCCGCAATCGAACGGTAGGGTGCAAGATGACGGACAGCGAGTACGAGCGGCTATCCGCCGTGGTGGAAAGAGAAGGCATGACGCTGGGGGAGTGGGTGCGCGAGGTGTTGCTGGAGCGCGCGGACGGTCGCAAACCAAGCGTGATCGAAGAGACCTTGCTGGCCGAGGTGCTGGCATTACGGACAATCCTGCTCAACGTGCACTTCACGGTGGCGAAGGGCGAGAGCATCACAGCGGAAGGGATGCAGGCAATCATCGACCGGGCTGACGCCGGGAAAGCCGGGTGCCCCACGTATCGGTTTCATACGTGGGTGTTTTGACGTTTCCACACTTCTTGACCGTCTCACCAAACTCCCAATTTCCCGCCAACCCCTTCCATCCACTCCACTTCCCACGTCTCAATTCGAATGATAAAACTACAGTACTGTACCTTGACAGTAATTCCATTCCATGCTACCCTTCCCCATGCTCGCCCTGAGGACTCCCCAACAGAGCCTCGAAGCGTCTCGCACCCCAACTCAGCTCGCCTGTTCCGGCAACCGCCCATTTTCTGCCGCTCGTCTTCGTCTCGCCACTCCTCACTCATCACTTGCCACTGCGCCCCTAGCAACCGTCTCCCACCGCAAATTCCCGCGTCCCATGATATCTCCCGCAACTCCATTAGAATCAACACTTCCATCACCACCTGCAAGTACTCATTCTAAATCACTTACAGCCACTCTCTTCCCTTTAGAATCAACACATACAAGAAAAGAGGGTAGGGGGTATCTATTATGGTTAACCAGACACCCGACGAAGCGTGTCTGTCCCACGGAGCATCGCGACGAGGGATCTCTCTTCGCTCCTACGTCGGATTTCTTTCCTGAGCGACCATTGGGAGCGAGGGACGTGTCTTCTGCCGCGACTGAGCGTTTCTCTCCTGACGACCATCGTGGCGGCCGATGCTTGCCCACGCTTCATCCCCCGTCCTGCCCGATGTCGGGACGGCGCGTCCCAGAACCGGGCATCAATGGCAATTGCCATTGCGAGGCCATCTCACAAATCGTACGAAAATTGTAGCTTGGAGAATTTTTCGCTTGGCAGGGAACGTGCATCTCGACTATAACGTATCACGATATAGTCTTTCACCTGGCGATAGAGAGTGTCCGCCGTCATCCGAACGGGCAGCGAGGAGCATGCGTGACGAAAAAAAGACAGACGGAGCCATTCCTGCCCCTGACTCCGGCGATGTTTCACATCCTGCTAGCCCTGGCTGACGGGGAAAAGCATGGCTACGCCATCTTGAAGGAAGTGGCGCGCCGCACTGAAAATAAAGTCCGGCTTAGCGCTGGAACCCTCTACGGAAACCTGGCACGCCTCGAAAACGCGGGGCTCATTGCCGAATCCAGCCGCCGGCCCGAAGTGGTGCTAGACGACGAACGGCGCCGGTATTACCTGCTTACTGAATTTGGGCGCGAAGTCGCCGTCGCCGAAGCGGAGCGCATGGCAGAAGCCCTCGGTCAGGCGCGCGCCAAAAAACTCTTCCGCAGGCCAAAACTGGCGTAGCCACGGAGACTTGTCATGGCAAAAGAGAGACTTCCTTTCTCGCGGAAACTATTCCGGGCTCTGGTTCGCGTGCTTCCTTTCGATTTCCGGACAAACTACGAAGGCGAAATGGAAGGCGTTTTTCGAGAGCAGCAGCGCGAACTCGAAGAGCGGGGCGGCTTCTTCGAGGCTCTCAAGCTGTGGAAGGAGACGATCCTCGGCATATTCACGACGGCGCCGCGGGAGCATTGGCAGATTTTGAGCAGCGATTGCGGCTACGCAATCCGCATGATGCGAAAGAATCTGGCGTTCACGGCCGTGGCCGTCTTGACCCTCGCGCTCGGAATCGGCGCCAACACTGCCATTTTCAGCGTAGTGCATTCCGTACTGCTGCGGTCGCTTCCCTACCCACAGCCTCAGCAATTGATTTTCATCCGCCAGCAGGAACCAAAACTCAGTATCCAGGATTTGTCTTTTTCCGTGAAGGAGATTGAGGATTATCGCGCACAGAACCGGACTCTAGCCGGGCTGGTGGAATACCACTCCATGTCGTTTACCCTCTTCGGCCACGGCGATCCAGAGCGCGTGCGAACCGGCGTCGTTTCCGCCAACTATTTTGATCTGTTTGGCGTGAAGCCTTTACTGGGGCGCGCGTTCTTGCCCGATGATGACAAATTGGGCTCGGCGCCGGTCTTGCTGCTCAGCTACGAATACTGGAAAAACGATTTTGGCTCTGACCCCGGGATTATCGGCAAGACATTCGAGATGAACGACAAGGTGCATACCGTCGTAGGCGTGCTTCCCCCGGTACCGCAATATCCCAATGAAAATGACGTCTACATGCCTACCTCGGCTTGCCCGTTTCGCTCCAACAAAATGCACCTTGAAAACCGGGATATGCGCATGATGGAAGTCTTCGCGCGGTTAAAACCCGGCGTCACGGTGGCACAGGCGAATGCCGATGTCTCCGCAATCGCTGCCGGACTGCAGGCGGCCTATCCGAAGTCATATCCCGAGAACACAGGATTCGCTTCTTCAGCCTCGCCCTTGCAGGAGGAGCTGACTCATGAAGCGCGGCCGACGCTTCTTCTGCTGCTGGCCGCGGCGGCCTTTGTGCTGCTCATCGCGTGCGCGAACGTAGCTAATCTTACTCTCTCTCGGATGGCCAAGCGCGAGCGGGAGATTGCCGTACGCAGCGCACTCGGAGCCGGACGAAGCCGGCTTCTTCGCCAACTCCTGACGGAGAGCTTCCTGCTGGCTTGTGCCGGCGGCTTGCTGGGATTGCTGCTGGCGTACGGCAGCCTCGAACTTCTGACGGATTTTGTGGCACGGCTGACGCCGCGCGCTCGCGAGATTCACATCGATTCGGGAGTACTCCTCTTCACGCTGATAGCGGCTCTGGGCACGAGCATCGTTTTTGGCACGTTGTCCGCACTCTTCTCACGCGCGAATCTGGCTTCCAGCCTAAAAGAAGGCGCCCCTAGCGCGGGGTGGGGACGAAGGCAGAATCGTGTTCGCGGCGCTCTGATCGTTTGTCAGTTCGCGTTTTCCTTCGTGCTCTTGATTGGCGCGGGGTTGATGGTTCGGAGCCTCGTCAAAATGCAGCAGGTGGACGCAGGCATCGTTCCGCAGCGCGTTCTGGCCGTCAGCACCACTTTCAATTGGTCGAAGTATACTGCAGATGACAAGAGTCGAGTTGTCGTCCAGAAACTGCTCGATCGCGTGCAGTCAGAGCCTGGGGTTCTTTCGGCTGCGATCTCGAGCAGGTATCCCTTCCAGCCGAAGATGGTCCCGGAGTGGGCGTCCTTCTCCTTTCAAATTGAAGGCCGCACCCTGGAACCGGGGCAAGCCCCGCCTGTCAGTACATTCGCCAAAGTATCTCCCGATTATTTCAAGACTCTGGGAATTCCGCTGAAGGTAGGAAGACTGCTTGCCGATACGGACAAAGCGGAAGGGCTGCCCGTTGCAATCATCAATGAGACCGCAAAGCGTCAGTTCTGGCCGAACGAAGATCCGCTCGGAAAGCGAATCTCTCCGGACGGAGGCGATCACTGGGTAAGCATCGTGGGCATCGTTGGAGACGTAAGGGAATTCGGGGTGGAGCATGCTCCATCGCCGGAATTTTACGTTGCCCAGGCGCAAAGTCCGCAGCCGAGTGCGTTAATTGTGCGCACTGCCGCCGAGCCGAGGAGCATGGCTCAAGCACTGACGCGCGCAATCCATGACGTCGACCCGCAAACCGCGGTGACGCACATACTGACTTTGGAGCAGGCACGCTACGAATCGATGGCGCCGCCGCGAGTGACCGCGAGTCTTCTCGCGATTTTCGCGGCGTTGGCTCTCGTAATCGCCTCGGCGGGAATCGGTGGAATCATGGCGCTGATGGTCAGCCAGCGCGTACGCGAACTCGGAATCCGGATCGCGCTGGGTGCAAGTCCAATGAAAATTCTGCAAATGGTTCTGAGTCAGGGCTTGCTCCTTGCAGTTCTTGGGATAGCGATTGGAATTTTCGGCGCCTTGGCTTTGACGGGGCTTCTGAAATCGCTCTTGTTCGAGATTCCGCCTACGGATGTACCCACGTTTGCCGGCGTTGGCTTGACGCTGCTCGCTTCTGCGGCGCTCGCGAGCTACTTGCCTGCGCGGCGCGCGGCAGCCGTTGACCCAAACGTGGCCCTTCGCGCGGAGTGATCCGTATCCTTCACGGCCGTTTAGCTTGCTTGCCGGAGCCGGTCCGCAGAGGAGAGGAACTCCTCGAGCAGCAGCCGCGCGAGGCGCTGCGGATTGTGGCGGATGACGCCATGTTCCTCGAGCAAATTATCAAGGATAACTCTGTAGCCTGATTTTTGAAGCTCCGGCAAGTCGATGTCAACCTGCTCAGCACCCTGGCGGCGATAACGCTTCGCAACTTCTGGGGAAATCGGGCGGCGGTTGGCTACAACCCAGTCCACAAGGTTCCGCGGCGTGTGCCGCCGGATAGCGCGAAGATGTTCTGCGAGTGGGTAAGAAGTGGTTTCGCCCGGCTGCGTCATGAGATTCGCGATGTAGACGCGCGGCGCGGAGGACCTGGCGATCGCGGCAGCTATTTCCGGGATGAGCAGATTCGGGAGAATGCTCGTATAAAGCGAACCGGGTCCGAGGAGGATCAAGTCGGCTTCGTGAATGGCTTCGATCACTGCGGGAAATGGAGGAACGCGACGTGGAGAGAGCGACAGTTTTTCAATCGGCGAGCGGCTGGCGGTAATGCGCGTCTCGCCATGGACGATGCGGCCGTTCGTTAGCCTCGCGACGAGATGAACATTCGACAGCGTCGAAGGAAAAATCCGCCCGCGAATTGCGAGCACTTTACTGCTGACGCGCACGGCTTCCGCGAAGTCTCCCGTAACATGTGTGAGCGCGGCCAAAAACAGATTGCCGAAATTATGCCCCACGAGTCCGCGCCCGGCATGAAATCGATACTGAAAGAGCCGGCTGAGCAGAGTCTCATCCTTCGAGAGCGCCACCATGCAATTGCGGATGTCTCCGGGAGGAAGCACGCGGTTTTCGCGCCGCAGGCGCCCGGAGCTTCCGCCATCGTCCGTCACCGTTACTATCGCAGTAAGTTCGGAAATGGGGCGCGCCGAATTGGGATGCTCGTCGCTGCGCCGGACGACATACTCCTTGAGCCCGCGAAGCAGCGTGGAAAGGCCCGTGCCTCCGCCCAGCGCCACGACGCGGAATCCGCGCGCGAGAGTCTTCGGTTTGGCAGATTTTTTCTTCATCGGATGAGGTAGTGAAACGGGACGCTACGGCGCTTCACGCGAAGCGAGATTCTTTCGGCGGCATTCTTGCTTCGGACTCAGAACCGGCGGCGGAACCCTTTCCAGTCAAGTCACGAGCCACGATCGTGTATCTCAACAAGTCGCGTCTGGGTTCACGAACGCGAAAGCCAAATCGCGGAGAGCTAGCCCGCGGTGCCGTCTTTCTCCGGATAGAGCAACTCCGTAAAGCGAGGATCTTCCTGGAGGAAAGCGAAGTCTTCATCGTTGCGCGCGTGGTAACGGTTTTCGGAGCGAAGCTCGATCGCAACTTTCAGATTCGCCAAGGCAGAATCTGCCTCGCCAGTCAGGCAATCGAGCGCGGCCAGAGCGTAATGAATGTAATCCGATTTCGGCGAAGCCTTGCGTGCTTTCAGAAGACTTTCGCGAGCGTCGTCCCAGCGGCCGATGTTCATCATGGCCACGCCACGCTGGTAGTGCTCGTCGGCGGTGCGCGGGTTCTGCTCGGCGCTCGGCTTCATGCGCTGTTCAGAGATGCGGAGATGCATACGGGCGCGGTCGGCGAGGCCTTGACTGGGGCCTTCGAGAACCTTTTCCAATTCCTGCTTGGCGCGCGCAAATTTTTGCTGGTGGAAGAGGGCCAAGGCTTCGTCGTAGATCTTGAGTTGCGCCTGAACTCGAGGATCGACCAATTCCACACCCCCGCGCTGGGGCGGCGGAGGAGGAGGTAAGTTCTTTTTTTTCTGTGTGTTAGAGTGGCTGTGCCCGGCGCCTTTGCCATGCCCTGTTGAGCCCGAAGAGGCTTTGCGCGCTTTTGCCATGACGCGAATCGTAGCAGACGAGACGAGCGGCGTCAACGAGTCCAAGATGGATCGTCTGAGTTGAGACTGAGTTACCTCGCGGAAGCATGAGGCAAAAAAAGGCATCGCAATTAGCCCCATTTCACGGAAACTGTAAGGAAGTTACCCGACAGCCGACAGGCCCAGTCGGAAGACTGGTCTGTCAGCACCGCGTATGCTATAAGTTTGTGGCCACTTTCTGGTTAGGGACAAGTGCCTTTCATCAATTTTCCTGCGCGCGAAATTAATTGCAAGCTCGTGTACTACGGTCCAGGTCTGGGCGGAAAAACCGCTAATCTCCAGTGGGTCTACGACCACACCGGACAGAACCAGAAGGGCAAAATGGTGTCTCTCGCCACCGAGACGGATCGCACTCTCTTCTTCGACTTTCTGCCTCTGGATCTGGGAACTGTGCGCGGTTTCAAGACGCGTTTCCACCTATATACGGTCCCTGGCCAGGTGTTCTATGAAGCCAGCCGAAAGCTGATCTTGAAGGGGGCGGACGGCGTGGTGTTCGTGGCGGATTCCCAGGAAGAACGTCTCGACGCGAATTTCGAGACCATGGAAAACCTGCAGGAACACCTGAAAGAACACAACCTGAATTTCGATACGATTCCCTACGTCCTGCAATTGAACAAGCGCGATTTGCCCAACGCGATGTCCGTAGCGGACTTAACCAAGCAGCTCCAGAAAAAAGGTGAGCCGGTGCTCGAAGGCGTGGCGATTCAGGGAGTGGGCGTTTTTGAAACTCTAAAAGAAGTCGCCAAACTCGTCCTCGCCGAATTGAAAAAGGGCGGCTGAGCCGGTCTAATAAAGCCGGAAAGTAACCTCAATTGGAACGATGACCGCGACCGCTTCGCCATGTTTGTTGCGAGCTGGCTCGAACTTCCACTGGCGAACTGCCTCGATGGCCTTCCTGGCCAATTCATCATCACTTGACCTTTTCACTACAATGTTGCCCGGATGACCTTCCTGATCGATCACAACCAGCAAAACCACGTCTCCCTGAATTTTTGCGCGCCTCGTTTTGCTCGTATATTCCGGTGACGGGCAGAAGACGCAAGTTGGAACTCCGACGCCATCCATACCAGCTTTCGCGACCCCTTTTGCTAATCCGTGCGGGTCCAGGAAGGTCAGAGTGTCGACATATGCAGGCCTCTTAACCGATTGGCTGCTTGTATTAATCAGGCTGCCGTCCTGCACACGCCGCACGGTGACCTGCACCAAGTACTGTGCAGGCGAGGTCTCTAAAGTCCCAGTCACAATCACGTCTGTGTGGAGAGAGGTTCCAATTTGCTGAAGAGTGTCTGTGGAGCTGAGATCCTTGGTTGAAATTTTTGAATTCGCGAGGGCGGCGGAAAGCTGCTTTTTGTCGTTCACTTCGAAGTTTTTTTTGTGGTGTTCCAAACTCTGAGAAAATTCCTCTGCGAGATAATGTCCCTCAACTGAATCGCGTCCGTCCAGGCCCACAAAATCGGCGACGACGACAGACTTGATCCCGGTATTTGAAATTTCCTTGCTAACGCGTTTAGCAAGGCCATCCAAGTCTCGTCTTTGTTCCTGCGCCGCCGACGCGGACCCCGTGAGAAGGGAACACGCAAGAGCCGCAAACAAGAAAAGGACGCGCCCAAACTTAATCTGTAACTTCACGAAACGTAATATATCATGCGTAACCAAGCAGGGATGCGAACAGCAATAGCTATGAACAGATCATTCTCCGAGTATAAAGAACACTAGAAGTAATGACTCGCTCAGGCGAAGTTGGCGAGGGCGGCGGCTTCGCTCTCAAACGTAGGGATAGCTTCCACAAGGCGCGTGACTGTGAGCGCATCGCGCACGCGGCCGGGCCCGCATACGAGCCGCAGCGCACCGCCGTCCCGCGTTAGCTTAATGGAAATTCGCACGAGCGCGGAAATACCTGAACTATCGATTTGCGGCACGCCGTTCAGCTCGACGATGACTTTCCGCGCGCCGCCTTTGACGACGCTCTCCAGCGCCTGATGTAGCTGTTCGCTGGGTTCTCCAATCGTCAGGCGTCCGCGCACGTCGAGAATCGGGATGCTCCCGGACTCTCGCACATTGATTTCCATGGGGAGATGCTCGCTCATAGAACTTCGCTCGAAAATCTCGTGCCTGCACTGCGGCATCGCCCGCCTGGCCAAAGCTGCAGGGACGGCTGCTTCGGGACCTGGAGGCATTATACGATGGCCGCGCCGCCAGGCAAGTTTTGCGGTCGAAAAGAATTGCTCCGTCGCGGTTTGGAGGACCGGCAGCGTTCCCGGCGAAGTCCGGACCCTTGCTGAATGAATCTGAAAAATCAATTCAGCCAATGAAAATTTCTAAACCTGGGACTGGACAGGCACGCGTATAATCCACAGCGAAAAAGTGGTGGGGCAGTACTGTGGCCCTTGTGAATTGCCCCCGGCCAAACCGGGGATAATCCAGCGGAACCGGAGCGGACATAATCTATGAAGCACCTGGGATGGAAGTGTTGTTTGTTTGTGTCCATGGTGCTCGCTGCTGTCCCTCTTCGCGCCCAACAAACGCCCGCCGCAACTGCTTCTCCCTCAGCCACTTCCGCCGCAACATCGCCCGCCACGCCAGAAATTCCGAAGTCCATAAGCGATAAGTTGGCTCAAATTGAGCAGCATGCCTCGGAAGCGGAATCGCATGCCGATAACGCCTGGATGCTGGTCAGCGCCGCCCTGGTGTTGATGATGACCGGTCCCGGGCTCGCCCTTTTTTACGGAGGGCTTGTTCGCCGCAAAAACACGCTGGCGATCATGATGCAAAGCTTTCTGCTGATGGCCCTCATTAGCGTGATGTGGGCGTTGGTGGGCTACAGCCTGTGTTTCGGTGGAAATGGGCCGGTGATCGGCGGGTTCGAGCATGCCTTTTTGCGAGGCGTTGGCGCGGACCCGAATCCCGATTATGCGGGCACGATTCCGCAATCGACATTCATGGTTTACCAACTGATGTTCGCCATCATCACGCCCGCGCTGATTACCGGCGCGACCGCCGAACGCATGAAGTTCAGCGGCACGGTCCTGTTTCTGGCGCTTTGGTTTCTGGTCGTGTACGCGCCGCTGGCGCACATGGTGTGGGGCAAGGGCGGCTTCCTGAACGCGGCGCTCGGAGGGAAATTTCCGACATTGGATTTTGCGGGCGGGACGGTTGTGCATATCAGCTCCGGAGTCTCAGCATTGGTGTGCGCGCTTTACCTCGGCAAGCGCACCGGCTATCCCAAGCAGCCCATGCCGCCCCATTCGCTGGTCCTCAGTTTCATCGGCGCCTGCCTCTTGTGGGTCGGCTGGTTCGGTTTTAACGCGGGAAGCGCGCTCGCGGCAGGCTCACTGGCAACCAGCGCGTTTATAGCGACGCACTTCGCCACTGCCGCCGCGGCAATCAGCTGGAGCGCAGCCGAATGGATCAAGAATGGCCGCGCCAGCGCCCTCGGGGCGATCTCCGGAGCGGTTGCAGGACTGGTGGCAATCACGCCGGCCGCAGGGTTTGTCGGCCCGATGTCAGCACTGGCGATCGGCTTCATCGCCGGCCTGGTTTGCTACTGGATGGTCACCAAGATAAAAATGATCTTCGGCTACGATGACGCACTCGACGCTTTTGGCGTGCACGGCGTCGGCGGGACGGTCGGAGCGCTCTTGACCGGCGTCTTCGCGCAATGTGCCATCAATCCCATTTTTGGTCCGGGCAAAGCAGTCGGCGGATTGGATGGACATTGGGGGCAGCTCGGCAATCAGCTGGTGGGCGTGCTGATCGCGTGGGGCTTCGCTCTTGTTGGAACCATTGTGCTGCTGAAAATAACGGATATGATTACAGGCATACGCGTCAGCGAATCGGATGAACTTGAAGGGCTGGACATCTCGCAGCACGGCGAAGAAGCGTATAACCTCGAGTCCTGAAAAATATTTGCACGGCAGCATCAGGGATTGGGCGGAGCGAAAACTTTCATGATGAAGATTGAGGCAATCATTCAGCCTTCGCGGTTTGATTCCGTGAAAGATGCCCTACGCGAAATCGGCATTGAGGGCATGACGGTGACGGAAGTGCGCGGGCATGGCCGCCAGAAAGGACACACGGAGGTTTACCGCGGCCGGGAGTATACGGTGGACCTGCTGCCGAAGCTGAAACTGGAAATGGTGTTGCCCGATCCCCTGGTCCAGCGCGCCGTGGACACAATCTTGAAGACGGCCAAGACAGGAAAGATTGGCGACGGTAAGATATTTCTATCGCGGGTTGAGGAAGCCATACGGATCCGTAACGAGGAGCGCGGCGAAAACGCGCTCTAGCTCACGTGACGACCGCAGCGCGCCCAGGCCTTAATCCGGCCAACCGACCCGTAAAAACCATGCAAGGTTCTTTAACTCCCTTGTCCGTCCTCGGTCCGCAAGCCGAGGACGAACGGCAACGCATCCGGCAACAGTTCGAAGCCGGCGGAAGCGCGCAAAAAACGCTGGATGCGCTATGTGAACTCGCCGACCGCATGGCTCAGCAAATTTTTGGCGAAGTTCTCCGCGTTCATAGCACGGAACCCCTTGGCCTTAGCCTAGTTGCTCTCGGTGGTTACGGCCGGAAGCTGCTTTTTCCTTACTCGGACCTGGACATACTCTTTTTGTTCAGCAGCGAAAAATCCGAAGCCGAATTCCGTCCTCTCATTGCCGACTTCTCTCGAACTTTATGGGATCTCGGCTTTCGAGTGAGCTCCGCGGGCCGCACCCTTGAGGAATGCAAGCGCATCGAAGAAGACAACGCGGAGTTTCACCTGGCGCTTCTGGACCGCAGGCTTCTGGCCGGCGACGAAGAGCTTTTCGATCGCCTCACAAAAAAAATCCTCGCCGGGCCTGAAAAACAGGCGCGCCCGTTCATGCTGGCGGAATTAACAAAACTTACGCGCGAACGCCATGCGCGTTACGGAAACACGATCTATCACCTCGAGCCGAACGTCAAAGACGCTCCTGGCGGACTCCGCGACTTCCAGGCGGCGTCCTGGCTGCGTCAAATCGTGAATGGGCAGAAAGACGGCTTAAAGCACAGCGCGGCTGAAGAAGAATTGGCCGCCGGCGCGTTCGACTTTCTCGCTGCGATCCGCTGCTTTCTTCACTACACCAACGCGCGCAACGACAATACCC
Organism: Candidatus Solibacter sp.; assembly: GCA_035499815.1. Classification (GTDB taxonomy): domain Bacteria; phylum Acidobacteriota; class Terriglobia; order Acidiferrales; family UBA7541; genus Acidiferrum. The sequence continues at coordinate 24,718 of DATJXZ010000115.1, read as the reverse complement.
TCACGTACGAGTTGCAGAGCTCGGCCGCGGAGCGATCTCTTGGAGTGCCCAAGGCTGCGGCTCGCGGCATGAAGTGGAGTCCAGAAGAGTGGATGCGCCTTTACTTCCGCCAGGCGCGCATTCTGAACCGTCTTCTGCTTCGCTACATCGAGCAAAAGCCCGCCGCACAACTTTCACTCCGCGAACGATTGTTCAACGCGGCGCGTGGCTCCCGCTCTGAAATTGGGAAGAGCAAGCCATTCGCCGTTCGCGACGGTTTGCTGGAAGTGCTCGACGAGCCGGCACTCTCCGACCGCCAGGTGACCTTTGCACTATTCACGGAAGCTGCCAGAACCGGCGTGCCGCTCAGTCGCGAAGCCGAACGCGCCATCTATTACATCCTGAAGCATCCCGAGCTTCCGCAGAAAAACACGGAAATTGATTGGTCCACGCTCCGGGAAATTCTAAGTTCGGATTATCCCAGTATGGCGCTCCGGCCCATGCAGCGCCTCTCCCTTTTAATGGAAGTTTTGCCGGAATTCAAAGCCATCGATTCTCTGGTCGTCCGGGATTTCTATCACCGCTATACCGTCGACGAGCACTCCCTCCGCACCATCGAACATCTCCAGGAACTTGCTGATCCGCCTGATGAACGCGCTGCTCATTTCCGCCAACTCTGGAGGACGGTCGAGCGGCGCGACTTGCTGATTCTGGCATTGCTTCTGCACGATGTCGGCAAAGGTATGCCGGTCGAAAATCATATTACCGGCAGCCTTGAAGCGCTCGAGAGCGCCGCGAACCGCCTTAAGCTCTCCGAGTACGAAACCGCCGAAGTCCGCTTCCTCATCGAGCATCATCTGGATATGTCCGCCACGGTGCAACGCCGAGACATTTTCGATCCCGCCACCGTTTCCGTATTTTCCGATACCGTGACGACCCAAGAGCGGCTCCAGCGCCTTTGCCTGATGACCTACGCCGACATCCACGCCGTTAACCCGGAGGCCTTGACGCCCTGGAAAGCCGAAATGCTCTGGCAACTTTTCGTTGCTACCTCCAACCATTTCAGCCGCACACTCGATCGCGACCGCCTGCACGCTTCCGACGAAGTTCCTTTGCTCGAGCAGGTAAGCAGCCAGGCGGGGGGCGCAAATAAAGCGGAGATTGAGCGTTTCCTCGAAGGTTTTCCGCGCCGCTATCGCTCGGTGCACTCCGCCGGGGAGATTGCTGCCCACTTCCTCCTGTACAGAAAATTGGGCGCCGAGCCTGTGCAGACCGAACTAAAGGCCAGGCATCATTCCTTTTCACTGACTTTGTTGACTGCCGACCGCCCGGCTCTTTTCGCCACCATCGCGGGCGTCCTCGCCGGCTGGGGGATGAATATCGTCAAGGCCGACGCATTCGCCAACGCCGCAGGCGTGGTGCTGGACACCTTTCAATTTGTCGACCTGCACCACACACTCGAGTTGAATCCCACCGAGATCGCCCGCCTCCAGAAGAGCCTGGCGGACACGGTAAGCGGAAGAACCCCGCTTGAGCCGCTTCTCAAAGGCCGTGAAAGCGCCAGCAAAGCCCGACCCCCAAAAGTGGCCGTCGAGACGCGCATCAACTACGACGATTCCTCATCGGCCCAAAGCACGCTGCTCGAAATCATGGCGCAGGACCGTCCGGGATTGTTGTATGACGTCGGCTCCGCGTTAGCCCGACTAGGCTGCAACATAGATGTGGCGCTGATCGACACCGAAGGCCAAAAAGCCATCGACGTCTTCTATCTGACCGAGCGCGGAATCAAATTAAGCCAAGCGAAACAGGAACTATTGCGTGAAGTGCTGCAAAGCACGCTGTCCTAAATCGTCGGGCTGCAGTTCAAGAGCATCCGGCCTGGTTTATCCAAGAGTGGGAACTCGCTCTCCAGAACTGAGGCTCTGAACGAAAGTCGGGCGAAAAACCGATTGAAATCCGCGGTCACCGCCCTACTTCCTATTGTCATCTTTGTCCTTCTCGATTTTGTCCGATTGCTCCCGAGAACTCGCTGAGTCGGCGGACCCCGGAATCTCATCACGCCGCAGTAATTCAAGGTACCCCGGTCGCGAATGCTCATAGTGGCTTGCGGGGACTTTTCCGTTTAGCCAAGCCAGGTCCATCGGGTAGACGAGCGGATCGAAAATGACCATATAAAAGTGCCAAAGCAGAATTGAACCAGTCGCAAGCAGCGCCTCATACCAATGAACCGCTGTTGCGGCATCCGTCATCCATTTGGGGAAATGTCTTAGCGTGAAGTTATTGAACCAGAGCAGGAAACCAGATAGCGCCATAATTCCCGTGCCCCAAAGGAACGCCCAATACTCCATTTTCTCGGCGTAATTGAACTTCTCAAATTGAGGCGGTTCTTTTCTGCGTCCTAGACTAAACAGCATGGCGTTCATCAAGTCCTTGGGATCTCTCCAATTGGGCAGCATGGCCCGGAGAAACGCACGGTCGCGCTTGTTCACCGTCAAATGGATGAAGTGATATATGGTCGAAGCGAGAAGGACCACGGCCGCGGCACGATGCAAGTCGCCGCGCAGCAAGTCGTGCCTTCCCCAGAGCACAAATGGCTGCGACCACCAACTGTCCGGGTACTTAAGCGCAAATCCTGTGAACACCAGCGTGGGGAAGCTGAACATTACGCCCCAATGCGCAATCCGAAACCACAAATTCATCCGCACAACATATTCGGCGCTTTCGCGGCGGGGCCGTGGCCGGATTAGTTTCGCAAGCCAATCCAGAAAATTGTGCAAAACCATGAAGCCCAGCGTCAGGGGGATCAGCACAAGGTAAATCCGGCGGATCCACTCCACGACGGGGTGGGCGGGTCCCGTGGAAATCCGGACGTGCACCGGCCCGATCGCAAAGTTTTCGCCAGCTCCGTTGTGGCATTGGCCGCAGGTTTTCGCCAGGTTTGCCGGATTCACCGTGGAACGGGGATCGCTTGAACGAAAAATATTGTGGACCCCGTGACAAGATGCACAGTTCGCTGCTGTTATCGAGCCCTCTCGTCTTGCCAATCCGTGGAAGCTTTCGGCATACGATGGCAGGCGATCCGCCGGCAGGTCATATCTCCGCGCCAATCGCGCATCTCCGTGGCACCGCCCGCATGTCTCTATCGACACGCGAGACGCATTTACGGGAGAGGCGGGATTAGACGGCTCCAAAATGTAATGCTCGCCATGGCAATCTGTGCAGTTCGGCGCATCCGAAACACCAGACTGGATAGCCTGGCCGTGCACACTCTCAAGGAAGACCTTCGCAATTTCGGTGTGGCACTTCCCGCAAGTGCTGGCAACATTCCAGTGGCTAACGCTGGATGCTGGATCACGGGCCGGGAGAATTTTATGAGCGCCGTGACAGTCCGAGCAGACCGCAGCATCCTTGCCTTGCAGAACCGCTCTCCCGTGTACGCTTTGCAGGTACTGCTCGACGGGATGCACGATGGTAATTCGGTGCCGGGCGAGGAACCCCTGGTCTGCGTGGCATCTGGCGCAGGTAGCAGGCTGGTTTCGTTTCGCCGTGGTGGACGCCCCGTCGGTCGAAGGGAGAATGTTGTGCACGGGGCCGTGGCACGATTCACACGACGGGGCATCCTTGTCGCCCGATTTGGCAGCCTGCCCGTGAACGCTTTGGGCGAGCGCTTTCACGACGTCGGCATGGCATTCGGCGCATTTTGCCGGATGCGTTTTCGACGGCTCCCCGATTTCGTGAACGTTGCCATGACAGGAAGAACATGTGTCACTCCCCAACACCGAGTGAATGCTTTTTGGGATGGCGGCCGCCTCATCTGCATGGCAGGTTGCGCACTGCACCTTCTGGATTTTCGCCGGATGTGGAAAGTCCTTAATGGTTGTATGGCAGTCCGTACAGCCGAGAATCCCATGTACGCTGGCTGCGTGCCTCGCCGCGTTAATGGAAATGTCTGCCCCCTTTTCGGACTTCATCCCCGCTTGTCCGTGACAAGCAAGACATGCCTCGTCTTGCTTCTGCGTCTGAGCCTGGCTGGTTTGTCCTCGGGCACAAGATAAGGGAATCAGGGAAGCGAAAAGTCCGATCATTCCTGAAAGCGCTGCGTATCGAACTAGCTGGTTTGGATATGTCGAACTCAATGCATTTCCGCTCAGAAGCCTGGTAGCAATCAGAACCGCCTGCAACTTCTCGTGTCCATTCCGCCGCTCATTTTAAGCCGAGATCGGCGAGAACTTTTGGATTCTGCTCCTCCACCGCCAGCAAATTGTGGCAGGCTGTGCAGTCATTCGTGATCGTTTGTCCGTCCGAGCTGGTGTGGCTTCCGTCGTGACAGCGAAAACATCCCGCCGAGTCACTGTGTCCAATATTGTTCGGGTGCGCTCCCCAGGTCACGTTCATCGCAGGGAAGATATTTCGCAAATAGATGCGCGCGACACCTTCCGCTGATTGTTCAACCAGTGAGCGCCGCGAATTGTAGACGTCCGGATAGTTCGATCGGTAGAAAGCATTTAAGTCTTCCACGATCCGCCGGTGCGCGGTGTCCCGATCCGGGTAATCGGCTTTCAACACCTCCAGCCCTTTCTTTCGAATAAAGGGCAACTCGGGGCTGACATAGCCCGCCGCCATTTCCTTGTTCAGGGCGTTCTCCGGCAATTCAAATGCGTGCGTCGGCCGGTTGTGGCAATCGATGCAATCCATGGACCGATGTTCGCCGGCAGCGAGCTGTTGTTTAGTGGCTTGAATGTCGCTGGAAATGAACTCGATTACTTTGCCTTTGTCATCGGTGTAATACACAACTGGGATGACCTGCCGCTCCGCGTCAATCGAAATATAACTAATGCGCGAGCCGTTATCCAAATGACGGCCGTGAATTCCGACGGAACCTTGCCAGGTCCGGCCGCCCACCTTTAGCAACAAGACCGTGGTCAGCGGAGTATTTTTTTCGTCCTCTTTATAGGTTGTTTTTACCAGGAATTTGTCCCCGGTCGTTCGCTGTGGCCAATGGCATTGTTCACATGTTTCGCGCGCCGGCCGCAGATATTTGACAGGTGCGGGAATCGGTCGTGAGTAAGTATGGAACGTCACGGCGAAAACCTGGCGCAATCCAGAAAGCTTTGAGCGCACGAACCAACCCGCGCCTGGACCGATGTGGCATTCAACGCAGTTCACGCGCGAATGGGGCGAACCTTGATACGCGGTAAACTCAGGTTGCATAACGGTGTGGCACGTCTGCCCGCAAAACTGCGTGGAATCCATGTACGCCACACCGCGATAGGAAGCCGTTCCAAAAATCAGCAGGTTCAGCAACGTTGCTATCCCGACGGCTAAAAAACCGCGCCGTGCCGTAGGCCGCATAAAATCAATGGCGGGATAAGCTTCAAGCAATTCTCCCTTGGCTATCAGCTTGTGTCTGCGAAACAAAATCCCAATGGGGATCAGAAGCAGGCCGATGACAAAAAAGCCTGGAAGGATCAGGAAAAGCAGAATGCCGATGTAAGGATGGGGTGGCCCGGGCAGGACAAAGTCATAGATCCAAAAAGCAATGAGAGTGAGCGCTCCGCTGGTCGTAAGAACTGCGCCCACGAGTGATACGGGGTTCTCCCCAAGGAAATAGACGAGACGGAGCCAGCTTCGAGTCGTTTCACGAAGTTTCATAGCGATTGGCCCTCGGTTGTCTCATTTGCTTGGCTATTCTGACTCAGAATCCGACTCAGAAGATGGCGCCTTCCTCCGTACGCGGTTCCTCCGAGCTTTCGCCGCAAGAAATAGTCTTGCGCGGACTCCCTTTCCCAACCCCTACTTCTTGCATAGGCTGTGGATATAAGCTACGACCTCTTTTACCTCAGCTTCCGTAAGCTTTTTTTCGTAGCTCGGCATCCTGTTCTTGCCCTTCACGACTGCCGCCGTCCATTCTTCGTCCGTTTCCTTCTGGACCTCGTCAGAACAGAAATCGCGCGCCTTGGTGGCCTTTCCAGCAGGAGTTTCACCTTTGCCATCATGCCCGTGGCAACTTGCGCATTTTTCCTTATATATTTTTTCGCCAGCGCCCTCCGCCTTTGCCGGCGAATTCAACAAATAAATCCCGCCTGCAGCAACCGTCACGACTACCGCGAATCTTAGACACCTCGCCGTCCATTTCATGGCTTACTCCTGTTCGTCGTCTCTCGCGAAGCTCAATCAGCGCCACCCTTGCGCGCATGCTCTCCGGCGGGAGTACCTTCGTTTCACAGCCCAATCAGCTTACTTTTTCTTCCCAAGCACCCGGATATATGCCACCAGATCCTTCACCTGCTCTGCGCTAAGGGTCTTGAAAGCCGGCATTTTCCCCTTCCCCTTCGCAATGGCATCGCTCAAATCCGAGTCGCTAGCCTTCTGAACCGCTTCGTCTGCGAAATCCCCAGCCTTCATCGCTTTTCCCGCGGGAGTTTGCCCCTTGCCATCCGGGCCGTGACACGTGGCACATCTCGCCTTGTAAGTCGCTTCCCCTGCGTTGTCCGCGCGGGCCGGCGCGCTCAAGACAGCCGCTCCAGCCAGGACCACGCCAGTCGTGACCGCCGCAATCCAGCTTAAGGTGATTTTCATCTCTTCCTCCCATTGCGCACTGTGCGCGAATTAGATTTCAACGCTCCGGAGCAATTTCACTTAAAACTCTATATCCATTCGAATCCTGGCGCCAGCGCCAGAAATAGTACGCTCAGCCTTTATGCCCCGCTTTCGATCTGGCGGATATACAGAAACAATCCCATAAGCGTAATCAATATGAGAATTACCGCCACGCCGAGCCCTTTTCTCCGGTAATCCCTTTCGGACAGCGCATCCTTCCCCGCCTGCAGATCTTTAGCCGAAATCTTTAATCCAGCTTGAATATCCTGGTCCACCAGCTTTGGTTGAAAGCTGTGGATGGTGACGCGGGCCTTGGTCAGGGAGTCGCGTGCCTGATCCTGCTGCAAGCGCGCCTCGCTGACTTCCATCCCCGAAGACTCCGCCACATTCAATAGTCGATCTGCGGATTTTATTGAATCGTCCAGCTCGGTCAGCTGTGCGAGCATGCTCGCCCGGGCTCGGTCACAATCATCGCCAGGGGTATGGCACTGCATGCACACTCCCTGAGGCCCGGTGCCAAGCTTCGCGTCCGTCGGATGGATGATGCCGTGATTGCTATGACAAACTACGCATCCCGGAAGCCCGGCGTTTTGGAACACTGCTTTGTGCGGGCTCTTATCGTACATCTGCGCCTGGAAAACATGGCAATTAGCACATACATTCCTGACCGAATCCACGCCCGGAGGTGCTGCGCCGTGGTTACCATGGCAAGTGGTGCACGTAGGGGCGCTCAAATCGCCGCGAACCGTCATGGCCTGGTAGTGCACGCTCGTGCGGTAGTTCGCATATTGGTCCGTGGGAATGCCGTAGGGCTTCATGTATGCGGTGTCTGCATGGCAATGCGCGCAAGTTTGCGCGATGTTGAGCGGGTAGACCTTTGAGAGCGAGTCACTGGGTGGACGCAGATTATGCACACCGTGGCAATCGATGCAAACAGCCACCTTTGTATCGCCTCTGGCCAGCAGCCTCCCGTGAACGCTCGTCTGATACTGGCTCAACTGGTCCGTGCGCAAACCGGGGTTGTACTGCTTCATGAGATTCGCATCGGAGTGGCAGCGCCCGCACAGCGCGGGAATTTGGCTGCGTTCGATCTTTCCACGGAATCCTGCCCCTTTGCTCATGGCGTCCATGTCCGCCTTCGTCGTGTCGCCACCGTGGCAGCTCGCGCAAGTCAATCCTTTTTGCGCGTGAATGTCTTGAGAGAATTGCGCTTCGGTAACTTGCAGCGGCGGATCGAGGACGCTGTGGCAATCCAGGCACGTATTGGCGGCTTGCGCGCGGCTTCCCGCCGCAAACGCACACAGCGCCGCGCTCAGCAACACGACTCGCCACACTCCGCTATTTCGCAATGTACGCATAAATGGTCATCGCCACGATATAACAGAGGGCAAACACTCCCGCTCCCCTGACCAGCATCCAGCCACGCTTCGCCCGCCCCTCGAGAAATGGCAGCAATACCCAGATGGCGCCTGCGAGTCCAAACGCGCCAATCCCGAGAAGCTCACCATCTATGTGCATGATTTTCGACGGAATGAATTTCAGTGTCTGGAACATGAACATAAAATACCATTCCGGACGGATCCCCGCGGGCGCAGCACCGAACGGGTCCGCCTTCGTTCCCAGCCCCCACGGCAACAAGGCCGCCAGCGACGCCAGGACGCCCAACCCGACGTACCATGCCATAGCCTCCCGGAGCACAAAATTGGGCAAAAACTTCATCTCTCGCACGACGGAGGGATTTGACTTCCAGCTCGATTCGACGCTCGGCGGCACGCTCATGCCAAACCGCTGAACAAGCGCCAGATGAATCAGAATCAGAAATGCTGTCAATCCTGGCAAAATTGCAACGTGGACACCGAAGAAGCGCGTCAGCGTCGCGCCCGTCACCTCTTCGCCGCCCCGCATTAACACCATCAGCGCATGGCCCACGATCGGCACCTGCCCCGTGATTTGTGTTCCCACTTTGGTCGCAAAAAAGGCCAGCGTATTCCAAGGCAGCAAATAGCCGCTGAAGCCAAATCCCAAAACCAGAAAGAGCAGGATCATGCCGCTGACCCACGTCAACTCCCGCGGCTTCCGGTAGGCGCGCAGGAAAAGGACGCTGAACATATGCATGAAAGCGGTAAAAATCATCAGATTTGCGGCCCACGAGTGGATGGATCTTATGAGCCATCCAAATTGCACCCGCGTCATGATGTACTGCACGCTCTCGAACGCTTCGTTCGCGCTCGGCCGGTAATACAAAAGCAGCAAGATGCCGGTGCACACCTGGATCCCTAAGAGAAATAGCGTAATCCCGCCCAGGAAATACCAATAAGAGAGTTTATGAATCGGGACCGTCTTGTGCCGCAGCGGCTCGGTCAGTTTTGCCCAATCGAAGCGCTCATCGATCCAGTCGCGGATATGCTTGATCAGTTGCACTTCAAGCACCCTGTTTGCGGCTGACGACGATTTCATCGCCGCGAATGTTCACCAGAAAACTCTCCAAAGGCCGTGGCGGGGGGCCGGAGACGTTTCGTCCGTCGAGGCCATACGTCCCGTTGTGGCAAGCGCACCAAATTTCGTGCATGTCGCTTCGGTATTGGACTGTGCAGCCGAGATGCGTGCAAACGGCGGACACGGCATGGTAATTACCTTCCGCCGTTAGGAGCAATAAAGCGGGTCTGCTGCCGAACCGGAAGATTTTGTAACCATTCGGCTTGAGGTCTCCGACCTTCGCGGCGACAACCTCGTCTTGACCGAGATTCGGAACGGCCGGCGGCACCAGATATTTCAGCACGGGATAGAGAAAGGATACGACCGAAGCAAACACTCCTCCTCCGAGCAATATCTCAACGAGACGGCGCCTTCCAGAACGAATCTGTGGAGAGTCCGCGGTAGCCATAAGATTTTTTGGAACCGTGCCGCCGAAAGTGGCGCACTTCCCAACTGCACTAGTGTTTCTTAGCCAGCTCCCGCACGAAATCGGCCAGTTTTTCGATCTGTTCTTTGCTCAGCTTGTCTTCGTAGGCTGGCATCTTGTTCTTGCCTTTTGTAATGACTTGTTGAAGCCCCGCTTCGCCCAGTTTTTGAACGGCCTCGGAATGCAGGTCGGGAATTTTGAGAGCCTTCCCCATTGGCGTCTCGCCCTTGGCGTCGGCTCCGTGACACATCGCGCACTTGGATTTAAACAGAGATTCGCCCGTCTCTTGGGCCGACACGGCTTGGCCGCTGAAAAGGACAAGTCCGACTACAGCAATGCCCGGCAGCAGCCAATTGCGAAAGATTTGTGTGTCCACCCGCTCCTCCATCATTCTGGAATTCTGATCGTCTCAGCCCGAAAGCGTCCAATCCCGCGGTCAGAATGCGTACCGCACGGAAAGTGTGTAAAGGTTCCCGCGGAAATTCCTCGGCGCATAAAAGTCTTGCGCCGCGGCCCCACCGGTACCGAATGTCGGGTCTTCGTGGTAGCCGTAATAATCCCACATGGCTTTGCCCGTCCACTCCTTCGTGAACTTGTACTCGAACCCGCCGTAAGGATGCAGCCATTTGGAATTCAACGGTCCTTCCACTTGGTTGGGTATGAGAGCCAGAGGATCGAGGCGTAGCTGGGAACCGCTCGTACCCGTAAGATTGGCGCCCAAATGCGCGGTGAACCGATGAACCGGCTTATATGAGATATCGAAAAATCCATAACTGGATTTGTTTGTGTACGTCGAAAGCTGCTGGATAAGTCCCGCCACATTGGGGCAGGCCAGGCTCCCCGGAGCGGCTTGGCCGCTAACGTAACAGACAAAAATCTGGGAAAACACGTCGTTGTAGTCATATCCGATTTCCATGCCGAAATTAGCGTTTGGCTGGAGCATCGCGGAGACGCCATAGGCTCGGTTATGCTGCAAATCGGCCTGCTGAAACTGATTGTTGCGTCCTTCCCAGATCAAAATGTTTCCGCTCAGGTTCAGCCAACTGGTCACGTCGTATCTGGTCCGTAGCCGGTATTGCTGCGACTCCTTCGGGCTAATGCGGGTAAACGTGCCATCTGCGCTGAAAAGTTCGGTGTCAAAGCGGATATCCCACTTTTGATTCGGCCGCGCCCAGAGTCCGAACAAGCCGGAATACTCGTTGATAGGCGGCACCGCTGCGCCTGCGGGAGCGAATCCCGTATTCGAAACCAGCGTAATGGAATTGTCTGCGTTCAACGTGCAGCCCGCTGGAAGGTTCGCCTGCGTTACCGGCAGTCCCGTGCCGACGGCACATGCCCCGCGCGCAGCGGTAGCGGCGGTTGGCCCAGGATAAAATATTTGGTTCAACGCTTCGAAGAAATTGTCCGAGATATACCTGTTTCGATAGCGGAATCCGATGCGCGCCCCAAACTTTCGGGAGAAGCGATAGTCGAATTCCGTCAGACTCGTCTTCTCCTCTTGTTTCAGGAAGTTGCTATCGAGGACGTTGGAGAGGTCTGCGGACGAGCTCGTGGTGTGAGCAACGGTTCCGGCCACAGCGCCCAGTGGCGGAATGCAGGTGAGCGGCACCGAGGCACCCGGCGTGAAGAAGTTCGCGCCAGTGTTCAGGTTGGGACTAAAGAACGAGCAGCTCGAAAGATCGAACTCCGCTGGATCATGCCAGTTCGAATAGTGGAACGTTTCATTGAAGCTCAGTTTGTCGGTGATGTGCCAGGTCGCGCCCAAATCAGCCACGGCCGCAACCCGCCGCCCGAATACCGGCCCGGTATTGTACTGGTTGCTCAAATTCGTGCGCGATTCCCGTCCCTCGATCGTCTGGTTGTAGTCATAGACATTCATATCTCCGCTCGAATAGCTCACTCGCGCATTCAGATCCCAGTTCTGCCAGTAATTCGATTGCACCGTAAGTTGTTCGGTAGGGGTATTCGTGCGCATCCGTCCATGATCCAGGTATCCATTCATGTACGCGCTGCACGTCGGATTCACAAAGCCCGAAGCAAGAAACGTCCCTCCGCACGGCTGGCTCGCTCCTGCGTTGAAAGATACACCCAGGTCCACGTTCCGCGTGGGACTCACCTGGAAGGGCTGCGCATAATCCCCGATTCCAGTGTCGTTTTTGAAGTAGGTCCACACCTGGTCGTAGCTGATATTGGTTCGCGGCAACAGCTTGATGTCTATCCCCATCCGGTAGGTATTAACATTGGTGGACACATTCTGCAGGAGAAACTGCTCCGTGCCCTGGTGAATGGTCGTAAAGGCCGGGCCGTCGTTCGCGTTGCTCGAATACCCCAGACGAAATCGCACCGGCGACTCGGGACGTATGATCAGGTTGTAATTCCCCATCTTTCGCCGCGTGTTCATATTGTGCGGCGAGAAGTTCAGCACGCATGCGGTGCATACCGTTCCCCCAAACCCTGCTGGCCCGTTCGCAAACGGAGTTGTTGGGTTGAGAGGATTTGCAAGCAGGGAGTAATCCCAGAAGTTCTCGTCCTTGCGAAACAGCGCATCAAACTTGTACCACTTGTTCTTGGCTATCCGCAGCTGCGAGACTTGCTCGGGATCGCCTCCATATCCAAAGTTGCTGAAGTAAAACCTGTCGAAGAGCGTCCCATGATGATCCAGGGATTTCATCTCCGTAGTGAATCCTAATAGCCGCGCCCCTTGCTGCAGATTCACGAACGTATCATAGGCTGCAGTATCGCCGGAGATGCTCGTGAAGCGGCCGCCGAACTCGATCGACTGTTTAACATTGTAATTCCCTTGATCGATGCCCTTTTGCTCTTCGTCGTCCTGTGCCAAAGCGGGTGATGCTCCGCAAAGCAGCATTGCGCCGACCAACAATAAGCCAAGGCATGTCAGCGGGTGTCTCATTCCGTATCTTCCTGCCTGATAGGCTCCCTGCATGGCGTCTCTCCCTTACGGAGTAAAGAAAAATTGATTGCTGTTTGAACCATGAATCGCTGTGTGGCACATGGTGCAGGCTTGATATTTCTGCGCCTGGTTGTGGAAAGTGGGAGTGGCTGGCGCGCCGGCGTCCGCCGAGAATGCGTGGCATTCGAGGCACAACAGGTTCACTTGGGCGCGCTTGAGCAAACGCGGGTTGGAAGACCCGTGTGGCATGTGGCACGCGGTGCAGCCTTCGATCTTCACCGCTTCGTGTTCGTACACAAAGGGACCGGCTTTATCCGTGTGGCACGTAAAGCAAACCAAATCTTGCGATCCCGTCGCCCGCAACTGGTGCGCCTGGAATCCGCCATGTGGATTGTGGCAATCCGTGCACTTCACCAGCCCCTCGTTCACTTTGTGATGAAAGGGCCGATTGAAATCCTGCTTTTTGTCCAGATGGCAGCCGTAGCAAAGCGTTGGCTGGCTTACTTTCAACAGCTTCTGGCTCTCCTTCGCATGATGGGGATCGTGGCAGTTGATGCAGCCCACCCCGTTCTGCAAGTGGATAGACCGCGCAAAATTGCCGTGTTCCTCTCCATATTGGTGGCAGCCGAGACATCTCGCGCTGGTCTCCTGCGCCGAGGCGTTCTTGAAAGTGAATATCTTGGTCTTGTCACCGCCGCCATCGACGTGCGCCTTCCCGGGTCCGTGACAGGCCTCGCAGCCGTGCCATTCCGGTCCCTTTTTCGTGTCCAGAGTGGTTACATAATGTGGAGAATCCTCATAATTCTTAAAGAAGTCCTTGGTCGGCATGTCCGCGTGGCAGGTCTTGCATGTCTCGGAGCCGACATAGAGCGATGGGTCCGTCGGCCGGACATAGACGGACTGTTTTGAATCGTCTTTTGCCTTCTCTGGCTTGGACTGCCCGCCCCAGGACAGCGTGGCCGCCACGAGAAGCAGTGGTAGGCTGAGCAATAGCGCTATTCTTGGCTTCTGCGTCTGAAGACCCATCTTCACCCCTCCACTCACTCACCCACCCGCTGGAAATCGAGGTTTTTCAAAATTACAGCACGCCCCATTCCAAGTCTGTGACACCCATCACATCGCCGCATTCCTGCTGAAGATAACGCTCATAGCGTCCCTTCCAACGGAGAATGGCCCATTGTCTCAAAACACAAATTTACGCCAGACACCGATTTGATACTGTGGAAATCAGGCTGGACCAAACTGGAATCGGGGTTCGTCAAACTGGCAGTCTCCGCCGGGACTCCTGTACCATCCGCCCCTGTGCGGTATCGTCGCATTGAGGTAACTGCAGCGGTATAATTCATAAAGCGCCATATTGATGTCAAGAACAGAAAATATCTGTGCAATACAACACCTTCGCGCGTGACGGGAATCACAGCAAGCCCAGGTTCGCAAGTCAATGCTGGCGAGAGGCCAAATGACCCCGCCTCCTCGAATAGCAGGCTGCTTCTTCAAGCGGAGTTATTCCTCGGCAGGCGAATAGCCGCCCCTCCATGAATAAAACTAATGATTGAGTATCCATTTCCAGCTTCACACGCTCCAATACCAGGGACACGCTTCCAATCGAGTCATTGGAGCTAGAATCTAATCGAAGGAGTGAACCTCATGCCTCCCACTTCTGGCACAGGATCCGCTCAAGCTGCCCTGCCTCAGCCCCTATCTCCAGAAGAGTTGCGCAAAGTCCATGCCTACTGGCGCGCCGCGAACTATCTCTCTGTCGGGCAGATCTACCTGTTCGCGAATCCGCTCCTGCGCGAACCCTTGCACCTCAGCCACATCAAACCGCGTCTTCTCGGGCATTGGGGCACCACGCCCGGCCAGAATTTCATCTACGCCCACTTGAATCGCCTTATCAAGAAGCACGATTTGAACGTCATTTATGTTTCCGGCCCGGGACACGGCGGTCCGGCTCTCGTGGCGAATACTTACCTGGAAGGAACCTACAGCGAGTTCTATCCGCATGTTCCTCAAACCGAGGACGGCATCCGGAGACTGTTCAAGCAATTCTCCTTTCCCGGTGGAATTCCGAGCCACGTCGCGCCGGAAACCCCTGGCTCCATTCACGAAGGCGGCGAGCTCGGCTACTCGCTCGCCCATGCTTACGGCGCAGCGTTTGATAATCCGGATATGCTCGTTTGCTGCGTCGTCGGCGACGGCGAGGCCGAAACGGGGCCGCTCGCAGCCAGTTGGCACTGCAACAAATTCCTCAATCCCGCCCGCGATGGCGCTGTGCTTCCAATCCTCCATCTGAACGGTTACAAGATCGCGAATCCGACCGTGCTTGGCCGCATGACCAGCGAACAGCTCACTCAACTCTTTTCCGGCTACGGCTACAAAGCCTATTTCGTCGAGGGTCACGATCCGCAAGCGATGCATCAGCTTATGGCCCACACCATGAGCACCGTACTCGAGGAAATTCATTCCATCCAGAATCATGCGCGCGGCAAACACGACGCCACGCTGCCCTCGTGGCCGATGATCGTTCTCCGCACTCCAAAAGGCTGGACCGGCCCCAAAGTCGTCGATGGCAAACCCGTCGAAGGCACCTGGCGCGCGCATCAGGTCCCGATCGGCGACTTTGATAAACATCCCGAGCACCTCGCGCAACTCGAAGCTTGGATGAAAAGTTACAAACCAGAAGAACTTTTCGACGAGAGCGGCAAGCTCGTCGCCGAACTTGCCGAACTTGCTCCCTCTGGTAATCGCCGCATGGGCGCCAATCCGCACGCGAACGGTGGCCTTCTTCTCCGCGAGCTGGCCATGCCGGATTTCCGCGACTACGCCTTCAACGTGACCAGACCCGGAACCGAAAACGCCGAAGCAACGCGCATTCTAGGGCATTTTCTCCGCGACATCATGAAACTCAACATGGACGCGCAAAACTTCCGTGTCTTCGGCCCGGACGAAACCGCCTCCAACCGCCTCGAAGCGCTCTACGAAGTGACCGACAAACTTTTTATGGAGCCGACGCTCCCGACCGACGAATTCCTCTCTCCCAATGGCCGCGTCCTAGAAGTCCTCAGCGAGCACATGTGCCAGGGCTGGCTCGAAGGCTATCTGCTCACCGGCCGCCACGGCTTTTTTTCCTGCTACGAAGCGTTCATTCACATCGTCGATTCCATGTTCAATCAGCATGCCAAATGGCTAAAGGTCACTCGTGGCATTCCCTGGCGCCGCCCCATCGCCTCGCTCAACTATCTTCTGACCTCCCACGTCTGGCGCCAGGATCACAATGGCTTCACGCATCAGGATCCCGGCTTCATCGACCACGTCATGAACAAAAAAGCCGACATTGTGCGCGTCTACTTGCCCCCCGATGCCAACACGCTTCTCTCCGTCGCCGATCACTGCCTCCGTAGCCGCAATTACGTCAATGTCATCGTCGCCGGCAAGCAGCCTGCTCTCCAGTGGCTGGACATGAAATCCGCTATCGAGCATTGCACTGCGGGGCTGGGAATTTGGGAATGGGCCTCGAATGATAACGGCACCGAGCCGGACGTCGTTATGGCCTGCGCGGGAGACATCCCCACACTTGAAACCCTGGCCGCCGTCGACTTGCTCCGACAGAATTTTCCCGGCCTCAAAATCCGCGTCGTCAATGTCGTAGACCTCATGACCATTCAGCCGCACTCCGAACACCCTCACGGCCTTTCCGACGCCGATTTCGATTCCATCTTCACCACCGACAAGCCCATCATCTTTGCCTATCACGGCTACCCCTGGCTGATTCATCGCCTCACCTATCGCCGCCACAATCATCACAATCTCCACGTTCGCGGCTACAAAGAGGAAGGCACTACCACCACTCCCTTCGACATGACCGTCCTCAACGATCTCGATCGCTTTCATCTTGCCGGCGACGCCGTCGATCGCATCGAGCGCCTTCGCCCGGTCAATGGCCATTTCAAACAAATGCTGCGCAACAAACTCGTCGACCACAAGTTTTACATCCACGCGCACGGCGAAGACATGCCCGAAATCCGCGACTGGAAATGGCCGCACTGAATGAAGGTTCTCGTCCTGAATTCCGGCTCGAGCAGCCAGAAATCGCGCCTCTTTGAACTCGGCGCTGCGCTTCCCGATTCGCCGCCAACTCCGCTCTGGGAAGCCAAAATCGAATGGCTCGATGAAGGCACTTCGCTCGAAGTGCGCACCAACACGGGAAAAAAGCGCGACGAGCGGTTGAATCCTGCGAAGAGGTCTGAAGCCATCGCGCATTTGTTGCAGGCACTCGTCTCCGGTGAGACTCGAGTGCTTGCGCAACTTTCGGAGATCGATGTTGTAGGACATCGGGTGGTGAACGGAGGGCGCAAGTTCACCAAGCCGGCGCGAATTACGCCGGAAGTTACGGCGGCGATCGAAAAGATGGCAGTGTTTGCGCCGCTGCACAATCGAGCAGAGTTGGAAGGCATCGCGCAGATTGAGAAATTGTGCGGGGCTGTGCCACAAGTGGCCGTGTTTGACACGGGATTCCATGCGACGTTGCCGGATGCAGCGGCAGTTTATCCGGGACCTTACGAATGGCTGGAGCGGGGGATTCGCAAATTCGGATTCCACGGAATCAATCACCAATATTGTGCGGGGCGCGCGGCGCAGTTGCTGAGGCGAAATCTCGCGGAGCTGAAACTGGTGACGTGCCATCTGGGCAATGGATGTTCGCTGGCGGCGATTCGCGGCGGAGTGAGCCTGGATACGACGATGGGATTCACGCCGCTGGACGGACTGATGATGGGGACGCGGTCGGGATCGGTTGATCCGGGCATTCTGACGTACTTGATGCGGCAGGATGGACTGGATGGGAAGACGCTGGATGATTTGTTGAACGCGAAATCGGGATTGCTGGGAATTTCCGGAGTATCGAGCGACATGCGCGAAATTGTTGTGGCGATGAAGCAAGGAAACGCGCGGGCGAAACTGGCATTTGAAATTTTCGTGCACCGGCTGCGGGGCGGGATCGGGGCGATGGCGGCGGCGCTAGGCGGGATCGATGCTTTGGTGTTCACGGCGGGGATTGGCGAGAATTCGGCGGAAGTGCGGGCAGCGGCGTGCGATGAACTGGGATTTCTGGGAGTGCGGCTCGATTTGGAAAAGAATCTGACGAGCGGCGCAGACCGCGATGTTTCTGTGAAAGATTCGAGAGTTCGCGTGCTGGTAATCGCAGCGCAGGAGGATTGGGCGATTGCGAGAGAGTGCTGGAAGTTGCGGTAGCCCCCCCGCCACCCCGGGTGTTTTGCAGAAAGAGTGCGGAAACGATTGAAAAGATGGGAGATAGCATTTTGCGCAGTGCAAAAGAGTGCGCAATAGTGTGAAAAGAAAAGAGTTAGCAGATTTGACGGGCGAAGAGAAATCACCAGCAGCAAGGTAAACGAGCTGCGTGAAGAGGTCACCCCGGGGATATACAGAGATTTGGCTGCAGACACATCAAGGGATTGGGGTTGCGGCAAATCCTGTGTGGGCCAATGTTTGGCAGAGAGGGAGGCTAAAGAGGTTGAGGAAGGCGGTGAGCTAAAGCATAGAGAGGACGGATCAGGCGGCTTCGGCGGCAGAAACATGGGGAATGATAGCATCCCATTGGCAATATGTCAACTAAATTCATGGAGTTACTGTATTGTCATTCGAACGGCGAGGGCGGACTCGAATGAGGGTGGCGTAAGTTGAGGGATTGGAAGGAGTTGGCGGGACAGTGAATGATCTATTATCGCTGTGGAAATTTGTGGAAAACAGGAGGTCGGAGGCTGAGGTTGAGTTGCGGAAAGCGGAATCTCCCCGGGACGAGCACAAAGGTAAGGGCTGAGAGAGAGGCGTGCAGGGGAGAATGTGCGCTCGCTTCTGCGGGGGCAAATCCGTTGTGCAATGAGAAGCACAAGCGTACGATGCGCGAGTCCGCCGTTCCTATTCGAGTTTCCGGGAAAACTGTGGTGAATCCCTGGCAATTCGGCCAATCATGAAGGTCGATTCCAAATCGGTGACGATCTTCTTCCGCGACCAGGGCATCTATCTGGCCATAGCTCTTGTGATCGGCGCGGTCTTCTGGGCCATCGGTCAGCCCATAAATCCATTCACTGTCATCTTGTATTCCTTGTGCCTCGGGAATTTCTTGACGCCGCCGATGCAATGGCTCCACGCGCTCTACGAAAAGCCCGCTCCGTACGACTGGCTAATTTTCCTCATCCTGCTCTGCCTCCTCACGCCCCCTGTGTACATTCTATCGAGCGTCGTTGTCTGGCTGCTCGCGCCGCCCACCCCTCAGTCGCTCAGCCACTTGCTCCGCACTGGCTGGAAGCTTCCCTTCCTGGTCACCGTCGTCTACGGCGTGATGAATTTTCTCTACGGCCGGACGCGCGCGCGACTCGAGCGTCGCAATTTCGAACTGCAACGCATGGTCCAGGCCGGCGCGGCGCGATTGGAAATTCAGGACGAAGAATTGCAGCGGGCGCGGGAGATTCAGGAGTCGCTGCTGCCGAAGGAGATTCCACAGCTTCCCGGATTCGAGGTAGCCAGCGCCTGGAAGCCGGCGCGGGCGGTCGGTGGAGATTATTTCGATGTGTTGAAACTCGGCCCAAATCGCCTGGCCATCTGCATCGCCGACGTTTCGGGCAAAGGTGTTCCCGCCGCCCTGTTGATGGCCAACGTGCAGGCGAGCCTGCGGGCATCCGTTCGGGACCTGGATAGCCCCGCGCGGGTATGCAGCATTATCAACGGCATGCTGTGTGAAAGCATCGCGGCCGACAAATTCGTGACCTTTTTTTGCGGCGTGTTGGACGCCGCGTCGCGCACTTTTCGCTACTGCAATGCCGGGCATCCGTATCCCATCCTGGTTTCGTCGGGAGCAGTGCGCACGCTGGACCAAAACGGAGCTGTGCTGGGCGTTTTCCCCACCTGGGCGTATCAGGACTCGAGCGTGGACCTGAGCTCGGGCGACCGGCTGCTGCTATTTACCGACGGCATCACCGAGGCCGAGGGGCCCGGAGGCGAGGAATTCGGAATGGAAAAAGTCGCCGCGTTCGCCGAAACCCATGCTGCGAATTCGGCCGTGAAGATGAATCAGCAACTGCTCGCACAGGTGACGGAGTTCTGTGGCGCTCACTTTCGGGATGACGCTACACTGCTCGTGGTGGCAGTGAAGTAGGTCAGCCCGCCCTTGCAAAACCCGCAAGGACGGGCCAACCAAAAACTTCCCGCGGATTCAAGCGTCGGCCACCCGTCACTTAAATCTCTGCTCCTATTGGCCAGGCCATCCCCGGATTGTCGCCGGGGCAATGTCTTTGAAGGAAGCTGCGTCGTAGGTCGCACCAGCGCCTGTCCGCCGATGTTCGTTCCATAAGCTCGAAGTGGAGGTCGCGGGCGATTTCGGCCACGGTGATGGCTAGGAGAACCGAAAGTCGGCAGGCCAGTGGCAGACATTCGGCTGGCTGTGCGCCTAGCTTGACCTTCACGACTTCATCCTCAAAGCTGGAAATAAGCTTCTCCGATGTAAAGGGAGATTTGCGGCGCACATAGGGGGCCGCATCGATCTCCGTACCGCGAGTAACTTCTCGATACGCCCGTCCAGGTCTGTAATTTACGAGGTTACGGACTTTGCTGGGCCAGGCAGTGCCTAGCCGGCGCCGTGCTTCGACGAGGCACCACAACATCCGGTATTCAAGTGAGTTTGCTTTAGCGTCGCTGTGGGAGAGGAGTTCCTCAGCGAGTTCGTGAAATCTGATCCAGAGGGCCTCGTGTAGTTGGGCCTTGGACGGCCTCAGGACTACTTCGCGATTTGTGGCGCTTAGATAATTACCGACCATAACATTTAAGGCCCCTGCGCCAGGTTGGTATGTTTCTCCTGCTAGTTTTCTAAACTCTGTGAGTGCTGCACGGTCGAGAAACCAGATCGTGTTGCCAACCATCCTCGTGAGTGCCATAGCAGAGAAGAAAGACCAATAATAAGCGGTCACGGCAGCCCATGCTGGGCTGTGCCAATCCAGTCTTGTGAGGAAGTTGCGAACAGTTGCGTGCTGTTCGGCGGCATGGTCTAGCAAATACTCTGAGTCCGCAAGTAGTGCGGACCCGGCCTCAACTCCGGAAGATTCAATCACAATGAACTTTTTAGTGCAGGTGAGGACGTGGAAGGAACCTTGGTGCCGCCAGGTGTCAAGCGGAACTGCCCGGGTGTAGTGCGAGGTCGCCCCCGCGGGCAAAGCGTCGAAGCATAGTGCTCGGAGATGTTGCCAGGCTGTTCCTTTTGGGATGATCACAACATTTCTGCCGAGAGGGCAACTCCTTTTCGAAATGCCGCCTGCATGAGGTCTGTGTACCCTTTCTTTGTGAGCTTCCCGCGGCCGCTAAAATCAAGCCGAACGATTCCCCTAATCGTATCTTGAAGCGATGACTGCTTTACGTTGCTGTGTGATGTCATCGTGGCGCGCACAACTTCGTCGAACATTTCGAAAACGGCTTCGAAATAGTTTGCTTTCGTAAGAGTCTTCTTGTCCGGTAATTCCGCATCGAATGCGTTGACGTAGTTGCGGATCAACCTGTAGATATCCTCTGTCCCCAAGGAGCGGACTACTTCGCTGTTTAGCGCAGCATTTATTGAGCGGTTAAAAGCTACACGGGAAATCCTATTCGGTGTGGATTTGGCCGGGCTTAGCTTCCCGTTTAGGGCTGACTGCGGGTCATTCTGGAGCCTATCGAAAAATGCCCGCAGCAGGGATTCCTTTTCTGTTTCAATCTCGGCAAGTTGCTTAATGTCAAGAAGCAAGGCAGCGGGAACTCCGCGTTGATTCGTATTTATGTCGATGAACAGTTTCGCTTCCTCAGCCCTGGAAAGAGCCTCGTAGATTGCGACTGGCACACGATGCTTTACACGGCATTTGGCGTATCCCCAGAGACGGTGTTGTCCATCGAGGACGAGAAAGGCGCGAGGAACGCGTGCGAATGAGATCGTCTTTGATCTCGGGTTGTATTGCAGCTTTGCATCAGCCTGCGCGGAAAGAACTACGTTCGAAGGAATTGATCCGTTCCCTGCCGCCAAGTACTCGCTGATATCGTTGGCTCGAGACTCCGATAGGGCGCGCTGAAAGCCCTGCTGCGGGTCCTCCTCACGGCGCGCCACAAAGCAGTTCGGGAATACATCTTCCACAGGGATCGTGCTGAAATAAAAACGATGCTTGTTCTGAGAAAGGAGAAGTGCAGGGTAGGACGGTAGCCGTTTCTCGCTCACTTGGCTGCTCCGAAGAATTCGGCCCATTGTATACGGCAATAGTATTGTGCTGACAAATTATTTAGACAGGAAGCAAACCGTGCCGTTCTGCGAATTGTTCGGTACGTTGGCAAGCCAATTATTCATGCGCCAGCAGCTATATGCAGGTCAAGCTAGGTGGAGGATGGCGGTTTGGGAGGAGGGGTCGTCGGAGGGGGAGTGGGTGAAATGGAAGCGGCGGGCGAGGGCCAGCATGGGGCGATTTTCCGAGAGAATGTGGGCGACGATGGTATGGATTTTTTCGGCGCGGGCAATCTCGATGAGGCGGGAGACGAGTTCGCGGCCAAGTCCGGCACCCTGGAAGCGGTCGGAGACGAGGACGCCGAGTTCGGCTGATTCGCTACCGAGCTGGCGGGTGAGGCGGCCGACGGCGAGGATTTCATGGGCGCCGGTGCGAGGATCGGCGCGGTCGGCGACGAGAGCGATTTCGCGGTCGTAATCGACGCAGCATTTGCGGATGAGGCGTTCGTGGGCGACGCGGGAATCGAGCTTCTGGATCTGGAAATAACGGAGGTAGACGGAGCTATCGGAGAGCGTGCCGTGGAAGGCGACGAGAAGGGGCTCATCTTCGGGACGAATGGGGCGAAGGGTGACTTCGCTTGCGTCCTTCATCTTCCAGCGCGAAATATATTGCGAAGGATAGGGACGAATCGCCGGGCGCGGCAATTGGGAATCCTGCACTTGGGCTCCGTAGAGAACGATGCGCGCGTCGAGCGCGAGGAGCTGTTCGGAGGAGGCGAGGACGGGATTGATATCGATTTCGCGGAGGCGGGGCTGCTCGACGACAAGCTCGCTGAAGCGGACGAGAAGAGTTTCGAGAGCGGGAAGATCGACGGGTTTGCGGCCGCGAACGCCGCGAAGGGCTTTGAGAATTTTAGTTTGCTCCATGAGGCGCGCGGCGAGAGTGGAATTCAGTGGAGGAAGGGCGAGAGCGTGGTCTCGATAGACTTCGACGAGCTGACCGCCAGAGCCGAAAAGAATGACTGGGCCGAACTGGGCGTCTATAGAGCTGCCGAGGATGAGCTCGTAGCCATCGGCGCGGATCATGGGCTGGACGGTGACGCCGAGGAATGCTTCGCGGCCTGATTTGGCGGCGACGGAGGATTCGATGGCGCGATACGCCTCGCGCACAGCTTTTTCATCAGCGAGATTCAGCTGTACGCCGCCGACATCGGTCTTGTGCGTGACAATTTCGGAATGGAGCTTGAGCACAACAGGAAATTTGATTTCGCCGGCTTTTTTGGCGGCTTCGTCTTCGTTTTTGGCAAGGAGAGCCGGAACGGTGGGGATGCCGTAGAGCTTGAGAATTTCTTTCGATTCTAATTCGGTGAGCAGCGTCCTGCCAGAGGAAGCCGCGGCGTCAAGAAGCTTTTTGACTCTATCTCTTCTGCCGCTCCAGACGCTGGGATCGTCTGCGGAGAAAGGCGTTTCGTACAGTCCGCGAAGATTGTAGGAATAGTTCCACATGGACTTGAAAGCGCGCACGGCGGAATCGGGATAGGCAAACGCAGGAATTCCTGCCTTGTTGAGAATGTTGACGCCGGCTTCGACCGCTTTGCCGCCCATCCAACTGGCGAGCAGAGGCTTTCCGTGAACGCTGGCATGGACTTTCAGGCCTTCGGCAACGTGCGCGGGATTGGTCATGCCCTGCGGGGCAAGAATCGTGAGCAGCCCGTCGCAACCGGGATCGCGAATGGCGATTTCCGAAGCGCGGGAATAGCGTTCGGGGTCCGCATCGCCGAGGATGTCGATGGGATTGGCGTGGCTCCAGTGAGGCGGAAGAAAAGCGTCGAGCGCTCTGTGCGAGACGTCGGAAAGTGTGGCGAGTTCGCCGCCGATGGCCATCAACGTATCCGTGGCGAGAACGCCGGGACCACCGGCGTTGGTCAGGATCATGAGACGCGGGCCGCGAGGGCGCGGCTGTTTGCCGAGAACATCGGCGATGTGGAACAACTCGGAAATGCGATCGACGCGCAGGATTCCGCAGCGGCGGAAGGCGGCGTCATACACTTCGTCGCTGCCGGTCATGGCGCCGGTGTGGGAAGCGGCGGCTTTCGACGCAGCTTCTGAGCGCCCGGCTTTGATGACGATGATGGGCTTGCTGAAGGAAACTTCGCGAGCTGCGGAAAGGAAGGCGCGGGCGTCGCCGATGGATTCCATGTAGAGAAGGATGCTTTCGGTTTTTTCGTCCTGCCCGAAGAAGGAAAGGAGATCGCCCCAGCCGACGTCCAGCATCGAGCCGGTGGAAACGATGGCGCTGAAACCGACTTGTTCAGAGAGGCTCCAATCGAGAATGGCGGTGAGCAGAGCGCCGCTCTGACTGAGAAAAGCGACGCTCCCGGGGCGCGCGATGTCGTGAGCGAAGGTGGCGTTCAATCCGAGCCAGGGATTCATCAGGCCGAGGCAATTGGGCCCAATCAGGCGCGTCGAGCCTTTGCGGAGTTCGGCTTGAATCTGACGCTCGAGAGCCGCGCCGTCGGGGCCCATCTCCTTGAAGCCCGCGGAAATCACCACGATGGAAGGGACTTCGGCCTTTACGCACTCAGCAACAATTCCAGGCACGGTCGTCGCGGGAGTGACTACGACGGCCAGGTCAATGCTTTCCGGAATGGCGCTAATCGCCGGGTAGCACGGCAGGCCGAAAATTTCCTTTCGATGAGGATTTACGGGAAACACGCGGCCCTTGTAGCCACCCTGAACAAGATTTCGCAACGTTGTGGCGCCGACGCTTCCTTCGCGGTCAGTGGCGCCGACTAGAGCGACGGAGGCTGGGGAGAAAAAACTCATCATGGAAGAGCGTTTGGTGATTTGAAACGTTGCAGGCATCGTGGCTCCGATTGTCCGTGAGAAGTATCGCTTTTCAGCGCGTCCATTTCCAGCCAGCGGAGGAAAAGCGACGCAACTAGTTGACTGTAACAACCATTTATAGACTATAATCGTGTCCATGAGAGACACGATCACGTTGACGAATTCCGAGCTCATGGAACTGACGCGACGAGCCAATAGCCGTACGAATCGGGCGGAAGATGCCCGACGAGCG
>DATJXZ010000114.1:0-5061 GCA_035499815.1 Candidatus Solibacter sp. | reverse complement strand
GGCTCGACGGCGTGGCGCTCGCGAATTCCAGTGCGGGTCCGAATCCATTCGTCGTTGGTCGCGACCATTTTTTCGAGGTCCGCGTTGGTGAGCACTCTTGGCGGAACATAACCTGCAACGCCTGTAATCTTGGCCGCGATGCGATGGGGCATGGTTCTCCTCGGAGGTTACTGGCAACCGCGCGAATCCAAAATTCTAAGCGATGCGGATGAGAGGTTACAAGGCGAGAACGAAAGAAACAAGCGATTGCGTGCGTGTGGATGCTCTCCTGGAAATAAAACGGCCGGCTAAGTGGAATGAATTACTCTTCAGGCGGAAGGATTTCATGGCGCCAGGTGACCTTAGCGGTTTTTTGGAGCATCGCGGAGACAGAACAATACTTCTGCTCACTGAGCTCAATCGCACGCTGCACGGCCGCCTCTTCCAGCGTCCCGCGAAGGCGGTACAGAATCTCGAGCTTTACCCAAACGGTAGGAGGCTCGGCGGCGCGTTCGCCGGAGCAAATGACTTCGAGGAATTGTAAATTCTGCCGTTTCTTTTTCAGGATGCTCACCACATCGGTGGCCGTGCAAGCTCCGAGAGCCATCAGGACAAGTTCCATCGGGCCAGGAGCTTTGTTGGAGGTGCGGTCGGAGTCGATGGCGATGGCGTGGCCGGAAGGGCTGGTAGCCAAGAATTTTTCTTCACCAATCCACTTCACGGTTGCAGTTTGCATCGTGCCTCCTGACGAAAATTCCCCGCGCTGAAGGATTCGAGGATAGCAAGATTGTGAAGGAGTTGGCGACACGAAGCTGAAGGCCCTACGGCTTCCCATCCAACTGCTGCTTCAATTGCAGAGCGTCCTTAAGAAGCGGCAGCGCCGGGTCTGCGTCCTTCCATGCGTCGAGGAACCAATCGAGGTCAGCGGCAGCCTTGGCTTTATCACCCTGGGAGAAGTAGATTCGGGCGAGATGGTAGTGCGCGGCGATCCAATCCTGTTGTGGCTCCCAGCCCAGTGGAGATTCAACCTGACCAAGCAGGAACTCGTACCAGCCCGCAGCCTGATCTGGCTTGCCCGAGGCTTCGTAAGCATGAGCCAACCCTTCCAAGGTCATCGAAGTGCGCATGGCCTTGTCGGCGAGCAAGAGCAGTTCGATGGCATGGTCCTTGTTGCCGCGTGCGAACTCCACTTCGGCTTCCAAAGTTTGGAGGTCGCTGAGTTGCTCGGGATTCTGCGGGTCCGCGAGAGGCCGGATTTTTTCCAGAATGTCCGCAGCTTTCGCTACGCTTCCGCTCCGGGCGTATTGCGTGCCGAGCCAGAGGGCGGGACGAATTTGAGGGCCAATCTTGGACAAGAACGGGACTGCCAAATCCAGTTGACGGAGACGGCCGGCGCGATCTCCCTGGCCGTCCGCCACGATAGCGAGCAAATTATGTTCGCGCAATATGCTCAGCGCCCATTTGTAATTCTCGTCGGAAAGAAGCGCTTCCTGCAGGAGTGATTTTGCGACTGCATATTTGCCGTGGTAGAGATCGAGCCAAGCCAGGGAGCGTTGGCCTTTCGCTCGCAGGTCTGGCTTGTCGAGCGCGAGCTCAAAAGTCTGTCGGGCCTTGGCCTCGTCGCCCATTCGAAAGATAGCCATCCCGTATTCATGGTTGATGTTCTGATTGGTTTCCCAGGAAGGCTCCAGCTTGAAAGCTTGTTCGTAGGTGCGCACGGACTCCGCGAAATTGCCGAGTATGTTGTAACAGGTGGCAAGGTCGATGTAGCTGCTGGCATTGTTCGGAGCGATGCGCACGAGCTCTTTGTATTGTTCGAGGGCCTCCTGCGGCTGGCCGTTGTTGCGAAGCAGCGAGGCGTAGTTGGCGCGCATTCCCCAGTCGTCGGGATATGTCTGAAGGTACACCTCAAATCGATTCCTGGCCTCGGCGACATGACCAAGATCCTGGGCGTAGCGAGTCTGGATATAGAGCCGCTCGCGGTCGGTGGTGTGTTCGGAAAGTTCAAGTGCTTTGTCGTTGTGCAGTTTGCCCCTCGCGGGACTATTAAAAATATGGCTGTAGTAGGCTCCTCCGAGCGCCGCGTGGGCCATGGCGAAATCCGGATCGGTTTTGACGGCGGACTCGAAGGCCTGCACTGCCGGTTCCCACTGCCCCTTGCTCCAGAGTACGCCGCCATCAGCAAACAACTTGAGAGCCTGAAGAGAGCGGGTGGTTACCATCGGGAGGGGACGATCGGCTTTCCGGGTGGCCAGCATCGATTCGCCGAGGTCGCGCCGAACGTGGGTGGCAATCGAGCCGAGAGCGTCGAGAACGCTGTCCTGATTCTTTGCTTCCTCGAGGTAGGAACGGACGGCCATCCCTGTCTGC
Organism: Candidatus Solibacter sp.; assembly: GCA_035499815.1. Taxonomy (GTDB): domain Bacteria; phylum Acidobacteriota; class Terriglobia; order Acidiferrales; family UBA7541; genus Acidiferrum. The sequence continues at coordinate 2,712 of DATJXZ010000114.1, read as the reverse complement.
GGATCGATCAAGCGCGCCGTCAGGGCGTACTTTTTCCCTACGCTGGTTATCGAGCAGCTCAGTATGGCGCGGATGGCCTCTCGCTGAGAGATTTCCCTCCCCAGATCCTCGGTAATTTTTTCGTTGCGGGACTTGCCCATGCGGCGCAAAGCTTCAGCGATGCGCGCACGGGGAACGACGTTGGCATGGGACGACTGTTCGAGGCTGACCGTCAGAGCAGTTTGCAGGGAGCGGTCGAAGAGCGGCTCGCCGGTCTGATTGTCAAAGTCGGTGATTAACAGCCAATCGCGAGGGGCAAATGAGAGGACTGGACGCGCACCGATCAGCCACCAGGCGGCTGCCGCGGCGACTGCCAGTACGGCGGCGGAAAAATAAATAGGACGTGAATGCCGACGCACAGCATGCTTCCAGCCGCGCCGCGTCGCAGAGATGACCGCGGGAACAGCGGTGGAAGCTGCTTGCTGAGCGGCAAGGCGCTCCAGGTCCACGCGTAATTCACGAGCAGACTGGTAGCGCAGCTCAGGCTGTTTGTCGAGCGCTTTCAAAATAACGCTTTCAACTTGCGGCGAACTTCGAGGGTTCAGTTTTCCCGGAGGCCTGGGAGCTTCGTTCAATATTTGTTGAATCAGGCGGGCCGGCTGCAGTTCGCGAAATGGGCGCTGGCCGGTACACATTTCGTAAAGCACGGCCCCGGCTGCAAAAATATCGGTTCGGGAATCCACCGCGTCGCCACGAAGCTGTTCAGGGGCCATATAAGGCAAGGTGCCCGCGCCATCGGTTTGTGTGAGAGTGGCCGCCACTCCACCCCCGGAATCAGCATCGAGAAGTCGCGCCAAGCCGAAGTCCACCACCTTTACCTGGCCCTTCGGCGTCACGATGATATTGCCCGGCTTGAGGTCTTGATGAACGATGCCGTGTTCGTGGGCTTCCTCCAGGGCCGCAGCAATCTGCAAGCTAATGGAAAGCCAGTCCTTCTCCGGAAGTGTCCCTTTGGCAAGGCGTCGATCGAGGGTTTCGCCAGGAATGAATTCCATCACGAGAAAGTCAACGTCATCTTGGCTGTCGAAATCGTAGACGGTTCCAATGTTGGGGTGATTTAGCTTGGCAAGGGCCAAGGCTTCTTTGCGGAAACGTTTGCGGGGAGCATCATCGCCGAGCTTCCCGGGCGGCAGCACTTTAAGAGCGACGTCGCGATTCAGGCGTTCATCGCGGGCACGGTAAACAACGCCCATTCCGCCGGCGCCGATTTGCTCGAGGATGAGGTAGTGGCCGATAGTTTGGCCGATCATGGCGTGGGCACCTACTTTTTGGGAATCTTAGGCCGCGCGGATTGGCAAGTCAACGCGGAGCAGGAGCCGATACGCGCAGCAGTTCGAAATTCCTAGATCGGCGCGGATTCGGTTGTTTTGTTAGCTGACTTCTTGTCGGCTTCGTCGGGAATTTTCTTACTTTTGTTCGGTAACGGCCGAGGAGTTGGCCGGTGAGCGGTTGGAGCTTTCGCATCGATGTTGTGCGGGTTCCAATCGGGTGGAGGGAAAGCGATTCGCCAGAATCGCGGACACGGATGTTCAAATTCAACGCCAATCTCACGCTTGCCCGATTGATCGGGTCCGACATTGACGACTCGGCAGGAAATCTCTTCCCCAGTCTTGCTGTGCTTGAGCGTGAGCGTGTCTTCGGCCTTGACCGGCAGACTTAACACTAGAAGCGCGCCGTGCGTACTCACGACCAGGGTGCGAGCCTCTTCGACGCCAGGGTTCTTGCCAGTCGCTTTTTTCAGGACTTCTACCGGCACACTCAGGCAGACGCGCTGGCTCCGGCGCAAAAGGTTGAGCCGGCTCGAGTGTAGGTCGATGGTCGACATCGGGGCGCTATTCTTTACAGTTATCGACACCTTTCTCCAAAACTTTATCAATTCCATTTGAGCTGGAGAGCGATACCCATCCCCGGAATAGAGGAAGAGGGGCGGCTACTTGTCAGGCAGGTTGGTAACCGCGTGCACTGGGCGGAACTATTGACGTGATAGATGAAAAACCATCAGGGTGTCCTTGCCATTCCGGCGCCAGGTCCATGTTTCCGTGATGTGATTTGGATCGTCAAAGCGCAGGACCAGGTGTTGCTGATGGCCTTCCGAAGGCGATTTGAGGTTTCCCGCACCTTCGAAAACGAAGTCCAGTTCCCGGGTATCGTCCGAATCGGGCTTCGCGCGCATTCGCGGCTGGTTGTTGGTGGGACAAAAGTGAACGAGGGCGATGGAATCCCCGTCCACGCTGTACAGCGAAACCATGCTCTCCATGCCGGACGGTGCCAGAGTCTCCATGACTGCGGTGTTCGAAGCCAGCGACTGGAATCTAGTTTTAACCTTCATCCCGTGTTGGTCCTTACCCCGCCAATCTCCGGTGAGCGAAAGGAGCTTCCTGAAAGCTGCGGCGGACTGATTTGAGGCGAAAGTTGGCCGAGCCGCAACGATCATGGAGAGAATAATCAGCGAGACAAATCTGCGGCTTCTCATGAATTTCACCTTGAGAGTCCAGTCTCGCGGCCGTCACACAAAAGAGCGTGCATCACTTTCGTTAGAGCATTTCCATAAATGATGTAGCTTCACAGGAGTGAGCTGTTGTGGCAGAGTTAGGGTTATGACGCCCATCCCTGTGCCCGTACGCGGGCGAATCCTGCGACTCTACGAGCGAGGCAAGAGCACGCGCGAAATTG
>DATJXZ010000113.1:0-79767 GCA_035499815.1 Candidatus Solibacter sp. | reverse complement strand
GCGCGGAAGCGGTCACCGGCGAAGTGGCGGACTCGGCCGAGAGGATTCTCGAGCAAACACGCAACATCACGCACGTGGTGACTGAGTTTTTGAAATACGCACGGCCTTTGGAGGTAAGCAGCGAACCCGTGCCGCTTGAGGGTCTAGTCGAGCGTGTCGTATCAGAAGTGGCAGAAGCCCTGCCGCAGGTGCGCATCCGGTTTGAGGGGCCTCTCGGAAGCGTGGCTGGCGATGAAGGACTGCTGCGTCAGGCCCTGCTAAACCTAGCAAGGAACGCCGCAGAGGCGTGTGTCGAGGCACCGAACGGCGGCCGCGTGATTCTTCGCGGAGAAGTCTTGCGCCACGACGAAACCGGGATTCAGAAGATCACCATCTTCGACAATGGGCCGGGGATTGCCGCTGCGACTCTGCCAAAACTTTTCCGGCCCTTCTTTACCACGAAACCGAAGGGCACGGGATTGGGATTGGCGGTCGTGCAAAAGATCATTGTGCAGCATGGAGGAAAAGTGGAAGCGCGAAACCGCCCCGAAGGGGGCGCCGCATTTATCGTTACGCTACCCGTATACCGAGGCGTCCCGGAAGCGGTAGAATTGAAGAAGGATGGCATCTAAGTAGAAGGCTGGGGAATCCAGCTCACCCCGGGAGAGGGGGCATTCCATGAGTGTCAAGAATTGGCTTGCGGCTTCGATGATTTTGCCGGGCTTGTGTCTGGCAGCACTTCCGGCGAGCGCTCGGCAGCAACAACAATCCAGCTCGACCTCGCAACAGTCTGGCGATTCCGTTGCGGACGCTGCGCGGAAGGCGCGCGAGCAGCAGAAGGCTACTCCAAAGCCAAAAAAGGTCTACACCGACGACGACATCCCACCGCGCAATCCTTCAAGCGATGCCAGCGGTGCGGCAAGCCAGGCTTCAGGTAGCTCACAGGGTGCCGCGGATAACGCCCAGGGTGCGGTGACGAACGGCGCAACTGCGACCACCGGAAAGGGCGACGACGCAGAAACCACCTGGAGGAAGCGCTTCGCCGACCAGCGCGAAAAAATCGCGGCCGCGGAAAAAGAACTCGATATTTTGCAGCGAGAAGGTGACAAGGCGCAGGTCCAATATTACAGCGATCCGCAAAAGGCTTTGATGGAGCAAAACTCGCGCAAAGATATCAACGACAAGAACGCGAAAATCGAGCAGAAACAGAAGGAAATTGCCAACCTGAAGCAGCAGCTCTCGGATATGGAAGATGAGCTGCGCAAGTCCGGCGGCGACCCGGGCTGGGCACGCGAATAAGGGCGTGAGTCATCAGTTAGAAGTAGGACGTCACCAGATTTGATTGGTCATCTTGCCGTAAGACCCGTTCTTTATTTCAGCGACACTCTTCGCATTTGAGGACATCGCTCACTTGCTTCACTTCTCCACACACCTCCTGCGCGTTCCCGACTGACCATCCCTTGTTTCGTGGTAGAAACAAGAGAGATGGAACCTCTTCTCCTTGTTGAAGATAAGAACGAGCTGCGCGCCATGCTGCGAAAGGCATTGGAGCGCGCTGGCTACGCCGTGGACGAAGCGCCTGACGGAACTACGGCGATTCAGAAGGTGCGCGCGCGCCGCTACCTGATGGTCATCACGGATTTGAAAATGCCGGGGGCTTCCGGGCTGGATGTGCTGCGCGAATCGAAAGCGGCGGACGCGACGATCCCCGTGCTGCTGCTCACCGCCTTTGGCTCGGTCGAAGAAGCCGTCTCGGCGATGAAGGAAGGTGCGTTCGATTTTCTGCAAAAGCCAGTGGACCTGGACCACCTGAAACTTCTCGTGCAGCGTGCCACGAGGCAGCAGGAGTTGCTTAGGGAAAACCTGCTACTGCGCGAAGAGTACACGGCGCGGTACGGGTTTCCACGCATCGTCGGTGAACATGCGGCGATTCGCGAAATCAGCCAGCAGGTCCAAAGAGTGGCGGCAACGGATTCGACCGTCTTGCTTTTGGGCGAAAGCGGCACTGGCAAAGAGTTGTTTGCGCGGGCTGTGCATCACCTGTCGCAGCGGCGCGAGCAGCCGTTTGTGGCGCTGAATTGCGCGGCCATCCCTGAAGGGCTGGTGGAGAACGAGCTGTTTGGCCACGAACGCGGCGCGTTTACTGGAGCTGGCGCGCGCAAGGTCGGCAAGCTGGATTTAGCTCATCGCGGGACGCTGTTCCTCGACGAAATTGGCGAGCTGCCCCTGGCGATACAAGCAAAGCTTTTGCGCGTGCTCGAAGAGAAACGATTCGATCGCGTGGGCGGCACGCAAACCGTGGAAGTGGATGCGCGCATTGTGGTGGCCACAAATCGAGATTTGAAAAAATTGGCGGAAGAGAAACTCTTTCGCGAGGATTTGTATTTCCGGATTTCGGCGGTGCCGTTGACGGTGCCTCCGTTACGAGAACGCGGCAACGACGTCCTCCTGCTTGCGGAATACTTTCTCGAGAAATTCAGTCGCGAGTTCAAGAAGCCCGGACTGGAGCTCTCCGAGGGCGCCAAGGAGCGGCTGCGGCACTATCGCTGGCCAGGAAATGTGCGCGAGCTACAAAACACTATGGAACGTGCGGTAATCCTGACGGACGGGCTTATCATTACCGCCGAAGGCCTTCAGCTCCCCTCAACAAAACCCGATTCGAGCCAACTGCCGGCCGGTATGTTGCCCGAACAATTCAGTTGGGAAGGCACTCTCGAAGAAGTGACCGGACGTGCGGTCGGCCATATCGAGCGTCTACTTCTGGAGACCACGCTGCGCGAGTGCAAGTGGAACAAGACACGCGCCTCGGAGAAGTTGGGCGTATCGCCGAAAACGCTGTTGGCCAAGCTGCGCAGCGCCGGCCTGGAAGAATAGTTCTTAACCGTCGGCCCATACCGCCGTGTGGAGTGCAACGGTGCCGAAGGTCCAAACACGGAAGTCCACGGAAACGTATCCCACTGCCTTCATAAGATCAGCAAGTTCGGACGGAAGAAAAAACCGCGAGACGGATTTTGGCAGGTAAGTATAGGCCGCGTAATTTCCGGAGATAAGTCCCCCGATTCGGGAAAGAACCTCGCGGAAATACCAGCGATACGTCGTGCCCAGGAGTCCAGCTGGAGGTTCCGTGAACTCCAGTATGGCGATAGTGCCGCCGGGCTTGAGCACGCGTTGGATTTCGCGCAGGCCGGCTTCGTAATTGGCGAGATTGCGGAAACCGAATGCCATTGTGACGAGATCGAAAGAGTTGTCCGAGAACGGAAGCCGGAGCGCGTCTGCTTCCAGGAACGGCAACGGCCCGAGTGTTCCACTCTGAGAATTGCCCTTCAGCGAGACACTCTTTTCTTTGGCGCGAACAAGCATGGGGTGCGAGAAATCCGCGCCAATGATCCGGGCCTTCCCTGCCCCGTCAAGCGAAAAGGAAAGATCACCCGTGCCGCAGCAAAGATCGAGCGCGACAGCATCCGGGCGCTGAAGGATAGGACGCAAAACCCGCGCGGTTCGTTTGCGCCAAAGCCGATCGGTCTGAAACGAAAGAAAGTGATTAAGAAAGTCGTACCGAGGCGCGATCTGCGAAAACATGTCGCGAACTTTCCGCGAGGCGTCGGCTTCGGTCACGACCCCTTCCGGCCGCGTGCCTTTTACGGGGACGGCTGCGTCAGACATGGTGCTTCCTTTGCGCGTTGATGAAGTGTGGAGCGAAATGCAACACGCGCTCCAGCACATCGAGCGGCACATCGTCGTGAGATTGCGCTTTGCCAATGCGCGGCGCGAGCACAAAGCGAAGCTTGCCGGCGCGCGCTTTTTTGTCCGAGTGCATGAGAGCGATGAGTTTTTTTGGGTGAACACGCGGCCAGGGGGGGAGCGGCGCCAAACGCCGCACCAGCGAGACGATGCGCGAGACATCGTCGGCGCGCGTGAGACCGATCTCATGCCCGAGGAGCGCGGCAGCCATCATGCCCCAGGCCACGGCTTCTCCGTGCTGGTAGACGCGGTAGTTCGTGACTGTTTCGAGAGCATGGCCAAACGTGTGGCCGAAATTGAGTATTTCTCGCAGACCGGATTCCCGTTCGTCGCAGCTCACAACATGGGCTTTAATTTCCAGTGAGCGTGTGATGATATAAGCAAGAGCAGTAGGATCGCGCCGAAGCACGGCATCGAAGTTCTTCTCAAGATACGAAAATAGCTTCGCATCTGAAATGACGCCGTATTTGATGACTTCAGCGAGGCCGCCGCGAAACTGGCGTTCGGGAAGCGTCCGGAGGGCGGACGGATCAACAAGGACGAGGCGTGCGGGATAGAACGTGCCGATTAGGTTTTTGCCTTCGGGGAGATTGACGCCCGTTTTGCCGCCGACGGCGGAGTCCACCTGGGCGATCAGAGTCGTCGGAACTTGCACGAGCGAGATGCCTCGTAGGCAAGTAGAAGCGACGAAGCCGGCGACGTCGCCCACCACGCCACCGCCAATGGCGATCAATAGAGACTGACGATCGATTCCGGCACAGACGAGCGACCGCACAAGCTTTTCCACAGTGCCAAGATTTTTTGCGGATTCGGCGTCGTTCATCAGATGCGACTGGATTTGACCGTTTTTGATGAAGCTGCGTGTAATTCCCTGCCCAACGGCGCGCCAGACTCTGGGCGAAGAAACGACATGGATGCGCGAGAATTCACCAAGGCGGCGGAGTTGGTTTCCAGCGTTACGAATGACGCCGGAACCGGAAAGGATCGAGTATTCCCCGGACGAAGAATTGACTGTGATGCGTTTGAGTTTCATTCGTTGGAAACACTTTTTGTAACAATCGAATTTAGCATACAGTTCGAGCATCTGCCTGGAGACAGTCCGTCAGAGTGGATGAATTACTTGGGAGATCCTCTCGAAGTTTTCGTTTACTTTGCGAACGCGAAGGGAATGAAAGATCAGGCGCAAGAAGAAGCGATCCGTCTCCAGGGTAGCTTCAAACATCTCCTTGCCAAGTCTCCTGCTCCATTCAGCAGCTTGGGCCGACCCGAGAACTGCCCGAAGGCCTGGATAGGCTAGCGACCAATTTGTGCCCCAAACATATCCTTCGGGTTCTTGCGCGGACGTCCAGCTTTTGTAGTCCGTGAACTCTTCGGTCCAAGATTTCGGCCATGCACCATCGGAGACGCGAGTCTCGTAGTCGGCGCTAGTGCAGTGGGTGAATGTAATCTCATGCTGGCCCCGGCTTGAACCCAAGCAGTCCTCGACGACCACAATGTAATCGCGCCCGTGTTCTGCGAAACGGTGCTCTAGCACCCCGAAGTCTTGTGCCGGTAGCCATTTGAGGAGCGCGTCTAGAGGATGAGTCATTGGGGCCAGCGCACTAGTTCACTCGGTTTGGAGTTGTTTGACACTTTCGAGGAAAACGCGGCCGACAATAGCGAGCGTTTTCGGGCTGATCTTGTCGAGAGTGTCTTGCGGAGTGTGCCAGTAATAGACGTCGCCCCCGGGGCCGTTGTCCAGGTCAATGACATCCACTGAGGGGACATGCCGTTTCAAAAAAGACTGATGATCGTCTTCCACTGTCGAAGCTTCATCAACAAAGATATTTCCGTAGCCGAGTTTCTTGGCGACGCCCCAGACCAGATCCACGAGCAATTTCGTCGAATAGGATTCGCGCTTGAAGTGTGGCGTTTTTGTTCCCACGATGTCGGCCAGCATAAACGCCTTCACGCGCGGCAGATCGCCGCTCATGGCAAGACGCGCCGCCATTTCCCGGCTGCCGTAGCAGTTATCGGGATCTTCCCATTGAGGACGAACAGCTTCTTCGCCATCGAAAAACGCGATCCACATCGCGTCGCGCTGGCGCTTCGAACAAAGCAGCCGGGCAAGCTCCAGCATGACGCCGGTGGAGGAGCCGGCATCATCCGCACCGACAAAGTCCGGCAAACGCTTGGTGTCATAATGCGTGCCGAGGAGAATCACGCCTCGCGTCTCCCCCGGAATCTTGACGAGAATGTTCTTCATGGCCACGCGGCCCGCGGGAGTGTCCGAGCTGAACGAATCAACGTCGGTGGTGCACCCGTAGCTCTTGAGTTCAGAGAGGATGTACTCCTGCGTTTTGGCAAGGGCAGCCGAGCCGGCGGGACGCGGACCAAAGGAAACTTGTTTGGCGACGTGATCGTAGGCGCGCTTACCATCGAAGCCGTCCATCTTGTCCGGCGAAGGAGCCTCGTCTGCGGCCTGTGGCGGCGCCGCCGTGATGGCGCTCATGAAGGGCATGTCTTTCCCTGTGGGTTGCGAAACATCTGCTTTGGCTTTGCAGCCCGCGGCGCCCAATAGGCAAAATGAAGTGCATAGCGCGACGCATAATTCCTTGATCGGCACGAGCTTCATCTAGTGAGCCTCCGCGGCTTCCGCGAGACGCCTCTTTCGCTTGCGCACCACCATCCAAGACACTCCGACGCCTACGAAATACAAAGCCACCAGAACAAGCATGAAAAGCAGCATCGTGGTGGCATCGGGCGTGGGCGTAAGCACAGCCGCCAGAATTGCGATCACCAAAATCGCGTAGCGAAAATTCTTCAGCAAGAATTCCGGCGTAACGATGCCGAAGAGCGTCAGAAAAAAGATCAGAATGGGCAATTCAAAGACGAGCCCCAGACCAAGCAGCACGAGCAAGATCAAATCGAAATACTCGTCAATATTTATCAGCGGTACGACCGGCCCCTGAAAACTGATCAGGAACTTCAGCACGTACGGCAATGAAACGAAGTACCCAAACGCAATCCCCAGCAAAAACAAGAAAACAGTGGAGAAGAGAAATCCGGTGATGGCGCTGCGCTCGTGCTTATACAGCGCCGGAGCAACAAAAAGCCAAATCTGATAAAGCACCCACGGCGAGGCAATCACAATCCCGAGGTAGATGCTTACAGTAATCAGCAAGTTGAGGTATCCCGCAGGATGCGAGTAAACCAGCTTTGGATCGAGATGTGCGGATTTCAACGCACCGACCATCGGTTCGACCATCACATTCACGAAGTGTGGCGCGATGAACCAGCCGATCATTGCCCCAATTAGGATGGATACCAGGGAATTGATAATTCGCTTACGCAACTCGACCAGGTGCTCGAAAAACGTCATCTGTGCGCCGGGCTCTTCTACAGCCGGCACGATCGGAGAATCAGACTGGCTGTTGTTGGTCATGAGAGAGGGTTTGGGGTGCACCGGCAACCGGTTCGGCGGCTGACTCGACAACCGGCTTGGTGACCACATTTGTGATCGGTTCCACCGGTGGTTCTGCAACTGATCCAGCTGGCGCGCTTTCCGCAGTTCCCCCTGGCGCGCCGTTCGATCGCGGTATCGACTCCGCCACCGGCGTAACCACCAGCGCTTCCGTAACCCGGGACTCCGCGTCTAAGCCATCTGTGGTAGGTCCAGTGCCGGGCAGCGAGGCGAGAGTAGCAGGAGCTTGGGCCGCCGCGGCAGAGGTGGCGGCCGCCTCGGCGGCTTTTTTACGCTCGGCTTGCAAAGCCTGCCGTTCGATGTCGCGCATTTCTTGTTCGAATGCGCTCTTAAAATCAGTGGAGGCCTTGCGGAATTCGGCCATCAGCTTGCCCAGCCCTCGGGCCAGTTCAGGCAGCTTTTGCGGCCCGAATACGACCAGGACCACAATGAAAACGACGATCATGTGGGTCATGCTGAGCATGGCGTCAGGTAGCCAAAAAGCGGCCTGTTGGCATCATAGAAAGGGCGTCCTACGGTGTCAAACCACACTTTGGGATGTGCTATAATTTTGGCTGTAACGGATACGCGAGGTCAGGATGAAATCTGAGCGCCGTGGGCTGATTCTAGTAGTCGTAGTCATCCTCCTATCTGCTGTTCTTGGGGGCATTTACGGCCCCAACGTGCGCGCCACGACCTCTTCCGCCGAGGATGAGAGCACTGCGCTGCGGCAATTCACCAATGTCCTGGATGTCGTTCAGGCGAACTATGCCGAGCCGGTGGATGTGGACAGAGCCGTCTATCAAGGCGCTATTCCCGGCATGCTCCGCGTTCTCGATCCCCACTCCAATTTCTTCGACGCTCGCCAATTCGCTCTCCTCCGCGAAGATCAACGCGGGCGCTACTACGGCGTCGGAATGATCGTGGCTCCGAAAGAGAATCGAACTGTCGTCATGCAACCTTACGTCGGCGCCCCGGCTTTCAAAGCAGGCATCCGCCCTGGCGACGTAATCATGAAAGTGGATGACAAGTCCACCGACGGCCTTACTACAACCGAAGTTGCCGACCTTCTCAAAGGTCCAAAGGGCACCGTCGTAAAGATCACCATGAGCCGCGAGGGTTACCCGCAGCCCCTGCTATTTACGGTCACACGCGATGAGATTCCTCGCCACTCTGTGGACATCGCCTTCATGCTTAAGCCAGGCATCGGCTATATCCGACTCTCGGGCTTCAACGAGACAACTGACCGCGAACTCGCCGAAGCCCTCAACCAGCTCCACGCTTCGACTCTGGATGGGCTCATCCTCGACATGCGCGGCAATCCCGGCGGATTGCTCAACGAGGCCGTCGCCGTTGGCGATATGTTCCTCGATAAGAACCAGCTCATCGTCTCGCACCATGGCCGGAGCTCTCCGGAACGCCGCTATTTCGCTCTGCGCGGCAACCAGGGCATGACAACGCCGCTGGTAATCCTCGTGAACAACAATTCCGCCTCTGCCACGGAAATCGTCTCCGGCGCCGTACAGGATCATGATCGCGGGTTGATTGTTGGCGAAACGACATTCGGCAAGGGCCTGGTACAAACCGTGCAGCCCCTCAGCGAGAATACCGGTCTCGCGCTAACCACCGCACGTTATTACACGCCGAGCGGCCGTCTCATCCAGCGCGATTACAAGTCCGTGTCGCTCTACGAATATCACTACGAGCGCAAGGTTCCCGAGCATCCTACGGAAGTCAAGCTCACCGACAGCGGCCGCCAAGTGACCGGCGGCGGAGGTATCACGCCGGACATCGAGGTCGCTGCCCCCAAGTTCAACCATTTTCAGGAAGAGCTGTTCCGCGCGGACGTTTTTTATCCCTTCGCCGGGGGCGTCGGCGGTTTTACCCGCTTCTACATGGGCACCCGGCCGACCATCACCAAGGAATTCGAAGCCGACGACGAGGTGATGAAAATTTTCCGTGATTATCTGACCAAGCATAACGTGCGCTATACCGAGCCTGATATGGCCGCAAACCTGGATTGGGTCAAGCGCAAGATCAAGGAAGAAGCTTTCTTCTCCACGTTTGGCATGCAGGATGAGTTGAAAGTTCAGCTCGAAGCGGACCCCCAAGTGCAAAAGGCTGTGGAGGCCATTCCGCAAGCCCGCGCGCTTTACCAAAACGCACGCAAAATCGTCGCACAACGCTCAGGTGATAACAGCAGCCTCGGCCAGCCGTAATACAAAAGAGTATCGGCAGGCATATGAGCATGGCGATGGTGCGCCACCGCGGAGAGTGAGATCCGCACGAACCAGGAATCGCCGGACGCCCGTCACCACTACCATCGGTCACGAGTCATCCACAGACACCTTTTGTTGGCAAGGTCCTGTGCCTCTGCTAAAATTTTGGTGCTGCTCGTGGGCGTGTAGCTCAGCTGGGAGAGCGCGTCGTTCGCAACGACGAGGTCGCAGGTTCGATCCCTGTCACGTCCACCAAATTTTGGGTATCGCAAGAGTTACCTCAAGAAACCTGCAAATCACACTCCTGCAACACTTCCGTAATCCGGCTCATCCGAAACTTGTCGTATGCCACCAACCGCGGTCTTGCAGCATGGCTGCGAGAACCCCCTCGCTTCTACAACTCAGTTCCGCGCGGGGATGGCGGAGACTCTCGAAGACCTCATCGATTGCCAGCGCCTTCGTTATCTTGTCTTTAATTGCGAGCTCGGCGAGGGCCTCAATAGCTCCGCGCGCGTCGGACTCGACCGCGATCGCTATGATTTCATTTGCGACCATCTGATGGTCCGTGAAACCAGCTCAGGCAAAGTCGTTGGCACTTACCGCATGCAGAGCGGCTTCCGCGCCAAGGGCAATCTCGGATATTACAGCGAACAATTTTTCGATTTCGCCCCGTTTGAAGGGATCCGTTCGGAAGTCCTCGAGCTGGGCAGGGCGTGCGTGCACACCGACTACCGGAACACCGCCGTCCTCCACATGCTTTGGAAAGGAATTGCCCGCTACGCCATGAGTTGCGGCGCGCGCTTCCTCTTTGGATGCAGTTCCTTGAGCTCGCAGGACCAAAACGAGGGCATGGCCCTCTATGAGCAATTGCAGGAAAAATATCTGATTGAGCCGGCGCTGCGCACAACGCCGAAGCCGGGGTTTGAATGCCGCAGGAGCGATGCGGTGACGCTTCCGCCTGCCGCGCCGCGGCTGTTTCGCGCTTATCTCGATGTCTCTGCGCGACTCTGCGGTCCTCCCGCCATCGACCGCGAATTCAAAACAATAGACTTTCTCACGCTGATCGACTTGCAGCGCATCCCGGATCGATTGCGCGCCCGGCTCTTCTGATATCTTGCTTCCATCACGCTAGGCAGCAGCTTGTTCAGCAGTCAGCAACTCGAGGGCAAGCGCTACGGCCATCTGGGCCTGCGCAGGATCGTCTAGTCGCCCGCGTGCAAAATCGCGCGTTCCCCCGCCCTTTCCTCCAACTTTCCCCATAACTTGCTTCAGGAGAGCGCTCATGTCTTTCGCCGCGGTGGGATGTTGCGCGAAAAATACGTGGCCGCATCCCTTCCGAGCCACCAGTGCGACAGCCTTCTCCGATTTCGCAACTTCTGTTGCGAAGAGACCCAGGAACTCGGCCTCGACGTCTTCGAATACGCGATGAACGATGCGCAGGCCATCGGGCCTCGCCGCAACTGCGCGCACCGCTTGCCCTCCTTCGATCTCCGCCAATCGTTGAAGTAGCGCACGCGTTCTCTTGAAGTTCGCTTCCCGCTCGGAAAGTGCGCGCTCCGCCGCGGCGGTAAGCTCTTCTGGAGAGCAGCTTAGCTTTTCTGCGGTTGCGCGTAGCCGGATAAGATCCTGCCGCGCAGCGCGTTCGCCGCGCTCCCCGCACACAAATTCCACCCGCCAATCCTGCCGCATCTTCGTGCAGCTCCGCACGAGCAGCGTTCCAATCTGCCCTGTGCTCTTGACGTGCGTCCCGCCGCACGGCTGTAGATCAGCCCCCTCGATCTCTATCGCCCGCAAAATGCCGGCGCGCTCCACTTCTTTGCGAACTCCCAGCCTGGCCAAGTCTTCGGCGGTCCCGTAGCGAACCGTGACAGGCCGGTCTTCAAAAATAATCCTGTTGGCCGCGCGCTCGGCTCCTTCGAGAATCTCCCCAGTTGGTTCCGGGCCCCGCAAATCGATCGTGCTTGCGTCCGTACCCAGATGAAAGGAAACTGTCGCCCGTCCAAATCGTTCCTGAAACATTGCTGACAGCAAATGTTGGCCCGTGTGCTGCTGCATGTGATCGAACCGCCGGGGCCAGTTAATACATCCGTTCACGTCTGGACTTCCGGGCCGCCGATCGACGACGTGCAAAATTTCGTCGCCTTCATCGCGCACATCGAGGACATTCGCATCTCCAATTTTCCCCAGATCGTGCGGCTGGCCTCCCGAGGTCGGATAAAACGCGGTGCGATCCAGATAAAGCCCCAGCGCCGGCGCGGTGATTCCGGATTTCACGTCCGGGGGCAAGGGATCGCAATGAACGACCCGCGCAGTGAATTCCCGTTCGAAAGAATCATCGTAATAGAGCCGCCTCGTCGTCATTAACTTAAGCCTGCAAAGCCCTCTGCCACGCTTCCGAATACTTGTACCCGGTGCCCGTGCTGAACAACACAACCGTCTCGTGCACCGCAATCCACCCCGAAGCCGCCAACTTTCGAGCCGCGCTCACCGTTGCAGCCCCTTCGGGCGCGGCGAATATTCCTTCCAGCGACGCCAGCTCCTTCCCTGCATTCATCATCTCTTCGTCCGTCACCGTCAGCGCCGTCCCATGAGTCTGCCGCAGCATCCGCAGTATCAAAAAATCTCCAAGCGGTCCAGGCACTCGCAACCCCGAAGCCAGCGTCGCGGCATTCTGAAAAAACTCAGACGAATCACCCCCCGCCTCCCACGCTTTCACGATCGGCGCGCAGCCCGCCGCTTGCACCGCGACCATTCGCGGCCTCTCCGCACCGATCCATCCCATCTCTTCCATCTCATCGAAGGCTTTGCACATGCCAATCAGCCCAACGCCTCCGCCGGTGGGATAAAAAATTACGTCGGGCAGCTTGCCACCAAGCTCTTCCCACAGCTCGTAGCCCATCGTCTTTTTGCCTTCGATCCGATAAGGCTCCTTCAGCGTCGAAACGTCGTACCACCCCTCGCGATCTTTCCGCTCCGCAACATACTTCCCGCAATCCGAAATCAAGCCATCCAATTTCACCACCGTCGCGCCGAACGCCTGGCACTCCATCACATTCGCCGAAGGCGTATCCGCCGGCATCACGATCACCGCGGGCAGCCCCGCAGCTGCCGCATAAGCCGCAAGCGCCCCGCCCGCATTTCCGGCCGTCGGCGTCGCCAATGCCTTTGCTCCCAATTGCTTTGCCCGAGTGACAGCCGCCGTCATTCCCCGCGCTTTGAACGATCCCGTCGGATTCAGCCCCTCATCCTTCACAAACAGCCGCTCCAGCCCGAGCGCAGCTCCCAGCCTCTTCGCCGCCACCAGCGGCGTCATCCCCTCGCCCAACGTCACCTGAGGCCCGTCTGGCAACACTTCCGAGTAGCGCCAAAGGCTTCGCGTCCGCGATTTCAGATTTTCAAGTGTGAGCGTCGCCGCCGCCCGCTTCAAATCGTACCTAACAAATAGCGGCTTCCCGCAGATGCAAAGATGCTGCTCGCGATTTGCATCAAATTTCTTCCCGCAAGCCGAGCACTCCAACTCCGTGATATTCCTTGCCGTGGTCATAGGCGGAAAATTCTAGCACAGCCCTTTTTTATCACTGATTGCCTTCGACATCCGGCGCGACCGCGGGCTCCAGGTTAAACGCCGTGTTCACCAATCCGACGTGCGAAAACGCCTGCGGAAAATTCCCCAGCAAGCATTTCGCCGTCGGATCATACTCTTCCGAGAGCAGTCCTACATCATTTCGAATGCAGAGCAACCGTTCGAACATCCTCTCCGCATCGTCCCGGCGCCCCTGCAAAACATAATTGTCCGCCAGCCAGAACGAACACGGCAAAAACTTCCCCTCTCCCTGCGGCAAGCCATCCACATCACTATCCTGCGTGTACCGCCCCACAAACCCGTCTTCCATAAGATGCGTTTCAATAGCCTTCACCGTTCCGACCACTCGCGGGTCCTCCGGTGGCAGAAATCCCAGCAACGGCGCCATCAGTACACTCGCATCGAGATGTTTCGAACCGTAGAACTGTACGAAGCTATTTAAATCCGTATCAAACCCTCTCTTGCATACTTCCTCGTGAATCATTTTCCGCAGCATCTTCCATTTTTCTACGTCTCCTGCCACCCAACCATTCTCCGCCGACCTTATCGCTCGATCCACCGCCACCCATGCCATCACTTTCGAATGCACGAAATGCCGCCGCGGCCCGCGTACTTCCCATATCCCGTCGTCTGGCTGCGACCATCCCTTCTCCAGAAATTCAAGCAGCGCCCCGGCCACGTCTTCGTCCTGCGGTCGTTCAAGCCCCGCCTTCCGGGCCTGGAAGAGCGTGTTCGCCATCTCTCCAAAAATATCCAATTGATATTGCTCGTAAGCGGCATTCCCCGTTCGCACCGGCTTCGAATTCGCATAGCCTGCCAGCCACGGCAATTCCAGTTCCGTAAGCCGTCGTTCTCCATGAATCCCATACAGAATGTTCACTTCTGACGGATGCCCCGCCACCGCCCGCAGCAACCATTCCCGCCACTCTCGCGCTTCGTCATGATAGCCGGCCTTCAGCAGCGATAGCAGCGTCAGCGACGCGTCCCGCACCCAGCAAAAACGATAATCCCAGTTGCGCGGCCCGCCAATCCACTCCGGCAATGAAGTCGTCGGCGCCGCCACAATTCCGCCCGTCGGCAAAAACGTCAGCGCCTTCAGCGTGATCAGCGACCGCATCACTGCATCGCCCCACTTCCCTCGATAGACGCAGCAATTCGACCATTCCTTCCACCACTTTTCCGTCTCTTCTATCGCCTCATCAACATCCAGCGGCGTCGGCTCCTGGACATACGACGGATGCCAAGCCATCTCAAACGGAACCCGCTCTCCTTCCGCCACCGTAAACGTCGCCACGGTCTTGAAATTCTCGCCCTTCAGCGGCACCTCCGACCTCAGCGCCAGCATGTCCGGTCCAGCTATCGCCGAAATCCCTTCATCTGTCCGCCTCACCCACGGCACCACCGACCCGTAGTCGAATCGAATCACCAATTCCAGATTCATCTCGACCTTCCCTCTTTTCCCCACAACCGCCCGTACCAGATGCGGCCTCTCCCTTCGCGGCGTCATGCAGTCAATCAACGTTACAGCTCCGCTCTCCGTCTCAAATTCCGTTTCCAGAATCAGCGTCCCCACTCGATATCTCCGCGTCACTCTCCGAACCGGCTCTCCCGGCGAAATAGACCAATGCCCGTTCTCCGCAGTTCCCAGCATCGCCGCGAAGCACGCCCCGGAATCAAAATATGGCACGCACAACCAATCAATCGACCCTCCCTTCGACACCAGCGCCGCCGTGTGGCAATCCCCGATCATCGCGTAGTCTTCTATCGGTATCGACAAACAGTCCTCCTTCGCAAGTTCGCGCACGCATTGGCGCAAAATATTATTTAATCACGCGCCACGCGCCGCTGGCCACCATCGATTGCCTCTAACTGACGGTCCGGCCGCACTGGCGCCGCCGACTTGTGAGAAACTTTCATCTGTACTTCGCACCGAAAATATTTCGATCCAAGCCCGTGCGCTCTGAAAGGAGTTCTTCCTATGAAAATTTCCCGCCTCTGGTTGCTTTCTTTTCTCGCTCTTGCTCTGCTCATGCTGGTTGCCGTCGGACTCTTCGGCAGTTGGTATTCGGCCGCCCTCGGCGACGCCGGCCTGCAATTGCACCGTTATCTCGTTCAACCGCTCTTCAGCATGGGCGGCTTGTCCATCACGCTGTTTTTCCTCGTCAAAGCCTCGATTTTTCTCGTCCTGCTGACTCTCTTCTCCCATTTCACGATGCTGATTCTCCGCAAAAAAGTTCTCATTCACACTGCCCTCAACGCCGGCTCCCAATACGCCGTCGCCAGAGTCATCTCCTATCTCGTTTTCTCTCTCGGACTCATCGTCGGCCTCCAATCCCTCGGCCTCAATCTCAGCAGCCTCGTCGTCGTCGGCGGCGCCCTCGGCATCGGCGTCGGCTTGGGCCTTCAAGCTATCGTCAGCAATTTTGTCGCCGGCCTCATCCTGCTCCTCGAGCAGCCCATCAAGCTCGGTGACCGCATCCAGGTCGGCGACACCTACGGCGACGTCGTCCGCCTCCGCGGCCGCAGCACTTGGATTCAAACCAACGAAAACGTCGTCATCATCGTCCCCAACTCCGAATTCATCAATGAGCGCATCACCAACTGGACCGCCAACGACCGCCAGGTCCGCATCTCGCTTTCCCTCGGCGTCTCCTACGACAGCGATCCCCAGCGCGTCCGCGAAATCCTCGTTTCCGTCGCTCGCATTCATCCCGACGTCCTCGCCGATCCCCTTCCCGAAGTTATCTTCACTGAATTCGGCGACAGCTCCCTCAATTTCAACCTCCGCGTCTGGACCATTCAGCAGGTCCAGACTCCCTCTCGCCTCAAGAGCGATCTCTACTTTTCCATCTTCGAATCCTTCCGCAACGAGGGCATCGAAATTCCCTTTCACCAGCGCGACCTTCACGTCCGTTCCATCTCCGAGCCTTTTTCCGCAGCCCTTCTCTCCCGTCCCGGAACTACCCCCGCCTAGCTCCGCGTTGAGAGGCGCAAAAATGCCATGACGATAATCCTCCAAAGGATTCGTTCCGATAGCCCGGGAACGCAAAGCGCAATCGCCGCTCAGCGCGGAATTCCCAACGTGGACCCCGCCACAATCCAGCCCGCCGCATTTCCCGAGTTTTCCTCACTTTTCCACAGTTTTCCTCTTTTCTCCGCCTTGCGCCGCCCATTGCACTCCTTCATATTCGCCCCTGCCAGCCCCATTCCACTCAGGAGCGCTCCATGCTCTTTGCCATTGTCCGCCGGGGCAAAAACTCCGGCACTCGCCTCTTCCCGCATCGTTACGCGGAAGATGGCCGTTTTCACGTCAGCCTCACCCGCCAGGGCCCTCACATTCCCATTGCCGATGACCGCGACATTCCCGATTACCTCGCCAACGGCTATTCCCTCGGCATGAGCAATCGCGCCGCCAGCTACCATCCCACTCTCATCAAGCCCGCCTCCATCCTCGGCTGGAAATAACCCTCCCGCCTGCTGAGGTGGTCCACTCCCAGCGACGACCAACGCTGTCCTAATTTGGAGTGCGGGAGCCCTGCTCCCGCCTTTGAAAATTATGCCGCGCCAAACAGCCTATGCCCCTCAGCACAACGCAACTACCTAAGACTCGGCTTCCTCTTCTCGCGGTCGAATCCAGAAAACGCAGCCTCCCCGGCTCCAACCGTCGCGGCTTGAGGACCGTTCCATCCACCCAGTATTGCCGCTTTATTTTCGCCTCTCAACAGAACAACGGGGTAGGGGATAGGAGCGAACGAAACTGCCCTCTTTTCACTTTACCGGTTAGCGTTTATCGGGACTTAGCTGCAACTTGGAGCGGGATTCAAGATCTCAGTGGAGGATTAACGCTTCTTTCCGATGCAATGAAGAGGATCGCCCTTCAAGGCCATGGCGAGATTTTCTGGTCACAGGACTACGCAATACGCGGGCCGACCTAACAAGAATTATCGAGCGCCGAAAGCCGCAATGGCCGAACACCGCATCCGGCTGCCTCCGGATCGCACCCAGCAAAAACAGCGGAGCGGTGGCGAAGGGGATGGAGATACGATCCCTTTCGCCACGGTGTCGGTAGGCCTTTTTTCGGGCTAGGAGTTGGTCAATCGACAGTGATGCGGGTACCGGCCGTTGTTCCCTTGACCTCTTGTAATGGCTTTCCGGTGTCGACTTCACTGAAGACGGGAGGCCAGAGTTTGAAATCGAAGGTACCACTGTAGGTTTTGCCGTTGGGCGCGACCGTATCCTTTTCGTCCACAGTGAAGATGAATGAAATGCTGCCGTCCGGTGCAAACATCAGACCGATATGGTGGAGCTTCACATTGCCGTGGCCTGACTCCTCCCAAACACCGAAGCAGATGTTTCCACCCGTGGGCGGCAGAAACGCGTTTTCAAATTCAGTTCCATCCTCGTGCCAAATCTTAAAGGATTCGACGAACTGGAAGGAACTGGGTGGTCCTGGAGGTATTACAGGGACAGGAATGGGACCTGAAGTACTGTCAGTGGCAGTGTAGATCAGATGCCACATGCCCACTATGGTAGCAGGTTTGTTGCGCCATTCTGCGCCCTCTTGATGGTTCGCCGATGCGTCCTCTTGATGGCTCACGAAGGGAATTGAGGGAGCGGCCCCCGCTTTGTAAGAAGCGACGCAACCACCAGCTTTCGCGCCAGCAGCCGTGAACAACAGCCCCAATGTTACCAATGCAACAAGAGCGGAGAACCTCTCGCTCCGAACTGCCCGGAAGATGTTCATTCGATTCATTGTTTCTCTCCTTAAACTTGCCTGAATGTCTGTACGCTTTATACTTAACGTCGAGCCGCAACTGCCAAATGGAAATGTTGGGGCACTATGTGGAAGCACGGGCTTCTTATACTTTGGGGTTGGTATTTGTCGGCCAATCTGACTATCATCAAGAAAAACCGCATCGATTTCTCCTCCTCAACTCGGGATGATCGTTCTGGAGGTTGAAGAGGCTGCGCGAGTACACTAAAGAGCTAGTAAATCTGCAATAGCCTTTTAGGATATTTTTTTTGGGGGGGCGATGGACGCCTTATTCTCTTGGCGGAAGACGCAAGCGAGTGATCTTGTCAAATGCCTGCAGTTGCATCCGGCCAAGAATGGGGGGGAAATCGTCGGACATGCCCGTGCAGTCAGGGCTTGGCAACAGCTCTTCGAGATGTCTCATGCAACGCGAAGTGCTCTCGTTGAAACGCATGGGAAAGACCGAGTTGAAATCGTTGGTTTCGGATTCGCGTCGTTTGTGAAGAAGAGTTTTGCCGAAGACGAGGTCCGGAATCCGAGGCCGGGCTTGAACTCCAGAATCATCGAGAGCATCGTAAAAGGGAATTCCGTAATTGCTGCCTACGCAGAGGTCCGAGACGCAAATACGCGAGGCGACCTGCAGCAAGTAGTTCTCGATACCAGTTGGAAGAGTGGCCCGTTGACGGCAGCCGAAGTGGATGAGGTGCGCGTCTTGTTAGGCCGGGCGTATCAGGAGCTGTTTGCGGGCTATCGCTTCTCCAGGATTCTTGCGGAGATGGTGGATGAAATCGACTTGTGGCATGTGCGTGGCCTCAGGTCCTTCCGGGTCGTTGACCGATTCGAACACTTTCGCCGCGCAAACCCTAAAACCGAGTGGAATCCTGACCGTTTGCTCGTGGAAGTGACTTTGGACAGCATCCGTGCCGATCCTCACTCCGTCGCTGCGGGACTTTTTCAGCATCACGCTCCACCTCAATTTGCATTCACGCGGGGAGAGCAGGGGTTGCTGGAGCTAGCGGTGGAAGGTGCCGATGATGTTTCGATAGCGAAGTCGTCCTTTGTGACCTTGCCCGCGATCAAGCGCCGCTGGTCGAGCATCTTTGAACGCGTGGGCTCGATCAGACCGGATATCTGCCCTCTGGATGGAGAAGGAACGAGAGGTATCCAAAAGCGCCAGCGCATCCTCACCTACGTCAGGAGTCATCCGGAGGAGCTTCGCCCCTTCGATCACGGTTGGCAGAAGACGGTGAAGTAGACTGCGCGGATTTGTACAGATCATAGAAAAGTAACGTCGTGCGAGTGCGTGAAATACGAAGGTCAGGATTTCTGTGATACCCATTCTCGATTGCAAACCGAACCGACGCTCTTTTTGGTGGTGAGTCCCGGTTTGTCGCCTTACCGCCGCTTACTGGTAAAGTTCCTTTGGCCGATTCAACCTTACCGGTAACCGCGTTAGGACTTACTGAATTGCGGCGACGCGAGAAATATGCCTCCCACCTGCCAGAAATAAGCTTGAAATGGGGAATCGATGGCGAGATACTCCCCTAAGAAGCTTATGGGCAGAGACCCATCTAATGGCGAAGAAAAAGTCCGAGACCGGCGATTTGTTGCGCGACACACTCGACATGCTCATCCTGAAAACTCTGAGCCACGGAGAGATGCACGGCTACGACATCGCGGAATACATCCATGAGCGGAGCGGCCAGGTCCTGGGCGTCGAAGAAGGCGCCTTGTATCCGGCGCTGCATCGCCTGGAAGTTCGCGGACTGCTCGCGGCCGAGTGGGGCGCGTCCGACAACAACCGGCGAGCGAAATACTACAGGCTGACAGCGGCGGGCCGGAAGCAGCTTGCGGAAGAAACCGCATACTGGAAGCGCATGTCTTCCGCGATTGCGCGAATTCTGGAGCCTGCCTAAGGAGGACCTATGGCGCGCGAGTGGTGGACGGAAGCGTGGCTGAAAGTAAAGGCGTTGGCGATGCGGAGAAGGCTGGAGCGCGACCTGGAGGAGGAGCTGCAGTTTCATCTAGCGAAGCGCGCGGAAAAGAACCGTGCCTTGGGCCTTAGAGCAGAGGACGCGCAGGTAGCGGCGCGGCGGCGATTTGGGAACGTCACGCTGGTGAAAGAAGATTGCCGCGAAATGTGGATTTTTACCTGGTTGGAAACGCTCTGGAAAGACATTCGCTATGCCGCCCGGATTCTGGCAAAAAGCCCGGGCTTCGCCGCCGTGGTGATTTTCTCCCTTGCGCTCGGCATTGGAGCAAACACGGCCGTCTTCAGCGTGATGAACGCGGTTCTGCTGCATGGTTTGCCTTACGAACACCCAGAGGAGCTGGTGATGATATTTTCCACGCATCATTTGGATCCTGTCTCGGAAGGAGACGTCGTACCGCTTGCAGACATAGCGACCTGGAAAAAAGCGAATCACGTTTTTGCCGACATGGGTGCGGGTGGTTTTATCGGCTCGGGTACCCTAGCCGGGTTCGGCGAGCCGGTTCAGGTACCCGTCCAAACCGTGACTCCCAACTTCTTCTCTTTGGTTGGAGTGCAACCCGTCTTAGGGAGAGTCTTTCGCGCTGAGGAGGCTCACGAAGACTCTCAGACGGTGGTGCTCAGTGACGCGCTGTGGAAAACGAAGTTCCAAGGCGACGTGGGAGTACTTGGGAAGACTTTCCGTCTTGACGACGTTGTCTCAACGGTCGTTGGCGTGATGCCAGCTGGCTTCAAGACATTCGGGCCGTGGTCCACGGGAAAGCGGGCAGACGTATGGCGGCCCGTCAATCCAGAAGACCCAAGATATGCGAACCGCGCGGGCTTCTGGGTTGTGCCGCTGGCGCGGCTCAAACCCGGAGTAACCCTGGCGCAAGCGCAGCTGGAGATGGACGTGTTAGCGCAGGCGTTCGAGAAGGCTTATCCTCAACAAAACAAGGGAGTCGGGGCACGAGTCGTTCCGCTGTATGAAGCACTCTACAAAAGCGCGCAGGATAGCTTGTATCCACTCCTTGGGGCCGTGGGATTTATTCTGCTGATCGGATGCGTCAATGTAGCAAACCTCATGCTGTCGAGGACGGAGAGTCGTCGAAAGGAATATTCGGTGCGGGCGTCGCTGGGCGCGGGCCGGCGACGGCTCATGCAGCAGTTGCTGGTGGAGACCGGGTTGTTGACTCTGCTGGGCGGCTTGCTGGGTGTTCTGCTTTCTTTCTGGGGAATCCATCTGCTGGGCGCAATGTCGAAGAATCTGCCAGATGCGGAGAACATTCGCATCAACGGACGGGTTTTGCTCTTCGCCGGCGGGCTCAGCCTCGTAACAGCTCTAGTGTTCGGGATGGCTCCAGCTTTCCGAGGTTCGCGCGCCGATCTGCAGGACGCACTCCGCGAGGGAGAAAGCAGAACGGCGACCGGAAAGCACAGAGGGACGCGGTACTTGCTCGTGGTTGCCGAAGTGGCCCTGTCGATGGTGCTCCTCGTGGGCGCTGGACTGATGATCAACAGCCTGCTTCGCATGTTGCTCCCGTCTCCAGGCTTCGATCCGGCAAACGTCTTGACGATGACCGTGCTTTTTCCCGGCACGGGAGGGAAGTACATGGAGAAGAGTCCAGGGAAGCCGATGGAGAAAATATCTCCCAAAGTAACCGCCTATCACAAACAATTGATGGAAGGAGTTTCGGCGTTACCCGGCGTCGAGTCCGTAGGCATGATCACCATGCTTCCGCCGTTGGGAGTGGGGGACAGGACTTTTTCGATCGTAGGGCGTCCCGCACCGGAGAAGAGGCCTTTCGTGGGCTTCAACGAAGTGAGCCCCAGCTACTTTCATACCATGCGGATCCCGCTTAAGAAAGGCCGCTTCTTTGATGAACGCGACACGGCGAATGCGCCCTGGGCTGTAATCATTAGCGAGACTACGGCAAACCGCTATTTCCCTAACGAAGATCCCATTGGGCAACAGATGCTTCTCCACTATACGTTCAACGAAGTGGACGAAGAGCGGCCCCGCCAGATCGTAGGTGTCGTGGGCGAGGTCAAGCAAATCGGGATGGGCGGGCTCCACCCATTGGTTTACGAATCATACCTCCAGCAGCCGGAAGTATATCCGAGCGGCAGTGATGGCTTCCATTTGGGTGGGACGCTAGTCATCCGCACGGTATCAGACGTGCACGCGCACGAAGCTGACATCATCGCGGCTGCAAAGCAGATGATGAAACAGATGGATCCCGATCAGCCCGTCACCGACATCCGTACGATGGAGGATATGCTGGGAGAATACATGAGCCGGGAAAAGGCCTATGTCCTCGTGCTCGGCGTTTTCGCCGGCATAGCCGTGATCCTGGCAGCGATCGGCGTTTACGGCGTCCTTTCGTATCTCGTCAACCAGCGCACACGCGAATTGGGCATCCGTTTTGCGCTCGGAGCTCAGCGCGGCGATGTGTTCATTTTGGTCGGCAAGCTGGGACTCGCACTTGCCGGGACCGGACTAGTCGTTGGCATTGCGTTAGCGCTCGGGCTCAGCCGCTTCATGGCCACGCACTTCTGGCTTTTTCACATCAAAGCCACCGATCCCACGACCTATGTCGCCGTCGGAATCCTGCTGGTTTGCATCACCTTGTTCGCGTGCTACATCCCTGCCCGCCGCGCCACCAATGTGGATCCAATGACCGCGCTGCGGCACGAGTAACGCGGCGAGTCTATTACAATGGAGCGCCCATGGGACGATGGCTGATTAGATGAAGGCGTCGGCTCCTAGCTCCGAGTAAACTTGGTTGCGCAAACGACCGAGGCTCGGAAGAAAGGAGCCGAGCGATGCTTATTATAGGATGTGATTTTCACACACGCTATCAGCAGATTGCCATCGCCAGAAAGGAGACCAGTGAGTTGTTGGTCGAGCGGCGATTGGACCACGCCAGCGGCGAAGCGCAAGCGTTCTACCGGAGCTTGCAGGATTTGCACGAGCCGGTGCGCGTGGGCATCGAAGCGACCGGGCCCGTGCACTGGTTCGAGCATGGCCCGGATGACTAAGTGCCTCCTTACCAATCTTTTCCAAAGCGAAGCCAACACAGAGGGTGCCCCAGGTTCGCTATCCGAACCTGGGTCTTGGAGTCAGTTTCTCTTTTGTCGGGCGTGACGGGAAGAGACGCCGCGTGGCCCCCACTGCACTTCTACCTGGGAGTCGGCCTCAGGGCTGCGGAATTTCCAGTTGTTTGCAGATTGCTCGAGCCGTCCCCTCTTTGATTTCGCGATGGCGCGGGACGCTGGCGATCTTGTGCAAGGCAGGGTTGAACCAAATGCTGTGGGCAGCACCTTCGCGGTACAAAACGCAACCTTGATGCCGCAGATGCCGTTCCAGTTCTGCGAGTTTCATGCTTCCGCTATTTCGAAAACCTCGCGCACGGCGTGCGGGGAAAGGCCTTTTTCAGCAAGCTCGCGCTGGCACTGCACCGCCAGCCTTAGCGCGTCCGCAAGATTCGATTTGGCCTCTTCGATGGTTTCGCCTTGCGAAATCGCGGCGGGAAACTCTTCCACAAAGCACGTATAGCCGCCTTCTTTGGCGGGTTCAAAAACCGCTGTCAATCTCATGCCCGTAGATTAACACACCTGGCAATAAGCACGTGGCGCTCTAACCTTGTCTTTTCGGCGCACTCCGTCTCACCAAACTCCCCATTCCCCGCCAACCCCCTCAATCCATTCCACTTCCCGCGTCTCAATTCGAATGATACGCAGCAAGTACTATACCTTGACAGTAATCCATTCTTGTGCTACTATCGCTCATGTTCGCCCCGCCAAGCCCGCACCAAGCGTCATCCTCACCCTCATCAACCTCTGCTCACACGCAGGAATTGCTGCAACCCCTTTCCTCTCCTGCGTTTGCTTCACAACTTGCGGACACCCGGGGGTGGGGGTCAGTGGCACAGGCTTCAGCCTGTGCTCTTCCATCACCCCAACCCAAACCGGCCCCCGACTCCTCTTTTCTCCGTCCCCTCTCTTTCCTATGCGAAACCTCCGTGAATTCTGCGCCAGCGTTCACCCCGAGCCGCTCGGGGCGTTATCTTTTTCCTTCTTCGCGTTTTTCACCGATCACGGCACACGGTGCATGGGCCACGCTCTTTCCAGGCACTAACCACCAACCACTATCCACTAAACCCTTTACAATCCGCACTTACAGAAATCTCGCCCGCAACCCCTTTAGAATCCGCACTTACAAAACACAGGACTTAAAACCCTTTAGAATGAACACTTACAAAAAAACCCGGGGGAAGGCTGATTATGGTTAACCAATTGTCTGTTTTCCAAAATCGCCCCCAAGCGCCTCCCAGCCCACGGTACAATAGCCCTATGAGTGTCCGCCTCATCGCCCTGGACATAGACGGAACCCTCCTGGACAGCCGCTGGCAGCTTCCAGAGGCCAATCGCGCCGCCATTGCCGCCGCCACCCGGCGCGGCATTGAAGTCGCCCTGGTCACCGGCCGCCGCTACGATTTTGCCCTCCCCATCGCCCGCCAGATCGATGCCCCGCTCACCATGATTGTCAGCAACGGCGCCCTCATCCGCACCCACGACGGCGAAACCCACCTGCGCCACATGCTTGCCCGCGAAACCGCAGAGCGCGTCCTCGAACTCACTCGCCCCTGGCGCGATTCCACCGGCGTCGTTTTCGACCGCCGCCGCGAAAACCAGATCGTCCTCGAATCCATGAATTGCGATGATCCGATTCGCACCGCCTACTACACTCGCAATCGCGAGTTCATCGGCCTCGCCAATCCGCTCGAAAGCTGCCTCACGGAAGATCCTCTTCAGGTGATGTTCAGCGGAGGCGTCGCCCCCATGCGCGAAGCGGAAGCCGCGCTTCGCCGCGCGGCGTTCGCGCGGGACTTTGCGCTCGCCGTCACCGTCTACGAATCTCGAAACTTCTCCATGATTGACGTCATCAATCCAGTCTGCTCCAAAGGCGCTTCGCTCGCCGAATGGGCCGCGCTCCGCGGCGTCGCGCGCGAAGAAGTCCTCGCTATCGGGGACAACCATAATGATCTGGAGATGCTCTCATTTGCGGGAATTCCGGTGGTCATGGGAAACGGCGTAGCCGAATTGAAAAGTTTTGGCTGGCACGAAACCGCCAGCAACGACGAAGGCGGCGTCGCCGCGGCCATCGAACACTTCGCATTACGCGAGGCAGCTCCATGCGCCTGACGCGCATCTTGCCCGCTTGCGCGATTCTGCTAGCAGCCTCGCCCGCTCTCCGCGCGGAGTACGTCAACCTTCAGAGCGGTCAGCGCCTCCACGTAACCAGTTATCAGCTTCTCGGCGAAAGATACCGCCTGCAAGTTGCCGGCGGAGTCGTCGAAGTTCCCGCCACTGACGTCGTCTCCATTGATCCCGAGGACGCATTTGCTCCGCTTCCTCCCCAGGTCGTTGCCACGGCGCCATACGCCCAAATCGTCAAAGCCGCCGCCGCGCGCTATGGCGTCGACGCCGATCTCATCTCCAGCGTCATCGCCGCTGAATCCAATTTCGATTCCAAAGCCATCTCTAAACGCAACGCCCGCGGCCTCATGCAGCTTCTGCCCGAAACCGCAAACCGTTTCGGCGTGAAAAATATTTTCGACCCGCAGGAAAACATCGACGCCGGTACCCACTACCTGAGCGTTCTCCTCCAGCGCTACAACAACGATCTCGCGCTCGCTCTCGCCGCCTACAACGCAGGCCCGGAACGGGTCCAGCAATTTGGAAGCATCCCGCCCTACCGCGAAACGGTCTCTTACATCCGCCGCGTCAAGCGCGCTTACGCCAAAACCAAAGCGCCGCGCGCGACGGTAGCGCCGGTCGCAGGCAAAATT
The DNA here is from genome assembly GCA_035499815.1 of Candidatus Solibacter sp. Taxonomy (GTDB): domain Bacteria; phylum Acidobacteriota; class Terriglobia; order Acidiferrales; family UBA7541; genus Acidiferrum. The sequence goes on along the minus strand of DATJXZ010000113.1, from coordinate 54,226 downwards.
GCAACGCCTCGATCGCCGGATCTGCGCACAAACAAAATCAATCAGCAACTAAATGCGTTGAACTGAAAAATGTGGTGGCGGGCCGAGCAGCTAAATATCGAGACTACTGTTGCGGAGGATTCGGATTAGATAATGGCGGCGGCCCGGGATTCGGCGGGTTCGGTTGTCCACCCATCGGTTGTCCACCCATCGGACTCTGTCCTGGCGCACCGGGAGTTCCGGCGGGCGTTCCAATCGTCGTTCCCGGCGTACCCACGATGCCCATATCCTTCGAGGGATCCCAGATAAACTCGAACAGCCGGTAATTCGTAGCCTTGTCATAAACCATGATCGACGGCTTGTTCACTTTGCTTCCCACTCCGATAATGTTTCCTCCCATGATCGTCGGCGTGTCCGCGGTCAAGGCACTTTGCGAATCCGTTCCGCTCGTACCGGTTCCCTGCCCTTGTGTATCTGTTCCAGTCGCAGCGCCAGTTCCCGCTGTGCCGGAGCCGGTCCCATTTGGTGGCGCGCTAGGTGTGACTCCACCGGTCGAAATTCCTCCCATTGTACCGGGCTGCGCGCCGAACCCGGAGGGCGCAGTGCCGGGCGCACCCGGCTGGCCACCGGCAACGGGCATCTGGATTCCGCCGGGTTGGGGCTTGAGGCTGCCGATGAGTTGTCCCGCAGGACCCACGTAAATCAATCGCCAGGAGCCATCTTCCTTGTTCATCGGATCTTTGTAGGCTTGACGCATGAAGCGAATGTTGCCGACCGAAGGTTTGATCAGATCGTCCAGCGAAGTTGGAAAGCGCCCAAACTTCTGGTAGTAGAGTTTGATGCCGCGCGTATATTGTTTGCCGCGCCAAATCATGTCCTGCTCTTTTTGGCGGCGGCCTTCGGTGAGTACGCGCAATCCGATCGACATGCTGGCCACAAGGACAAGCGTGGTGAGAAACACGACGATCAGCAAAGCGTAGCCGCTTTGTTTCTTTCTAAATCTCGCGACTGAGCGCGCAGTTTTCATAACGAAGGCGAACCTGGCTGCTCCTCCAGCGGAGTGGTGCCGTGAAGGCCGGTGGAGATTTCCTGAAATTCGAGATTCGCATTGCCGACTTTGAGAATGCGATATCGGCCCAGCAGCGTCTCTCCTTCGTTGACGACGTATACATCCTCGCCATCCGTGATGAAAGCACGGCGCTCGGTTCCCATAGGGATCATGCCGTAGCCAAAGTACTTGAGATTCTGCGGCCAGTTCGCCGTCGTGGGAGGTGGCGGGGGCGGCGGAGGCAAGATAGTCTTGGCCTCTTTAATTTTCTTCTGCTCGTCTGCTTTCTGCTGGGGAGTCGGAGGAGCGATAACGCTAAAAGGATTGCGGCCGTTGCTCTTGTATTCGGTTTTCTGAGCGCGTTCGAGTTCAGCCCAGCGGATTTGCGGGTTATCCACAGCTAAAAATTTGTAGTTCTGAATGGAGATGGCGGTTTGCATGGCGGGAGTGTGCTTGCGCCATTCGAAACTCCAGACGAGCAGCGCAACAACGACAAGCGCCAGGAGAACCATCACTTGGTGTTTCTGTTTCATGCCGCATCCCGGAAATATGTGCGGAGGCGAAGCGCCACGCGAAGGGATCCAGAAGGGGCGCGATTCTGCGCATCGGTGGCCAGGGCCAGGCTATCGATGATGTAAAAGGTGTGAGAACGCTGGAGGCCGTTCACAAATCGAACCACACTGCCATAGTCGCCGTTAACCGTGGCGTCCAAACTGACTTCAACCATGCCGCGGCCGTCGAGCTCTTTTGGCTTGTTGGAAAGACTGTCAAGCTGAAGACCGGATTTCCTGGCAATTTCGTCGAGCTCAGCGGTGACGAGGGAGTAGCCAGTTTTTTCCGAAGGCAGGGACTGTTCGAACAAGTCGCAGTCTTTGCGCGTGGCAGGCATATTATCTTTGATGGCTTGGGCCGATTTAATGTCGCCCCGTAATCCCTTCAGAATCAATGTCTGCGCGTCGATTAAAGACTGCGGAGTCTGCGGGGCGGATGACAATTGCCAGCTATAGAAAGCCAGGCCGAAGTCGCCGGCCAGCAGCAATCCGAGGACAATCAGGATTGCGCGCTTTCGAAATGTGAAATCGCGATGCATCAAGTCCTCTTGTACTCGGCGGTCAGTTCGAGAACGACCTGGTCGACGGAGTTTGCTCCGGTGGGGTGATGTTCGCCCGTCAAAACGACATTCGTAAAGCTCTCCGAGCCTTCGAGAGCTTTCAAGAATTTGATTTTGGCTTCGTCGCTGGTGGCACCGACCGTAAATCGGACCTCGACCCGGCCTTTTTCCTGGGAGGGAACGATGCTGACGACGCGGACGCCCGCGGGCAATACTCTTTCCAGGTCCATGAACATAAAAGTCCAGTTGAAACTTCGTGCGTCGATGAGATTATTGATGAAGGCAGCGCGATCGTGAAGCTTGGCGTTCGCTTCGAGTCCGAAAAACCGCTCCAGGGAAGCGCGCTGCTGCTCCATCTCCTGGACTTGGCGAAGGATGCCTTGCGACCTGGCTTGCATTTCAGCGTTGGCCTTGCGAGCCAAGTAAACGTGCCAACCGAGGCCCAGAAACACAAGAGCCGCAACAATGCCCAAAACCCCCGAGCCAGCCAGGAATTTCCTGTGAGTCTCAAGAGGTTTGGTCGCTAGATTGAGCCGTGCTCTCATTGTTCTCCGAGATCGGTCCGGACGAAATCCGGCTTGAACCCATTTAACCCCGATGCAACATCCAACCGACCAATCCTTCCAGTTCGCGATCGGCAAGCGGGCGCGCGTCTGATGGAATACGGCCGTCAGAAACGGCGGCATGAAGGAGCGAATGCACCTCGCAACGGAATTCGTCCTCGAGAGGCCGCACAAATTCGGGCAACCGAGCGCCGAGTCCGGCGACGCGGACGGACTGGATGCCTTCGTGCCAGGTGTCCTGGTAATAGGCTGCCACAGGGTAAATGTCTTCGAGCAGCATGTGAGGCGTAAGGTCCGAGCCCTGGGCGGGCAATTCCGTGCAGCGATAACCGAAGAGCACCCCATCGCGAACGATGGCAGTGGTCAGTGAAGAACCGGAGACGCGGGCGAGGAGCGTGGGACGATGTTCTTCGAGCAATGCGATGGCTGCCAGGGAAGAACTCAGCACTACGCCGGGATGCAGCCCCGCAACCTCGACGAGCGATTCATATTCTCGGATAATGCGCAAACGGGCCAGCGCCGTGACAACGTCCAAGCCGGCGTCGCGGGCGGGTTGGCGCATGTAAGAAATAAGCGTCTCGTCCACTTCAAACGGGACGCTTTTCTTGAGCTTCCATCGGAGCATGGGTTCGGCTTCTTCGCGGGAGCGGGGGAAGTCGTCGAAATGCTGGACGAAAACACGAATGACCGGGTCAGGCAGGATCAGCGCCAGGCTTTCATCCTTGGCGCGCAAGCGAGAGCAAACACCAGACACCACGGCCTTAAGAGCCGAAGCATCCACGATGTTGGTTTCGACGGCTGAGGGCACCAGGGCACCCGGAGGCAGCACTTCGACAGCGTACGCGTCCAGGCCCCCAGTCCTGCTCCAGCGCGCCCCCGCTACACGGTCCGGACTGAGTTCGATGGCGAGGGGCGGATGTGGCGTGGTATCCAGCCAGCGCGCGACACGGCGCACCATTTCGCTGCGGTAGATCCCTTTGTGAAATGTGGCCGCGCTACTCAACGAACGTCACCTTGTTGATTTCCTTGACGGTGGTAATTCCGTCGCGGATTTTGGCCAATCCGCTCTCGCGCAAGGTAATCATACCCTCCTCACGAGCGACGCGCTTGATTTCGGAGGTTGGACGGCGATCAACGATCATTTCGCGGATGCGGTCGGTAAGATCCAGCAACTCGCAAATTGCCGTGCGACCATGATAGCCCGTACCGGAACACTCGAGGCAGCCGGCGCCCTCGCAGAGCGTAATACCCGCCCATGTCGCAGGATCCAGCCCGGCTTCTTTTAGCTCGGCCGGCGTAAAGTTTTTTTGCCGCTTGCAATTGGGGCAGATAACACGAACAAGCCGCTGCGCCATGATGCAATTGAGGGCAGAAACAAAGTTGTAGGGTTCGACGCCCATATTGATGAAGCGGCCGATGACGTCGGTGACGTTATTGGCATGGACGGTAGTGAAAACCAGATGGCCGGTAAGTGCGGATTGGATGGCAATCTGCGCGGTTTCCTGGTCGCGAATTTCTCCGACCATGATCTTATCCGGGTCATGGCGAAGGATGGAGCGCAAGCCGCGAGCGAAGGTGAGGCCCTTCTTCTCATTCACGGGGATTTGGGTGATGCCCTTGAGTTGGTATTCGACAGGATCTTCGATGGTGACGATCTTGTCTTCGTCTGACTTGATTTCGTTGATGGCGGCATAGAGTGTTGTCGTTTTCCCCGAGCCCGTTGGACCGGTGACTAACACCATGCCATACGGTTCCTGAATGTACTTACGAAAGCGGCGAACTTCCAAGTCGGAGAAGCCGACGACATCCAGACTCAGGCTTTGGAACTTTTCGGAGAGCGTTTCTTTGTCGAGCACGCGGAGCACGGCATCTTCGCCGTGGCTGGCGGGCATGATGGAGACGCGCAGATCGATGAAGCGGCCCTTGTACTTGACGCGAAAGCGACCGTCTTGCGGGACGCGGCGTTCGGCAATGTCCAGATCGCTGAGGACTTTAATGCGGGAAAGAACGGTGGAATGCCATTCCTTGGCGATAGGCTGCATGGCGTGCTGCAAGACGCCGTCGATGCGGTATTTGACGGCAACCTCGGTGTCGCGGGCTTCGATGTGAATATCGCTGGCGCGCCGCTCCAACGCCGTGAAAATAATCGTTTCCACTAGGCGCACGACCGGGCTAACCGTGCTGTCGCGGGTTAGCCGATCACCGGATATGGTCTCATCGCTCTCTTCTTCTTCCTTGGAAACTTGAAGCGTGAAGGCTTCGGTGGCCTGCTCGAGGACACGCTGAGACTGCTCGGTGCGTTTGAGCAAGTCGCCAATCTGGCGCGCGGTGGCCACCTTGATGGCCAGCTTCTTCCCGAGCAACAAGGGCAATTCGTCGCTGAGCAGGACCTGGCTGGGATCGGCAACGGCAATCGAAAGCGAATTGTTGTGCAGTTCGAGAGGGACGAAATTGTAGCGGAACATCAGATCCGCGGGAATGGTGCGGAAAAGCTCGGGGTCAATGCGCTGCTCGCTGAGATCCACGAACGCGCATCGGTATCGATTCGCGAGCTTGGTTGCGAATTCGCGCTCGTTGAGAGCATCGGCGCCATCGCCGGGGGTCCAATTGTGCTCGGGTGTAGCCACAGTCTCCTTAGCTTTACTAAACCTACTTTACCGCTCCGCTGGTGAGCGAAAACGAGAAGATCGGCAGATAGAGCGAAATTAAAATGAAGGCCACCAGCAAACCCATGAATATGAGAATGACCGGTTCTATGACAGCCACAAGAGCTCCCAGCCTGATGCTGACTTCTTCCTCATAAAACTCGGCAACGCTGGTCAGCATGGGAGCCAGAGCGCCGCTGGATTCGCCGACCTCGATCATGTCCAGAGCGAGTTCGGGGAAGGTTCCCTTGATGGCCAGGGCGCTGTGAAGAGATTCGCCTTCGCGAACCATCTGGGTGGCCTGGGTGACTGTCGAACGGACCAGTTTGCTGCTGATGGCGTCGGAGGCCGTTTGCAAACCTGCAACCAGCGGAGTGCCCCCGGTCAGCAGGGTGGCCAGAGTGCGCGAAAACTGGGCGACCTGGAATTTGAGAAGGGTGTCGCCGATGACAGGAACGCGAAACTTGAGGCGGTCGAAGGCTTCGCCACCCTGCTCGGTTCGCGACCAAAGAAAAATGGTGATGGCCACAAGAAAAAGAAATGCGATGAAGCCAAGTACGACGTAGCGGTAGTCGACGGTAATCGCGATCAGGATCTGAGTGGGCTTGGGCAACTCGACATTCAGGTCTTTATAAAGCAAGGCAAATTTCGGAATTACGAAAGTGACGAGGTAGGTGACGATTATGGATGCCACTGTAATGAGAAGAGTGGGGTAAACCAGGGTGGCGAGGATCTTCTTTTTGACGCCGGTGCTGACGCGCTGATAGGCGATGTAATAATCAAGAACGCCGGAGAGGTTGCCGCTTTTTTCGCCCGCAAGAATGGCGGTCGAATAAACCTTGGAGAAGACGCCGGCCTCCGCGATGGCCTCGGAGAGAGACTTTCCTTCGCGGACGCGATCGCGCACTTTCGAAATGATGGGGCGAAGTTTCTGGGACGTGGCACGATTCGCAAGCAAATCGAGGGCGCGAAGGATCGGAATGCCGGCTTTGATGAGAGTATTGAATTGCTGGTTGAGAATCAGGAAGTCGGAGCCGCCGATCTGGCGAGTGGTGGCTCGATTGGCAAACGCGCCAAGAAGGCCCTTGCGGGCGTCGACCGAATAGACGTACAGGCCCTTCTCAACCAGTTTTTGACGCGCTTCGGCTAAGGAACTCGCAGCCTCGACGCGCGAAAAGACCCGGCCATTTGCATCCGCCACGCGGCAGAGAAATTCCCCCATAGACTGTCAGTTTACCTCATCTAGTTAGTATGCGGCGAAACACCTGATGGTTGGCTGTTCCTCGTGAGAAACGCCTCGAGAATTTGATGCAATATTGATATTAGGGTGTTGATTCGGCAGGCGATTCGCCGTTGACGATGGCGACGCCTGGAGGCACATCAAAGCGGAAATAGGCGGCGGGAACGGAAGGATTAAAGTGCCAATTCTCGAACTTGAATTCGACGGTGACACCACCTTTTTCGCGCACGAGGACTCGGGCCAGGTCGCCGGTCGCGGGGGCGACTTCGAGATACCCGGATTCCTCCGGACCGTCGCTTTGCAGAGCTGCTGAATCGCCGGATGGGGATTGGGTTTTGTTCTGCTCGCCACGCAATTGGCAGTAGAGCACCACGTCGCCTGGGACGTCCGGTTTTTCGGTTGTTGCGGGGCTGACCGAGGCACAGACCCGCGACAATTTCATTTCGCCAGCGAGAAGCGCTAGCGGAGTTCGCCAATCGGAGCTTTGCTTGGCCGGGGCACGGGTGACGGTGTGATCCTGCGGAACGTAAAACCAAGCGGTTTTGCCATCGACTAGGAAGAGGTTTTTCTCTGGGGATTTGTATTCCCAGCGCATTTTGCCGGGCCTGCGGAAGTAGGCAATGCCAGCTTCGGAGCGAACGACCTGGCCGTTCTCGGAGTAACGCTCCAGGAAGGTGGCTTGGAGGGTCTGGGCGCCGTGATAGCGGGATTCGAGGAGTTTGACGAGGTGGTGGGTGTCCGGTGCTGCAGTTGGCGGCAAGAAGATGCCCAAGGCGAAAATTAAGAGCCGAAACATGGATCTTAGTCTAGCAGGTCCTATTTGTATGATGCGAGCCTGGTGCGGCGGACGTGCGGCCTCGTCTTGGAGATTTGAATTGGCATAGAAAGCTCAGCTAAAAATGAAAAGAGCACGGGTTGATCCCGTGCTCTTTTCGATTTGCTGGCGGAGCAGAGGCTAGGCCATCTGATCCGTCAAGCCCGTATCCAGACCAGTTACTGGAGAGGATTCAGGCCGGAGGTGCCGCAAGCCGCAATCACGCCAGCCGCGCCCGTAGGATCGCGACGGATGACGCCGGAGTCGTCGGAGCAGAAATCGCTCTGTCCGCTCTGGCCAGCAGCAACCGGAACCGCACTGGAGTTGAAGTTCAGGTACGGGCTAGCAGCAGTGCCCGCGCCGTTCGCCGGAGTGGAAGCGAAGACATAACCGCTCTTCGTGCCGCCGCCCAAGTTGCTGTCGATGAGGCAAGCAGCAGCCGAAGTAGCAGCCGCGCAACCACCGGCCGGGGTGCTCAACGCAGCCAATGCACCGTAACCGATGCCATAGGTAGAGTTGAACGTAACCTGAGCCGTATTGATGGTGCGGAGAGAACCAACCGCCGAAGCCTCATTCGCCGCCATACGCGAACGGAGGAGGTTCGGGATTGCGATAGCCGCGATGATCAAAATAATCGCCACGACGATCAAAAGCTCGATAAGAGAGAAACCCTTCTGTTTCTTCATGCTATCTCCTTGAGAGTGTAAATTCAATTTGATGCCAGAGCACGCGCTACTTAGAGGCAAGACTGCTGCCACATTGTCCATGACCGTGAAGGCTGGTTCCAAATGATGAAGTTATTTATTTTAAAGGATTTAGCTGTTTCTGCCGATGCGCAAGACGGGTCCCAGCGTCTGGTTGGGTAATTTGGAAAGGTACTTTTGACGTTTTCCGTCAGTCTGAGAAGGCGAAAAAGGGCAGCAGCTAATCGACTGGTCGGGCCGCCTCCTATGCACATGGCACTCCTCATAATATGATTTTCCGTAGTGCGTCGTTGTGAGAGGTAAGTGTATAGGACGCAATAGAGTGGATAAGACCTCAAACATTGGAGTCGCTACGCCACAACTTGCTCATCCATGCGGCCAGAGCAGGCCCGAAAGGAGAAGAGCGCAGGGTGACTCCCTACGCTCTCTACGATTGGGCTTAGATGCTATTTCGAGCTGCCGGCAATCTTAGGCCGCCGCAATATTCGGACTATTGCAGCGGATTGAGACCAGAGGTGTTGCAGGCGGCCACAACTCCTGCAGTGCCCGTGGGATCGCGGCGGATTACGCCGGTCTCATCGGAGCAGAAGTCGCTTTGTCCGCTGTGGCCAGGCGAAACTGGTACGGCTGAGGAATTAAAACTTACATAAGGGCTGGCAGTGGTGCCCGCGCCAATCGAGGGAACTGCGGCGAACGCGTAGCCTGCTTTTGTGCCGGTACCCAAATTGATGTCGATCAAACAAGCGGCGGCTGAAGTGGCTACCGGGCAGCCCGCAAGAGGAGTGCTGAGAGCGGACAAGGTGCTATAGCCGATTCCGTAGGTCGAATTGAAGGTCACCTCAGCTGTGTTAATCGTGCGCATGGAGCTGACGGCGGAGGCTTCGTTCGCGGCCAGGCGTGAACGCATCAGGTTCGGAATAGCAATGGCCGCGATGATCAAAATAATTGCCACGACGATCAGCAACTCGATGAGAGAAAACCCCTTTTGGTTTTTCATACCATGCCCTTTGGGAGAAACCAATTTAGAATTTATTCAAGCAGGAGATAGGCACGTCGGTTGCCAAGTGAGCTTGAAAGACCAGGGAGCTTAGAAACGTCCGCAAGCTACACATTACACACATTTTAGCAAAGACATGAACTTAGCAAAGTTATTCGAATTGGGATTCTGACGCGCTCGCGTAAACATGCCGACGCGCTTTTTGTCAGTCGAAATGACAGATTTTGTCACTTCGGAGAGCGCTTTAATATGTCGCGCTCATTTACTTCGCTCACCTCCGTGCAGCGAGCAGACTTCTTGGTTACACCCCAATCGCCAACATGCAGGCGACTAAGGCGTGACCAATGGACAATCCGCCGAACTGGCAAGAACCTTTGGTTTTGCGAACAACCTACGCAACACGACCGTAAAAAAATACGTGGAAAGGGCGAGCATTTCAGGCTCCAAAGCGTAACGATTGCGTGCTTGCGGGAAGGCTATGTAGAAGGGCAACGGATACAGTAGGAGCAGCCCGAGCAGTAGTCCTTGCCCCTGCACTTTGTCTCGGGCAGCGAGCAACCAGCCAAAAAGCGCAACCAGCGAGAAGGGGCCGTACAACCAGGGGAGCAAAGGCGCTCCCCCGTAAGGCATCATCGCGCCCGACCAAAATGCGCTGAGGCGCTTGAGAGTCAAATCGAGGAATTCATCGGGATATTGGCGAACGAACTGGAGGGCCTCAGCGCGTTTTGCCGCTATGTAAGCGAGTTCGCCCATGGTCGCGTACTGCTCAAGTTCCCTCTTATTGAGCGATGGATGTTTGCCCGCCCAGCCGAAGCCATTGCTGAGGTGATAGTTGCCGAGGTGAAATTCGAATCCAAAATTGCTGCGGATAAAGACGAATTGGCCGAACACGATTCGGTTGCGCACCACCCAGGGCATCACCACCAGCGCGCATGCAACCAGCGCCAACGTCGCCGGGCGGAGGACATGTGTTTTTTGGCTTGAGGCGCGATAAACCAGCCAGATGAATGCGACGGGTAGAAACGTCAGTAGGACAGGATTTGTGAGAAGCGAGATTCCCCAAAACAGCCCATATAGTAGCCATCGTTTCCCATTTTGGATGTTGGCCGGATCCGCCAGTTCGAGCGTAGTGAGTACTAAATAGGTGGGCAGGAGAGCGACCAGGCTCGTCTCCCAAATCTCGGATGTCGGCCAGGACCAGAAATACGGCAGGAGTGCCCAAGTCCAGGCTGCGAGCGCCGCGCCGAGGCGACCCATCATGCGATCGCAGATTTTGTAGAGGGGAATGCACGTCAAAGCGGAAAACAAACTGTTCAAAGAGAGAAGGACAAACGCGGAAGCCGGAGTGAACACACCGAACATTTTGAATACGGCCGCGGACAGGTACGGATAAAGAGGGGCGATCCAGGCGGTTGGACCGGTGATGGGACCAAAGGGAGAACCGAATCCATGACCCGAAACGATGGAGTGCGCGATGCTACCGATTTCGAAACCAAAGCCGAAGTGCGGGTCTCCTGAGGACATTGGCGGAAGCACATGCGTTAGCGGAATGATGTAGCTGTGGACAATCAGGATTCGCGCCACGCGCACCGCAAAGGCGACCAAGACGAAAAGTACGTACGGGTGGCGACGAACTGTTCCGGAGTTGGGCAATTTTCCGGAAGTCATTTTGGCTCAAACATTGTGCTTTTTCGCGTAATGCCGAAACGACCTGTAGGTGATCTTTAAAAGGTCGGCTGCTCGAGTGCGGACGCCCTCGCCCTTTTCAAGAGCGGCCAGAAGGTAACGCCGCTCCGTTTCAGCGATCTCTTTCTCGAAGTCGAGGCCTTCCGCGGGGAAAGCCATTTCGCTGGCCGCACCGGAAGCGGATGAAGAGGAATATCCCGCTATGCGGTCGGGAAGAACACGAAGTGATATTTCCGCGCCAGTTTCGAGAGCGACGGCTCGTTCCATGGTGTTTTCCAATTCACGAACGTTGCCGGGCCAATCATAGGATTCAAGGCGGCGGACTGCCTCAGGGGACAATCCCTCGATGGGCTTCTCCATCGACTTTCGGAATCGCTCCAGGAAATGGCGCGCGAGCAATGGAATATCTTCGCGGCGCTCGCGAAGGGCGGGGAGCTGGATGGGAATAACGCTCAAGCGGTAGTACAAGTCTTCGCGGAAGCGGCCTTCGGCAATCTCTTTTTCGAATTCCTTGTTGGTTGCGGCGATGATGCGCACATCGACGTCGGTTTCCTCCGTGCTTCCGATAGGCCTGACTTTACCCTCCTGAAGCACGCGGTAGAGTTTCACCTGCATGGTCAGGCTCATATTGCCGATCTCGTCCATGAAGAGCGTGCCGCCATGGGCCGCTTGAAAGAGTCCCTGGCGGTTCTCGTTGGCGCCCGTGAAAGCGCCCTTCATGTAGCCGAACAGCTCGGATTCAAGAAGCGTTTCCGGAAAGGCGCCGCAATTGATGGTGATAAAGGGAGCCTGAGCGCGCAGGCTGTTCTCATGAATCGCGCGAGCGACGAGTTCTTTTCCCGTGCCGCTTTCGCCGGTGATGAGCACGCGGCTGGATTGCGGAGCAATGGTCTGGATCAAGTCGAAGATGGCGCGCATCTTGGGGCTTTGCCCGATGATGTTGTCGAGCCCCGTGAGCCGTCTCAATTCGCGCCGAAGGTATCCGGCCTCTTTTTTCCACTTCAAGCTCTCCGAGACTTCCTTCACGGCGCGGCGAAGCTGATCGACCAACTCGTGATCCTTGATGACGTAGCGGTCCGCGCCGGAGTTGATGGCCGCGATGGCCGTCTCGACTGTGGGAACGCCAGTGATGAGCAGAAAAAAGGAGTTGGGAGAAATTTCTTTTGTGAACTTCAGCAGGTCGACACCGGTCGCTCCCGGCATGCGGACATCCGAAATGATTATGTCGAAAATCTGCGATTCCAGCTTCCGCTTGGCAGCCTCGACGCTGTTGGCCACCTCAACGCGGTGGCCCTCCTTGCGGAAAGTGATTTCGAGAAGCTCACAAATAGAGCGCTCATCGTCGACGACGAGAATGTGAACCAGTTCGTTTTGCGCCTCTTTTACAGCAGCTTTAGTTCCCTGCATAGGACCTCACGCCGTGCGCGGCAATTCGACAATGAATTCCGCGCCGCGGTCTTTCTCTGAGATAACACTGATCCTGCCGCTGTGAGCCTGTACGATTTGATACACGATCGAAAGCCCCAGCCCCGTCCCGCCTTCAAATCCGGACTGGAGCGGTTCGAAAATCTTTGCCCTCTGCTTGGCGTCAAGGCCCATACCGGTGTCCCGAAAGGCGATGCGAACCCAAAAGGGAAGACGTTCAATGGCGACGGTGAGGGTCCCACCCTCGGGCATGGCGCGAAGCGCATTGTCTGAGAGATTCCAGAAAACCTGCTTAAGCTTGCTCGCATCAACACGCGCCAGTACCTGGGCGCCGTTGAATGACCGCAAGATCTGGTACCTGCTCTCGACCCCTGGTTTCTTTTCCAAAAGCGTCAGCGTTTCTTCCAGCAAAGCGCGTATGTCCGCATCCTGAAATTCGTAGGTTTTCTCCCGCGAGTAATTGAGAAAGTCCGTAATGATGTGATTCAGCCGCTCCGATTCACGGCTAACGATATTGACCAGATGCTTTTCATCATCCTCGAGGGGAACGAGGCGCGCCAGCTCCTTGACGGCTCCGGCCATGGCCGTCAGCGGTTGCCGAATTTCGTGAGCGATGGCTGCTGACAACCTCCCTAATGCCGCCATGCGTTCTTTGGTGGCCACCTCCTGCTCAAGCCTTCGCAGCTCGGTCAGGTCTTGAAAGTTGAAGACGTAACCGCTGCGTGTGGAATTCCTAGTGCGCAAGGGAGAAACGGAAATTCCCAAGTACCGCAACTGGCCATCGGGAGTTCGGAAGTCAATCTCTTTGCGGACAGCAGGCTGTGCGTCGGCGTTTACCAAGCCAGGAAGCCAAAGGTTCTCGTCAATTTCGGGGAGCTTGCGCCCGCGCACGTCCGCAAAGCGACACCCGAGAATCTCTTCTCCAGTCCGGTTGAGCAGCACGATCCTGCCATCCAAGTCCGTCGTGATCAGACCACCTCGCATGGAATGGATAATGTCCTCGGTAAAATCCTGGAGTTCAAGGAGTTCTTCGCGTTTTTCCTCAAGTTCGATTCCCTTGCGCCGGAGCGACTGCGCGAGCAGGCTCGCCAGATAAGCCACGGCGAGGAATCCGAAGAGGTTGCTGAGAAACCAGACGCGCAGACCTTCGGGGCTGGGCACAATCAAGAAGGTGCGCGGAATCTTTCCTGCAAAAGCAAGAGCGGTCATGCCGCCGAGAATGGAGAGGCACACAACGGCAGTAACAAAGGCAACCCTGCGCGAGAACAAGATGCTGGCGACGATGATGACCAGCAAATATAAAGAAATGAAATAGCTTTCCTGGAGACCGGTCGTGTAAACGAGGGCAGAGATGATGATTACGTCAGTGGCAACTTGCAGTACGCCTTGCCACGTCGCAGCCTGCATCCATCGGACCAAGGCTATGTGCAGAACGCCAAGGGTGACCCAGATTAGCAGGAGAGGCAGAAAAGCGTGGTTCGTTCCAGAGGACGGGACATACTGTGGCCAAATTAAGTCGACGATCAGGATCAACAGGATGGTGAGCAGGCGGACACGGGTAAGCCAGCCAAGCCACTCCCGCGTTGTCATGTTTTGATCCATGAATCGCCCGCGTTCAGACCCCAGTATTCCCCCGGGCATTCTCTAGTTTAGACAGAATTGGCGGAGGGCAGGGAGTTCCTTCCCCGCCCTCCGCCAATTGAATACTGCTCGTTGCGTAACGCCGCGGCTAGTGGACTTCGCTGAGCTTGCCGATCAAAGAGAACAGCGGCATGTACATGGAAATGACCACGCCACCGACGACCACACCCAGGAAAACGATCATGACCGGTTCAAGGGCGGTGAGGAGGTCTTTAACGGCCGCGTCGACTTCTTCTTCGTAGAAGTCGGCAATCTTCTGCAACATGGCGTCCATCGCGCCAGTCTGTTCGCCGACGCTAATCATCTGCGTGACCATGCCGGGGAAGACATTCGAGTCCTTCAAAGGATCCGTGAGCGATTTGCCTTCTTCGAGAGACTTGCGGACCTGCTGCAAAGCCTTTTCGACGACCGCATTTCCGGCAGTCTTGGCCGTAATGTCCAGACCTTCGAGGATGGGCACGCCGCTGGAGATGAGCGTACCGAGCGTGCGGGTAAATCTCGCGACGGCGATCTTGCGCATCAGGATACCAATCACAGGCAATCGTAAAATCATCGAGTCTAGCGCGTAGCGCCCCTGCGGAGTGCCATACCAGATCTTCAATCCAAAGATTCCGGCGCCGAGCGCGACCAGCATCAGCAAGCCAAAGATGCTGCCAATCAGGTGACTGAGACCGATGACAATCTTGGTCGGCAAGGGCAAATCGACTCCCAAGCCCGCGAACAGCGTGGCGAAAATGGGGACGACCTTCCACAAGAGCAAAATGATGACGCCGCCGGCTACTGTCAAAACGCCGATGGGGTAGACCATGGCCGACTTAACGGCGCGCTGGAGCTTCACGTTCTTTTCGATATAGGAGGAGAGGCGCTGGAGAATGGTGTCAAGAATACCGCCGGTTTCACCGGCCTCGACCATGTTGACGTAGAGCGAGTCGAAGACTTTCGGGTATTGACGCATGGCCGCGGAAAGCGTGGCGCCGCCCTCTACCGATCCGCGCGTTCCCGTCAACACCTTCTGAAAGGTTTTGTTCTCCTGCTGGCTGGCAAGAATCTCCAGGCATTGCACGAGTGGCAAACCGGCGTCGATCATCACCGAGAACTGGCGAGTGAAGATGGCCAATTCCTTGGCGTTGACGCCAGCGCCGAAAGTTGGGAGATTGAATTCCTTGCCCTTCTGCGACATCTTCGTCGGCGTGATTTGCTGGCGACGAAGAATATTCTGGAGTTCCGCCTTGCTCGTGGCAGTCAGCTCTCCGCTGACGTTTCCGCCGGAACGATTGGTTCCTCGATAAGTAAAAACCGGCATGTTCTTTCCTCCTCAATCCTACGAATTCATCGGCCAAAAGCTGTGGCCCTGAAAATTTTCTAACGCTTGCTCGCCACCGGCGCTTTTGTTCCTCCGCCAGCGGGTGAAGATACGCCCCTATTGATCATGTCCTGCAATTCGTCCGCATTCGATGAGCGCGAGAGAGCCAAATCCAGCGTGATGAGCTTTGCAAAATAAGCGTTAGCCAAGCCCTGGTTAAAGGTCTGCATGCCCGTTTGTCCGGTGCCGGTCTGCATCGCGGAATAGATCTGGTGAATTTTGTCTTCGCGGACGAGGTTGCGAATCGCGGGCGTGGGGATGAGCACTTCCATGATCATCGCGCGGCCTCGGCTGTCGGCTCGCGGGAGAAGCGCCTGACAAAGGATTCCCTCCAAGACCATGGAAAGCTGTGCGCGAATCTGCGGCTGCTGGTGGGACGGAAACACGTCGATAATACGGTTGATCGTAGAGGCAGCGGAATTGGTATGCAGCGTGGCGAAGGTTAAGTGGCCGGTTTCCGCGATGCGGAGCGCGGATTCGATGGTCTCGAGGTCACGCATCTCGCCGATCAGCACGACGTCCGGATCTTCACGAAGCGCGGCGCGGAGTGAGTTCGCGAAGGAATGCGTGTCGGCGTGGACCTCGCGCTGGTTCACCAGGCACTTCTTATGGTTGTGTAGAAACTCAATGGGGTCCTCGATCGTGATCATGTGCTCTTCGCGCTCGCTGTTGATCTTGTCGAGCATCGCGGCGAGCGTCGTCGATTTTCCCGAACCGGTCGGCCCGGTGACGAGGACGAGTCCGCGTGGTTTGTCGCAAAGACCTCTTACGACGGCCGGCAAACCCAACGCGTCAAAACCCTTAATCTCCCACGGAATGGTACGAAAAACTGCGCCTACGGCGCCGCGCTGATTGAATACGTTGCCGCGAAAGCGCGCCAGGTTCTTGAGGCCAAAAGAAAAGTCCAGTTCGAGGTTTTCTTCGAAGCGGTGCTTTTGCGCGTCCGTCAGAACGCTGTAAGCCAGGGACTTTGTATCCGCAGCCGTCAGAGGCGGCATATCCAGGGCCCGCAAATGTCCGTGAACCCGGACGCGCGGCGCGCTGTTCGTGGTGATGTGGAGGTCGCTGCCTCCCATTTCGATCATTTTTTTCAGCAATTCGCTCAGGGTAATGCCGGCCATCGCCTCACCTTTCCCCTATAACACCGTCTCGCGCAAGACTTCTTCCAACGTCGTCTGACCCAATGCCACTTTGATGAGTCCGCTGCGCCGCAGCGTGATCATTCCTTGCTCGATCGCTTTCTTCTTCAGTTCCAAAGCCGAGGCGCCGACGAGGATCAATTCCCGTAGCTCGTCGTTGATTTCCATGACCTCATACAAACCTGTTCGCCCCTTATAGCCGCCCTTGTTGCAGGTGGTGCATCCCTTGCCGTGGTAAATCTTAGTCGTCTTGACTTCGTCAGGGGAATACCCAGCGTCGATCAACGCCTGTTCGGGAAGTTCCAGCTCTTCCTTGCAATTTGAGCAAACGCGCCGAACGAGACGCTGTGCGCAGATAAGGTTTACGGACGTGGCCACGAGGAAAGGCTCGATGCCCATGTTCATCAAACGGCTAATAGTAGATGGGGCGTCGTTCGTGTGCAGCGTGGAGAGCACCAAGTGGCCCGTGAGCGCGGCCTTGACCGCGATCTCAGCCGTTTCAAAATCGCGAATTTCGCCGACCAGAATGATGTTCGGGTCTTGCCGGAGGAAAGCGCGAAGCGCCGCAGCGAAGTTCAGGCCGATCTGTTCCTTCATCTGAACCTGGTTGATGCCCGACAACTGAAACTCGACCGGGTCTTCGGCGGTCATAATGTTGGTGTCTACTGTGTTGAGCCGCGCCACCGAGGAATAGAGAGTGTTCGTTTTTCCGGAACCGGTTGGGCCGGTGACCAACACCATGCCGTAAGGCCTTAAAATGTTGCGCTCAAACTTCTTCAGCGATTCTGGCTCGAAACCGAGCTTGGTCATGTCCAGCCGGAGGTTTTCCTTGTCGAGGAGCCGGAGCACGATCTTCTCGCCATAGAGGGTCGGCACCGTTGAGACGCGAAAATCTAGTTCTTTCTTCTTGCCGTCGGCTTTGTACTTGATCATGATGCGGCCGTCTTGCGGCAAGCGTTTTTCCGCGATGTCCAGCTTGGCCATGATTTTAAGGCGGCTAGTAATGGCGTCCTTCAAACGCAAAGGCGGTGTCATGACCGTTTGCAACTGTCCGTCAACGCGGAACCGCACGCGCATCTCGAGCTCATACGGCTCGATGTGAATATCGCTCGCGCCTCGTTTCACCGAGTCCGTCAGAATCAAGTTCACCAGCTTGATGATGGGCGCCTCTTCGGCGGCCTTCTCCAGCGTCGCAGTGTCGAGTTCGGCCTCTTCGGCGGCCAACTCCAACTCCTGGTCTTCGTCGACCAGGTCCTTCATCATCTTGCTGATCTCTTCGGAGTTCGACTCATTCCCGCCATAGAACCGTGAAATGGCTTCCCCGATGGCCGATTCGGAAGCCACCACCGGCTCCACGTTGAAGCCGGTCATGAACTTGATGTCGTCCATGGCGAAGACGTTCGTGGGATCGGTCATCGCGATGGTAAGCACTGAGCCAACGCGCGAGAGAGGAATGACCTGGTAACGGAGCGCCGTGTCCTGTGGGATGAGTTTGATGACGTTGGGATCGATTTCGTAATACTTCAGGTTGATCGACGGGACGCCGTACTGGCGGGAGAGCACACCGGTGATGTCATCATCAGTGATGAAGCCCATCTTTGTCAGGCAGCTCCCCAGCTTGCCGCCATTTGCGCGCTGAAATTCGAGCGCCTTCTGGAGCTGGTCCTGAGTGATCAGGCTTTCTTTAATAAGTATCTCGCCCAAACGGACGGACATCCGCAGCACTCCCTGCCGGTTTGCACCCACGGTCAACATAGCAAATGGCGGCGAGGAAGGTGTGCGGAAATTAAAAGGAAGTTCTGAAATGGCTAATACCTGTACGCTCGGGCAGGTTTTTCGAACGTAGGACAGGTGCGGTTCTTGACTTGCTCCAATGCGCTGGCTATCGTGCAAATGCGTGGTTTTCAGGGCGAATCGTGGGGCAGCGTATACTTCGCTCCGTAGCGCGCACAGAAAATGATGGCGATTTCAACGGACTTTGGATATCTGTGTTCCGAACCTGGCGCGACGATTACAATATTCTTAGAGTGTTTTTGCGGGCCGAATCGATTGCAGTGCGCCCGCCCCATCGTCATACCGATGGCCACTTTGAAATAACCGTGCAAGCAACATGAGTCATCTCAAGTCCAAACAGCGCTGGAGCCTGGTCGTAGGCGGGCTCTTGCTCACTTTGCTGCTAGCGGCCGTGTTTACGTTCGGCTCGCTTGATGTTCCCTTCGAGCCGAAGAAGTGGCGCACGTTGATGCCGATCTTCGCTGTGAACAGCTTTATCACCGCGGCTCTTCTTGTCTTCTTGTTGATTCTGGCCCGCAGTGTTGTGCGACTTTGGGTGGAAAGTAGCCACGACAGGCTTGGTGCGCGTTTCAAAACCAAAATGGTTGTGGGCGCGATGGCCATTTCCCTTCTTCCCATCATCTTTATGTTTATCGTCAGCTACTCGCTGATTAACCGGACGCTCCTGAGGTGGTTCCCGCGGCCGCTCGAACTCGCCGTCGAGAAAACTCAGGAACTGATGTACGGCATTGGGCGCTCGCAAATGCCCCGACTGCGCCGACTCGCGACGGACGTCCAAGTGGATGCCTCGGCACCTACTGCGGAACTGTTGCAACATGCCTTTGCAAACGGCGCCGACGCCGTATGGGTTTTGAGCCCCGACGGAACCGCACAACGAGGCGGAGTCGTCTGCGAAGACCAAAGCGAAGAGCGCCACGGAGACATCTGCGCCCACGTCGGAGTGTTAGGCAAACCTGAGGAAGTCCTGCCGAGCGGCGTCGAAGTGTGGTCGGCAGGCGGCCAGAATTATTTTGCAGCGAAGGTGCCAATTGTTCAGGATCGCGTGACGCTTGGCTACACGGTTGCAGCTTACCGTACCAGCCCCAACTTTCTCGCTCAGCTCACGGAAATCCAGTCGCAGACCCAAGAGTACAACCGTGAAAAACAAAATCTGCGTGCGCTCAAGAGGCAGATGTTGCTCATCCTGTTCTTGTTCACCGTGCTCCTCCTTTCCGCCGTGATGTGGGTCGCACTTTTCCTGGCAAAACAAGTGACCGTTCCAATCCAAGCACTGGCCGAAGGCACTCGCGAAATTTCCGCCGGAAACTTCGATTACCAGGTCCCCGAGCAGGCCCAGGATGAGCTGGGCGTGCTTGTCCGTTCATTCAACGCAATGACCACCCAACTGCGAGACAACCGCTCGCAAATCGATCAGTTCACTCGAAACCTGCAACAAGCCGTGCAGGAACTCGAACGCCGCCGGCAACTCATGGAGACCGTTCTCGAGAACATCCCGACCGCCGTAATCTCGCTCGATGCCGGCGGAGCCATCCTCCGCGCCAACACGGCGGTAACCCGCATTTTTGGCGGGGAGGCACGCAACGCGCAATCTCTCGAGGAACTCCTTGGCCCGGATGCGTCCCGCATCTTACAGCTTCTTATGCGCCGCTCGCTACGCATGGGAGTCGTCTCCCGCGAGATTGAAACGGTCGTCTCCGGACGCGTCCTGCACCTTGCTGTGACCGCCAGCTCCCTTGGCCCTCGCCGCGCCAATTCCGGTTATGTTCTCGTGCTCGACGACCTCACCGAGATGCTCCGCGCGCAGAAGTCGGCAGCTTGGCAGGAAGTTGCGCGCCGCATCGCCCATGAGATTAAGAATCCGCTTACCCCCATTCAGCTTTCATCGCAGCGATTATCCCGTTTTCTGGAACGCCGCGATGTCGCCGATTCCAAAGCTCCTCGCGACCTCGAGCTGACCAAGCTCGTTCAGGAGTGTTCGCGCTTGATCGAACGCGAAGTATCCACTCTGGCTGCCCTGGTCAATGAATTCTCTCAATTCGTCCGATTCCCCACCGCCAAGCTCGCCCCCACCAATGCCAACACTATCGTGCACGAAGCGGTCGAAGTTTTCTCCGGGCGTCTCGATGGCATTTCCCTTAGGACCACCCTCGGCGAAAATCTTCCAGCGGTTCGCGCGGATGGCGGCCTGCTTCGCAGCGTTGTGGTCAATCTGATCGATAACGCCGCGGAGGCCTTGGAAAACTCTTCCTTTCGTGAAATCCTCATCTCTACCTCTGCTCACCCGGACTCCGACACCGTCGAAATCTGCGTCTCCGACACAGGGCACGGCATCTCCCCCCAGGATAAGGACAAACTCTTCCTGCCCCACTTTTCGACGAAGAACCGCGGCACGGGACTCGGACTCGCTATCGCCGCCCGCATCGTTGCCGAGCACGGCGGCAGCATCCACGTGGAAGACAACCTGCCTGTGGGCTCCCGTTTTTTTGTGGAACTCCCCGTCGCCGAACTCACCCCGGCAGGCTTCGCCGACCACAATGGCACGGAAACCACGCGATGACTCCGAGGCCACATGTTCTGGTTGTCGACGATGAAGCCGGAATTCGCGAGTCGCTCTCCTCGATTCTAAAAGATGAAGGCTATCAAGTCGAAGCAGTTGCCACTGCTGAAGAAGCTCTTCAGCGCGCCGCGTCCGGCGACTTCGAAGTCATTCTCCTGGACGTCTGGCTGCCCGCGATGGACGGGCTCGAAGCTCTCAGTCGCCTGCAAGCGATTCAGCGGCCTCCGGCCGTCATCATGATTTCCGGTCACGGCACGATCGAAACCGCCGTTCGCGCCACAAAACTAGGCGCCTTCGACTTCATCGAAAAGCCGCTTTCGCTCGAGAAAATCGTCGTTCTTGTGCGCAACGCCGTCCAGCAGCGGAGGCTGCAGGAAGAAAACCTTATTCTCCGCAGCGAACTTGGCCATCGTTACCAGGTCATCGGCGAAAGCGTGCCCATGAAAGCCCTGCGGCAGCAGATTGCGGTTACCGCTCCCACCAATGGCCGCGTGTTGATCTATGGAGAGAGCGGCACCGGCAAGGAACTCGTCGCTCATGCGCTTCACGCCGCCAGTCTTCGCAATAAGGGGCCCTTCGTCGAAGTAAATTGTGCCGCGATCCCTGAGGAATTGATCGAATCAGAGCTTTTCGGACATATAAAAGGCAGCTTTACAGGCGCCACGGAAGACAAAGTCGGAAAATTTCAGAAGGCCGATGGCGGCACGCTTTTTCTAGACGAAATCGGCGACATGAGCCTCAGAACGCAATCCAAGGTGCTCCGCGTTCTCGAAGAGCAGCGTTTCGAACCAGTGGGCTCCAATCTGACGATGACCGTCGACGCGCGCGTGATAGCCGCCACAAACAAGAATCTCGAACAGGAGATCTCTCGCGGCGCATTTCGGCAGGATCTTTTCTATCGCCTAAATGTGATTCCTTTTTTTGTACCGCCGCTCCGCGAGCGCAAACAAGACATCCCCACTCTCGCGCGCTATTTCCTCGATGAATTTAGCTCCGCTTATGGTAAGAAAACCCGCGAGCTAAGCTCAACGGCGATGGAAATTCTCATACGCTACCCCTGGCCCGGCAACGTGCGCGAGTTGCGCAATCTCGTGGAGCGGCTGGTCATCGTCTGCCCGCAAGCTCGCATCGAGTCCCATCACCTGCCTCCCGAGCTTTTTCGTGGAGTTGCCGAAAGCCCTCAACAACCTTACTCGACTTTGCATGAAGCGCGCAGCGCTTACGAGCGCGAATTCATACTTCGAAAATTGCAGGAGCACCGCTGGAATATGACCCAGACCGCCACAGCCTTGGGCCTCGAGCGCAGCCACCTCTATCGCAAAATGAAATCCCTGGGCATCGCCGCTCCCGATTAGTCAAACCGCGGAATGTGGCCCTTTTTCTAGACTTCTCCTGGCTCCGCATCCTCGCCTGGCTCACCGCCTGATTCAGCGCCCTGCTCCGTACGCTCCATCGCTTCAAGTTGTGCGTGCCAATCCAATTCGCGAACCCGGTGAGGATTTTCGCGCCAAGCCGGAACCACTTTCACGAACAGTCCGAGGTAAATCTTTTTATCAAACAATGTTTCCAGCTCTTTGCGCGCTTGCGTCCCGATTTTCTTGAGCATTTCGCCCTTACGCCCGATCAGAATCTTTTTCTGTGAATCCCGCTCGACGTTCATCGTCGCTTCGATCCGCAGCAATTTTGGCAACTCTTCAAATTTCTCCACCTTCACTGCCAGCGCGTATGGCACCTCGTGATACATCGCCTGAATCGCTTTTTCCCGCACGATTTCCGCCGCTAAAAAACGCTCGGGCTGGTCGGTGACTTGATCCTCGGGAAAGTACGCTTCGCCTTCAGGCAGCAGACGCAAAATCTCATCGAGCAAGTCTTCGCAACCGTTACCCTTCAAGGCGGAGATGGGCACGATGGCGGCGAATTCGAATGC
The DNA here is from genome assembly GCA_035499815.1 of Candidatus Solibacter sp. Lineage (GTDB taxonomy): Bacteria > Acidobacteriota > Terriglobia > Acidiferrales > UBA7541 > Acidiferrum. Next base: position 31,593 of record DATJXZ010000113.1, on the reverse strand, counting down.
GGCATGGAATGCCTGGATCAGCGGCAACAGCTTGGCTTTCGGAAGGCCATCAACTTTATTCAGAGCCAAGATAGTCTTCCCACGAAATCGCTTGGCCCGCTCGAGCAACAAATCGTCCGCATGAGGCAGCGCCCGGCTCGCATCCACCATGAGCAGCAGCACATCGATGCCTTCCAGCGCCGCAGCGACTTCGTGCATCATTTGGCGCCCCAGGGCTGAGTCCGCCGCGTGCAGCCCCGGCGTATCGATAAAAACTATTTGCCCCTCGGGACGCGTAACGATCCCCTGAATCCGATTCCGCGTCGTCTGCGGCTTCGACGTGATAATCGCTACTTTCTGGCCAACCAGCCGGTTCAGCAGCGTCGATTTCCCCGCATTCGGCCGTCCCACAATCGCAACAAATCCCGACCGAAACATCTTTTTGTCTTCGGTTTTCTCCACTCTTCTTTGCACCCTCTAAGCTCTCTGCGATCTCTGAGTAAACTCGTTTCGTTTACCTCACGATCGGCAATTCCAAGGAACTCTCATGCTCCGCGTCGTGGACCAGCCTGACGTGAGCCGTCTTCGCATCCTTCGCCGTCTCATCCGCCACGACTCCCCCGCTGTTGTAATTCTTCTCCGTGCCGCTCGAATTCGGACAGTGTATGAAAAGCCGCAGCCGGCTTCCTTTCGCGACGCGCCTCTAAAAAAATGTGAAGTCGTCAAAGACGTATTTCTCGATCTTTCCCGGCGTGACGAGCTCTTCCTTCCGCAATGACTCGCGATATCGAGCCCGCATGGTATTCCCTGTCAAAAAAACCGAATCGCCACTCGGCAGGATTTCGTAGACATCCGCTTCAAGATCCGTATCCGGAACGTCCATCGCCAGCCACACCGTAAGCTTGAGAAATCCTGTAACTTCCGTGGCCTCGCTAAATGGCTCGCTGTGATAAATCGCGCCGTTGCCGAAAGTGTTCAAGGTCGCGTGCTGGGAGATCAATAGCTGCGCTTCATCGTCGAACTCTGCGTCCCCGCCTCGCGAATCCAGCGGATCGTATATCCATTTATCAGCGGGTGCGCCCGAGCCCGCCTTCTCCGAAAGCACACCTGACTGAAACACGCTCTCCGCACTTCCATTCGAGCCCAGATAGAGCTTCCGTGTCTCGTTCGAAATGCTCTCCAAGCTGTCCGCATACTTCCAATTCTCGGCACCCGCTCCTACGACGTAGTACGCTATGCGCTTCTTCAAGAACTCGGGTTTCTTCCCGCCCTTCATCGTCCAGTCGTACCACTCCGTGTGCAGCTTGTTCAGGTCCAAGGCGCTCGCTTCCCCAAACTTCAAGCCGCCAACCTCCCTCTTTGGCGTTCGCGTCCCCGCGTGATCCCACGGCCCAATAATCAAGTAGTGCTTCGCTTTGGCCTCGTCAGTTCCGTATCTCATGTGCGCTTTGTAGTACGTGAAGGCCCCAGCCTGGTCGCCATCGTAATCGCCCGTGATCGTCAGGATGGGAATCTGGATGCGTTTGTAGTGTCCGGAACTCGGCACCATCAGGTCGTAATAAGTGTCTGGAACAGGATTTTGCAGCCACTTCTGAAACACTGAGGAAGGATTCCCAACGACACGGTCGTAATTCCGGAACGCCAAATGCCCGTCGTAATATTCTCGCGCCTTCGCTCCCCAAAACGTCCCGTCCCCAAAAAGCTTCTCGTTGCCGGTGACTCCGCTCGTGAACGAGAGCCATTGCATGTCGTATGGCCCAAAAATGTTGAACTGGAATGGAAAATCCACGCCGGGATGCGCTGCAGCTGCTGGAACGATGGTCGCCAGATGCGGCGGAAATTCCTTGAGTGTGGACCACTGATCAAATCCAGCGTAGGAGCCGCCCCACATCGCCACTTTTCCGTTGCAATAGGACTGCTTCGCGAGCCATTCGACGATGTCGTATCCATCTTTCGCGTCGTTCGCAAACGGCTCAAACGCACCGCCTGAATTTCCGCGCCCGCGCACGTCCACCAGCGCATACACGTATCCGTGCTCCGCAAAATACATGGCTCGGTCTGTGTAGCTGTCGCCGATGTACGGCGTTAGCGTGAAAACAACGGGCAGAGGTTCCTTCTGTTCGCGCGGCTGAAACACCGTGGCGTTCAACAATACGCCGTCGCGCATCGGTATCTTCACTGCCCAACGCATGTCCGGCGTTGCGGCTGCTTTCGCGGCAGCTTCTTGCGCCGCGCTGCCCGTGGCCAGCGCCGAAATGCATATCACCGCAACCAAAATCATTCGCCGCGCAATCCACTTTTTGTTCACAATCCTGCCTCCGCCGAAGAGCCGGCCGCAACTTCCGCGCACACGCATGGTATCGCGTCGCTGTGGGAATTCCTACTTTGCCAGCAGGGGTCTTAAAGTGTGGCAGCAATCGGTGAGTCAGGAAGCTGCCTTGGAAGGCGCGGCCACCCGTTTGCGAATCCTCAGCCGTAGCACTTTCCTCTGGTTCGCTTCCATCACTTCAAAGCGATACCCCTCCAAATCCACCTTGTCACCAGGAGCGGGGACTTTTCCGGAAACATGGCTCAACAATCCCGCGATCGTTGTGACTGTTTGGTCCCCTTCTTTTCCAAAATTCACGCTCAACAATTCTTCCACGTCGTGGATGGCCATGCTCCCCCGCATGATCAGGCCGCCATCCGCCTCTCTGACTACATCGGGCGTTGGCGGCTTCCCGCCATTCCATCTTTCGCCCACGATTTCTTCCACAAGATCTTCCACCGTCGCTATTCCAGCCACCGATCCATGCTCGTCGATGATTACCGCCAGCGGCTGTCCCTTCTGCCGCATCTCGCGCAACAACTCCGATCCCGCCTTTGTCTCCGGCATGAAAAGTACCGGCCGCACGAGTTCGCGCACTTTGCGTTTTGGCAGGTCCTGGTCGGCTATGTGCAGCAGATCTTGCGCGTGCACCACCCCGAAAATATCGTCCAGCGATTTTTCGTACACCGGCATCTTCGAGAATTTTTTCTCAACAAACTTTGCGTGTAGTTCCTCGAGCGTGGCGTCCGCCGCGATGGCCACAATGTCCGGCCGCGGCGTCATCACTTCGCGCACGCGCTTGTCGCTGAACTCCACCACCTGCTCGATCAGGTCCGCTTGGTCGGCGGCGATGATACCTTCCTCTTCCGCTGCTTCGACGAGCGCTTCGATGCGCTCTTCTGTCCGCTGTTCTTGCGTCATTTCCGGCTCGTGCTCCGAGATTCTCGCCAGCGATTCCGCGCCTTCCAGAAATACGCGCACCGGCCACACCAGCCACATCGCGGCGCGAATCAGGGGCAAAAGCGGTAGGAGCCAGCGCCCCGTCGTACGATACAGCAGCATGTCCGGAATAAAATGCATCGCGATGACAACTTCGAGCGTCAGGAACACAACGAATTCGACCAGCGACTCCCATGTCCCTGGCACGAAATACACTACGCCGCGCGTCGTCTCCAAGACCAGAAACGCGAGCCAGAAATGCCCAAGTATGCGGAACGTGCGCCCGCCGCTGCGCCGCCTTATGCGCAGCTTTGGCTCGATTTCCGCTTCGAAAATCTCCAGATGTTCGTGGACGCGCCCGGTATTCATGCGTCCGAGTTCGCGATAGATCAGCGTCAGGTAGGAAAAAACGGGCAAGCTGAGCGCAAGCAAAAGAACGCCCACGGTGTAAACCCATGTATATGTGTTCATGACAGCCCGAGTCTTCGGCGCATCTTCTGTTCGATGCGGTTCATTTCGCCCCGGTCGGTCTCGTGGTCGTAGCCCATCAAGTGCAGCACACCGTGCAAAATGAGTACGCGCAACTCGGCGCGCAGGCTTCGCCCATTATTCTTCGCATAGCGCCGCGCCGTTTCTGGCGCAATGGCGATGTCTCCCAAATATGGCTCCGTTGCACGCAGACTTGCCCTTTTTCGAGTTTTCTCCGTGCCCTCTGAGATCTGTGTGTTCTCTGCGTTAATTCTATCCCGTTTGTTGCGGGCGATACGCTGCTTCTGTTCCGCCGGAAAAGAGAGCACATCCGTCGGCCCCTTCTTTTTCCGAAATCGCTCGTTCATCCCGGCAATATCGGCGTCGCTCACAAAGCAGACTGTTACTTCGAAATGTTCTACTCCCAGCTCTTTCTTCACGTGCCGTAAAAAATTCTCGAGTGGCCTCCGCGCAAGCCGCACGCTTCGTTGCTGGTTCAAGATCATGCTTGCTGATTTTCTTTATTCGGTTCTTTCGCGCTTCCCTCGGCCGCCGCTCCCGCCTTGCCATTCCCCACCTTGCTTACCGAATTTCCGCCGCGCGGCGGATGCGCAACGTCATAATCCTCGTACGCGCGAATAATCTGCTGCACCAGATTGTGCCGCACGACGTCCTTCTCGCCGAATTGCACCACGCCAATCCCTTCGATCTTCCCGCACACTTCCAGCGCCTCGATCAGTCCGGACTTTTTCCCCTGCGGCAAATCGATTTGCGTCGTGTCACCGGTGATCACCGCTTTCGAATTAAATCCCAGTCGCGTCAAGAACATCTTCATCTGCTCGCTGGTCGTATTCTGGGCTTCGTCCAGAATCACGAACGAATCGTTCAGCGTCCTGCCACGCATAAATGCCAGGGGCGCAACTTCGATAATTCCTTTCTCCAGAAATTTTTCCAACCGGTCCGCGTCCAGCATGTCGTAGAGCGCATCATAAAGCGGCCGCATGTAGGGATCGATCTTCTGTTGCAGCGTGCCCGGCAAGAATCCCAGCCGCTCGCCCGCCTCCACCGCCGGCCTCGCCAAAATGATTCGATTCACTTGCTTCGTCAGCAGCGCGCTTACCGCCATCGCCACCGCTATATACGTTTTTCCCGTTCCTCCAGGCCCGATCCCGAACATCATGTCGTGCTTTTCAATCTCTTCCATATACCGCCGCTGGCTCGCGTTCTTCGGCGTGACCTGCTTCTTCCCGAACGACCTCGTTCGCGCCGGCTCGAACATCCCACGCGGAGACTCGTGCGGCTCTTCCGTCGCCACGCGCATCATCGATTTCACTTCCGTGCTCGATAGCGAACGTCCGTGCCGCGTCAGGTGATTGTACTCCTCGACAATCTTCACCGCCTGATCCACGCTCTCCTGCTCGCCTTCGATTGTCAGCCGCGTGTCGTGCAGGTGCGTCCGCACGTGCAGAGAGTCCTCCAGCAATCGCACATTTTCATCCAGTGTGCCGAAGAACGGTTCAATTTTTCCGGATATGTGAACGGTACGTCTCATCCAAGTGGAAGGTCTGCCTGCCAAGGAAGCCGGGTGGCCGATGGGATTCCTCCTCGCTATCGGTGATCGCGCCGCGATCAACTCAGGAAGAAACTTCTTACACCCTAACGCACCGTCGCTCGACGGTCAAGTTACGCCTTCGTGACAAATGGATACGGCAGGTTGACGTCACAGCTGCAGATGCAGCTTCAGCACGGCGCTGGCCGCTTCCTCGGCTTCGGCATGGCGTTGCACTCTTCGCTGTTTCCTCAGCGTGGGGCGAGGCGGTCTGGCGTGTCCCGCTTATGCCGCTGCAGCAAGTTTTCGGACCGTCTTCCCCAGCTTTGAAAGAATATTGTACGACCAGCAAGCGGCGCACTCGTTTCCGGGCCGGACGAATACTTCGCAAGAGCGTTTGCACTGGGCGCATTGCCGCGGCGGGGCGAACAGTTCCACCTGAATCCTCCTCTTGAATTGCTGGGCCATTTCGAGCACGAACGATGTGAGCTTCAATGTGCTGTGACTCCAGGCACTATGGCTGGGAAGGGTCCTCATGATGCTCTCCTTTTTTGTGGAATCTACGTCCGCTGCTTCATTACGAGTATTCGCTTTCCTCGATATAAGCGCCCAAGGCATTTCTGCTTCGAGGTAGCGACTAATCAGTACATCACCGGCGTACCCATTGCTGCATCAAAGGAGACATTTTCGAAACTGTCCCAAAAGGGACATTTTTTAGGCATCTTTCAGGAAGAAATCGCCTGTCCCCATTCTGCAATCGGCCTAATCGTGCAGCGTTATATCGATGAGGGAACTGTGTACTTCCAATCCGCCGTTGTAGTCGATGAATCCCAGCTTCCGGAACTTGTTCATAAATTCGCTGATATGCTGCCGAGTTGTCCCCACCATTTGCGCCAGCATTTCATGGCTGATTTTCGGTACGATTCGCTGCGGCTGCCCTTCCATTCCATACCGCGCCAGCAGCAGAAGGATCCTCGCCAGCCGCTTCTCGCTCGAATTGAACAGCAAATCCACCAAATCCGCTTCGTATCGCAAATTGCGCGAAAGCATATACGCCGTGAACATGGCGGAGAACTCTTTGTTCTCACGAAGCGCGGCCGCCATCGCCGATTTTTCTATTCTCAGCAGCGAACAGTCCGTGATCGCGCTCGCCGTCATCATCCGCAGTGGTTGCCCGGCGATGCTTCCTTCTCCAAAAAAACTCCCTCCGTTCAGCACTCCAATGATCGCCGCCTTGCCCTGCTCCGACGTGACCATCAGTTTGACTTTCCCTTTTTTAATAAAGAAGACGGCGTTGGCGGGCCCTCCCTGCACGAAGATGCTGCTCTTCTTCCGGCACTCGACGATTTTTGCTTTCGCTCCGAGGGATTGGAGGACGCTCTCGACATCACTGCGCGGCAGGGGTCGTTTCTTTGGCACTTTCCGCTACTCGAAGGATCTTAATGTTCCCGATCGGCTGTCAAAATTATCTTCCCCCGTTTCACACGTGTCAAGATTCCGTCCAAATCCTCGGTATTTTATTTCCTGCAACTCCCCGAAACAGCGACCTGGCGATAACCCGCTAACAAACTCGACATTCTCGAACTTTCTCCGGCGTTTTGGGTACTCCGAGTCGCACCGAATATTTTCCCAGATTCCCGAATCGTTCCGTCCGCCTCCCATTCCCCAATTTGTTCCTCAATTCCCTTGTTGCCGCTTCCCCTGTAACTCCTCCGCGCGATTCCGCATCTGACCCTTCGTCATGAAAACGTTTCGAGCGTGCTTGCTCGTATCCCGACCGTAACCTGTCCTCTGGTACGAACGCGCTATAGACCGGTACTTCCGGCAACGCGATGATGCCCCTCGACACTGAAACAAAAGCCTAGCCGCTATTTCTCATCACTGAGGGGTGAGTAAAAGCATGAGAAGCAAACTTTGGATTTTGGCCGCATGCGCAGGCCTCGCAGTCGCTCTGCCTTCCTCGGCCGCGGACCACTTCGGCGACTCTGCTCCTGCTGCGCCCGTTGCGCCTCGCGCCACCGTCATATGCCGCGGCGTTCAAAATGTCCCCATCACCGCCGACGCCGAGCAAGCTCTCCCGCTACATCTCGTCGCCAGTCTGAATTGCGGCGAGCAGGTCTCCATCCTCTCCGATTCCCAAGGCTATACCCTGCAAGTCGGCACTCTGGACGGCAAGACCGGTTACGTCGCGCGACTCTATCTCTCCGCCGGTCCCGCACTTCCCGCCCCGGCTGCTCGTCCCGTCGAAGCCGCAGCCAACCCCAACGGCATCGCCCGCTGGCAATTGGGCGCCCCGGGCACCGACCGCTTTTACAACGGCACTGCGATGGTCGAATCGCTGACCGCCAATGGCGTTACCGTTCAGGTTTCGCTGCAGGATACGGGCTGGAAGCTGCGCGCCAGTGTGGCCGTTGCCAACGCTAGCGGCTCCCAGGTCCACGTCAATCCCACCAGTTTTACATTGGATGAATTAGCACCCCGGCTTCGCAGCCTCCGCTATCAGAATCCGGAGCAGCTCGGCAAATCGCGAACCCATCAGGCATTTGCAACGCAAGCCAGTGCGATTGCGCCGCCGTCGGCTGTCTATGTCACCAGCACTTCCCAAACGCGAAGGATCATCGTTTCCGCACCCAACTTTCTCGCGGAACTGGCTCAGCCGGATCAGTCTTCTGTGTTCTATGAAGCGGTACTCGGGCCCCATGAAAAAGCTTCCGGCTCCGTCTGGTTCGAGCGCGACAAGAACTTGCAGCAACTGAACCTGCGCATCTTCGTTGACGATCAAATTTTCGAGTTCCCGCTTTCCTTCCCTCAAAACAACTAAACACACGCAAAGGCAGCAACCCCAGCCCGCACTTCGCGCCCCCGGAGTGCGGGCTTCAGTTTTCGGCTTGTGGCAACTGTTGACCAGAAGAGGGGGCGCCGAATCAGTCGGCAGGAGCAGCGCGGGTTTTTGCCCAGTCACGGATTGATTGCACTTCTTCGGCGCGTGTTACACTGAGCGGCTGCGTCGCATGAATTTCTGCGATGAGAATTTCCGTAGTGAGCTGCTGTTTTTGCGAAAACGCAGTGTACAAGCCCGCGACGATCACGTGCTCGATCTCAGCGCCTGAAAAACCGCCGCTTCCTGCCGCGAGTTTCGGCAAATCAAATTTCGTCGCGTCGCGTCCGCGTTTCCTGAGATGCAGCTCGAAAAGCGCGGCGCGAACTTCCCCGCTGGGCAGATCCACGAAGAAGATTTCATCGAATCGCCCCTTGCGCATCATCTCCGGAGGCAACACAGTAATGTTGTTCGACGTCGCGGCGAGAAAAACGCCGCTCTCACGATCTTGCATCCATGTCAGCAAAGTTGCCAGCAGCCGCTGCGACAAACCGGCGTCCGCATCGCCGCTCGAGCCTGCCGATGCGAACGCCTTCTCAATTTCATCGATCCACAGCACCATCGGCGCGAGTTTCTGAGCAAGTTCCAATGCCTTATGAAGTTTCTTTTCACTTTCGCCGACGAACTTGTCATACAACGCGCCGGCATCCAGCCGCGCCAACTCAAATCCCCATTCTCCCGCCACCGCTCGCGCCGCAAGGCTCTTGCCGCATCCCTGCACGCCAGTGATCAGCACGCCTTTGGGCGGCACGAGTCCAAAGCGCTGCCCCTCCGGCGTCAACGCGCTCTTGCGCTTGGCGATCCAATCCCGCAAGCGCTTCAGCCCGGCGACATCGCCGAACGATGTATCGCGCCGCACGGTTTCAATCAGACCTTCTGTGCGAAGCGCCTGGCGCTTTGCATCCAACAGATCATCCAGCAGACCAGAATCCGCCCGGCCTCGCGCGAGGACACACATCCGCAGGGCTCGCAACGCCTCTTCTTCCGAAAGTCCGGCAAGATTCCGCGCGACTTGCGACATCGCCGCGAGATCGAGCGACACAGGAATCCGCTGCTCGCGATTCATCTCGGAGAGCACGCTTTTCACGCCCGGCAACAAGTCTTCTTCCGTGGGCAAGCCCAACTCAAACGGCACAGCTTCGCACTCGAGTTCTGCCGGCAACTGCAGCATAGGCTCCGATATCACAATGGCTCGCCGCACCGTTCGGAATTTTTCAGCCAGATCCCGCAGCCGACGGCAGATCTTGTCGTTGTCGCAGTACCGGGCAAAGTCCTTCAACAGGAAAATCGCATCGCCCTGAATTAGTGAGATGTTTGCGAGCCCTTGCTCTGGCTGCTCGGTGTTGTAAATTGGCGCGCCGCGGTATTTCGCCAGCCCGGTCGTGACGGTCCACTCAAAGAGCGGCACGCCCAATTCCGTCGCGACATCCAAGAGCAATTGCTCGAAGCGCTCTTCTTCGGCTGTCTCGACGGTGATAATCGGGTGTCGGGAATTTACTAGGAGCCGCAGTTCGTCGTGCTTGTTCGGTTTCGGCGTCGTCACCGCTCCGGCCCTGGCTCCGCTCCCCGCACCTGGCCGAGCCGTTCTCCCGCCGACAGGCGCAGAAGAGGGCGGAACTGCCGCGCCGGACGGCCCTTTTAGCTCGTTTGACAAAGCAGTTTGCCTCGTTTAACGTTAGAAGTTTGAGCGATACCTAAAAGGAGCAATAGATGGCCCAGGGACAGGCTACCAAAATCAAGAAGAAGAAAAAGTCGGTATTGAAGCGGGCGGCGCAATCTCGACAACGCGCCGATGTGAACCGCGCCAACCGCACCCGGGTCCGTACGTTGATGCGCCGTCTGCGCACCGCCATTACCGCGGGCGATGCCACCGCCGCAGGCAATCTTCTGAATCCGACGATGTCCGCGATCGATCAGGCCATCACCAAGGGCGTGCTGCACGAGAACACCGGCAACCGTTACAAGTCACGCCTAACCCTGGCGTTCAACGGCGTGAAGGCCAAGGCCGCAAAGTAGCGATCACAAGCAGCAAGTCATTTGGCAGATATTTTTAGGGCGGGCCTTGGCTCGCCCCTCTTTATTCCCTTAAGTCATTGTTTGTGCTGTGCACATCGGTGATTCGCATAGCGCGGGGACGTAAAGAGTGTTCGTCGCAGACTGCCGCGCCGCTCGATAAAAGGAAAAGCCCTGGGAGCAGAACTCCCAGGGCTGAGTTATTTATTAAGCCATCCAAGCACTCCGTGGGTGGCGGTCTACGCCAGACTCGGCATTTCCTAAATCAGTGATGACTGCCGCCTCCGAACAGATCCGACATCACGTTGACGCCGGCGTCGCATGCGTGATTCAGGCAAGGAAGGCCAAAGCCGGCCTCGAGGGTCTTCAAGAGGGAGAAGCTATTGTAGTAGTTCGAGCTTTGCACTCCGAGATCGTCGCTGTCGTTGTCGCCATCACCGTTCAGTTGGACGGTGAGAACAACTTTGTTCTGGTTTTGCGAGGGGAACAAACTGCCGGCAGGAAGCGCTGCGGAAATGCCGCTGTAGTCGTTTTCATCCCAGACGATCACGATGGCGTTGTGGCCGTCGCGCCAAACTCGCGAAGCCGTGATGGCATTGACCAGCCGTTCGATGGTGACATCACCCTGTTGGATCAAAGCAGGATTTAAGCCAGCCAACAGGCCATCCGAGCCTGGATCACCCGCGCAGAAATCGCCGGCGCCCCCTTTACCGTGCTGATCATCGCATTGATTTGGCGCGATAAAGGAGAAAGAAGGGAGATTGCCGGTCGCGAGGTCAGCGAAGAGGCCGCCCGGCCCATCGAAGCCGACAACGTTTTTCAAGCTGTTGCCGCGGGGATATCCCTGCTGGACGCTCTGGAAATAGGCGAACGGATCGTGTTTCACGGCATAAAGCGCCACGTAGTCGCTTGAGAATGCGGGTAGGTTGGTGAAATCACTAAGATTGCTCACCGTCCCGTTGCTGTTGTTAACTCCATAGACGGCGCCAAGTGGGAGGCTTTCCTCGTAGGCCTTCCAGCTCAAGCCGACCTCGGTCAGCTGGTCAGCAATCGACTTGCCTACAGTGGTCTCCGAGGGCACCGACTTCACTCCGTCGAGGTCTGCAAGAAAGTTAAACGGCGCGAAGACTTCGTTCCAATTGTCAACCGCTGGCGTGTCGGCGTCCCTACCCACACCAGAAATTGGGCAGATCGTAGCGCTGGTATCCAAAACCACGCCCTGGGGCGGACCGGGGAAATTCGGATAGGGACCATCCGCGTTCACGGTTCCTGCAACGATATTGGGCGAACAGCTCCTGTTGCCCCAATCCGGGGAGTTGTCGCTGCGGACTCCGAAATTCGAGCCGCCGACAACTTCGAGGTAGTTCGTGAGACTGGGATGGCCTACGGCGAAATAGTTGGTCGCGAGGCTGACTTTCTTGTTCGCGATGAGGCTATTTAGGTAGGGTTCGTTCGGATTGCCGAGGACCTGCTGATAGCCGTGATTTTCCATCATGATAAGAAAAACGTGGTCCAAATGCGGAATGCCCTTCGAGGCGTTCCGACCTTGTGCCGAGGCCGTTCCTGTCAAGGCTGCGGCGAACAGACACAAAATTGCGGCTTTTTTAATCATTTCAAAGACCTTCCTTTTTGGTTCGAGATTATTGGATCGTTAGCGGGGACATGTCCCGAACGAGTGGATGCTAGGTGGGGATTGTTGCTGTGCGGTTAAGAATAAGCTGCACTCTGGTGAACTTCGGATGAGCGAAAGCGTTTCAAAGTGCCCATGAATCGAAACAGACTTGAGCACGATTGCCAATCCGGCGCGGCCGCAAGAGAGGTGAACCGGATGTTGGGCTGTGGAGGGTTAGAGTCTGTTGCAGATGAAAATGAATTTAAACGACTACAGACCTACCAGACGATCAGATTTTCTGCCAAATCACACAATCGCAACCTGAGCATGACACAACCGCAATAACCGGGGAATAAGTTCGCCAACGCGATTGCCGCCACAGGTAATCCAGAGAGGCGAAATGTCCCTATGAGCACAGACCGTCGCAAGTTTCTTCAGCTTCTGAGCACAAGCGCAGCCGCAGCCGCTTTTCCCGCGAGCATCGCCAAAGCACTCTCGATTCCGGCCCATCATCGTACCGGAACCATTGAGGATGTAGAGCACATCGTCTTCATGATGCAAGAGAACCGCTCTTTCGATCACTACTTCGGCACGCTGCGAGGGGTGCGCGGCTTCGGCGATCCGCGTCCCGTCACGCTGCCCTCAGGGAAGAGCGTTTGGCACCAACCGTACGCCAGCAACCCCGATGGCTTCGTACTTCCCTTCCATCCGGGCGCCCCTAACCTTGGCTTGCAGTTCCTGCAAGATCTCGCACATGACTGGACGAGCACCAATAAAGCCTGGGATGAAGGCAAGTACGACCAGTGGGTGCCGAACAAAGGCACGACCACCATGGCCCATCTCACTCGCAGCGATATTCCCTTCCATTACGCCCTCGCCGATGCCTTCACTGTCTGCGACGCTTACCACTGCTCCTTGTTGGGGCCAACCGACCCGAACCGCTATCACATGTGGACTGGCTGGGTGGGAAATGATGGAAGCGGCGGAGGGCCAGTGATCGACAACGCTGAGGCCGGATACGGTTGGTCGACATATCCCGAACTGCTTCAAAAAGCGGGCGTCTCCTGGAAAATTTATCAGGATGTTGGAGACGGTCTTGACGGACCCGTTTACTGGGGCTGGACCGATGATGCGTACATCGGCAATTACGGAGACAATTCCCTGCTCTATTTCTTTCAATACCAAAATGCTCCGGAGAGCAGCCCGCTTGCCAAGTATGCACGGACGGGAACGAACATCCTGAAGAGCGGAACGCTTTTCGACACCTTTCGAGCGGACATCAAGGCAAACAAGCTACCGCAAGTTTCATGGGTGGTCGCTCCCGAGGCCTACACGGAACACCCCAACTGGCCCGCAAACTACGGTGCATGGTACGTTTCGCAGGTCCTCGACGCGCTGACCGCTAATCCCGACGTTTGGAGCAAAACCGTTTTCTTCTTGATGTACGACGAGAACGACGGCTTTTTCGACCATATCGTGCCGCCAACGCCGCCGCAGTCGCGCGCCGAAGGCATCTCGACGGTGGGCACGACGAATGAGGTGTTTGCAGGTGATTCCGAATACCCCGCCGGAGCTTACGGGCTTGGCGTGCGCGTTCCTATGGTTGTGATTTCGCCCTGGAGTAAGGGTGGATGGGTCAATTCACAGGTCTTTGATCACACCTCGCTAATTCGCTTCATCGAGGCTCGCTTTGGGAAGCAATACGCCGGCATCACGGAGTCCAACATCACGCCGTGGCGCCGTGCTGTTGCCGGGGACCTCACGTCAGCGTTCAACTTCGAGTGCCCCAACGACGCGACAGTTCCGCTGCCGAGCACAATCGCCTACGAGCCGCCAGACGACGTCCGCCATCCGGATTACGTCCCAACTCCGCCGGCGAACCAGGCGTTGCCCCAACAGGAGCCTGGCACACGTCCAGCCCGCGCGCTGCCTTATGAGCTGCATGTCCATGGGGTAACGAATAATTCCCAGGGAACGGTCAGTATTCACTTCCGCAATTCCGGCGACGCGGCCGCCGTCTTTCATGTGCGCTCGGCGAACGGACAGGGAGGCGCATGGACTTATACCGTTGGTGCTAGCGACGACACCTCCGACACTTTCGGAAGTAGCGGGGCTACTTCATATGATTTGGCCGTTTTTGGCCCCAATGGATTCCTGCGAACATTCACCGGCGGTTTGGCAGCCAGTAGCGCGGACCTCAAAGTGCATGCCTCCTACGATAAGCATCTCGAAGGCATCTCACTGGAGATACAAAACAACGGATCAAGCGCGGAGAAAGTGAGTATTGCCGACGGTTACTCAGGCAAGACCACGACGCACCTGGTGCGGGCGCACGACACGTTCACGTACTATACCGAGCTGCATAGGTCTTTCGGCTGGTACGACCTCACGGTGCAGGTCGCCGGCGATGCGAGCTTCGGGCGGAGGCTTGCGGGGCACATAGAAACCGGGAAGGACAGTGTGACCGATCCCGCGATCGGCGGCACTACGCCGCAGGTTTCTGTCATGGCCTAGAAGGATCATTTGCGGATACAAAACCCGGCCTACATGTAAAAACAATTACGTGCAGGCCGGGCAAAATGGTCCTACTGCAGCCTTGGTCTACCGCGCGGCGGCATGCGCGTTCGCCGGAGCGGTCAATTCGACCGCGAGAAATTCGAGGACGGCGCGAGCGTCGTCGCTGCCGCGTTTGAGGCGGTCATCTGCTTTCTGCAAGGCGCGCAGGCCAGATAGCAATTGCGTCTTAGGAATTTTGCGCGAGGCTTGCAACGCGAGTTCGGCTTGTTCGGGGCGCATGCCCAGAGCGCGGGCGGCTTGCCAGCCGTTTGTGACGCCTTTCACTTCACTGGCTTCGATTAATTTCCGGTACATCCAGGTAATCGCTCCGAGCATGGGCAGCGGTTCTTCGCCGCTGCGCAATAACCGGTCCAAGAACTCGAGCGCCTTCGCGGGCTTTCTTGCGGCAAGCAAGTCTGCCAACTCCCAAACCGTGGTGGTCTTCTCGGAAATCACCATGGCGCTTACGTCATTGCGGCCAATGAGTTTCTTTTCGGCTGCAAAGGTCGTCAGCTTCTCGATTTCCGTTTTTAAACGTAGCAAATCCGCAGCTACAAACTCCGCGAGGTCCTCCGCAGCACCCTTTTCAAACTCGACGCCTTCTTCTTTGGCGATGGCTTTCGCCAACGCTACGGCCGCTGCCAGTCTTTCGCCTTCGTTTTCACCAAGGCCGCATGCCACTACGAGGGTTTTATCGGCGAGCAGTTTTCCCAGCCTCATGCGCTGATCCAGGCCGGTCGCTTCGAGCACCAACATAGTGAAGGGCGCGGGATCCTCGAGGTACGCGCCGAGTTGGGCGACGGCCTCATCCCTGTTCTTCTCTCCAAGCTTTTCGATGGCTTCCACATTTTCGAGGAAAACAACTTGCAGAGGGGAGAGCATGGCCATCGTTTGCGCCTGATCGACCGCGGCCTGCGTTTCGCCGCGGCCTGCGGAATAACGGGACACGGCCCAAGTCCGTGCGGCTTCAGGAACGAACTTGTCGATCAACTGGGCGCGGCAAGCATCGCGCAAGTACGGCTCCTCGCCAAGCAGCAGCACGGCTGGAATGGTCTTGCCCTTATCCAGCCTTGCCAGCAATTCTTCCGGTGAAACCTGCGCCATTCGTTCTTCCTCTAATAATTTTCTGTAACGGCGGCAACCAAGCGCTGGGCGAAGTCCTGTGCCAGCCGATCGAGTGCCGGATCCTGCTCTTCGAAAAAGCTTTTCAGGTCGGTCGAAACTTCATACTGGTTGCGGAAAATAAAATTGTCGGAATGATAGAGCACTTTTTGCGTGGCGCTGTCGGTAAATGTGACTTCGCATTTCACAGTCACAAGCATGGTCGTCGCGCGGCCGGTGCTGGTATCGAAGAGAAGGGGAACGGCTTCCAGACTCAGTATCTTCCCGCGCAAGACCGCGTCACCGGCGCCGGGATTCGAGACTACCTTATAGGATGTTTTCGCCAAGAACTCGTGGACTGTGGCGGCGGTAAGTTTTTGTTCCAGCCGGTAGCTTGTGGTCTTGTTCTCGATCGCCGGAACGGCGATCACGTGAATGCTTTTCGGGAGACTCGTGCTATGGCCAGCGACATGATAGCCGCAGCCGGCGAACATGCAGCAGGCAAGCATCGCGACGCAGTGCAAACTCCTGGGGATCATGGAAGCATCTCCGCCAACTTCACCGCGTTCGCTGCCGGCAGTCGAATATTGTCTGCCGCGCCCCAAAACCACCAGGCGCCAGGCTGGGACGCATCCTCTTCTAGCCGCGCCAAGTGGGCCTCTTTCTCGCCTGCGACGCTGACATTGCTCGGCCCCGCAGCGCCATCCGAGGGAAACACAAATCCGGCATTCTGGCAGGCGGCAATGACGCGGTCGATTTTCGTTCCAGGGACTAACTCGGCGCAAGCGGTGAACGCGGTTCCATAAAATACGGGGGCATGAATCAATTGCAACGCCGGCAAGATGGACTTCTTGGTGACGCACGCCCGTGTTTCCGCGCGCAATCGCTCGCGCACTTGGTGCAGCTTCTGCTTGCTGCCGGGCCCGAACCGGTCGAGAAGATTGAAGGCAACTTGCGTATCAAATACGGGCTGACCCATTCCTTGAAATGACAACAATTGTCCAGTCTGGCTCTCCAATTCTTCGATCCCTGCGCGGCCTGCTTCGGATACCGCCTGAAAACAGATCATGACCAAGCGCGAGATTCCAATTTTGGACAAGCCCAAAGCCAGGGAAGAGGCAGCGGTCGCGGCTGCGGAAGGAATGGCGAAAATGCCCGCGTCCTTCGGAAATTCCCTGGCCAGCAAGGTATCCAGCTTCGGAAACCAACTCAATGTGCTGGTTTCAGCGGCCGTGGCACCCGACAAATCGATGATCTGAGCTTTCGCGGACTTGGCCAGCCCGAGGTTTGCGCGAGTGAAGTCTACAGAACCGGTAAAGAAAATTTTTCCCGCTTTTTCGAAGGTGCCTTCTTCCACGGGCTGAACGACAGCCGGTTCACCACCGGCCCCGGTTAGCACACCGACTGCGATTTCCTCGTCCACGAGGCGAAATTCCGCGCCGGCAAAACGGCTCTCTTCCAATAAGGAACGCAGCTCCGCACCCAGCAGTGAGGAAGCGCCTGCAATTACAATCCGATTGGAGCCCTGTTCAAGAGATGGCATGAATCACGCGGTCCGCGAGACCACTCGAAGCCGGAAGAAGCGTATGAGATGGAGGATGAGGCCCACAAGAGCATACGTGCAGGCTATGGTCATCAGTGCGTATTCGGAAAATCGCCAGATGACGCCGACGAGGAGACACAGGAGAACGATGGAGAGGGAGGGCTGCTTCCTTGTCCAGGGAATATCTTTGAAGCTGTAGTAGCGGATCGTGCTGGTCATCAAGCCGCCGAGACCAGCGACGAGGAAAAACCACACGACTGCCCACCAGCCGGATTGGAGCTGGCCGACGGAAAGCGGCCCGCCGAAGCGGAGCCCATGAACGATAGCGGCAATCACGCCGGCTGCGGCCGGAGTCGGCATACCTACAAAGTATTTCGAGCTTCCGGGTGCCATGCCCTGGACATTGAAGCGCGCGAGCCGCCAGGCGCAACAGATCAAAAAGGCCAGACAGCAGACCCAGGCGAACTGCCCGAGTTGGTGAAGCGGCTCACCCGACGTGCTAGTAATGCCGCGAAAGCCCCAGGCATAGGCGAGGACCGCGGGGGCGATCCCGAAGCTCACCACGTCTGCCAGGGAATCAAATTGAACGCCGAAGTCAGTATTCGTTCCGGTCATCCTGGCAAGGCGCCCATCGAGCGAATCAAACAGGATGGCCAAGCCGATAGCTTTCGCGGCGCGATTCAAATCTTCAGGGCCGCCCATCATGGCGGCAACCACGGCGTAATAGCCGCACAAGAGATTCGCCGAAGTCATCATGGCGGGAAGAAGAAAAATACCGCGCCGGAGTTTGCGGTTTCGAATGCGCTTGCCGTCAAACGGAATTTCGTGCTGTTCAATTTCGCCCATAGACTAAGCGCTTTTCTCCGCGGTTGGAATCCCGGTTTCCGCTTCAGAATTCTGGTTGACGCCGGTTTGCAACCTATCCGGCTGCGGCATCCATTTGGCCAGGACGCTGGCGCCGCCTTTTACGTTGTCGCCCAATTTCACCAAGATTTCGGCGTGCCGTGGCAACCACACGTCGGCCCTGGAGCCAAATCGCACGAGCCCGATTCTTTCGCCTCGCGCCACGCGCTCGCCGGGCTTTTTCCAGCTCACCACGCGTCGTGCGATGAATCCCGCGATTTGTTTGAAAACCATTTCGCCGGCATCCGTCGATAGCAGGAAAACATTCTGTTCGTTTTCCAGAGAAGCCTGCGCTTTCATGGCGGCGAGAAATTTGCCGGGTTTGTAGTCAAGTTTCGTGATTGTGCCCTCCGCGGGTGAACGGTTTACGTGGACGTTCCAAACCGCGAGAAATATGCTGATACGCTTGCCCGGCCGGCCAATGTACTCTTCGTCGGTCACCACGACGACGCGACCGTCTGCCGGAGATACCACCGCGCCAGGTTCGTTCGGGATGGCCCGTTCAGGATCACGAAAAAACGAAAAGACAAAAAGGGCCAGGCACACGAGCAGGACCGCAGCTACCGCCCACTCGAACAAATACGCCGCAACGCCAAGAAGCAAGAGCGGCAGCCCAAAGTAATAGCCCTCTTTAACCATGCCTCAGAGAATATACCCCATCGCTCTCGCCCGCTTCATGAACGCGGCGAGCAAGCATGGCCATTCTACGACAGAATTTTCGAGGTTGCGGGCGTTATTGCGTGTACTGTGCCCGCGTACGTTGGATACGCAAGGCAATCCGCTCCATCTCATCCTTGCAGTGCAATTTCATTTTTTTCAATTTTATTTCTTCGAGGAGGTCTTCTGAACTGAGGTAGGGAGATGCGGAGATGCGATGCAGTTCTGCTTCGTATTTCGAATGCTGCTCGGCCAGACGCTGATACTCGGCGTCTGTATCGAAGAGTATGTCCCGAGGTGCCCGCTGCGGTGTTGCCATGCGTCCTCCTCACGACTGCGCGGATTGGATTGTGAATACTACATGAACGAAAGATAGCACTCTGGCGGGCGGCGTCAAGAGGCAACTATAGAACTTTCGTCCTAGCCTTTGAGTTCTTTAACCATGGTGAGGGCGGCCTCATCGGGGTCCCGGTAGTAGGCGTTGCGCCGGCCTGTTTTCGTAAACCCACATTTCTCGTAGAATGCAATCGCGTTAGTGTTTGATTCTCGCGCCTCGAGATAGACACTCTTTACGTTTTCGAGCGCGAATTCCTTCAGCGCCGCAGAGAGTATCGCGGTTCCCATACCTTTGCGCCGGTGCTCACCTTTAACAGCCAGATTGAATATTTCGGCCTGGTCCGCAGCCCGTTTTCCAACCAAGAATGCGGTGATATTGCCAGCTGCTTCGATGACGAGCGCGATCGACCCGTTTTCTTCGACCAACTTCAGATAGCTTTCTTTTGACCAGTTCGCCGACTCTGGTGACTCCCCGGAAATAACTACCACCGCACCCACATCTGCCGGACGAAAAAAGCGTACGATCGGAACGCTGTAGGCCGCTGGCTCCTCACGCTCCACGGCTGGCTCCGCCCTTCCAGAAAAGTTCCGCATCGGATCTTCGGACGTACTCGGCGTCGAGAGTGAGCGCATCGACTAAACGGCCCTGGACAGCCCGGCGGCGTCCGAGTTTTCCGATGGCGGGCGCCAGCACTTTCGGGCTAGGCTCGATGGTTTCTCCCACTCTCGCGTGAGCAGTCCAAAGCTCAAGCGAGGTAACCTTTTCTGGATCCATCGAAATCCAGGTTACGCGTTGGACCGCAGCTCGCTCTGTCACCCAGTTAATAAATCCTTCGGGAGTTATGACCATCTCCTCTTCGACCAAGGACAGGCCACCCTGGCCTCGACGATACAAACCACCGAACACTTGATTGCGATGTGCGTCCACGAAGGCGGCAACGTACCCATGCTTGCAGGACGCTTCTGAAGCCATTGCCTCAAGTCGGGATACGCCAGCTATGGGCTTGCTATAAGCTTCGCTCCACGCTTTGATAGTGGTCAGGCCCATCCTGACCCCAGTAAACGAACCCGGGCCTGTGGCGCCGGCGAACACGTCGACGTCCCTCATTTCCAAGCCGGCGGCTCTGAGAACCGCATCCGCGTTGGGGATAAGCCATGAGGAGTAATCGGAGGTGCCTTCGTGCGCGACGACCTGAAGAACCTCATCGTCGCGCAAAACAGCCAAACTGCCGCGGGAATCGCAGGTATCCAGTGCCAGAAGGATCACGAGCGCATTCTACCGCACCGCAAGGGAAGTTTCAGAATGCCGAATCGGGAAAGGGCGATCGGAGGCAAAAGCAACATTCGTTTCAATGAGTAGACTGCTTCATAAGCCCGAGCGGAAGCCGAAAGACGGACAAAGTGTGGAAGGGAAAGCGGAATGCTAAGCAATTCGGCTGCCAAATAGGCATCTACTTTTCGCTAACCTTATGATTCCACAGGATATATCTTGACTCTTGAAACACAACTGTTTAGAATCTTTAAGTATCTCAGGGGGCAACTGAATCCATGGACTACAAAATCGGTGATAAGGTCGTTTACCCAAACCACGGCGTCGGACTAGTAGAACAGATTAGTTACGGTGTCTTGAACGGCAGAACCGAACGTTACTTCATGATTCGCATTGTTTCCAGCGGTTTGCGTGTGATGGTTCCGCAATCAAACGCAGAGACCGTTGGGCTTCGCTCCGTCATTCGCTCGACGGAATCCACAAAAGTCCTGGGTTTCCTCGAAAAGGGTAAACTCAACTCTCATCACGATTGGAAGCACCGCTTCAAGGAAAACTCGGAGCGCATGCGCACCGGTTCCCTCCTCGAAGTCGCCGTAGTCCTCAAGAGTCTTGTTTCCCTCAGCCGCAGCAAGCCTCTCTCCTTCCGAGAAAAGAAAATGCTGGAACGGGCGAAGTATCTGCTGGTCAGCGAAATGGCCACGTCTCGCAACACCACAGCTGAAAGCGCAGAGGCGATCGTCGTAAAGTCGCTTGCCAAAGCCAAGCTTCAGTTCCCGGTAATGACAGAAAAATTTGAATAGCCTACGCGCCGCAAAGAGGGCGCGTTTTTAATTTCCGGCGGGCAACTTAGGTTGCCCGCCTCTTTCAATTTAAAGGTGGTTCTTGACTGCTCAGGGTCATTCGTGAATCACTTTTTCTCCGCCCTTCCGTTCATCTCGGAGTCGTGGTACAACTTTGGTTGAGTTCGGCAGGTGGAACCTCCTCCTGTTGGACCTCGTCTCATGATGGAAAGTCGCTAGCAGAATCCCCGCTGCTACCTTTCTATGGATTCTCGGGGTGCGCTCAAGTTGATGGAGAGCGATCTCGAAAGATGGACATGAAATCAGCCCTGACATTCATTACTCTGGTTTGTATCTCGGCTACTGCCCAAGCCCAGCATCGTTGTGGTTCTGCCGGGAGCGGTTTTGGCCGCGGAAACGGAGGCGGCCCGGTAAACGGGGGTTACAGCAACAATTATGGGTACGGAGAGCTAGGGGCCTGGGGAGACTTGGGTTCTGTGGATTTCACCGCCAGCATTCCGTACGAAGCGCCGCGCGATTACGCCCTGAGCTACGAGACAAATGACGGCCTCTATGTGCCCTCGACGTATATGGAATACGACAAACTTGTAGAGCTGGGCAGAAAGCAACTGGCTGCGGCAAACAGAGTCAACGCGAGAACCGCCCTCCCACCTCTTGGCAACTTTGCACGAGCCTATCGCGCCGCTAAAGCTGCACCGCGGGAGCTCGAACCCCGCTTCCTTGTGGGCACGTCCGGCGAAGCACAAGTCTGCTACGTGACCGAATACAGATGCCATCGTCCTGACTAGCGGCAAGTAACTCCATGGAGGCTCACCCCGGCCTCGCGGAGTGTCCTGGCAACTTCCGCAGCAATCCGTGCCGCTCCTGGAGTATCACCGTGTATGCAAATCGTCTGGGCAGCTACCGACACTTCCCTGCCGTCGCTGGCCGTTACAAAACCTCGCTGGACCATTCCCAATGACTGCTTGGCCGCTTCGGCAGGTTCCCGAATAAGGGCGTCGTCGAATTTTCGGGAGCGGAGGGTGCCGTCGGGTTCGTATCTGCGATCCGCAAAAGCTTCCGCGGCGACGGCGAATCCGGCATCGCGAAATACACCGAGCATCGTAGAGCCCGCCAGCCCGACAAGTACAACTTCCGGACTCCATCGGGCCACGCCCTGGGCAATGGCAGCGGCGAGGTCGCGATTCTTCACGGCCTGGTTGTAGAGAGCTCCGTGAGGCTTTACATGGACGATTTTCGCTCCACAGGTCGTCGCGATTTCTGCCAACGCGCGCACCTGCTGGAAAACGGATTCGGCAACTTCTTTCGGCGAAATTTTCAGTTCGAGCCGCCCGAAATTCTGGCGATCCGCATAGCCCGGATGCGCACCGATGGCCACTCCAGCGCGAAGAGCCTGCTCGATGGTCAATCTCATAGTCTCCGCATCGCCCGCGTGGCCGCCGCAAGCCACATTTACCGAAGTGACCGAGCGCATTAACGCTTCTTGCGTGCCGTCGACAATTGCCTCGGGCAGTTCGCCCATGTCGCAATTCAGATCTATTCTGAGATTTCCGTTCTTCATTCCAGAATCAACTCCTTCGAGGCCAACAACTTCTCTTGCTCCAGCAAAAGCGTTCTCGCCGTTTCGAGTTCGACTCGCTCGAAGCGAATCTCATCGCGCGGCCGCAACTGGCCCAGGCTGCCTAAATCCGCTGAAATCACATTGGCAATCTTAGGATAACCGCCCGTGGTCTGCTGCTCGACGAACAGAATGATAGGCAGCCCACCTGCAGTGATTTGGACTGCTCCGAGCGAAACACCCTCGGAAATCATTTCACCGCCGGTAGTTAGGGGAATTGCATCCCCATGCAAGCGTAGCCCCATACGATTCGATTCTTCCGCCACGTAGTACGTTCCCGAATAAAACGAGGTCAGGTTGGCATCGGAAAACCAATCGCTCTGCGGGCCCGGCGTCACGCGCAAGACCTTTCGTGGCCGCAGCTTCTCTAGCGCCCGCGAGGAGACTTTGCTCCTTCGAAAGGTGCGAAAGCCCACGCCCGACGATCCAATCTTCAGCACATCTCCCTTGCGCAAGGCTCTGCCTTCAAAGCCGCCAAGGCCGCTCAACAGATGCGTAGAGGAGCTGCCCAAGAATTGTTTCACACAAATCCCGCCCTGCACGCACATGTAGCACCGAGCGGTTGTACGTGTAGGCCCTGTGCGCAAAGTCTGACCGGCGCGAACGTCCACGGAGCTCCACATTTCAATTGGTACATCATCGAGCGTCGCGCCAAAATCGGCACCCGCGAGGGCCACAATCGCACGCTCGGGAAATGCAAGCGTGCCGCCAAGCAGCGTCATTTCCAGCGCGGCCGCTCCCTCCAGGTTACCCACCAGCAGATTCCCAATGCGTAGCGCAATCGCGTCAGCAGCGCCAGAAGGCGAAACCCCCATTGGGCCAAAGCCTTCTCGTCCGAGATCCTGAACAGTCGTCAGCATGCCGGGAGAACGTACTTCAATCACGCTCATGGTTTCTCCCAAGTCGCGAATTGGTTGGGCGAGATCGGCACAAAGTGGACGCAGTCTCCGATGGAAAGCAAGCTCATCTCCGCTCGGTCTGGCCGGAACATCGCCAGCGGCGTCCGGCCGAGTAACCGCCAGCCGCCGGGCGTGGCGATCGGATAAACGCCCGTCTGATTTCCCGCAATTCCCACGCTTCCTGCAGGCACGCTTCGCCGTGGAGTGGGCAAGCGCGGCGTGGCTAGTTCTGGCGGCAACTCGCCCAGATAGGCGAATCCTGGCACGAACCCCAAAAAGTAAACAACGTAAGTCGCCGAACTGTGCAGCTGGACCACCTTCTCTGGCGTCAGACCGCGCAATTTAGCCACTTCATTCAGGTCTGGGCCGTGCTCGCCATCGTAACAAACGGGTATTTCCACCAGCCGTGGTTCCGGGAGCGCCACTTTCTCCATCTGCCCGATGCAGCCGCGCAATATTTCTTCCAGGACCTCGTGCCGCAGCTTCAGAGAATCAAACTTGATGAGCACCGAGGAATATGCGGGATGCAAGTTTCGTACACCGGGAATCGGCTCCAACTCCATGACGCGCAGGAATCTGCGGACTTGATCGTGTTCCCGGAGGCTGATTGCAGTTTGTGACGGCCGAGCATCGGCCGTGGTTACTTGGTCCTGAGCAAAATAGACGAGAAGGGATTGATCACTGGCAAGCTGAAATTTTGCAGTGTGGCTGGCCGGGATCCTCATGGCCGCCAGAGTATACAGCACGCACTGTCAGGCCGTACTCCGAGACACGATTCGGAAAGTTGGTGCCAGAACGGGATAAACTACCGAATTTCGGGTAACGGGGCTCTCAACAGCTGTCTCCCAACCAAAAGGCCGTGGCGGCGTCAGAATTAGACGTCACCACGGCCCGGAATAATGCCAGCGGTTGTAGGCTGAAGTCTGTAAACGATAAGTTCCGCCGCAGCTCCAGCGCGAGCTCCTTTTTTAGAATGTGAAGCGGGCGCCCAACTGCAGTTGGCGCGGGCCGGAAATCGCGCTTGAAGTCGTCGAGCGGCTCCCAAAGGAAGAGGAAGGCACCAGACAACCGCTGGTGTGCGTGGCACAGGCTCCCACGCCGGGCCCTGAATAGGTGAATGCCGTGGTGTTGACGGAACTAACGATGGTGCTGTTGAAGAGGTTGAAGGCGTCGACCATGAAATCGAGCTTGTACTTTTCCTTAAAGGAGAAGCTTCGGCCCATACGAAAATCAACGTTGGTGAAATTGGGAAGGTTGTAAGGGTTGCGAGCCAGCCAAGACGCCCGGCCTCCCGTAGGGCCAGCGAAAGTGCTAACTTCGGCGCCGGTCATACCACCATCGCCGGGAATTGCACTGCCAAGAATTGAAGTACCGATGTTTGCGTTATAGGGCTGACCAGTGGCCGCAACCACGATGGTGGACAAAGACCAGCCATCGACAAGCTGGCGTGCGATGGGGTTCTCAAAGTTCTTCCCATAGGACGGCTGCCAGATGATGCTACCTACAAAGCGATGCCGTTGGTCCAAATCCGAATAGGAGTAGTCACCCTTGAGGTTATAGGGATCAAGCACGCCGTCGGTGCCGAAGAAAGTCCCGTTAGTACCGGCGGTTTGGCCGTCGTCGAGCGCTTTGCTGAAAGTGTAATTGAACATCAGCTCGAGGTCGTGGCTCATGGGCTTGTGGAGGCTAAGCACAAGTCCGTTGTACCAGGAATTGATTACACTGGCTTGGTTGAGAATGAGGCCCGTGCCGGTGTCAATGCGCGAAGTGTAAAAAGGCACTGTCGCTGAGAGCGCAGTTGCCCCCGCTGAGGTCAGAACGTCATAGCTTCGGGTCAAGGTAGTCGGGGCGACGTTCGAATCATAGCTAGCCGGCAGGTGAAGGCCGCGCGTAAGGAGGTATGTCGCCGAAACCGTCATGCGTCCGGGGATTTGGCGCTCGATGGTTACTTCTCCTTCGTGCGCGACAGGATTCACGAAGTCAGGCGTCATCCCGTGAACCGCTGCGGACGAGGCTGGCAGGGTGCCTCCAGGGATTACCACAGTGGGTGTGAGTGCCCCCGAGAAAGGAGCGGCAACGGGCGGACCCGGCGGGGTAAAGAAGACATCCGGGAATGTCGGAGCGCACGAAGTAATTCCGCTGGGTCCGCATCCGCTGAACGTCTGCTGGTAGACGCCATTCTCGACACGAAGCGCATAGTAGGTGCTGTTGGACGTCTTCCCGTAGAAAATCCCGTAGCCTGCCCTGAGAACTGTATTTCTGTCGAACTGCCAGGCGACGCCCAGCCTCGGCGCAAGGTTATTCTTATCGATGTTCAACGTCGAAGTATACAAAGTGAGGAGAGGAGTCGCAGTATTGGGCTGCGGGGGAGCCGGAACGTGCTGCAAGTCGTAACGGACTCCCAAATTGAGGGTCAACCTAGGCCGCAGCTTCCAGGTATCCTCGAAGTAGAGGCCTAAGTCGTTGTCGTAGAAATCGTCCTTGCCCACGTGGGTGATCGGGTCATTTACCTGAGTAAAGCTGGTGTAGTGCATTCCAGTAAGGCCATCTCCGACATTTGCTCCCACGGCGTCGGCGACCCAGCGGCAGAACGTCGCGTTGGCGCCGGCAGGGCAGCCGTCAAATGCGGTCGTGCCGTTGTAGCTATAGTTTCCGTCACCTTGGAAGAGGTTGATCAGCAGTTCGTGGATGAAATTCACGTCCACGCCCATCTTCAACTCGTGTGTACCTTTCACGATGGAAAGATTGTCGGCAATCTGATTGCGGTGCTCGTCCGGGAAAGCAGGCCTGGGCAGCGCTGAAGTTTCTCCGTAAGAAGCGATATTCAAAAGCGACGCAGAGGGACCAGGGGAATTGGTGCTGTCGAACTCAAAATCGCGCCCCCATTGATAGCGAACTTCATTTACTTTGTTGCTCGAAATGGTCTTCGTCCAGTTGCCGATGAAGAACCGTTCGTGCGTCCCGCCGTTGCCGTTTTGAGTCGCCCCGCCGTTGTTCACGGTCGGCGCGGTGTTGTAGCCGTAAGGCTCTTCCCAATTTTGCCAGTTGAAGACCGCACTCAGGTGATTCGTGCTGTTCAGTTCATAATCTAATTTGCCGAGGAAAACATCTTGCTTTAGGTTGCGCGGGAATGCGCCGAGCACTTCTGAGGTAAGGAAATTCTCCGCACTGGAGCATTGCGCCGTGGTCACTGGTGCCGGGCAAACGAAGGCATTGATCGCGGGGGTGGAGGTTGTGGAGGTATAGAGAATTGGATTCACTTTGCGGAAACCATCGTAAGTCCCGAAGAAGAAAAGCTTCTCCTTGATGACGGGACCGCCGAAACTACCCCCGAACTGGTTCTGCTGGTGAACGGTCTGGGTCGTGATCCCGCGCGTCTTTCCAACGGGATCCAAAGCATTCAGCGAAGGATAGCGAAAGTTGTAGAACAGGTCGCCGTGCCATTGATTCCCGCCGGACCGCGTAACGGCGTTCACTACACCGCCGGCGGCCTGACCGTATTCGGAGCTGTAATTACTGGAACTGACTTGAAATTCTTTGATGGAGTCCGGGCTATAAACGTACGTCACGATAATGGCGCGACCGCGGGCTTCGGAGAAAAATGCCTGGGTGTTATTCGCCCCATCGACGGAGTTGCCGTTGTACAGACCTGAAATACCGCGGAAGCTGCTGAGGCCGCTGCTGCCATCGGTCGTGACTGCCGGAGTCAGCAAAGCGAAGTTTTCCCAGCGACGCGTGGCGATCGGCAATCCGGACACTTGGGTCTCAGTAACAGTTTGCGACTGCTCGGTCTTCGAGGTTTCCAGAACTGGCGCTTGTTCCGTAACGATAATGGAAGTTTGTTGGGTCTGCAAGGGCAACTGGACGTCAATCGTCAGCCGGTCGCCTACGTGGACCGCGACATCCTTGTGGACCACCGTCTGGAAGCCGGACTTGCTGACAGTGACCTCGTAATTGCCAGGCTGCAGGTAGGGCGCAACGTAAAGCCCTGCCGCGTTGGTGGGAAAGCTCACCGACGTATCCGTATCCTGATTTCGTGCAACGACGTTTGCCTCACCTACCGGCAGCCCCTTAGGATCGGTAACTGTGCCGGAGATCATTCCCGTCGCGGTCTGCGCGCTGGCGAACTGTGGGGGAACAAGACCGGCAAGAACGAACAAAAACACTGCAAGAAGACTGATCCAACCCGTCAGGCAAACTTCTGCTCTCTCTTTCATTTTTGCTCCCCATGAAGATAGGTGCAACCGGTGAATAGGCCGAAAATTAGGCTGGTATATGGGTAACACGAACTGGCGGATTTCGCCAAATCTAGATTATTGATTCGTTGAATCTTCGACGTGCGTGGTTGGAGGAAAAACCGGCTGGTGCGGCGAAGATCGAGGCGGCAAGAACGGTACCAATAAATCATGGTTCTTCGAACCACAACGAACCATGAGAATAAGCCCCAGACGGAGGTATATTGGAGCCGCCGCCACGTGGACGATGGCCGATTCATTCTGGCGCGATCAGGCGAGTGCAAGGCTGGGATCAGCATTGAGCGTCGCATCGGCGTTGAGGCCGGCACAGAACTTTTCGAACGCGGCGGCGGCTATCATGGCCGCGTTGTCCGTGGATAGAGCACGGCTCGGAAAAAACACTTCGACGCCTTTGCACTTCGCGCGCTCCTCAAAAGTCGAACGCAACTGGCTGTTTGCGGCGACTCCGCCCGAAACGAGAATGCTTCCTACATTCAACTCTTCGGCGGCCAACATCGTGCGGTCCACCAAATCGCGGACGACCGCATTCTGAAATTCGCCCACTAGCGCCAGAGTTTGCGGCGAACAGAGGGGCAGCAATTGCTCGAATTTGCGCTCGCCGCGTTGCAGGGCTTCCTCCCGTTTCCGAATTTCATCCGCGTACTCCGCATGTTCGCGCACATGGTAGAGAACGGCTGTTTTAAGTCCGCTGAAACTGAAATCCAATGGATTCCCCCGCGTTTTCGTTGGGCCGAATTTCACCGGAGCAGGAGTGCTACCCGAAACCGCGGCCAATCGGTCCAGAATCGGCCCGCCGGGATATCCCAACCCGAGGAGCTTGGCGACTTTGTCGTACGCCTCTCCCGCCGCATCATCGCGGGTCTGGCCGATCTTTCGATAGCGCAAAGGCGCGCTGAAATCGTATCCACTAGACGCACCGGCATTCACTTCATATAAGACCGTGTGTCCGCCTGACACGATCAAGCAAACGGCGGGTAATTTTGCCTCGCGTCCTGTTTTGTGAGCTTCCAAAAAAACCGCATGGACATGTCCGGCCAGATGATTGACGGGTACCAGAGGCTTGCCAAGAGCTTCAGCAAGGGTCTTTCCGTAAGTGATGCCGACCAGAAGCGCCCCCACAAGTCCTGGCCCTTGCGTCACGCCAATCGCATCCACGTCGACCAGCTTCATTCCGGCTTGCGACAAAGCTTCACGCACGACCGGCACGATTTGCCGCAAATGCTCGCGAGACGCCAGTTCCGGGACAACGCCGCCATATTTTCTGTGAATATCGATCTGCGAGGCTACCACGCTGGACAAAATCTCGCGCCCATCGGCAACGACCGCGGCAGCCGTCTCATCGCAAGAAGATTCAATGCCTAGAATGCGCGTCATCCCTGGATTCCCAATAGGATCACTTATAACTTCAAATTCTTTAAATATTCACGGAACGGGACGCCCAGCTCTTCGTTTTGCAGAGCGATTTCGACTGTGGCTTTCAAAAATCCCAGCTTGTCCCCCGCATCGTAAGAGATTCCTTCATAGATGTACGCCCACAAACCGTGCTCGTGCGCCAGTATGCGCAGAGCGTCCGTCAACTGAATCTCATTACCGGCGCCTGGCTTGGTGCGCTCCAAACAATCGAAAATCTGCGGAGGCAGGACATACCGACCCGTAATCGCCAGGTTCGATGGAGCGTTTTCAGGCTTCGGTTTTTCCACCAGGTCGCGGACCCGTAGTAGTCGCGCGCCGAACGGCGGTTGTGGCGCGGCCTCGCCATCGACGATGCCATAGAGGTGCGTTTTTTCTTTCGGGACTTCTTCGACGGCGATCGCCCCAACGCCCGTCGCGGCGTAGACATCTATCAGCTGCTTCGTGGCGGGATTTTTTCCAGGAATCAGCACATCGCCGAGCAAAACGGCAAATGGCTCGTCGCCAACCAAATCCTTTGCCACCAATACTGCGTGCCCGAGACCCAGCGGTTCCTTCTGCCTCGTGTAACTTACCTGCACCATGTCGCTGATCCGGCGAACCATGGCGGCCTGTTCCTTCTTCCCTTTTTCTTCCAGGAAACGCTCGAGCATGGGCGCGTAGTCGAAGTGGTCTTCGATCGAATTCTTGCCCTTCCCGGTCACTATAATGATGTGCTCGATTCCGGAGACGACGCATTCTTCCACGACATACTGAATTTGCGGCTTGTCGACAACCGTCAGCATTTCCTTGGGCTGCGCTTTGGTCGCGGGTAAGAAACGCGTACCCAGTCCCGCCGCGGGGAGTACCGCTTTGCGCACTTTGCGGGGAGGCGGACTTGCTGACTCGTTTGTAGTGGCCATGAATCTCCTCGCTGGGGTTACTTCTTCTTTACGCTCTTCTTCTCTTTTGAAGCGCTTTCTTTGGATGCTGATTCTTTGCCCGCTGAATCTTTGGAGGCCGATTCGGCGCCTCCTCCATCCTTGGCCGCAGTATCCTTGCTTGTAGTGTCCTTGCTTGCAGACTCCTTGCCATCGCCTGCCGGCTTGCTTTCTTTGCTTCCGCCCTCCGGAGATTTCCCTGCGTAGTCGGTTACGTACCACCCCGACCCCTTGAATTTTATCGCTGGCGCAGTGATCACGGACTCTACTTTCCCGCCGCAGTGCGGACACTTCTTCAAGTGTGGTCCGCCGATTTTCTCGATCTTGTCCGTGTGGCGCCCGCACTTCAGGCAGCTGTATTCGTACAGTGGCACGGCCAGTCCCTCCGCAGAGTCTCCAAACAAAAAAGTATAGCATGCGTCTTATCATCGCCATGCGGCGGCCGCAAGCTGCGTCGGATTTTCTGCCTTCGGCTTTTCACCCCGCTGTATCGAGAGTCGATGCCTCGCATGCTAGACTCAAGACCATGAGTGGAGCCGCAAAAACGAGCAGCGAATCGGCCTTGGGATGCCTGTTCCTTGTCGGCACACCAATCGGCAATCTCGAAGACATCACTCTCCGAGCCCTCCGCATTCTTAGGGAGGTCGACGAGATCGCCTGCGAAGACACGCGCCACACACAGAAACTACTCAACCACTACGAAATTCGCAAGCCGCTCGTCAGCTACCACGAGCACAACGAACTCACTCGCGCGCCCGAGCTTCTCATTTCACTCGAACAGGGAGCCAAAATCGCGCTCGTCAGCGATGCTGGCATGCCGCTGGTGTCCGATCCCGGACACCGACTCGTGACGCTTTGCTTGCGCCATCATGTTCCCGTGGTTCCGGTGCCCGGTCCCTCAGCGCTTCTTGCATCCCTCGCCGCCAGCGGTTTGCCCAACGAAGAATTTCTATTTGTCGGCTTTCTTCCCGCCCGAACCGGGGAACGCCGCCGAGCCCTCGAGCGCCTGCGTATCGAGGAGCGCACGATCATTCTTTATGAGGCCCCGCACCGCATCGCCGAATGCGTCGCCGACGCCCGGGAAGTTCTGGGCAACCGCACCGCGTGCATCGCGCGCGAAGTGACCAAGCTGCATGAAGAATTTCGCCGCGGCAAGCTTTCGGAGCTTTTCACGTCACTTGAGGAGCGCCCTGCCAAGGGCGAAATCACGCTGCTTATCGGCGCAGAAGATCCCGCCGATGCCCGAACACCGGCCAACTCGATGCAGAGTCTCGCGGAGCGTGTCGAAGAGCTCATCCACCAGGCAAAACTCGACCGCAAGGAAGCGCTCAAGCTAGCCGCCAAAGAGCGCGGGCTAACGCGCCGCGAAGCTTATGACAAAATCGTTGGATCGCGTGAGACAGAACAGGGCACTTAGCGGAAGGCGACAGTCCTAAGCGCTAGAGCAATTCCATAAATGATGTAGCGTATTTGGCGCTAAAAAAGAAGCCGCGGCAATCGGCGAGCGAAATGGACTGAAAGGCAGCTTTGGCGGCCAGCAGAAGTTGTTCATCGCTGCGGGGAGTGTGGCTGCGAAGC
>DATJXZ010000112.1:0-67979 GCA_035499815.1 Candidatus Solibacter sp. | reverse complement strand
AGAATGTCGGCTTCGAGATTTACGGCGTCGCCGATGGATTTGCCGCGCAGATTGGTGTGCGCGTAGGTGTAGGGAACGATCGCGGCTTCGACGACGCCTTTCGCGACCCCGGCGACAGTGAGGCTGATGCCGTCGATGGCGATCGAGCCCTTCATGGCGACGTAGCGGTCGAGTTCAACGGGAACGCGCACGCCGAGCCACCAGTTATCGCCTTCGGGTTCGAGCCGCGCGATGCGGCCGACGCCATCGACGTGACCCTGCACGAAGTGGCCGCCGAGTTCTTTGCCGGCGGTGAGCGGGCGCTCGAGATTCACGGGCATGCCGGGCTTCATTTCACCGAACGCGGTGCGGCGCATGGTTTCGAGCGACAGGTCCGCGGCAAACACGGCGTCGCTCAACTCAACGACGGTGAGGCAGCAGCCGTTGACGGCGATGCTGTTGGAGACGGCTAGAGCGGACCCGACGCTGGGCACATGGATCGTGACGTGGCCGGCGCCGGGCTTTAGCTGGAGCGATTCGATCGTACCGAGATGTTCGATAATTCCCGTGAACACAGTTTTCTGAATGTCCTCTTCGTGCAGCGTCTCTCTTTGAGTTTACAGCATTTCGCCGTGGAGGCAGAAAGCACTAAACTAAAACCGTACACGGCAAAGAAAACCGTTGAGGTCTCGCCATGAAAGCCTGCCTGCTCAAAGCTCCGGCAAAAATCGAGACTAGCCCGCTGCAGTTCGCGGATGTAGCTGCGCCGC
This sequence comes from Candidatus Solibacter sp., assembly GCA_035499815.1. Taxonomy (GTDB): domain Bacteria; phylum Acidobacteriota; class Terriglobia; order Acidiferrales; family UBA7541; genus Acidiferrum. The sequence goes on along the minus strand of DATJXZ010000112.1, from coordinate 67,230 downwards.
AGCCCGCCAAAGGAGAAGTGCTGATCCGTGTGAAAGCGTGCGGCGTGTGCCGCACGGACTTGCACGTCATTGAAGGCGAGTTGCCGCCGCGAAAATCGCCCGTGATTCCGGGGCATCAGGTGGTTGGCACTGTCGAAAAACAGGGCGAGGGCGCGCGACGGTTCGCCGCCGGAGCGCGCGTGGGTGTTGCGTGGCTGCACCATGCGGATGGGGTCTGCGAATACTGCCGCAGGGGCGAAGAAAACTTGTGCGATCACCCGACATTCACGGGATATAGCGTCGACGGCGGCTACGCGGAATACATTGTCGCGCCGGAGGATTTTGTTTATGCCATACCGGATGGTTTTACGGACGAGCAGGCCGCGCCATTGCTCTGCGCGGGGATTATCGGATTTCGATGTTTGCGGTTATCGGGGATCAAGCAGGGCGGACGATTGGGATTTTATGGTTTTGGCGCAGCGGCGCACGTGGCGATTCAAGTGGCGCGGCATTGGAACGTGACAGTGTACGCGTCGTCGCGCGATGCACGGCACCAGAAGCTGGCGCTCGAGCTTGGAGCAAAGTGGGCGGGCGGAACGTTCGATGCGCCGCCGGAAAAACTCGATGCCGCGATTGTTTTTGCGCCGGCTGGAGAGATTGTGCCCGCAGCGCTCGCGGCGTTGCGAAAGGGTGGCGTGCTGGTGCTCGGCGGAATTCACATGAGCGCGATTCCGTCGTTTAGTTACGATTTGCTGTATCAGGAGCGCATGATTCGCAGTGTGGCGAACAACACGCGGAAAGACGGCGAGGATTTTCTGCGCATCGCGGCGGAGATACCCGTTCAGATGCACACCCAGGTTTTTCCCTTAAGCGATGCCAACCGCGCGTTGGACGCGCTGAAAAATGACGCGATCGAAGGCGCGGCTGTACTTCGCGTCAGCGCCTAGGTTCGCCGGTCTGTGCCGTGGAGAACGAGAGCCGGCTCCCGCACTCCACGGCTACCGGTAGGCGTCGTGAACGTAGGCTTCGATGGCGATGTCTGAACCGAAGGCTTGCGTGCGCAGCTGTTGCAGCGGGGAGGGATTCAGATTCGGTGTGGTCGCGAAGGGTACACGGCTCTCTCCGCAGATTTTGGGCGCATAGAAAAGAAAAAGTTTGTGGACGATTCCTGCGGCGAGAGCTGCGCCGTTGAGCGTGGGCCCGGCTTCGAGCAACACACTGAGGGACTCGCGGCGGCCAAGTTCGGTGAGAACGGCTTCGAGGTCGAGCCTTCCCATGCGCGAATTGACGCTTATGACTTCGACGCCGGCTTTTTCGAGAGCGCGAAGCCGGCGCGTGTTTGGATGCTCTTGGGTGAAAACGAGAAGATCGTCATCGGCGGTCTGCACGATGCGCGCGCGCGGCGAGAGCGTCAGCCCGCCATCGAGAATGACGCGCTGGAGAGGCCTGCGGCGCGGCAGGCCGCTGCGGTCCGTCAACAGCGGATCATCTATCTGGATTGTGCCGATGCCGGTGAGCAGCGCATCGGCGGCGTGGCGCATGCGATGAACTTCGGCGCGCGATTCTTCCGAGGAAATCCAATTTGTTTGCTTTTGCTTGCTTCTTCGCTTGTGCAATTTGTTGCGCTCGAGAGGCAGAGCGAGCTGTCCGTCGAGTGTAAGCGCGGATTTCAGCGTGACGAACGGTTTGCGTGTGCGAATCCAGCAGGAAAAGGCTTCGTTGAGGCGGCGAGCTTCTTCTTCGCAAGCGCCCGATTCCACTTCGATGCCGGCCCCGCGAAGCCGGTCAAATCCGCGGCCCGAGTTGACGGGATTCGGGTCTTCCATTGCCGCGACAACGCGATGCACGCCCGCCGCGATGATGGCTTCCGTGCAAGGGCCGGTGCGTCCCGTATGGTTGCAGGGCTCAAGCGTGACGTACATCGTCGAGCCGCGCGCTCTTTCGCCGGCGGATTTCAGCGCGACGATTTCCGCGTGATCACGCCAGTCATACTGATGAAATCCTTCGCCGACGATTTCGCCGTCGCGCACGAGAATGCACCCGACCATGGGATTCGGACTCGCAAGGCCCGTCCCCTTGCGTGCCAGGGCCAGCGCGTGTTCCATGAAACGAGTGGCGTGAGCGTCCATGATCTCGTCGAAAGTTTAGTCGAAAAGAGAGTTCGCGTAAGTTTCCGCGTCGAAGGGCACCATGTCGTTGATCTGTTCGCCAGTGCCGACGAAGCGAATGGGCAAGCCGAGTTCGCGCGCGATCGCGACGACGATGCCGCCTTTGGCAGTGCCGTCCAGCTTCGTGAGAATGATCCCGGTGACGGCGACCGTCGAAGTAAACTCGCGCGCCTGTGCGAGACCGTTTTGGCCGGTCGTTGCATCGAGAACAAGAAGGACATCGTGCGGCGCTCCGGGAATCACTTTTGCCGCGGTGCGCTTCATCTTTTCGAGTTCGGCCATGAGATTGGACTTAGTGTGCAGGCGGCCAGCGGTATCCACAATGACAGCGTCCGCGCCGCGCGCCTTCGCTGCCGTGACCGCATCGAAAACCACGGCTGCAGGATCAGCACCGGATTTTTGCTTGATGACGTCAATACCGTTGCGCTTCGCCCAAATTTCCAGTTGCTCGACGGCGGCAGCGCGGAAAGTGTCCGCGGCGCAAAGCACAACGCTTAGGCCTTCCTGGCGCAGGCGATTTGCGAGCTTGCCGATACTCGTTGTTTTGCCGGCGCCATTCACACCGACGATAAAAATCACACGCGGGCCGGAGCCGTTGGGCAAACTTGCCGGATTTTTGGTGTGAGCTGCTCCCATGCCGCCAATCGAATTATCGCTCGCTTTCCCACCGTTCATTGTGAGGATGCGGATGATGTGCGACTTGATCTCGCGTTTGAGCTGGCCGGCGTCGGAGAGCGCGTTGCGGTCCAATTTGTCGCGGACGGCGTCCAGAATCTCGCGCGTCGGTTTCACGCCGAGGTCGGCTGAGAGCAGGGCGGTTTCAAGTTTCTTCAGAAGTGCAGGATCGATCTTGCGCTCACCAAGAAAAATGTTTTCGACCGACTCGGACAATGCGGCCTTAGTCTTGCTAACTGAGGTTTTCAGCCGTTCGAGCAGCGACGGTTCGACCTTTTCCGGTTTGCCGAAGAGCGAAATCATGTGGTTGGGCGCTGTGAAAGCAGCGCGAGTTAAAATTGTAACAGAAGCGACCGATGCGAGCCCGTCATGCGAATTACACCTCGTTGCGAGAGGCGGAAGGATGCCGTTTCGTATTAAACGGTGACTTCGACGGCGCTGAGACGGAGCTTTCCGGCATTGATGGCGGATTCGAGGGCGGTGACTACGACGGCATCGAACTTCGAACCAGTAAGCGACTTGATGCGGTTCAACGCGAAGTCGATGTCCATCGCCGACTGGTAAGGACGGTTCGTGGTCATGGCATCGAGCGTGTCGGCCACCCCGATGATGCGCGCCATCATAGGAATCTGTTGGCCCTGCAAACCGTAGGGATAGCCGCGGCCATCGATATGTTCATGGTGCAGTTCGATGCCCGGAAGCATTTCTTTCAATTGCGAAACAGGACGCATGATGTTAGCGCCCTTCACGGTATGCTGCTTCATCAGATCGAACTCTTCCGGCGTCAATGCGCCCGGCTTTTTCAGAACGCGGTCCTCGACGCCGATTTTACCGACGTCATGTAGAAGCGCGGAAATCCGTAGTTTGTCCAGCTCTTCGCTGGAAAGGCCCAGTTCGCGTCCGATCAGCGTTGAATATTTGGCCACGCGGCCGGAGTGACCGCGCGTATACGGATCCTTTTCGTCGATGGCCGCGGCAAGCATGCGAATCGAGCCGATAAACAGCTCGCGGTTTTCCTCCGCGGCTTCCTTCAACCGCTCAATATACTCTTCGATGTCGCTGGCCATCTTATTGAAGTTTTCGGCCAGCTCACTGATTTCGGCGGCTCCCCGGACGGGCGAGCGTTGATGGAATTCGCCACGGCTGATGGCGCGCGTGGAAGCCGCAAGGCCGCGAATCGGGCCGCTGATGCCCACGGCAAAAAAGTAGCCGAAGAGAATGGCCACGAGGATCACGACGCTGACGAAGGCCAGCGCCTGCCGATTGAGTTCCGTCACGCCGGCGTCGGCGCGCGCCTGATCCAGGCTCCGTTCAGCGATTACGGCCCAGTTGACCTCGGGCAGCGTGCTGTATGTACCGATCATTTCGACCTGATGCTTCTTGGCGCCCTCCGTGAAACCGATTGTCTCCGTATTACGAAGATCCGAAGGCAGCGCGCGGACTTGATCAACAAGTTTGTCGCTGGTTTGCGCTCCAGGAACGAAATTTTTCGTGTCAGGATGGGCGACGATATGTCCGGAGTGATCCACCACAAAGACTGAGCGGCCGCGCACGCTGGCGTCGCGCAAACGTTTTGAAATCGGCTCGAGCGAGACGACGGCAGCAAGCATGCCGGTGAAATTGCCGTTCAAGTCCTGGAGCGGAACCGCCAGAACGAACGCAGGCTGATTGTTCGGGGCAAGCGCGATGGGATCGCTGCGAAACTTGACGCTATGCAACTCCTCGGACTGCATGCACGTCACAAAACCGCGTTGAAGCGCTTTGGCCACAAAGGGGTCCTGTTCAGCCTGGAAGTTTCCCTGCGAAGCTTTTGTGCCTTTGCCGGATTTGTCGACCGCAGTCAGATACACAAAAGTGTCGTGGTTGCTCTGCACAAACTCCTGCAGGAGCCGGGTGACTTTGGGTTCGGAGGCAGGATCTTCGACATTGTCGATGAGGCCCATCAAAGCAAGAATCTGGCGCTCGCTGAATAGCTGTTGCGTCTGATTGGCCTCGAAGAGCTGGATTTCCTGGGCCAAGGAGCGCGTCAAAGCCGACTGCTGCACACGTTCGGTGTCGACTAGTTTGTCCTGGCTAAGCTGTAGCACCTGGCGGTGGTAGAGACCGATGGGCAGCGCGCTGACGAGCAAAAGCGCGCCCAGGACGAGCCACAAAATGCGCACGCGTCCTTTACGCAGGCGTTCCCACGGGGATGAGCTGGAGTCGGGCATCTCAACTCTTAATTTTAGGGGATTAGGAGCAGCAGAGGGGGCCGTGAATGGCCGAGCGTCGCGCATTTGCAACTGGAACCTTGGTACTAGTTGGGCGTGGCGGTCTCCGCGAGGGCCTCGGAAAGGCAGTATTTTCAGCCTTTTCGGCCGTTTCTATTCACGTTTCAGGGGCCGCTCCATGATGCTACGAATGGCATCCTGCGGGGAACGGCCTTGGTGAAGAATAGCTTCTACTTGTTCCGTGATTGGCAGTGCGACCCCGTGTTCCTGCGCGAGAGCCAGAAGAGCCGCTGCCGTGCCCACGCCTTCGGCGACCATTTTGTGCATCCCTGTCAGTGTTTCGGCTAGCGAGCGGCCCCGGCCGAGCTCGATGCCGACGTGACGATTGCGGCTCAGCGAGCCTGTGCAAGTCAGGACGAGATCACCCAGTCCTGCGAGGCCGCTCAGCGTTTCCTGGCGCGCTCCGAGTGCGACGGCGAGGCGGGACATTTCGGCAAGGCCACGGGTGATCAGCGCAGCCAACGGATTGGAGCCGAGGCCCAAGCCTTGGCAGGCGCCCGCGGCGATGGCGATGACATTTTTCATGGCGCCCGCTAGCTCTACACCAAGCACATCTTCGTTGGTGTAAAGCCGAAAGGATGGGCCGGCAAATTCTTCTTGGAGTTCATTCGCGAGCGCCGGGTCGGCCGATGCGAGAACGACCGCGGTCGGCTGCCCAGCCGCTGCTTCCGCGGCGAAAGACGGCCCGGAGAGAACGGCGACGCGCGGAGGGAATTTCTGCGGCGCTAGCTGAGAGATCATTTCGCTCATACGGGAATGAGTTGCAGGCTCGAGGCCTTTCGTCGCGCTGACCATAGCTGCTCCGCGCGCGATGTGCGGCATAATGCGTTGATAGACCCCGCGCGCGTGAACTGCGGGAATCGCCCCAATGGCAACTTCTGCGTTTTTCAACGCTGCGGCTGCGTCGTGTGTGACTTGCACCTTTTCCGGAATCTTGTGACCGGGCAGATAGAGCCTGTTTTCGCGATCGTGTTGGATGGATTCGGCAAGCGAGGCGTCGCGGACCCACAAGGAAATTTCGTGCGGCCTATGCGCGCGCGAGAGAACGATGGCCAGCGCGGTACCCCAGCTCCCACTGCCCAGAATCGCGATGCGCTTCAAGGCGCATCCTCTTCTTTTGCTTTTCTGCGGAAGGAAAACCTGGGTTCATTGCCCTGGACCATCCGCTGAATGTTGGCGTCGTGCTTATAGACAATGAGAAGCGTTGCGGCCAGCGTACCGAATGTGATCACGTGCGGCGGAGCGTGACGCGGCGCCCAGAAAAAGTAGATCAAGAGCGGCATCGCGGCCGCGGCTGAAATCGACCCCAACGAAACAAATCGCCAGTAAATTACGACGAGCACGAACAAAATCACCGCTCCGAGAAACGCGAGCGGGCTCAACATCAAGAAAACGCCCGCGGCCGTTGCCACTCCCTTGCCTCCGCGAAACCCCAGCCAAATGGGGAAGCAATGACCCGCAAGGACGCAGAGCCCGGCGATCATCATCCACGTGGCGCTTTCGTTCGAAAACCGCGCGGCAAGATAAACCGCCAGCGCGCCTTTCCCCGCATCCAGCAGCAGTGTGAGGATGCCTGCGACAGGCCCTGCGGCGCGCGCGACGTTGGTTGCGCCGATGTTGCCGCTGCCCACCTTGCGAACATCCGTAGGGCCGAATAATTTGCACAGCAACAGCCCGAAAGGGATCGACCCGAGCAGGTACGCAGCTACCGGGATCGAGATGAGTGTCGCGTTCAGTTCGATCATCAGTGCTTGGTCTCCGGTGTGAGGGGAAAAGTCGCAAAGGAAGTGTACTCGGGCCCCGCAGGTTTCAGCTTACTTTCAATAAGATGAAACTCGCGCGCCTGGAATGAACCAAATTCGCGCGCGGCGTTTTTCTGGATCGCAGCGCAGAGTTTTTCTTTCAGGACGGGCGTCGCGAAGCGTGCCAACGTGAGGTGCGGGACAAAGGCATGTTTTTCCCGCGGAATGCCTTGAGTTTCCAACGCGCGATCGATGTCGCCGGCCAGTTCTATCAATTTTGCCGGGGCCTCCAGCCCGGTCCACAGAGTCGTCGGGTGCTTAGCATCCGGGAAAAATCCCAGCCCGCGAAACCGAAGCTCCAGCGGCGCTAGCGCGTGAACGGCCGAAAGCGCGTTGCGTATGGCATTCAGTCTTGCCGCCGCGACTTCGCCGATGAATTTTAGAGTCACATGAAGATTCTCCGGACGTACGCCACGCACCCGATTGTCTCCCAGTGGTTCGCACCAGCCGCGCAAGTCCTCGAGAAAAGCCGCCAGATTTTCTCGCACGTCCGAGGGAATTTCGAGCGCAACGAAGAGGCGCACCCTCAAGCTCTTTTCTTAGGCTGCTTGCCGTTGTAGAGAAAATGCACGCGCACCATGTCCAGCGCGACCTGGCTCGCTTGGAAGCGAACGGCTTCGCGATCGCCGGGAAAGCGCACGCCGCGTTCGTTGACGCCGCCAGCGTGAGACAGCGCGATGTGCACCGTTCCCACCGGCTTTTCTTCGGAGCCGCCGCCAGGTCCCGCAATTCCCGTGATGCCCAAGCCAAACGTGCTGCCCACACGCCGCCGAATCCCTTCCGCAAGAGCGATGGCGACTTCCGCGCTCACCGCACCTTTGGCTTGAATGAGTTCGGGTGGCACGCCCGCCCATGCCGTCTTGAGTTCGTTGCTGTAGCACACCACGCCGCCAAGAAAATAAGACGAGCTACCGGCGATGCTCGTCAACCGCTGCGCCAGCAAGCCTCCGGTGCAGCTTTCCGCGGCGGAAATCGTAGCGTTGTGCATGGTCAGTTCGGCGGCGATCACTTCTTCGAGAGAAGTTCCATCCTCGCTGAAAATACGGTCCGTTAAGGCAATCTCAAAGCCCTTCACGATTTCGTCGAGAGTTTTTTTCGCGTGCTCCGCGTCGTCCGTCCACATGCGCAAATGCAGTTGAGTCTCACCCGGAGCAGCCAGCACCGTAGTGGTTACTTCAGGGTATCGCTTGTAGATGCTCAGAACGCGCTGCTCGACGAGTGATTCTCCCAGCCCCGTGACGCGAATTTCGCGATGGAACATGCGCACACCGGAGACGCGGCGCTCGAGTCGCGGCAAAACCTGTTCGCGGAATAGCGGCTTCAGCTCTCGTGGCGGGCCGGGCAGGAGCACGATGGAGCGCCCTGCGTCTTCCAGCCACAAACCCGGTGCGGTGCCACGCGGGTTTTCCAAAATTTCCGCGCCCTCGGGAATCATCGCCTGGCGCACGTTGACTTCGGGCATTTCGCGGTTCAGCGAACGGAAGCGGCCTTCAATGTAACGAAGAATTTCATCATTGCGGCGCAGTTTGCGGCCCAGCAGTTCGGCGACGGTCTCGCGCGTGAGGTCGTCTTCCGTTGGGCCGAGTCCGCCCGAGGAGATGATCAGCGGCACGCGATTCAACGCGTCGCGAAACGCCTCGCTGAGCAAATCGTGGTTATCTCCCACGATCGTTTTTCGCAGGACTTCGATGCCAATCTTGTTCAGCTCTTCCGTGAGGAAGAGCGAGTTGGTGTCCAACCGGTCGGGCGTCAGTAATTCTGAACCAACGGCGATGATCTCTGCTTTCATCTTGTCGGCTATCCCAGCAGTGGCAATCCGCGGACGTCCCAATCGAGCGTAAAGAGGGCGCCCGTAGTCGCGAGGATCGCGCGGCCCGACGGTTGCAACGCTATGCCGACAAGCCCGGAGCCGCTTAGGACGACCTCCGCGTGGGCCTGAGGCGTGATGCGAACGATCCCGCGCCGCCCACCGAGCGAAGCAGCGACGTAAAGATTGTTGTCGCGGTCAAACGCCAGCCCTTGCGGACGCCCGAGCCCGCGATAAAACGTGCTGACTTCGCCGCCCTGTGTAATACGGTACACGCGGTCGTAGCTCGAGGTTGTCGGCCCCGTCACATACAGGTCGCCATTCGGATGAAACGCCAGGTGATACGCGGCAAGCGAGGGCTCCATCGTCGCAAAAACGAAAATTTCGCGGTTCAGGCTGATCTTGAAAATTGTTCCGCTGCGGTCGCCCACATAGAGATTATCAGCGCGGTCGAAGGCAATGCCCGTGGCGATGCCCATGCCTTCAATCCACTGCTCCGCGCGGCCTTCAGGCGTAATGCGGTGAATCGTGCCGTCGTTCCGGCAGGAGACGAAGAGATTCCCCGCGCGGTCCAGCGCCAGTCCGCTGGGATTCACGAGCGAAGTCACATAAGGCTTTACGCTGTAGTTCGCCGTGATTTTGTAAAGCGAAACGGGAACGCGCTGCCCGCGGCTGCCCGAAAAAGTGACGTAGGTGTTGCCGTACGAATCGACCGCGGGATTTGCGATCGGATGCAGATTGTCCGCGATCTGTACGCCGATGGAGACGGGATGCGGCTGGCTTTCGTTCGCGGCGCTGCAGACGCGGACGATGCCGCCGCTCGTGCCTTCCGGCACACGCGCGATCAAGCGGTGCTCGCTGGACAGCGCCAGGCTGGCTTCCGTTTCGCCAAAACGCACCACCGGCCGAGGGTGAGCGCGCGAAGCGAATCCGCTGCCATGAATGGCGATCTCTCCGCCGGGGATCGCGGCGGCGGGCGCAACTCTATCGATGCGGGGGATGCCGTTTTTTTCTGCCGAAGACCCAAACCCGAATTTCATGTCTAGCCAAGCAACCCAAAGTGTAGCGCCACTCGCAACAGGATAGCAGCGTAGACGCCCGCCATCCAATCGTCGGCCATGATGCCCCATCCGCGCGGCAATTTTTCAAGTTGCCGCACCGGAAAGGGTTTCCAGATGTCCAACAGGCGGAACAGCACGAAACCGAGCAGAAGATATTTCCAATTTGCGAGACTCAAGGTGAAAAAAATCGCGTACACGGAAAAATCCATGTGCTGCGTCAGGTGGGGCAGCCCGATAGGAATCAACGGCAATAGCAAAGTCAAATGCTGCCCTGCAACTTCATCGATGACCACAAATTGCGGGTCCTTAATTCCAGCGAAATCCGCCGTGCGGGATGCGCTCCATACGCCGATAGCGGCGAGAACCACGAGAATGGCCAGCGCGCAGATGAGCGGAAGCGCCAGCGCGGAATCGTGAATGTCGCCCCCAGGCACCAGAAAATGCTTGTCGGAAAAAACGGCTTCGGCAAGCGGATGCCCAGAGAAGATCGCGCGAAATGATGCCGGATGCAGGAAAAATGCCGCGGAAAGAACAGCCGTTATGACGCCAACCAGCGACCCAAATGTGCCGGGCGCTTTTGGGATGTAGCCCACACCCAGCGCGGTAGCGATAGCCATTGCAAGCCGCGGCTTCTTTTGGAGAGTCGCGGTGCCGCCGGTTGTTTCAGTGGATGGTTTCATCGGGCTTTGGAAACCCCTTGAAATCTTCGTCTTCTTCAACTGATTCTGCTTTGCCGGGCTCGTCTCCCGTTTCGAGTTCGCTCATATCAAACACCGGTTCGGAGACGACATACTTTTCGCTGGCCCAGTTGCCGAGATCACGGTTGCGGCAGCGCTCGCTGCAAAAGGGAAAATCCGCGTTCGTCTCGGAATCAGTCGGCGTTTTGCAAATCGGGCAGCGATGTTTCATCGGTAGTGCTCCAAGAGGCTGGCGATTCGCCTTCCGTCGAATCCCACAGCAGGTGGATTGATTCATCTCTGCGAGCTCTGTGTACTCTGTGTTGAGATGCTGTTTTAACACAGTGACCGCGGAGACCGCGAAGAAGAGTTTCTAAGCTGGGAGTATAGCTCAGCCGAGGACGCGAAGCGGAGCGCCGGTGGAAATACGCGTGAGCTTCTCGACCGGCGCAATGCCCGGCACGGAGGGGCGCTCTGCATGAACATGCGTCCGTCCTGCGAGCTTGGGCAGAATCTCTACGACGCGCCCAATCAAATCATAGGTATCGGCTTTGATGACTTCTACCCTCGTAACGTCACCTGCCACCGCAGTTTCGCCGCCGGGCAATTCGATATCGGTCAGATAGAGCTTTCCGTCGATATCCGGTGCCATGCCTTCCAGCCGCGCTTCCCACACCAGCGGATTGTCCTTCGACGGGCCTTCGACAAGCGCCGTGGCCGTGCGGCCCTTCCAAGCCCGCAATTTCTCCCGCGATATTTTCTTTTGAATGGCCATCAGCCGGTTTCTGCGATCGGTAATCGTCTCCGCGTCAACTTTTTCGTCCAGCGCGTAACTATTCGCGTTGTCCACATCCGAATACTCGAACACTCCCATCCAATCCAGATTCGCCGCGCACACAAAATCGCAAAGCTCCTCGAAATCCTTTTCGGTTTCGCCGGGGAAACCCGCGATAAACGAAGTGCGCAGTGAAACGCCGGGAATCGTCTTGCGAATACGCTCAAGAAGCTTCAAGAACGCATCACCGTGCGAACCGCGCTTCATCCGCGCCAACACATTTCGGCTAGCGTGTTGTAGCGGCATGTCCATGTACCTGGCAAGGCGCGGATGCGCTGCCAGGGTATCGAGAAGTTTCTGCGTTACACGATTGGGGTAAGCGTAGAGGAAACGCACCCACAGCAAGTCTTCCACTTGCGCCAGCCGTCCCAGCAATTGCGCCAGCCCATCGCGGAGGCCCAAATCTTCGCCGTAAGAAGTCGTGTCCTGGCCAATCAATGTGATTTCGCGCGCGCCAGCGATGGCTAAATTCTCCGCCTCGCGCACCACTGATTCAAAGCGCCGGCTGCGAAACGCTCCGCGCAGTTGCGGGATGATGCAGAACGTACAGGGATGATCGCAGCCTTCGGCGATCTTGATGTACGCGGCGTGGCGCGGCGTCGTGATGACGCGCGGCGTCAGATCATGATAGAGAAACGCCGGCGGCGCCGCGGGCAGCACGCGCAAGTCGCCGTCGACGGCCTCCAGAATACGTTCGACCTCGCCTGTTCCCACGACCGCATCGACTTCCGGAACCTGTTCGAGAATCTGGTCACGGAAACGCTCGACCAGGCATCCCGCCACGATGAGCTTCTTTGCCGCGCCGAACTTCTTGTGTTCGGCCATCTCGAGAATCGCATCGACGGATTCTTTTTGCGCGGATTCGATGAAGCTGCACGTATTCACGACAAGAACTTCCGCTTCGTCCGCGCGCGGAGTCAGTTCGTAACCTTCGCGCGTAAGAATACCCATCATCACCTCGCTATCGACGAGGTTCTTTGGGCAACCCAGGCTGACGAATCCGACCTTAGTCATAGGCAGTGAATTTGCAGCTTTGCGCAATTCTCAATTGTAACACGCGGCGGCGGATGAACCACGTAGCCAGAGTTTTGGGGCGGGCGCCAGCTCGAACTCAAACGACTTGGAAGCGCCGGGCTAGCGCGAAGCAAAGGCCGAGCGAATTTGTTCGAGAAGAGCGCGAAGTCGAACCGTGTCGCAAGGCACGCCGCCAAAACGCGCTTCGGCATAGCGTTGCGTGAATTCGAATACGGCAGGCGCAACTCGAGGTTGCGATACCGTCGACGCGAACTCGAACGGCGTCTGCGTGGGCTGGCGCGCGAAGCCGCGGCGCTCGAGCAGGTACGAAAGTTCCGCGTAGAGCCTGGAAGCAAGCTGCGGATTGGAGCGTGCCATCTCGGGCGAGCGAAGCTGCCACGAAAGCCACAGCCGCCTTAGAACGGCAACAACGAGATCGAAGCGCAACGCCATGAGAAACAACACGATGAACAACGGAATCAGCAGACTCAGCCCACCGTTCCAGGACTTCATCCACTTCCGTCCTCTTACCTGCTGCTCCGCGTACCAGGTCCGGACGCTTTCCGTCCAGTTACGCGTATCGCGCTGCATGGTTTGCGCAAGCTGAATCTGATGGATGAAGTCGTAGTTGATGACCCATTCGTTCCAGGTGAGCTCAAACCAGTCCATATACTGCCCAAAGCGGGAGAAGAAGCCGCCCTCGGATTCCGCCCCCGGTGGAGTGGGATCGAACGTCATCCAGCCGGTTCCGGGAAAATAGACTTCGACCCAGCTATGGGCGTCGCTTGCGCGCACGATGTAGTCTCCGCCAAGATCGTTGTATTCGCCGGGCAGAAAGCCGTTCACTTCACGGGTAGGAATGCCCAGCGTACGAAGCATGATGGCCAAGGCAGACGCAAAATACTCGCAATGCCCGGCGCGCGTCTCGAACAGAAAATGGGCGAGCGGGTCTTCGCCGGGCTTCCCCGTGAGGTTGAGAGTGTAAGCAAAATGCGACCGCAAATAATTTTCCAGCGTGACTGTTTTGTCGAAGGGATCATCGGCGCGTTGCGTGATCTGTCTTGCTAATTCGGGAATTCGCGGATCAAGCTGAGGAGGGAGTTGCAGGTATGTGTCGCGAATGGTTTCGGGATAGTCGGTCGAAGCCGCGCGCAGCCTGGGGACATCCATCGCTGGCAGCGACGAGAATCCCTCGTAAAGCAGGGTGCTGAAATTATGGAACGGGTTAAAGAGAGAGCCCGAGGAATCGCGGATGAGATAGCTGTGCCGAGCGCCGGCCTCGTTGTTGGAGTCTTCCCCGGAAAGATTTCCTCGCAGCGAAATCACCTTTGCGGGCGCGAAAATTGTATCAGTCGCCACGGGCTGGAGAAGAATGGTGTAGCGCAGGAGAGTCGCGCTCGGATCCGGCAGCTGAGTTGGCGGTGTGAGATTGATCCAGCCATTCGGGGCGGCCGGAATGGTGACGGCGTCGCGATCGTTAGAGTACCATCGTTTTCCATCGAAAACTGAAAGCGCTATGCCACGCCAGCGCAGGCCGGGATATCCCACCGGTTTTCCCGTGCGGACCCGCATGACAACCTGGGAATTCTTCTTGATCTCGCCGATTTGGCCTAGCTCGACGTCGTCGGTGAAGCCGGACATCAGCGTCGGTTGCAAGCTCGTACGGCCAAGATATCCTGCACTGAAGCGCGGAAAGAAGAAAAACAGCGCGCCACCGATGGTGATCGCCCCCAATGCCACGCTGACCGCTGCCAGGGCCAGGGCGCGCGTTAGGCGCCTTTCCTGCTTGGGCTGGGCGTCTACTTCCGGTCCGATCGCTCCTCTCGAGGCACGGCGCAGCTCAAGACCTACGAAGGTGGCTACGCCAAACAGAAGAAACAGGAAGAAAAGTCCGAGAAAAGTCGTGTCGATGGTGAGAACGGCCGACGCGAGAATCGCGGCGAAGGAGAGCATCGTCAGAAAAAACGCGTCGCGGTCCGTGGTCGCGCTGTAGAGGCGGACCAGCATCACGAACAGGAGGAAATGAACCGCTCCCAAAAGCGCGGCGTAGAGCGCCGGGTTGGATGAGGCTGCCACAAACATCCGCGAAAAAAAGAAAACATCCAGCGGAAAAACGATCAGGTAACCCACGACCAGCCGCGTGGCGATGTGATGCGGGATTTCCGCGGGACGGCGCCGCCACCAGCGAAATCCCTTATATAGCACGGCGCTGGGAGCGATGATCATCGTGAACAGATCGAGTTTTCCGGTGCTCACGAGTGTGGCTACAGAGGCCGCCACGAGCAAGAAGAGAGAAGTCCGAAAGAAACGCTCGGCGGGGAGCGGGGCGATGCTCGTTGCTGGAACGGCGGCGGCCATGGACACATTTCATCCTAGCATTAGGCCGGCCCACCGCGGCAGACGGCACGCGAAACCGTAACGTTTACCGATTTGCGAAAGCGGCTGGAGCTAGCGGGAGCTGGGAAAGCGCGGCGCGGGCGATCTTGCGTGTCAGGTTGGAGACAGGAAGCGTCGAGAACTCTTCCAGACTAATGACCTTTGCACCGTGAATACGGGGAATGCTCGCGATCGCGATCCGGAAAGGCAGCATCTTTACGTTGCGGTAGGTTACTGCGTGCCGGAGAGGAGCGAGCGGCTCAAGATTAAGCGCGCCATTTCTGGCGAAAGGAGAGCCAGCGAGAAAGGCTTTCAGTTCTGCACCTGGATCTTTGCGAATAGAGATCGTTGGGAAATGCCACATTCGGGACACAAGCGTTGCGATGTCGTCGGCGGCGGGCTTGGCCTCCTTCTTCACTCGAGGCGGCGGCAGAAGCAGCGTTTCACCGCGAGGAGTAAGGAGTACTGCGGCGGCCAGGAGGATCTGCACGGTTTCGCGTTTTTTTCGTTTTTCGGGAAACGATTCTGGATCACCAAGTTTGCGCGCGCGGCAGAATTTTGCGGCGGGGCAGAGTAAGCATTGCGGCGCGCGTGGCGTGCAAACCATCGCGCCGAGTTCCATTATGGCCTGATTCCAGTCGCCCGGCGCTTTTCGGTCGAGGAGCTCTCCCGCCGTTTTTTGCAGCGCTTGCCAGCGCCGCGATTCCCGCAAGTCACCGCGTATCGCGCCGAGCCGCGCGAGGACGCGTGCGACGTTGCCATCAAGTACCGCGCGCGTTTCGCCAAAGGCAATGCTCAAGATCGCGGCGGCTGTGTACTTGCCGATGCCAGGCAGCGCGAGAACAGATTTCTCGTCTCGTGGAAATACGCCTTCGTGCAGCGCGACGATTTGCTGAGCGGCTTTTTGGAGGTTTCGCGCGCGGCTGTAATAGCCCAGGCCGGACCAGAACCGCAAAACCTCTTCCGGCGGCGCTCCCGCAAGCGTCCGCACATCGGGGAAGCGGGACAGGAATCGGTCGTAATAGGGAATAACGGCCGCGACGCGCGTTTGCTGCAGCATGATTTCCGAAATCCAGATGCGGTAGGGATCCTTCGAGGCGCGCCATGGCAACTCGCGTTGAAATTGGCCAAACCAATCGAGCAATTTACGGCGGAAAACGGCGAGTTCGCGGCCCGTGAGCATGATCACGGCGTATTCTCGCACAGTTGAAGACGCTGCTGGATTGGGAGCGAACAAACTCCGATCAGTCGGAAAGATCCTCGAGGAAGATGACCCAGGACTGATTCCAGATGTTCGAGGGAATGGAGCCGCGGGGCTCGCTGGTGACGATGACGCGGAAAACTTCCGGGCCGGTGGCCAAATCGGCGAGCAGTTTCCGCTGTGGGTCGGGAGGACAGGGCTTCGCGCTTGCGAGATAGCGCAGAATATCGAAAATAACCTCGTCGGCCTCAACCAGCGGCGTTTCAAAATCCGCCGAGCGAAATTGCAGGACGGCGTTGCGTTCGTAAAAGTGCCACGTAAGCGCGGCGCACATCGTGACGGCACGCTCAAAGCGGCCGTCCGCTTCAGCAGCGGCCACTCCTCCCGGCATGTGCGGATCGAGAACGACGATGACACGGCAATCATCCTCACGGGTGAACTCCCGGACCATCAAAGATCCCAGTCGAGCGGAGGCCTTCCAGTGCACGTGGCGCGAACTGTCGCGAGGTTGATAGTCGCGCAATGCGTATAGATCCTGACCGCGGCCTTTGGCAAGGCTTTCGAGGGCTCCTTGCATGCCGGGAAGCACTTCAAAGAAATCCTGTGTGGGCTCGACGGATGGATAGACCAGTGCTTCGGACTTCAAATCGAGGCGGCGCGCCTTTTGCAAGAAGCCGAACGGGAACCTGGTGACGATGCGGAAGGCTTCCTGCCGGTAGATGCCGCGGTGGAGAAAAGTCATGGGCACATGCTGCTGAACGAGTTCATGCTTCGGGATGTAAGGAAAATAAACCGGAGTTTCGAGCATCGCGGCTTTGGGCGTATTTTTCGCGCGGACCGCTTCGACGCGCAGAGAAAACGAGGGAAGGGTCAGTTTTTCGTTCTCCAATTCGACGAGAGCGCGGACAGGCTGGCCGGCGAAGATGTGTTCAGGCAATTCCAATCGCATCTCGACGCCAGAGAGAGTGATCGAAGAAAGAATTCCTGACATCAGGATGATGGCGATCAGGCTGGCGAGAATCAGGAAAAGAAGATTGTTGCCGGTGTTGAGAGCGGCGATGGCGACTAAAAAAATCCCAAGGATATAAATCCAGCCTTCGCGTGATACGCGGTACTCCATTTTGTAACCGATCCAGCGAAGCGGTGTGCGCTTGGCGAGGACAGGAACGAGCGTGATGGCCACCCACGCGGCGAGAAGCAGGGCGCCGATGGCAGAAACGATAGCGAGACCCAGATGGCCGAGTTCACTCGCCGAGCCGGAATATAGAGCAAGGAGCAGGGCCACGGCCAGCGCGGCCATGGAGACAAAGAAGGCGCGAACAGCGGAGCGGTCGGCTTTGGCCCAGAGTTGCGCGGCAGTCGAGGATAGATTCACAGAGGTACGCGCACGGATTCGACGATTTCCCTGAGAACGGATTCGGTCGATTCCGCTTTTCTTTGCAGCGAGGCGTGCCGGGCGCTGGCCACGACGCGATGCGAAAAGACGGCGACGGCGAGTTGTTTGAAGTCATCGGGCAGGCAGTAATCCCGGCCGTCGAGAAAGGCGCGGGCTTGCGCGGCGCGTTGCAGCATGAGAGTGCCGCGAGGGCTGACGCCAAGAGCGAGCTGCTCCGTTTTGCGCGTGCGATTGACGATTTCGAGAGCGTAGTCGTGTAGGCTGCCGTCCACCTTCACTCGTGCGACGGATTCCTGCATTTCGAGAACGTCACCGACATCCGCGACTGGCTCGAGAGCAGCGAGCGAATCATCGTGAATATGCTTGCGTAGGATTTCGCGCTCGGTTTCGTGGGAGGGATAGCCCATCTTGATGCGCATCAGGAAACGGTCGAGTTGCGACTCGGGCAGCGGATAGGTGCCGTGGTGCTCGACGGGGTTTTGCGTGGCAATGACTAGAAACGGATGAGGCAATTGGAGCGTTTTGCCGTCCACGGTGACTTGCGATTCATTCATCGCTTCGAGAAGAGCGGACTGCGTGCGCGGCGTGGTGCGATTGATCTCGTCGGCAAGCACGACGTTTGCAAAAATCGGACCGGAGCGAAACTCGAACTCCCGGGATTCCGGATTGTAAACACTTACACCGAGGACGTCGCTTGGCAGCAGGTCCGAAGTGAATTGAATCCGCTGAAAGCTGCAATGAAACGATTTTGCGAGAGCCTGCGCGAGAGTGGTCTTGCCGACGCCGGGGACGTCTTCGATGAGCAGATGACCGCGCGCAAGAAGAGTAATCAGCGCAAGTTGAATCGCTTCTTCCTTGCCGTAAATCGCACGCGCGATGGAGCGCTGAAGCTGGGAAACGATCTGAGAGGTCGCCGTGGACATCGGTTGAAAACCCAAGTCCTTCCTGTTACAAATAGATGACGCTGCGGAGCGTCGCGGCAGTACGGGCCGGGCGACTAGCTCAGTTGGTTAGAGCGCTCCCCTCACACGGGAGAGGTCAAAGGTTCAAGTCCTTTGTCGCCCACCATTTCTGGTTCCGCTTCAAGAGATATTCTATCGGAAATTCCGGATGTCCACATTCTTCCGTACAATCGAGTTTCTATGCGTTAGCCTGTGGCTCGGGAGCGACGTGTTCCTGAGTTTTGTGGTAGCGCCTGGGGCCTTTGGGATCCTGGCGAGCCGCGACGAGGCTGGTGCGATGGTCGGTTATTCGCTGACCCGAATGCATCTGGGCGGTATTGCCTTGGGTATCCTGTGCCTGCTCGTCAGAGTGGCGCGGACGCGGACTTTTGCAAGCCTTGCGACTCCGGCAGCAATTTGCGCAGCGCTGATGATCGTGCTGACCGCCATATCGCAATATACGGTGAGCGCGAAGATGGCAGTTCTTCGAGTGCAGATGGGATCGATCCAGGCTACGGCGACGGATAGTCCTTTGCTGGCGGCGTTCGGCAGACTCCACTTGATTTCGGTGTCGCTCGAAAGCGGCGTTCTATTGGCTGGAATTGCGGCTATGTTCTTCCTGGTTCGCGAGCTAACTCTGATGCGGTAACAAGCTCCTCGTCCTTAGTTAGCCGGCCCAACCGAGCTCCTTCCAATCCTGCACCCCTCCCTCAGTTCTTGGCGAGCGTTGCAATTCAAAGTCTTTGAACAAAGATTAAGTCTATTAGAATCATATCCTTTCACGACTGATCATCACCTCGCAGGTTTTCGCATGCTCTTCGTACGACGCTTCCGGCGGACTTTGGCCGGGCGGATTTTGCGCATGGCGGCGTTGCCGGCGCGGTGGCAAGCGCGCCACATGTACCAGCTTGCGACCGTACGGTAGGGACGCCAGCGTTCGCCGAAAGCGAGAAGCTCTTTCGCTTTGGGTTTGTGTTTTTTGCCGTAGGTGAGTGACCAGCCTTTTTGTACCCCGAGGTCGTGGATTGGGAGAACGTCGGGGCGGCCGAGGCGGAAGATCAAAAACATTTCGACAGTCCAGGCCCCGATGCCGCGGACGGAAGTCAGCCGCTTGACCAGCTCTTCGTCGCTGAGCGTGTGGGCTTCTTCGAGGGTGGGCACGACGCCCTCGATTGTTTTTCTGGCGAGGTCTTTCATGGCGGCAGCTTTTGCGCCGGAGAGGCCGGCTTTGCGTAGGGCTTGTTTGCGGAGTCTGAGCATTTCCTGCGGGGGCGGGACTCCACCAGCCGAGCTGAGCGCTTTAATTCGCTCGAAAATCGTGGCCGCGGCTTTGCCGGAGATGGATTGGTGCGTGATGGCTTCGAGCAACGCTTCGTAGGGACTGTGAATGCCGTCGGAAGCCAAATCCATCTGGAAAGGCGGCGTTTCGGAGATTAGGAATTTCAATTTTTCGTCGCAGGCGGCGAGGAACCGTGTGGCTTTGGCGAGATCGAAGGGCGGAGTGGGAGGTGCGTCGGTCACATGGGCTCCATTCTAGAAACGGGGGAATAGATTAACAAGTTTCGGGCGAGAGGCAAGGCTTGGGCATAGGAAATGCGGCCGGGATTCGATATGCTCATGCCGAATTTGATCTGGAACTCGCTGCGCGGATGGAACGGTGGCGCCAAGGGCAGTTTTTTGGTGCACGGATATTTGCGCCGGCGCGGGGAATACTACGATGAGGGGAGTTGGGGACATGAATTTTCAGAAGCGCAAGGGATGGTCTGTGATCGGTCGAGGCGCCTCGGCGGTAATCGCGCGCGGAAAAGTGGTTGCGCTTTCCGCGTTTTTCTTTGTGGCGGCTTGGAGCGCCTCCGCTCAGAGCGGCGCGGTTTCCGTGACGGTGGACGCGACGCAAACGCCGATGAAAGTTATCCGGACACAGGAACTAATTCCAGTGAAACCGGGACCGCTGACACTCTACTATCCGAAATGGATTCCGGGCGAGCACGGGCCGGATGGGCCAATCGGCAACGTAACCGGACTAAAATTTATGGCGAACGGGACAACGATTCCCTGGCAACGCGATCTTTCCGATGTGTTCACGTTCCATGTGGAAGTTCCCGCGGGCGCCACAGAACTGCACGTGAACTTCGACTATCTGGAGCCGAGCGGGGGCGGATTCGCGACTTCGGCGATGTCGGCGACGGACAAACTGATCGTGATCGAATGGAACCAGAACGTGCTCTATCCGGCGGGACGTCCGGCGAGCGAAATTATGTTTCATCCGAAGCTCGTGCTGCCGGAAGGCTGGAAATTCGGAACGCCGCAACACGTCGAGAAGCAGTCGGGAAACGAAATATCGTTCGCACCCCTTTCGCTGGAGCGGCTGGTGGATTCACCAGTGATTGCGGGGCAGTATTACCGCGCGATTGATATCACACCGCCGGGCGAACCGATTCACCACGAAATGGACATAGTTGCGGATAGCGAAGCCGCGCTGAATATGAGTCCTGCGGTGCAGAAGGGCTTGACGAATCTGGTGGCCGAAGCCGGGAAACTTTTCGGTTCGCGCCATTACCACGAATACCATTTCTTACTGACGCTGAGCGATCACGTGGCGCACTTCGGCCTCGAACACAACGAGTGCAACGACAGCCGCTTGCCGGAGCGAATTTTGCTCGGGCCAAACGCGGGCCTGGCGATGGGCGAACTGGTCGCGCATGAGTACGCGCATTCGTGGAGCGGGAAATTCCGGCGGCCTGCGGACCTGGCCACTCCGGAGTATGAAACGCCGATGCGCGACGATTTGTTGTGGGATTACGAGGGGTTCACGGAATTTGCGGGGCCGCTGCTGGCGGCACGCAGCGGCTTGTGGAGCGCACAGGATTACCGCAACAATCTCGCGAATATTTCAGCAGCCCTTGGTGAGGGACGGCCGGGAAGGACGTGGCGTTCGCTGCTGGATACGGCAGTGGCCGTGCCCGGCGAAGGATTCGCGCGCGGATGGGTGAACTGGCGGCGGGGAACGGATTATTACGATGAAGGCGATTTGCTGTGGCTTGAAGTGGCAACGATCATTCACCAGCAAACGCACGGCGAAAAAAGTATCGACGATTTCTGCCACGCGTTTTATGGAGGGCCGAATAACGGGCCGGAGATCAAGCCCTATACATTCGAGGACATTGTTCGCGGGCTGAATGCGATTGCGCCATACGACTGGGCGAAATTTCTGCACGACCGGCTGAATTCGACCTCGCCGAATCCACCGCTCGGCGGAATCGAAAATGGCGGCTGGAAATTCCTTTTCGATGATGAGGCGCCGAAAGGCGAGACGCACCACGGCAATGTGGGAGATGTGTACACGATCGGCTTGCATCTGGGCGATGACGGCGCGGTGATCGATTCCATCGTCGGCGGTCCCGCGTTCAAGGCGGGAATCACTTCGGGGATGAAAGTCGTCGGAGTGAACGGACGCGTCTACGATCATGATTTGCTCGCCGACGCGATTGCCGCGTCGAAGCAGAACACCGAGCCGATTACGTTAATGGTGGTGATCGACGGCTATTACAAAACGTGCAGCGTGGACTACCACGGCGGCAAGCGCTTCCCGCATCTGGTGCGCGACGAAAGCAAGCCGGACTATCTGGACGAGCTAGCCAGCGCGCATGTGACAGCTCACTAAGCGATCGACGACTGCCACAACGTGAATCTCGCCGGGTTCGTCACTTCCGCGAATGACTCTCCAGCGAGGCCTCGCCAGCCGGCAGCGCCAGCATCGAGGCAATTCACGAGGGATTGGATGCGGTTTCGGGGGACGCTTGTCTTCTTGAAGGAGCTTTCTTCCGCGCGTGCTGGTAGCGAAGGACCGAACTCAGGAAGATGATCGCGGCACAGACTTCGACGAAAATTTTGCCGCCGTCGAGCCAATCGACTGGTGAAGGCTTCAGAGTCGGGTCGGTGAGGAGAGAGTGCCAGAAGAGAGCGAGGGCGCCTAGATAGACGGTGAAGTGGAACGCTTTCCAGAGGCGGCGGCCCAGTTGGATGCGGAGATAGGAAGTGACGACCATGAGCGCAACGATATAGAGGGCGATGGCGCCGATGGTGTTTTCGAGAGGCTGCTGCGGCGAGTGGACGGGATACACAATGTCGAGTACGCGAAATTTTGGCGATTTGTTGAAGAGCAAGACGATGGGGTGCGCTGTAGCGAAAAATAGAGCGAGGTAGCCGGTCCAGTTGTGCAGCGCAAAATAATTGAAGCGGCGATGCGGCCAGTAGCGCACAGGGCTATAGCGGAAAATCATCAGCACGCCGAGGAGCATGTTGAAGGTGACGGCGCCGACGGCGACCAGGCCGAGATAGGCGGAGAGATCTAAGAGAGTGATGTCCATCGAATGAATGCGCGGCGGGCGTCCTCGCGCAAGTCGTCCATTATCCAGTTAAAGAGCTGTTCTTGCCTGCCTAAATTTTTTGCTAGACGCTGGATGATGAGACTGTTCTAAACGTGCAAACGTTTCAATAAATAGGTCGGGCGGCCCAAGTGTGCATTCGAGCCGGCAGGGGCACGATATATCGTGGCCCTGCAAATGCCGCAGCGATGGTGTGTTAGCATTGTGGGTTTGAATTGAGGAACCGGAACGGTAAGGGAAGGGACGAAACTTGCAGACGGGAATTATTGGATTGCCACAGGTTGGGAAGACAACGCTGTTTCGGATTTTGACGAAGGCTAACGTCGAGGGGAAGGGCGGTGGGTCGGCGACACACGTCGGCGTGGCGAAAGTGCCGGAGCCGCGACTGCTCGAGTTGGCGAAGCTGTATAACCCCAAGAAAATTACCTACGCGACGGTGCAGTACGTGGATTTGGGCGGGATGCAGAAGGAAAAGAACCGCGATGCGCTGGCGCCTTTGCGCGAAGTGGACACGATTGCGCACGTGATTCGCGTGTTTGACGATCCTTCGGTTCCGCATTCGGAGGGGAGTATTAATCCTTTGCGGGATGCGACGAATCTCGAGTTGGAACTGATTCTTTCCGACCACGACCAGATTTTGCGGCGGCTCGAGCGGCTCGAAAAGGATTTGAAGAAAAAGAGCGATCCAATCTTGCTGGCGGAAAAAGCCGTTTTGGAAAAGTGCAAAGCGCATCTGGAGTCGGAAAAGCCTCTGCGCGAGTTGGAACTGACGGCGGAGGAGAAGAAACCGATTGGCGGATTTTTGTTCTTGTCCGCGCGGCCGGTGCTCTATGTGCTGAATCTTGGCGACGACGAAGCGGACAAACTGGATACGGCGGTGGAGCGGCACAAATTGAGTTCGCTGCAGGGGCGGCCCAATGCTGCTGTCGTGGCGATTTGCGGAAGGCTCGAAGCGGAACTCGCCGAGATGGAAGAAAATGAAGCCGCTGAGTTGCTGGCTTCTTATGGATTGAAGGAGCCGGGCCTGAACCGCTTGATTCGCGCGACCTACGACTTGATGGGCTTGATCCAGTTTTTTACAGCGGGCGAGCCAGAAGTGCGCGCCTGGACGATCCGCAAGGGATCGACGGCGCAGAAGGCTGCTGGAGCGATTCACAGCGACATCGAAAAGGGCTTCATCCGCGCGGAAGTGGTGAAGTGGAGCGATTTGCTAGCGGCCGGAAGCATCGCGGCGGCACGTGAGAAAGCCCAAGTGCGGCTCGAAGGAAAAGAATACATCGTGCAAGAAGGCGATGTCATTTTGTTCCGGCATTCGGGATGAGAAGTAATTACGCGAGGGAGTAGACATTCATAAAAAAGTATTTACGCAGAATCGCCGAGAACACAAAAGATACTGAGAAATCGAGATTGGGCGGGTTGATCTTGGAGTGCGGCAGCCCGGCTGCCGCTTTTCCGATTTATGGCACATGACTTGGCATTTCGGACAGCGCTGGCGGGGGCGTTAGGCTTAGTGGCCGCGGCGGGCAACTTGATCGGCGGCTATTTTGTCGTGCACCGGGAGTGGCCGCGGCGGTACCTGCAATATTTTCTGGCGCTTGGCGCGGGCTATATGGTGGCCGTTGCTTTTGTGGATGTGATCCCCGAGTCGATCCGACTGGGCGGCGAACAAGCGCTGGAGTTTGTTTTGATTGGTTTTTTCCTCGTACACCTTTTCGAGCATACGATTGCGCCGCATTTTCATTTTGGGGAAGAGACTCATCACGAAGAGATGAGCCATCACCACGCGCGGAACACTGTGCTGCTCGGGCTGATCATTCACACGTTTTTTGACGGGGTCGCCATCGCGGCGGGATTTCTTGTTTCGGTGTGGCTCGGCGCGATGATTTTCGTGGCGGTTTTTTTGCACAAGCTACCGGAGGGATTCACGGTCTCGTCGGTGGTGCTTGCCAGCGGCCAAGGACGGCGCAACGCAATCCTCGCGGCGGGGTTATTGGGAGCGGCGACGCTGTTTGGAGTTTTGTTGACGAGCGCCTTGCAAAGCCAATTGAAATATGCGCTGCCGATTTCCGGAGGGGTGACGGTATACGTTGCCGCGACGGATTTGCTTCCGGAAGTGAACCGCGAACCAAATTGGAGGATGGCCATGCTTGTGTTTGTGGGGGTGGCCACAGTATTGATAATGCAGCATTTATTCCACGTTTAGATTCGCCCTGCCTTCGCCCCTAGTTCACTTAAACGCCAGATAAACATTTGCAACTTTATGAGCACGTTGGGGTTCGATAGAATGTGGCGGCTATGGCCAGGTCGGACGTCCAACTGATGCTGGACGTGAAGGCGGGCGACGAGCAGTCGTTCGAGCTTCTCCTCCAGCGCTACAGGACTCCTCTTGTCAACTTTCTCTACCGCATGGTTCGGGTGCGGGAAGAGGCGGAAGACTTGGCGCAGGAAGTGTTTTTAAGAGTGTACCGCGCACGCAAAGATTACGTGCCGAGCGCCAAATTCACGACGTGGCTTTTCCGGATCGCGACAAACCTGGCGCTAAATTCCGTGAGGGACAACCGCCATCAGCGAATGGAAATTTCGTTGGATGCGCCGGTGACGGTGGATGCGGAAGACGGCGATGAGAAAGTGCTGGACGTTGCGGAAAAAAATCCGAATATTGAGCAGCATTTGCTTGAGGAAGCGCGCAAGAAAATGATCCGGCACGCGATTGATAAATTGCCGGAAAAACAGCGCGCGGCGGTGCTCCTGCACAAGTACCAGGAGCTGGATTATGGAGATATTGCAAGGATTCTCGAATGTTCGGAGAGCGCGTTGAAGTCGCTGCTGTTTCGGGCATACGAAACGCTGCGAGTGGAACTAGCCCCCCTCGTGGCGAGGCAAGGGAAGTAGAAGAACCGGTCCAAAGACCGGCCGCTACGACCGCTTGCCATGCAGTTGACCCGGGTAGAGAAGGAAGGAAGTTATGAGCTGCACGAGAATGGAAAACAAAATTGTGGCGTACGTGGACGGGCGATTGAAAGAGAGCGAACGGCTGGAGGTGGAAAAACACTTCGCCTCGTGCGCGACGTGCCAACTGCGCGTGACTGAATTTCGTGCGGTAACGAGTCTGCTGGATGAATTGCCACAGATCGAGCCATCGGGTGCATTTGATGCGCGAGTGCGCGCGCGAGTGGCTGCGGAGCCGGTGAATCAGGGCTGGTGGGCATGGTTCCGGCCGTCGCCGCGCGTAGCGCTTGCAGCATCGCTGTTGTTGCTGGCGACCGTGTGGGTCGCATCGCGGCCGCAGCCTGCGGATCATGGACTGACGGCGGCGGAGGAGGCGCAAATCAACCAGAACTTGCCGGAGCTTGAAAACCTGGACGTGATCTCGGATTTTGGCGCACTGACGGATTTGCCTCAGCCGGTGCAAGTAAACGACGCCGGAGCAACCAGCCAGGAACCTAGTCAAAGCCAGCCGCAGAATGCCCAACCAGATCAGAATCAGGACCAGGACCAGAACCAGAATCAGTAATGATCCATGAGACTTCGATTCCAACTCGCTGGATGGATACTCGCGGCAGGGCTTGGCGCGATGTTGGCCGCGCCTTGCCCGGCGCAACGCATGCGAGGCGCCAGTTTGGGGCAGCAGAACCGGGCGCCGAGGGTGCAAGAGAGGAGAGAAGCGCGGCAGCAGCAACGTCAGCAAGCGAGAACAGCAGCGCAACAGGAAAAACGGCAGAACGGCACAGCGGGGAGTTCCGAACGCAATCGAGTGAATCGGCCGGATTCCGCGGTACGACCGAATGGCAATCCGAACCGTCCGCCTGCCGCGTACACTCCGCCGCCCGTGCAGAGGAAATTCAGCGACCTGAGCCCCCAGGAGAAGCAGAGAGTCCTCCAGAACTATCAACGGTTGAACAAGATGACGCCCGCGCAGAGGCAAGAGTTTCGGGACCGGGCGCAGGCGTGGAGCCGGTTGACACCGGCCCAGAAGGATCACATCCGGAACGATGTGCTGCCGACTTGGAGGCAAATGCCTTTGGAGCGTCGACAGGCGATTCGGCAGAGATTGCGCGTTTTGCAAAACATGCCGGAGTTTGCGCGGAACGAACGGCTGAATGATCCGAACTTCACCAAAGGGATGAGCGAAGAGGATAGGGCGACGCTGCGGGATTTGAGCCACATGCATGTGGGCGCGCCGGACCCGCCAAACGAGTAACACAGCCGCATCTTTTTGTTTTGCTTTCTCCGCCACGGAATTGGACTCGGCAACTACCCACTCAGGGACCCTTTCATCGGACAAAATGGACGGACGGAAGTCCGCGCCGGCATTGACAACGGCATGAGCGGCACGGCATCGTGATTTGGTAACGTCGCGCGCATCCACCGAGTGGGAGGGAGCCATTCCCGTTTTGTCGCCGCGCTTTCGCGCGCTGCAGCACCGCAATTTTCAATTATTCATCGGAGGGCAGCTCACCTCGCTCATCGGTACATGGATGCAGACGACGGCGCAGCTGTGGCTGGTTTACAAGCTGACGAATTCCGCGGCGCTGCTGGGTGTGTTCGGGTTTGCGAACCAGGTTCCCATTTTATTTTTGGCGGCGCTCGGCGGGTACGTCGGAGATCGCTACAACCGTCACCGCGGCGTGATATGGACGCAAACGGTGTCAATGATTTTGGCTTTTGCTTTGGCAGGGTTAACTTTTGCGAATGTGATCACGGTGTGGGAGCTGATCGTCGTCGCATTCCTAGTGGGAGTGGTGAACGCGTTCGACGTGCCGATCCGGCAAGCTTTTCTTGTGGAGATGGTGGTCATAGAGGATCTGCCCAATGCGATTGCGCTTAACTCTTCGATTTTCAATGGAGCGCGAGTGGTCGGGCCGGCAATTGCGGGGTTCGCCCTCGCATGGAAGGGTCCGGCTTGGTGTTTTTTCCTGAATGGAGTGAGCTTTCTGGCCGTGATCGGGGCGCTCTTGGCGATGCGCCTTGCGCAGCGGGAATTGAAGAAGGAGACAGGTTCGCCGTTTCAAAGCCTGATCCAGGGATTCCGGTTCGCAATGAGCGACTTGCCGATTCGGTCGACGCTGCTTCTATTGAGCATGCTGAGCCTGCTGGGATTGCAGTACTCCGTTTTCCTGCCGATTTTTGCGAGCGACGTCCTGCACCGAGGCGCGAAGGGATTTGGTTTGTTGATGAGCGCTGCGGGGGTAGGAGCGGTGCTGGGTGCGCTGCATTTTGCGGCGCAAACGAGTTACAAAGGTTTGGCGCGGTGGATCGGAGCGACTTCGACTGTTTGTGCGATCGGACTGGTTCTTTTTGCGCAGTCGCGCGTGTTCTGGCTTTCGATGACGCTGCTGCTGGTTGTCGGATTCTGCGCAACAGTGCAGATGGCGGCGACGAATACGACGTTGCAGAACCGCGTACCGGACCAACTGCGTGGCCGCATCATGGCCGTTTACGCGACGATGTTCATGGGCGTGCAGCCGATCGGCTCGCTGATCGCTGGAGGAATTGCAACCCGGATCGGCGCTCCTCATACGCTCGCCGTGTTTGGGACGATATGCTTTGTGGGAAGCATGATTTTTATTTTCCGCGTGGTCCTTCCGTTGCAGCGGCAGCCGGAGGCACCGGCCGCGGCTTAGGAAGGATTTGGGCGATAGAGCCAGGCGGGCTTGGAGGCAGTCGGGGCAGAAAGCGGGAGGTCTCTGGACACCTCTGTCCGTCCGGGTTGGGCGGCATCAGTGAGAGCGGAGGTCCTCGGAGCACAGGCTGAAGCCTGTGCCACTGTGGGGACGTTGATGGGAGCGAGGATGGCGTCGACTTTGGGGCGCTGCGGAGAGAGCGAACAGACGGGATCAGTGGCGGCGGCGTCGGCAGCGAGGAGAAATGCCTGGCAGCGGCAGCCGCCGAAATCCTGCGTGCGGCGGTCGCAAGTTTTGCAAGGTTCCTGCATCCAGGATTCGCCGCGGAATGTTTGGAAGGCTTCGGAAGTTTCCCAAATTTCTTTCAGGCTGCGATTCTTCACGTTTTCAAAGGACAGATCGGGAATGACGCGAGCGGCGTGGCACGGAAGCGCGTCGCCATTCGGTGTGATGAGCAACAGCTTGCGGCCCCAGCCGCCCATGCAAGGCTTTGGATATCTCGCGTAGTAATCGGGAACGACATATTCCACCTTAATTTTTCCTGCCAGGCGCTGCTGGGCATTTTTCAAAAAATCGATGGATTTGCTGAGCTGCTCGCGCGTGGGGAGAAGGGAATCGCGATTGGCGAAAGCCCAGCCATAATATTGGACGTGGGCGAATTCGACCCGCGTGGCGCTGGAGGATTCAACGAGAGAAAGCATCTCGGGGAGCTGATCGAGATTGCGGCGATGAATGACGAAGTTTAGCGTGACGGCCAGGCGATGATGCTTGAGCCATTCAAGGACGCGTAGTTTGTGAGCGTGGGCTTTGGCGCCGGAAATTTCCTGGGCGATTTCTTCGCGGGCGCCTTGAAAGCTCAGTTGAAAATGATCGAGGCCAGCTTCAACGAGAGCTTCGAGGCGAGATTCGTCGAGAGGGAGTCCGGAGGTGATGAGATTGACGTAAAGGCCGGCGGCGCGAGCGGCGCGGATGAGATCGAGAATGTCTGGGCGAGTCAGGGGTTCGCCGCCGGTGAAATCGGCTTGCAGCACTCCGAGAGCGGCGGCTTCGCGGAAGACGCGGGACCAATCTTCAGTCGAAAGCTCAGTCGCGCGAGCCTGCAGCTCGAGGGGATTGGAGCAGTAGACACAGTGCAGCGGGCAGCGGTGGGTCAGTTCGGCGATCAGAGCCAGCAGATTGGGCACGGACGAGTTCATTAGTTCTCGGCGCGAAGCTCTAGAATACCTGAATAGAGAAGCAAGAATAGAAGCATGAGGATGAAGTGCTTCGCCGACTGGTAGACGATCATCCCGCGTAGGCCGAGGATCGTCTGCCTGTCTCGAACGGGGCTGCGGCCCAGTCATCGATTTGGTGAAGGCCGCGGCAAACTGCGATTCTCACAG
Source organism: Candidatus Solibacter sp. (assembly GCA_035499815.1). Taxonomy (GTDB): domain Bacteria; phylum Acidobacteriota; class Terriglobia; order Acidiferrales; family UBA7541; genus Acidiferrum. The sequence goes on along the minus strand of DATJXZ010000112.1, from coordinate 37,634 downwards.
CGTCGGGGATTCCCCCCGGTCTATTCTGTCAGGGATGTGCCCGGTCTGTACCCCGGGAGAACTCCCGATACCCCCTTGTTTTTGTGTAAGTGTTCATTCTAAAGCCAGTTAAAGTCCTTTTGTTTTGTATCACTTCTGTAAGTGTTCATTCTAAAGGTGCTTAGAGGAAAGACACCGGGTTAAAGCCCCGTGCCACGCGGAACCCTAGGAAAGCAGCCCATGCCACGGGGAACGGAACACCAAGGCCCGGCCTAGGAGTAGAAAGAAAAGGATGTGCGTAGAAAAAAAACGGCGGCCAGAGGCCGCCATAGGGAGTCCGCAGAATTACCCAAAGAAATAATAGCATGGGTTATCAAAATGTCAAGAGAAATCCTAGCTTGCTCATTCTTGGGTGGTGTCCTGATTGCGGCCGGGTACTCTTGAATCGGCGACCTGAAGTCACCTGCCCGTGTCTCACGCAGGCTTGGAACGCTGAAAATGGGAGCATTTGCTGCGGCATCGCTCGCAAAAGCGGGAGCAAGGCTCCCGCACTCCAGATAAGGACACAAATAGTTTTTGGGTACTGGATCAGTCAGGATCGGTTTTGAGAAGGCGCGATTTCAGTCGTGCTGTAAGAATTCCAATGCTGAGGGATGGGTTCAAAGAGACCGACTATAGACCGAACGACTCGCATCAGAACCAAGTTGTTTGTTTGTAGTCGAGATACGCAGCACCGAACTTTTCTGTCAGCACCTGCTCTTCTTTCCGGCTGCGCACCACCTGCAGCGGAATTATGACCACAAAAATCAGCAGCCACCACGGCCGTCCCACCCAAAGGATGAATCCCAGGATGAGAATCGCGCCAAAGAAGTAAATCGGATTGCGGATACGCGAATAGACGCCCGTCGTTACAAGCGTCATGGCCTTCGCCTGCACGCTGAAGGCGCGTCCCAGCTCGATGCGTGCGGCTACAAACAAAAGAAATGCAGGCGCGGCAATGGCAATTCCCGCAATGCGCCATACAGTCCAGGGCAGATGGGCGGCATGCATGCCAAAGTACGATAAGCCGATGATTGCCACCGCCAGCGTGATCAAATTGAGTTTCATGGCGGCTCCTTCCGTGTCGTGTGGTCTGGGGTAAGTGCGGGCCAGCGCCAGATGATACACCGCGAAAGCGGGAGCGGGGCTCCCGCACTCCAGATTAGGACGCTTTCCAAAAAGGACGGTCAGGGGAGCCGCTAGGGGAGAGGTTAGGTCTCGAAATCGAGGGCGCGGTCTTTTTGGAGGAGGGTTAGATAGCCGAGGATGTCTTGTTCTACTTTGGCAGGGTCGGCTTTGGAGTAGATTTGCTGCAATTCAGTGATGATTTGTTGGACGGTCCGTTTGCCATCGCAGCGCAGGACGATTTCGAGACTGGGACCGTTCAAGCGAAGGGCACGTTCAGGCATGAGAAGGACGCGCTGGCCTTGGTTGTCGCCGAGGCGGACGCCGGGGGCGAGGCGAGGTTTGCTAGTAGGTTCGATGTTCATCGGGTGGGACTCATTGCGCCGCAGGGGGTAACGAAGCGCACCCTGCGTGAACGACTTCAGGATTTGGCCGAAAGGCGCCAGGAGGCGGCCAGCCGGGTTGGACGTAGGAGAAATAGAGGGCGTCGAGCTGAGCCCAGAGGATGTCGCATTTGGCGCGGAGGGCGGCGTGAGACAGGTCTTGGAGTTCGCGCGTGGTGGCGTGCTTCACGACCCAGGCCAGTGCAAACTCGGCGTCTTCGGGAGCTTGTGTCAGGCGGCCGGTGAAGTAGTCGAGACCGCTCGAGAGCCAGGGATAATGTTGGCGCAGGCGATCCACACGCAGCGTAATAAGTTTTTTAGAGAAAAGTTCAGTGAGTGAGGAGGCCACAGCCTCCAGATGCGAGCGCGTCGAGACAAAGTCTACGTAGGCTTGGACTGCGTAGCGCGTGGCCGGCAAGATGCCATCGCCGCAGAGCGCTTGATCGCGAGATAAGCCGGTGGCTTCGACGAGGCGGAGCCACTTCTCGATTCCGCCGGGATGCACGCCGTCGCCATCGTGATCGAGGATGCGTTTGCGCCAGGCAAGGCGGAAGGCGGGATCTTCACTTCGAGCGAGGATTGCGGCATCTTTGATGGGAATGCGGCTTTGATAGTAGTAGCGATTGAGCGCCCAGGCCTGCAATTGGCCGCGCGTAAGCTTGCCTTCGTGCATGAGCGCATGGAAGGGATGCTTGTGGTGGTAACGCTCTTCTCCGATAGCGTGAAATCCGGCGATGAAGTTGGCTTGCGAAAGCAAGCGCGCGTCGATGGTTGGGACTTGGCTCATACGGCGAGTTCCATCCCATCATAGGCGATTTCCCAGCCGGCTTCACGGACGATACGGGCTTCGGCGCTGCCGTCATTCAAAATGGGATTTGTATTGTTGATGTGTACGAGGATCTTCCGGGTCTTCGAGGGCCGAAACGGCTGACGAAGGAGACCGCGGTCACCCCAAAGCGGAAGATGACCCATTGCGCGAGCGGACTTGCTCCCTTTCTGAATGGAGTTCAGTTCGTCGTCCTTCCAAAAAGTACCATCGAGGAGGGCCAAATTGCTTTCCTCGATACTGTGCAACCAGCGGTCACCAATGCCGGGTAGATTCGGGGCATAGAAGAATCTCTTCTCGCGAGAAACCAGGCTCAGACCAATGACGGCTTCCTCTCCCGCAAGCGTATCCCGCAAGGCATCGCTGACATAGTCAGGGAAGCTGCCGCTGAGAGGGACAGCTTTGCAGAAAAGGCCGCTATTTTTGTCCGCGGGCGAAGCGGGAATCAATGGGATGAGGCGATCGAGATAAAGAGTTTCCCATTTCACGGGAGGGACGGAGCGAGCTAGAACTCGAAAGATTCCATTTTCTTCCGTGAGAATGCGGCGGACGGCGACGGTGGCAAAGATTTTGAGCGGCTGAAATTCCCGAAGATGGAGCAAACCCATGACTGCGTCCACATCCGCGCTGGTGAGAAGAACGGCCGTGATAGGAGAATTGCGAGTGCCAGAAGCGGGAGCGAGATCGGCTGAGGAGAGAATCTGTTGGCGGAGGTCAGGGGAAGCGTTGAGCAGGAACCAATGCGCGCCGTCGGAAGAGACGGCGGCTTGGGCTTGGGTACGAGGACGAGCACTGATAACGCCTGTGCGAACACCCATGCACTGGGAACAGGCACAATTCCATTGGGGGAAACCACCCCCGGCTGCGGAGCCGAGGACTTTAACGCGCATACCGGCACGCCGGCGTACGACCGCTGGGCGCGGCCATAGAGCTAGAGCTCAGCGTTGGCGTACGAACTAATTTCGCAGTTCAGGTCGATCTCTTCGTGCTGAGGGGTGGTCCATTCCATGGCGAAGGGCTCCTAGGAGTATCGAGAAAATCAAAATCCAAACCGCCTTCAATATAGCACAGACAGAAATGGTAGGGAAGAGGAGCGTTGGAAAATGGGTTTTGGGAGTGGGTGGAGTCAGACTACGAAGGGTAGGCACACCTCGGGGAGAAAACCACTATTTGTGGTAGGGAAAATTTGAAGTTTGCCGAGTGGTGAGAAGACACAATTTTTTCGAAAGAAGGTATGTTTTCTCTTGACAACGCCAAAAAGCAGCCTATGATGTGGCGAAAAGTGGGTGAGAGTGGTTGGTAGTAGAACAAAGTAGAGTCTAACCGGGGCAGTTGAGGCGTTCTCGAGGGCAATCGTGAACGTGAGCATTCTGGGAATCCAAAACCAGCCTTTTAGCGGGGAACATGAAGCTGCGGGGAAACTGTCCGGCGAAAGTCGACGAGAAGGGGCGTCTCAAAATACCCTCTGTGTATCTGGACGAACTCAAGGAGTACGGCAACCAGTTTTATGTCACAAGTACGACCGGCGAAACGGCACGAATTTATCCGATGAAAGTATGGTCGGAAATCGAAGACAAGCTGGCGCAACTGCCAAGCGCGAACGTGGCCAAGCGGAAGTTTTTAATGAGAACGAGTTATTACGGGCAGACGGCGGAATTGGATGGGCAGGGAAGGTTGCTACTGCCCGCGGTATTGCGGGAGGCCGCACAGACTCTTGGGGACGTGGACGTGTTTGGGACGTTGAATTATCTGGAAGTGATGAATCACACGAGAGTGCTGGATAAGCTGAAGAATGAGCCGTACACGGACGAGGATGATACGGCGCTGGGGATTTAAGTAGGAAGTGGCGAGTGGCGAGTGACGAGTGGCGAGAGTCAAGACGAGAGCCACATACGCCGGTGATGTTGGAAGAGGTGCTGGAATGGCTGGGCATCAGGCCGGAAGGAACGTACATCGACGCCACGCTGGGAGCCGGCGGGCACTCGGCAGCGATCGCGCAAAGATTAACCTCGGGCAGGCTGATCGGACTGGACCGGGACGCACAGGCGTTAGAGCTGGCGCGGGAGAGGCTGAAGAGTTTCGGGGAGAGGGTGACGCTGGTGCAGTCGCCGTTCTCGAGGATTGTGGAGGCCGCACAAGAGTTGGGGATTCCGAAGGTGGACGGGGTCTTGGCCGACTTGGGAGTTTCGAGCATGCAGCTTGATCAGGGAGCGCGAGGATTTTCATTCCGCGAAGCAGCGGCTCTGGATATGAGGATGAATAGTGCCGATGAATTGACGGCAGACGAGATTGTGAATCGATGGCCGGAAAAAGAAATAGCCGACTTGCTCTACCGCGAGGCGGATGAGCACGATTCCAGAAGAATCGCCAAGGCGATCGTAAGGGCGAGGCCCTTACGAGATACGGCGCACTTGGCAACGACTGTGGCAGGGGCCCGCAAGCACTGGGGAAGGCAGAGACTGCATCCCGCAACAAAAACGTTTCTGGCGCTGCGGATAGCGGTGAATCGAGAGATGGAGGAACTCGGGCAGTTTCTAACGCGGACCCCCGCTACATTGAATTCCGGAGGGCGGTGGGTGGTACTGAGCTACCACTCGAGAGAAGACCGCCTCGTGAAGCACGCGTATCAAGAGGGTGAGCGAGCAGGAACGCTCCGCGTACTGACCCGGCATGTGATCCAGCCGACCGAAGAAGAGAAGGCGGCCAACCCGCGTTCGCGAAGCGCGAAACTGCGGTGTGCAGAAAGAGTGTAGTCATGAGGGACAAGAAAAGAAAAGCAGGAATGGCGGAGTTTCGCACCGTCAAGCGCATCGATAACTCACGGTTGAGGCGCAACGTGGAGCCGGCGAAGATGAAAAACCTGTGGCGGACGGTGGCCTTGGGGAGCATCGTGGCGGCTTTTTTCATGCTGTACATCTTCCAGCACTTTCGTTGCATTGATTTGAGCTTTCAGCTGGAAGACTTGAAAGGCCAGCAGGCAAAAGCATCGGCGTTAAACTCCGAGCTGAAACTGGAAATCGCGGGGCTGCGCGATCCGATGCGCATTGAAGCGATCGCCCGCCGCCGGCTTGGCCTGACGGAGCCACTGCCGTCGCAGGTGCAAGAGTACGATCAACCCGACGGTGCGGAAGTGGCCGCCGTACGCTACAGTCGTCCGAACAGCGCGCCGTGAGCCCACAGGGCAGCTTTGCGTTCTCATACAAAAAATCTTTCATTGGTTTGAGCTTCCAACCGGAGCGATTGCCGACCTGAACCCGCCATGCAACAAGACCGTGTCCACGTTCGTTTGCTCATCATTGCCGGCGTGGCGTTCTTGTGGATGGCCGCGGTATTCGGGCGGCTGAGCTACTTGCAACTCTTCCTCCATGGCGACTATCTCGCACGCGCTCTGCGGCAACAACAACGCACCATTGAAATAACACCCGAGCGCGGAGCGATTTACGACAGGAATATGCGGCCGCTGGCCATGAGCATTCCGGTGGATTCGGCGTTCGGAGTGCCATCGGAAATTGCGGACGAACATCTGGCGGCGCGTCTGCTCTCGGGTGTTGTAGATGTTCCGCAAGACGTCCTGGAGACGCGATTTGAATCCTCGCGGTCTTTCGTTTGGATAGCCCGGAAATTGCCGCCTGAGAAGGCCGAAGCGATTACGGCGCTGAATTTGAAGGGTGTCTACCTGCAAAAAGAGAACAAACGGTTTTACCCAAAGCACGACCTTGCTGCGCACGTGCTGGGCTTTGTGGATATGGACGAAAAAGGATTGGGGGGAATCGAGTACGAGCTGGACGATGAGATTAGGGGGAAGAGCGAAAAGATTGTCGTGATGGAAGACGCAAAACGGCGATGGTTCGATAGCAGCCAGGCCAAACTCAACAACGGCGCGGATGTCGTGCTCACACTGGACGAAAAGATCCAGTACATCACGGAACGAGAATTGAACGCGGCAATCGCACGAACGCACTCGATCGCCGGCACGGCCATTGTCATGAATCCGAACACCGGAGAGATTCTGGCGTTGGCGAATTGGCCGACATTCAATCCGAACCAGGCGAGCGAAGCGCCCGCGGAAGCGAGAATGGATCGGGCTGTGAGCGCACTCTACGAGCCAGGTTCAACGTTCAAGCTGGTGACCCTGGCGGCGGCGTTCAACGAGGGTATCACGACGCCTAGCGAGGTCTTCGATTGCGAGAACGGCAGCGTGGTCGTGGGCGGTCACCGGATTCACGATCACAAGCCCTTCAGGCTGCTGAACGTGGCGCAGATCCTGGCCGAATCGAGCGATGTAGGCGCCATCAAGATTGCACTGAGGCTGCAGGCACCGAGATTTTACGATTACATACGCGCTTTCGGATTTGGTGAACCGACCGGGGTTGATTTGCCCGGAGAGAGCAAAGGATTGCTCCGGCCCGTAAGAGATTGGGGATCGTTTTCGATTGGCTCGATTTCGATGGGACAGGAAATTGGAGTTACGCCAATCCAACTGATTACAGCGGTGTCTGCAATCGCGAATGGCGGCTTGCTTTACAGGCCCCATGTTGTAGAGAAGCTTGAGCGAGGCAAACGAGTGTTGCCTGCCGAGGGGGCGTTAACACCGGCGGAGGCGAAGCGAGTGATCCGTCCTGAAACGGCAGCGACACTGCGCCGGCTGATGGAGGGAGTGGTGCTAGAGGGGACAGGGCCGAAAGCGCATCTGGATGGATGGACATCGGCCGGGAAAACGGGCACCGCGCAGAAGATTGATCCGGCAACGGGACGCTACTCGCGCACACACTATATTGCGTCCTTTACGGGATTTGCGCCGATCAATAATCCGGCGGTGACGATTCTCGTGTCGCTAGACTCTCCTGTGGGGCAGCACGAAGGGGGAGATGTGGCCGCGCCGGTGTTCAAACGTATTGCCGAACAAGTCTTGACTTATCTCGGCGTGCCGCGCGACGTTCCGCTGAATCCCAAGCTAATCCAGGCAGACTATAGGAAGCAGGCCAGCGAGGACATTGGTGCGCTGGAGGAGCTCTCCGCAGCGGATTTTTCAACACAACCCGATCCATCGCTGGCGATGGCCCGGACAGCGAAGGGCCGGAAGAAGGCGCCGCAAGATGCCAGAAAACCCTCGATCACCGTCGCTGTCGAAGAGGGCGGCGAGGTCGAAGTACCGGACTTAAGCGGCAAGACGATGCGCGAGGTCGCGGACATTTCGCTAAGGCTGGGGCTTGATCCCGTGCTGGTTGGCAGCAACCTTGCAACGGATCAATCGCCGGCGCCGGGAGCGAAGGTACGGCGCGGCGCGAGAATCACGGTGCGGTTCGGGACACCTGCCGAGAACAAATCGAAGCCGCAGTTAGGAAACAGGAATTAGTATGAAAACTGGAACAACCGATATCGAAGAGAACATCCTCAATTCGAAAACGAACCACGACGATGAAAGCCGGAAAGATTCATCGCCGTCACGCATTTCTCCGCGAAGCATGAAACTGGGCGACTTGTTGGAGGGATCGCCAAGCGGCCTTACCGTTTCCGCTGAAGAGCTGGAAATCCGGCAAGTCACTTGCGATTCGCGAAAGGTCAAGCCCCGCGCGCTATTTTTTGCGCTGCACGGCGCGAAAGAGGATGGGAACGCGTTTATTCGGGATGCCGTGTCGAGAGGGGCTGTGGCGATCGTCAGCGAGGACGTTGCGCCTGCGGCCATTCCGACGAGCGTGGCGTGGATTCGGGTGCGCGAAGCACGCAAGACGCTTGCGGTTACAGCAGCGAACTTCTTCGGACATCCCGCAGCGTCCCTGCAACTTGTTGCTGTGACCGGAACGAACGGCAAAACCACGACGACGTCGCTGATCGATGGAATCGTCAGCGCTTCTGGCGCGAGCACCGGCCTGTTCGGAACGATTGCGTATCGCACGCCGCTTGGTAAGTATCCAGCCCCCAATACCACTCCGGAATCGGTAGACCTGCAAGGTTTTCTGGCGGAAATTCGAGACGCGGGCGGCAAGTACGCGGTGCTGGAAGCGAGTTCGCACTCACTGGCAATGGACCGATTGTGGGGCTGCCATTTTGCCGCCGCGGTTTTTACGAATTTGACTCGCGAGCACATGGATTATCACAAGACGTTCGAAGAGTATTTTGCGGCGAAGAAGAGACTATTCGAAGGGACTGGCGCCGGAGCGCCGGAAGTCGGAGTGATAAATACGGACGACGAGTACGGGAAACGGCTTAGCGGATTCGCGAAGAAAACCGTGACGTACGGCCTTGAATCCGACGCGGAGATCACCACGAAGAAATTTCAACTGACATTCAACGGCTTGGCATTCGCGGCGCACACTCCGAACGGAAAGGTGCAGGTTGCATCGCCGTTAGTCGGCAGAATCAATGTCTACAATATCCTTGCGGCGATCGGAGCGGCGCAGGCGCTTGGACTTCCAAACGAAACGATTGAAGCGGGGATTCACGGTCTCGAAAGCGTTTCCGGGAGATTCCAGCGGATCGACCAGGGGCAACCGTTTTTTGTGGTGGTCGACTACGCACACACGGACGATGCGCTAGAGAATTTGATTCGAACCGCCAGAGAATTGAATCCCAAGGGAAGGATCATCACGCTGTTCGGATGCGGCGGCGGAAAAGACAGGACGAAACGGCCGGTGATGGGGGAAGTGACCGGGCGCTTGAGCGATTTGACGATTCTCTCGAGCGACAATCCCCGCAATGAAGATCCACTGAAAATCATCAGCGACATTATCGTGGGACTGCAAAAAACTGCCGGGAAATATTTGATCGAACCGGACCGCGAAAAAGCAATCGGTGTGGCGATGGATGAAGCACGCGCCGGGGACATCGTCCTGCTTGCGGGAAAAGGCCACGAAAACTATCAAATTCTTGCCGACCGGGCATTGGAATTTGACGACCGCGAGGTAGCGCGGCACGCGTTGCAGGAAAGAGGGTATGGCGAGAAGCAAGCCGAAGTCGGTCCCAGAAGACCGAACGACGGCGAAGGGTTTGGCACGTAGCGCGCTTGTCTGGAAGGCGTGGCGAGGGCGCGCGAGCCAGTAGTCAACTCGCAAAGGAGGAGCCCTCAAATACGGTGAGAACAAACCGATGCGCGGGGTATCTGCGTAAAGCAAACCCCTTGAGGCATTTATGCGGTGGACGATTGCACAAGTGGCTGGCGCTTTGGGTGTTACGGCACGGGCAGGACTCGACCCCGTGGCCCGGGTGGCCGGCGTCTCGATTGATTCTCGCACGGTGCGTACAGGAGAACTGTTCATTGCCGTCCACGGACCGCGTCACGATGGACACGATTACGTGGAGGGCGCACTGGGGCGCGGAGCGCTCGCGGTCGTGGTGGCCGAGTCACAGGCCAGCCGTTACGGGGAGAGTGTCCGAAATCGCTGCCTTGTCGTGGGGGACACTTTCCAGGCGCTCAAGCAGCTCGCCCGCGCGGTGCGCGAAGCCTGGGGCGGGAAAATTGCGGGCGTCACAGGTTCCGTGGGCAAGACCACCACGAAAGAGATCCTGGCGGCACTGCTGGGCGCGAAGCTGCGGGTCCTGAAATCGGAAGGAAATTTCAATAACGAGTATGGCTTGCCGCTGACGCTTTTCCGTTTGGAAGAAACGCATCAAGCGGCCGTGCTCGAGATGGGCATGTCGCGGCGCGGGGAGTTGGCGCGGCTCGCGGCTATCGCGCGCCCAGATGTGGGGATTGTAACGCGCGTGGCGCCCGCCCATTTGGAGTTTTTTGCTTCGGTTGACGAAATCGCGTTGGCAAAGCGCGAACTCATCGAGGGGCTGAATGGGCGCGAGTCCACTGCGGTGTTGAATGCGGATGATCCGCGTGTGGCAGCGTTCGGAGCTTTTGCGCCCGGGAGGGTAGTGACATACGGAATCAATGCCCCGGCATTTTTTTCGGCTACCGCCATAGAGGATCGCGGGGCGCTTGGTTCGGCGTTTGACTATGTGAGTCCTGAAGGGCGCGTGCGGCTGGAGCTTCCTGTACCTGGGCAGCACGCGATTTACAACGCCTTAGCCGCGCTGGCGGCTGCAAGCGTTTGGAATATCGGGGCCGCGGAGGCACAAAGCGTATTTCGCGCGCTGCGCGTGCCGGCGATGCGCGGCGAGCTGCTGCGATTTTCGAATGGAGCGGCGCTGATCAACGACAGCTACAACTCGAGTCCGGCGGCGCTGCACGCCATGGTGGCGGTGTTAGCGGCGACGCCGAACTTTCAGCGAAGGATCGTGGCAGCGGGGGAAATGCGAGAACTCGGCGCGTCCTCGCCTGCCTTGCATCGTGAAGCCGGGATATTCACGGCGAAAACGGGCAAGGTCGATTGGGTCATCGGAGTGGAAGGCGACGCAGAGCAAATCGTGGAGGGTGCGATCGCGGCGGGATTTCCACGAGCGCACACGCGATTTTTTCCATCGTCGGAAGAAGCGGCAGGGTTTTTGGAAGAGTTCCTTACGGCGGGGGATGTATTACTGGTGAAAGGTTCACGGGGAGTGAAGATGGAGCGCATTGTCGAGAGACTGCTGACGCGCTACGCCGCAGCCGGCGAATCTTCACGCCCGGAGGTTCGCCACTGAAATGCTTTACTACCTCCTCTACCACGTTTTGCAGCCGTATTTCAGCCCGCTGAATGTGTTCCGCTACATCACGGTTCGAACGGTGTACGCAAGCTTGACGGCCATGTTTCTCGGACTGGTTTTCGGGCCGTGGCTGATCCGCCGCTTGCGCGAGTTGCAGATCGGACAGTACATCCGCGAAGAAGGCCCGCAGCAACATCAGAAAAAAGCTGGAACTCCAACAATGGGCGGGGTGCTGATTGTTTTGTCGACCGCCGTGCCCACACTGCTTTGGGCGGATTTAGCCAATCCATTTATTTTGCTTTCTTTGTTTGCGTTGATCGGCTTTGCCGCCATCGGTTTCATCGACGACTATGCGAAGGTTTCGAAACAAAGAAACCTCGGACTTACCGCGAAGAAAAAGATTTATTTTCAGGTGCTGGTCAGCCTGGTCGTGGGAATTTCCCTGCTCGTGCTCGTAACGCATTACGCGTACTCGACGCAACTGATGATTCCGTTTCTCAAGCGTCTGCATCCCGATTTAGTTATTCATTCGTTGATGAACTCGCCGCACTTCTGGCCTTTTGCGTTTTTGCCGTTCCTCGTTTTTGTCTGCCTGGTCATCGTGGGTGCTTCGAATGCCGTCAATTTGACCGATGGACTCGACGGGCTGGCGATAGGGTGCACGGTCATCGCCGCGGGAGCGCTCACGGTGCTGACCTACGTCAGCAGCAACTCGCGATGGGCTACGTATCTCGAGATTCAATACATCCCGCGCGTTGGAGAATTGACGGTGTTCTGCGGAGCGCTGGTGGGCGCGTCGCTCGGTTTCCTTTGGTACAACGCGCACCCTGCGGAAATCTTCATGGGCGATGTCGGGTCGCTTTCGCTGGGCGGGACGCTTGGAACGGTCGCAGTAATCATCAAGCAAGAGATTCTGCTTTTTTTTGTGGGTGGGATTTTCGTCATCGAGGCGCTCTCCGTTATCTTGCAAGTCGGCTCTTTCAAATTGCGGGGGAAGCGAATCTTTCGGATGGCGCCAATCCACCATCACTTTGAGCTGTTGGGATGGAGTGAGTCGAAAGTCATCGTCAGGTTCTGGATTGCGGCGCTCGTGTTTGCGCTCTTTGCGCTGACAACCTTGAAGTTGAGGTAGCCGCTACTTGGAGACAAAGACGATCGTAAAAAGAGATGGCAAGCGGATTCGATTTACGTGGGAAGCGCGTGCTAGTCGTGGGATTGGCGCGGACTGGTATCGCCACATCGCTTTTTTGTGTGGCCCGCGCTGCTCAAGTGACCGCCACGGATTCACGCACTGCAAGTGAAATCGGCGAAGCTATTGCGAAATTGAAAGACGCGGGAGTAGCTCTCGAACTTGGCAGTCATCAGGTGAAGACATTTCTTGAGCAGGACCTGATCATTCCCAGCCCGGGAGTCCCCGCCGATGAGGCGCATCTAAATGCGGCGAGAGCCAAAGCCATCACGATTTGGAGCGAAATCGAGCTGGCCTATCGATTCATGAAGGGCCGCTTGATCGGAATCACCGGTTCGAATGGTAAGACAACCACCACGTCGCTCGTCGAACACATTTTGAAAACGGCTGGAATGCAAACTATTCTCGCGGGAAATATCGGAACACCCCTCATCGGCTCAGTGGACGCGATGAAAGAGGAGACCTGGACAGTGGCAGAGCTGAGCAGCTTCCAATTGGAGCTCATCGATACGTTTCGCCCAAATATCAGCGTTTTTCTGAATCTGACGCCAGACCATCTGGACCGGCACCATACTTTGCGGGCCTACGGCGCGGCAAAGGCGCGGCTCTTCGAGAATCAGACCGGCGAGGATGCCGCCGTCTTGAACGCCGATGATCCGGCAGCAGCTCAGTATGCTCCGGCCCTTCCTCGCGTCTTTTGGTTCAGCAGAAAGCAGCGAGTTGCGCAAGGCGCATACATGCGCGGAGAAGAAATCATTTTCCGGAAGGATGGCATGGAGGAAGTGCTTCTAAAACTCGCGGATATTCCGCTCGTTGGCGCGCACAACGTCGAAAATGTCCTTGCCGCCGCCAGCGCGACGCGGCTTGCAGGTGCACACGCCACATCGATTGCGCGAGGCGTGCGGACTTTCGCGGGAGTCGAGCATCGGCTGGAATTTGTAGCCGATATCGGAGGCGTGCGCTACTACAACGATTCCAAGGCCACCAATGTGGATGCCACGCTGAAGGCGCTGGACGCATTTCCCGGGCGCATCCTCGTTATTCTCGGAGGAAAAGACAAAGGAAGCGACTACACGGTATTGCGAGGGCCGCTACGCGAGAAAGCCATTCTTGCGCTGCTGATCGGCGCGGCGGCAGAGAAAATCGAAAATCAAATTTCAGCAAGTGTGGCGCTGGAACGCGCGGAAACGCTCGAGCGCGCCGTCGAAATTGCCGCACATGCAGCGCGCCCTGGTGACGTGGTGCTGTTAGCCCCCGCCTGTGCCAGCTTCGATCAGTTTCAAAATTACGAGCACCGTGGACGCGTGTTCAAGGACTTGGTGAGACAGCTCGAAAAACAAACCGCGGGTGCGAGTTCGGGAAAGGGGTGACTGAACGTGCCGAGACGTCTTGAAACCGACCGCTGGTTGTTTGGAGTGACCATCGCGTTATGCCTCTTCGGAGCGGTGATGATTTTCAGCGCCTCAGCCGTCACCGCGGAGAAAGAGTTTGGCCACGGGTACTATTTTTTGCTGCGGCAAATTGCCTGGTTGTTGATCGGCCTGCTTGGAATGTTTGCGTTGATGCGCACCGATTACCGGCGCTTGCGCGAGCCTGTGGTCGTTTATACGACGGTCTGCGTCGTGTTACTCCTCTTGGTTGGAACTTTCTTTCTGGATAAGGCACACGCCACACATCGCTGGATTCGTTTTGGACCAGTCGGAATTCAGCCGTCGGAATTGGCGAAGCTGGCGGTGATCCTCTATCTCGCATGGTTCCTCGACCAGAAGCGGCGCAGCAAGGCCGGGATGGAATTCTGCAAGCAGGATTTTCTGCAGACAATTTTGCCGGCGGCGGCTCCCGTGCTGGTTTATGTCTGTCTGATTCTGCTGCAACCCGACCTGGGGACAGCGGTTGATATTGTCCTCGTGGCGACGGCGATTTTGTTCGCCGCCGGATTGTCCTGGAGATGGCTTGCTGCTGGCGCCGCTGCTGCTTTGCCGGCGCTATACCTGCTAATCACGCACGTTTCCTATCGCCAGGCTCGTTTGACTGCTTTCCTCGATCCCAACGCTGATCCGCAAGGCGCCGGATTTCAACTCATGCAGTCGCTCATCGCCGTGGGTTCTGGCGGGTTTAGCGGCGTGGGCTTGATGGAGAGCAAACAGAAACTGTTCTACTTACCGGAAGCGCAGACGGATTTTATCTATGCGGTGATTTGCGAAGAGCTGGGCTACATAGGCGCGATGCTTGTACTTGCGCTGTTCGTGGAATATGGCTGGCGCGGATTGCGCGCCGCGTTTGCTGCTCCTGACGGATTCGGTCGGCTGCTTGCATTGGGAATCACATCGCTCGTGCTTAGCCAAGCGTTGATTAATTTTGCCGTGGTACTCGGCATGGTGCCGACCAAGGGGATTCCGCTGCCCTTTGTCAGCTATGGTGGATCGAGCCTGTTGGTGATGCTGCTCGCGACGGGAGTGCTGTTGAATATCAGCCAGCAGGCCACGGAACCATGAGTCAACTGTCTGAGTCGCGTTTTAGTTCGGGTCGTATGGGCGCGATATATCGCGCCCATACGTTTGCAGGCGCAATCGAGCCCAGTCGATGAAACTCCTGATCGCCGGAGGCGGAACGGGCGGGCACGTCTTCCCGGCGCTAGCCATTGCGCAGGAATGGCTTTCGCGGAGCAAAGAGAGAGAAGTGGTGCTGGTAGGTACACAACGCGGTATCGAGATGAAGCTCGTGCCTGCAGCGGGGCTGCCGCTCGAGACTTTGCGCGTGGCTGGCTTGAAAGGGAAAGGCGGAGCGACTCTGCTGAAAAATCTTGCCATGCTCGCGCCGGCTATACTGGACGCGCGGCGGGTCTTGCGAAAGCACAAGCCGGTCGCGGCGTTTGGCGTAGGCGGATACGCGGCTGGGCCGATGCTTCTAGTGACCTGGCTTGGAGGCGTGCCCAACGTGATTTTTGAGCCGAACGCGGAGCCTGGCTTGACCAATCGGTTGGTCGCGCGAATTTCCAAACAGATTGCGACTGGCTATGAAATTTCTGCCCAGGCGTGGGGAAAAAAGGCAATTGTTACGGGTTGTCCAGTGCGCTCGGAATTTTTTTCGATCGCTTCTCGAAGGCCCGAAAAGCCGTTCCGCCTTCTGGTGACGGGCGGAAGCCAGGGAGCCTTGCCGATAAACCGCACGTTCGTGGATGCCATGGACCGGCTCGCTGCCCGAAAAAACGAACTGTCCATCGTGCACCAGACCGGCGAACGAGATTATAATGCGGTACGCACCGCATACGCGCGGCGCGAGATTAACGCGGAGGTTGTCCCCTTCCTCACGAATATGGCGGAGCGCTTTGACTGGGCAGATGTGATCGTTTGCCGAGCAGGAGCCATCACCGCGGCGGAAATCGCAGCCGCGGGCCGGGCCGCCATTTTTATCCCCTTCGGAGCCGCCACGGATAGCCACCAGCTACGCAACGCGCAAGAAATGCAGCGCGCGGGTGCTGGACGACTGATTTCTGAGAATGAGCTAACAGCTGAACGGCTGACCGGCGAAGTCTTCTCGCTAATCGACCAGCCGGACGAGATTGAAAAGCAATCGGCCGCGGCGCGGTCGCTCGCCCGGCCGCACGCCACGCGTGACATCGTCAACCTGATTGAAGAGGCCGCGAACGTGCAGGGAATTGGCCAGAGGGCAAATTCATGATGGTCTCGTTCCGCAATTTTCAGCGCATTCATCTGGTGGGTATCGGCGGCATTGGCATGAGCGGGATCGCCGAAGTGTTATTGACGCTGGGCTATTCCGTTTCCGGCTCGGACACCAAGCCCTCGAACATCACGGAGCGGCTCCAGAATCTCGGCGCGACAATCCACGAAGGCCATAAAGCGGTAAACGTCGAAGGCGCGCACGTAGTGGTCACCTCTTCGGCAATCAAGGGGGACAACCCCGAGGTGGTCGAGGCGCACAAGCGAAAAATCCCCGTAATTCCACGAGCGGAGATGCTCGCGGAATTGATGCGCCTGAAATATGGCATAGCCGTCGCCGGCGCCCATGGCAAAACGACGACGACTTCGATGGTGGCCTCGGTTCTCGCCGGAGCTCATCTGGATCCGACGTTCGTCATTGGAGGCCGGGTTAATCAGGCGGGTACAACCGCGCGGCTTGGCAAAGGCGAGTATTTTGTCGTGGAAGCGGATGAGAGTGATCGCAGCTTCCTAATGCTTGCGCCTGTAGTCGCCGTAGTGACTACCATCGATCGCGAGCACCTCGATCAGTATAGCTCGCTCGAAGACATTCAAGGTTCCTTCATCCAATTCGTGAACCGCGTTCCATTTTATGGCGCCGCGATTTTGTGCCTCGACGAACCAAACGTGCAGGCCATCCTGCCCAATGTGAAGCGCCCCATTATTACCTATGGCACCTCGAGCCAAGCCGACCTGGTGATCAGCGACGTGAAGCTGGAGGGTCTCGGCAGCGAGTTCCGCATTACGTTTAAGGGTGAAGACCTTGGCCTCTTTCAACTTATGCATCCCCCGGGGATACACAATGTTCGCAACGCCGCTGCGGCCGCCGCCGTCGCTCTCTATCTCAACGTTCCGAGCGACCTGATCCGCGAGGGTCTCGCGAAGTTCGCGGGAGTTGGCCGCCGCTTTGACATCAAGGGGGTGGTGAATGATGTCACCGTAATCGATGATTACGGCCACCATCCCGTTGAAATCCGTGCCACGCTCGATGCAGCGCGTGGATGCAAGTTCAACCGCCTCCTGGTTCTCTTTCAGCCACACCGCTACACGCGCACGCAGCACCTTTGGGACGAATTCTGCCGCGCTTTCAATCAAGCCGATGTTCTGGTGCTGCTGGATATTTACGCCGCAAGCGAGGCTGCCATTGCCGGGGTCACAAGCGAGGCCCTCGCCAATGCCATCCGCGAAGCGGGCCACAAAAATGTTCATTACTTCCGATCGATGCAGGCGGGAATCGAATTCTTGCTGCGCGAAGCCCGCGCGGGCGACGCCATCATGACCATCGGCGCGGGCAACGTCAGCCGTGCGAGCAACGAGTTAATGGTCCTTTTGGGAACTGAGAGTCCAACCCACCATGCGCATTGAAGATCCCAAAATCGCCGCAGCCCTGACGGAGCTGGACGTTCAATTAAAGCCCGCTGCATCCCTGGCAGAGCTGACTTCCTTGGGCATCGGCGGCACGACTGATTTGCTTCGAATTACGAAACACGAGTCCATTCCCGACCTTTTGAACCTTCTCGACGCCCAAAGCGTGCCACACAGGTTTCTCGGAGGCGGTTCGAACTTGCTGGTGGGCGACGGCGAACTGCCCTGGGTAGTGCTGCAACTCCTCTCGCCGGAGCCGGATATCGTCCTCGACGGCAATTTTGCGCAAGTTGACGCAGCAGCCGACCTTGGCCGGGCTGTGACCTTCTGCGCCAAACACGACCTCGGCGGGATGGAAGGACTAATTGGCGTGCCCGGAACGGTCGGCGGAGCCCTGCGCATGAACGCCGGCGCCTACGGCATGCAAATCGGCAGTTACGTCCGGGAAGTGAAGCTGTACCGTGCCGCACAGCGCAGGCTGGAAACTCTCCGGGGCGATCAAATTTCTTTCGAATACCGGCACACATCTTTTGCACCTGATGATATGATGCTGGCAGTGAAGCTGGAATTACCCTCCAAACCGTACCCTGAAATTTTAAAAGGAATTCGTATCTGCAACGAAAAACGGCGCGCAAGCCAGCCGCTTGGCCAAAAAAGTGCCGGTTGCATTTTCAAAAACCCTCCTGGCGCTTCCGCAGGGCGCATGATTGATGAGCTTGGCCTCAAGGGACTGAGCGTCGGCGATGCCCGCGTCAGCGACCGCCACGCCAATTTTTTTGTGAACGCCAGCAAAGCCTCCGCGAAAGACATGCTTGCGCTGATCGCGGACGTCAGCGAGCGCGTGCAAAAGTCATTTGGAATGATTCTCGAATACGAGGTAGTCGTTTGGGACGCGTGAAGGCCATGCAACGGGGACCCGCCGCGGCTGCCGAGCCATATAGGCCGGAACTGCTGGCGGACGAAGAGCCGCGTTATTTGCGACGCCAGAAGCCCCTCGAGATTCGCCGCAAAAAGTTTGGCGGGCAAAGTTGGCCATTCTATCGGCGCGTGCTGGTCTGGACTGTGACGGGCGCTGCAACCGTGACTTTTGCTGTTATTGCTGGACGCTTCTTGCTTTACTCGCCGCAAGTGCTGTTGCTTAAGCCAGAGCAAATCGAATTGAGAGGAAACCATATCGTCAGTCGTGAGGCCGTCCTTCAGCCATTTGCGCGCGACCGCAACCGTAGCGTACTTCGCATTCCCCTTGAAATACGGCGCACCCAGTTGGAAGAATTGCCGTGGGTCGAATCCGCCAGCGTGCAGCGAATTTTGCCGAATCACATCCGCGTTGAGCTCACCGAGCGCACGCCCGTCGCTTTCCTGCGGAGTGGGACCGAGCTAGCCCTGATCGATGCACACGGCGTGATTTTGGACCGCCCTGAGGGCGAGAATTTTCACTTCCCCATTGTGACTGGCCTTCCCGACAGCATGCCGCAGGAAGAGCGTGAGAAGCGCATGCAAACCTATCAGGAATTTTTAACGGACCTTGAGCTCGTGCGCTCCGGTTCCACCGACCATGTAAGCGAGGTCGATCTCTCAAACGCGAAAGATGTGCGCGTCGTGATGACCGGCCTGGCATCCGCTGCCGATCCGCAAGCGGTAACCGTTCATTTTGGAAACAGCGACTTCACCGGCAAGTACCGCATGCTCGTCGACAATTTTGCGCAGTGGCAAGCGAACGCGGGCCGTGTGCAGTCCATCGACTTGCAGTATTCGCGGCAGGTGGTCGTGAACTCGGACAGCAGCGCGAGTTCGGCGAAGCCGAAGAATTAGAAGTTGTAAGCGAGAGAGAACGAGGCTGGGGGCGGCGGCTTGTCAAAGAAAGATCGTTACATCATTGGTCTGGACGTAGGCAGCACGAAAACCTGCGCGTTGATCGCGGAAGTAGATGAGGAGCAGGTAAAATTTCTTGCGCTTGGCGCGGCGGAATCCAAGGGGCTGCGCAAAGGGCTCATCGTCAACCTTGATTCCACCGTCAGCTCGATTCGGCGAGCCGTCGAAGAAGCCGAAGGCGTGGCTAATGTGCCCGTCGAATCCGCGGTGCTCGGCGTGGCGGGCGGCCACGTCCGCGGCGTCAACAGCCGCGGCGGAGTGACGCTCGGCAACCGCGCGCGGGACGTAGAGCGCGACGATGTGCGCCGCGCCATTGACGCCGCGCGCAATATCACGCTGCCCGAAGACCGCGAAGTTCTTCACGTCCTCCCACACGAATTCATGGTCGACGCTCAGGATGGCATCCGCGACGCGATCGGCATGGTCGGCCAGCGCCTTGAAGCAAACGTTCATCTCGTCACGTCTTCCATCGCCGCAACGCAAAACCTGGTCACCGCCGCGAATCGCTCGGGCATATTGGTCAGCGACACGGTCCTTGAGCCGCTGGCTTCCGCGGAGTCTTGTTTGACTCAGGACGAGCGCGAACTGGGCTGCTGCCTTCTCGATATCGGCGGCGGCACGACCGAGTTGATCGTCTACGGTGGTGGAGTAGTGCGTCACACGAGCGCCGTGCCTGTTGGCGGCGATCATTTTACGAACGATCTGGCCGTCGGCTTGCGCACTCCGATCCCAGAAGCGGAGAGGATAAAGCGCCGCCACGGCTGCGCCGCATCTTCGCTCCTTCACGAAGACACTTCGATCGAAATTGCCAGTGTGGGCGATCGCCCGCCACGCACGATTTTTGCCCGCATGCTCACCGACATCATCGAGCCGCGTGCCATGGAGTTGCTCGCCTTGATTCGCGACGATTTGCAGCGCGCCGGTCTCGATGGGCAAATTCCCGCTGGCTTTGTGCTCGCGGGCGGCGGCGCAAGACTGAACGGTCTGGTGGATTTGGCCGAACAATCTTTCCACCTGCCAGTTCGTATCGCGGAGCCAAAAGGCTTGGCTGATCTTCCGGAACAAGTATCGCAACCGGAGTATGCAACGGTCGTGGGTTTAGTGATGTACGGCGCGAAGACGCGGCGTAATGCCTCGCAGCGCGCCGGAAACTTGGTTTCCAAATTGAAGTCCATGTTCGCAGGTGCCTCGTGACCCTGCCCGAGCGCAGCACCGCGAATCAGGAGAAGGCTGAGGGACGTATGACGGCAAAAGACGCGGTAATCCGGATGAGCTTCAGCGAAGAGCTGCAGCCGGCGAAAATCAAAGTGATCGGGGTGGGCGGGGGCGGGTGCAATGCGATTAATCGCATGATCCGCGCCAAGGTCGAAGGCGTCGAGTTCATCACGGCGAATACCGACTTACAGGCGCTCAAGCTGTCGCAGGCTCCGACTAAACTGCAACTTGGCGCAAAGCTCACCAAGGGTCTTGGCGCCGGGGCCAATCCTGAGGTCGGCCGCAAGGCCGCCCTCGAGGACACCGAGAAAATTATTGAAGCGCTCGAAGGTTCGGACATGATTTTCATCACGTCCGGTCTCGGCGGAGGCACGGGCAGCGGCGCCGCGCCAGTGGTGGCTTCGCTCGCCAGCGAACTTGGTGCTTTGAGCGTCGCGGTCGTTACTAAGCCGTTTGCGTTCGAAGGCAAACGCCGCATGCTGCAAGCCGAACAAGCCTTGCAGGAGCTCATTGGAGCGGTTGACACCGTCATCGTGATTCCAAACGAACGTCTGATGGACACAGTCGAGCGTGGCACCAGCTTTTTCGACGCCTTCCGCATCGCCGACGACATCCTCCGGCAAGCAGTTCAAGGCATCTCCGACATCATCACCGTACCCGGCATCATCAACCGCGACTTCGCCGACGTAAAGGCTATCATGCACGGCCAGGGCTACGCCGTCATGGGCACCGCCATCGCCACCGGAACGAATCGCGCCATTGATGCGGCAAATCGAGCCATTTCCAGCC
Source organism: Candidatus Solibacter sp. (assembly GCA_035499815.1). Classification (GTDB taxonomy): domain Bacteria; phylum Acidobacteriota; class Terriglobia; order Acidiferrales; family UBA7541; genus Acidiferrum. The sequence goes on along the minus strand of DATJXZ010000112.1, from coordinate 16,562 downwards.
CGCTTCTCGAGGACAACTCCATCCAGGGCGCACAAGGGATTCTGATCAATATCTCTGGCAGTTCCAGCCTCACTTTGCACGAAGTCCACGAAGCGTCCTCCGTTATTCAAAAAGCCGCGCACGAAAACGCCAACATTATTTTTGGCGCCGTGATGGACGACTCCATGAAGGACGCCGTGAAGATCACGGTCATCGCCGCAGGTTTTAAGGAAGCCAACAAGAAAAACGTCCAGCAGAAGCCGTCATTTCTTCCCAAGACCTGGAAGGCCGGGCGCGAGATCCAAGAGCCCTTGCCCCAGCAGCAGACCTTGCCCAATGTCGTCCATCAGGTGCAACAAAACGTCCGCGACGTCAGCCACGAAGTCCCCTCGGACGACTTGGACGTCCCGACGTTCCTCCGCCGCCAGGCCCAAAAAGCCTAAACTACCCTTGATTTTTCTCGATTTTGTCGGGGCACGATACATCGTGCCCCTTTTTTTCGAGTCATCGTCAATAAGCAAGCCGGCAGTACTTTCCGGCAATCTCAATCGCAACGGCGCAAAGCGTCCGCAAGTTTTCTGACTTCTTTTTCAAACTCCATAAGGTCATTGATCGGATTTGCGATCACCGAGCTCAACCCCGCGTGGAATTCGCTGGCCCCCGTCTTCAAAACGGCCTCTCGAATATTCCCCGTGTGCAGCCCGCTGCCTGGCACCACGATTAGCCTGTCTCCGGCGATTCGGACGAGCTCGTTAAGCAGTTCCAGCGCTTCCGGCGCCGTCCGCTTCCCACCCGAAGTGAGTAACCTCGCAGCTCCGGTCTCGATCACACTATCCAACGACGCGCGTAAATCGGCACACTCATCGAACGCACGATGAAACGTCACAGGAAGCGGCCCAGCGAGTTCGACAAGCTGTCGCGTACGCACAACGTCGACTTGCCCGCCGTCCTTCAGTACCCCCAGGACAATTCCATTCATTCCGAATTTCTTGGCCTCGGCGATTTCTCGCTTCATAAACTCGAACTCCACAGCAGAATAAACAAAATTGCCGGCACGAAGTCGGACCATCGAGAAAATCGGCAGTGCCACGCTATCGCGCGTGGCACTAAGCAACTCAGCACCGGGTGTCGTGCCGCCCGCGCGAGAATTGCTGCAAAGCTCGATGCGGTGTGCGCCGCCTCGCTCGGCAGCAATCGCGGCCTCGGCGCTCTCGACGCTAACTTCCAGAAGAAGTGACTTTTTCATCGCGCTGTAGATTAGCAGACCGCTGTGCCGCAACCGGACGCAAAACGAATAGGCTTGCGATTTCTCGGGCTCACAGCCTCTCCATTTGCGCTGTTCGTGCTTCCTCTTCAACTCAGCCTCGCCAATTTTGGCCGCGGGTTATTGCTCTGCGTCGTGCTTGTGGTAATCTTCTGCGCTAGGAACTTCGGGTCTCTGGTTTCGTCATCGATCCCGAGCCGGTACGTCGTGCAGAGGAGACCTTCCATGAAACTCCAATCCAGAAGCTTGGCTTTCTCGGCCGTTATTATTTCGTTGGCGCTGGCCGCGTGCCAGGAGCCGTATCATCAGAAAGATGAGCAGTATTATCTGATCGCCGCCAATATCAACTTGCCCTACTGGCAAGAGGCGGAAGCCGGCTTGCGAGATGCGGCAACCGTGATGGGCGTCAAAGCAGAAATGGATGGGCCCACCACGCTCTCCCCTAAAGACGAACTCGATTCTTTCCAGAAGGCGGTTGCGCTCCATCCCTCTGGAATTCTAGTTTCGGTCGCGAACCAGGAACTTCTAAAGCCTGCGATTGATGCCGCAGTCTCCCAGGGAATTCCCGTGATTTGCATCGATGCCGATGCGCCGGATTCTCACCGCATCCTTTATGTCGGAACTGACGGCTTCCGCGCTGGCGAAGAGAGTGGAAAGCGGATGGCAGATATTCTCAAGGGTCAGGGTCAGATTGTCATCGTTACGATTCCTGGGCAGTCCAACCTGGATGACCGCGTCCGCGGCGTCACCGAAGCGTTGAAAAAATATCCGGGAATAAAGATCACACAGACGATCAACGATAAGGGAGATCCTAACGCTGCCAATGATGGAATCTCCGCGCTGCTGGCAAAGAAGGAAAAGATCGACGGCGTAATTTGCCTCGAAGCCTCGGGCGGCTCGGGGGTCGCCGAAGCATTTCACCGTTTGGACCTTGTGGGAAAAATCGCCATCGTTTCCTTTGACAAAGATCCGGAAACGTTGGATTGGATAAGTAAAGGCGCGATTAACGCGACAGTCGTGCAAAAGCCTTACGTCATGGCCTACTACGGCTTGCGGTTCGCCGATGACCTTCATCACAATGCCGTGCACGAGTTCAAAGACTGGCGCACCGCTCCCGCGGATCCGCTTCCTTCATGGGTGGATACAGGGACGGCCGTCGTGGATAAAAGCAATCTTGCCGCGTTCCGCGAGGCGCTGGCGGCCCACCCGAAGCCTCTATAGAGATTGGCAATTATGCCGGTGATTCACCCAGTCTGGTCGCAGGTTAACCTAGGCCAAGCCAAACGAGGCAAAAGCGGTGATCGAGGCGCATCCGAGCGCAGCGCCCAAAACCATGCCCGCCAGGACATCGCTCAAGAAGTGCATTCCTAGCACGATCCGGGAAACCGCAATGCTGATCGCCAGGAAAAAGAGCGGACCTTCCAGCGATGGATAGAAGTAGCTCACCACGAGCGCCACAGAAAATGCCGTCATAGTGTGGCCAGATGGAAAGGAGAAGCGATCTGGCGGCAAGACTTTCGACCAGCAGTGCGGTTCAAGTTGGCAAGGCCGAGGCCGTTGGCTCAGCCTTTTCAACGCCTTAAATACACAAATGCCAATTACCGCCGCGCAACCCGCCGCCCCAATTGCAGCAAACCTTTGCTGTCCCCCATCGACCAAGAGCATGATTCCGAGCCCATACCAAAGCCAGCCATCTCCCATCCTTGTAGCCAGGATCATCCAGATGCGGAACCAGCGCGGAGCACGCCAGCGATTCATCCGCCGCATAACGCGGTGATCGCGCCGTTCGATGAACCCCCAGAGTGTGCGTGCGACAGCCATGGTAGTCACCTCGTTCAGCTCCAGTTCGCTTCGAGGCTGGAATCCACATCCCAGAGCATCCGCTGCTGCTTCTGACCGTTCTCCAGCACGTCCGCCCATTTCTGGCAGAACCGAATCTCATTCAGCCAATGCCCCGCCGTAAAAGCCGGAACCAGCAGGGAGAAGGGCATAAGTGCAATTGTCCATGGCTTTTCCATCCACAGTGACCACACGATGCGGAAGACATCCGCGGTCAACTTTGTGTAGCCACCATTCTCGCCATGAACTTGCCCGCAGCCCGCCCGCAGTCCTGCAAAAAATTCGTCCGCTGTCCGCGCATCCGGAACCTCAGTGTAGGTCTGCCCGACACCAGCGATTGTGTGCGAGTCGCTTCCGCCAACGGCAATCTTGCTCAACCGGGAGGCCAATCGAGCCGCGCTGTCATTCGCCTTGGGCCACATTTGGCCATTCCTAGACTCAAAGGCTGGTACATAGGAAGCAAACCAGCAAAAGTCCTCTTCATTCCGCAGTCCGGTTAGTCCCGAGAAAACGTGGTTCACGCTGAAAAACAGCTTCCGCTCCGTAAGGTACATCACCAGTGAAATGAAATCTTTACGGCGCCTTTGGATCTCCACGTGGTCGCGTTCGTTGATCCCGTAAACTCCCAGATGCATTTCAGTTCCAGCCGGCATTCTCACCGTCACTTCCTCGCTGAGGAAGAAATCGGCGTGCTGCCGGAGAGACTCGCCGGCATCAATGGAGTCGTGGTCGGTTAATGTAACGATGGACATGCCAAGCCGCTTCAGCCGAGAGTAGACTTCCGCGGGCTGGTTATACGACTCGCGGCAGATCCGGTTTAGAATGGGAGTGTTGCACATGCCTGATGCGATTGAGTGAACATGGAGGTCGCAGCGCATGAAACTATTGTTAATCTATGATATGAACAGGCCATGAAGAAGTCGCGAATTATAGGTTAATGTGCCTATGGAACTCCTTGAACACATTGGACTTCCTTAGTTATCCACATGGCATGCTGCTTGCTCTTTGCGGCGAACAAGAAGCGTATGGCACACTCTCAACTATGAAAAAAATTCACATTGTCTTCCACGACGCCGGAGGTGGACATCGTAACGCTGCCGTCGCCCTTCAGACGATTGTGTCTCAGCAGGCGCGACCCTGGGAGCTGGACTTAGTGCAATTCCAGGACTTGACCGACCGGCTGGACGTTCTACGCAAGCTAACGGGTATTCGCATTCAGCAGCAATACAACATCATGCTGCAGAACGGCTGGACCCTGGGCAGCAAATACATCCTACGGATACTCCAAGCCACCATCCGCCTCTTGCACCGGCCCTTGGTGCGCCTGCTGGAAGACTTTTGGCATGAACATCCGGCTGATCTCCTCGTTTCCGTCATTCCCCATTTTAATCGCGCAATTTTGGAGAGTTGGAAGGCGGTCTATCCCGATCGTCCCTTTGTCACCATAATTACGGACCTCGCCGATTATCCACCGCGATTCTGGATTGAACCGATGAAGGATCAGTACGTAATTGCGGGAACCGCACGCGCCGTTGAACAGGCGCGTGCGTTCGGCCATGACGAGGCCCACATTTTTCGAGCATCTGGAATGATTCTGCGCCCCGATTTCTACGTGGAAGAGGATGTCGATCTGACCGCACTTCGACTACAGATGGGGCTGCGAAACGACCTTCCGACCGGGATTGTACTCTTCGGCGGGCATGGCTCGAAAGTGATGTACGACATTACCGAGCGCCTGGATGCCGCCCGATTGCCCCTGCAACTGATTCTGATTTGCGGACGCAATGAAGAACTCGCTGCAAAATTGCGCGCTCGACAATGGAAAATGCCAGTCCATATTGTTGGCTTCACGAAAGAAGTTCACAAGCTCATGAGAGCCGCCGATTTCTTGATCGGCAAGCCGGGCCCGGGCAGCATCGCAGAAGCGATGGTGCGCAAACTGCCTGTGCTCATCGAATGCAACGCTTGGACCTTGCCGCAAGAGCGCTTTAACACCGAGTGGGTAACGGAAAAGCGTGTCGGCATTGTCTTGAAAAGTTTTCGCGATGTCGTTGAAGGAGTGCGCGAGACTCTGGATCCAGCGAAGCTGTCCGAGTTTCGAAAAAATGTTGCGGCCCTCGACAACCGTGCCATCTTCGAAATTCCTGAATTCTTGGCCAAGCTTCTGGAGGCTCCAGGCATAGTTGCAGAGCAATCCGCCGCGCCCGTACCGATCCGGGCACAAAGCTCGATCTAATTGCCCGCCGTTGGCTTTGAGAGTTGAGCTCTTTCGCTGCGGCCTGGGTGTTCAAAACGCGGTCCCGCGTCCCGGTTTTCGATGGGCAACCTTAGCCGCGGTTTGGCGCAAGTCGTTGCCCATGGCTTCCAGGCATATTTGGGCAATTCACACATCTTCACGCAGCCCCGGTGTGCCCGTGAACCTGCACAATGGCAATAGCAAGTTCCCACCTTCGCAGTTCGCATTTGCTGCGGCGTGTCCGCTGACACAACGAGTGAACAGCCGAGTAGGCACATGAGTATTGTAGCGAAGGCCGCCGGTCCGCGCTTCCGCCGGGGCCGATGATCAGGAAGCAAGCGCATGAGCCGATACTGCGAGCAGCGGTTGAAAAAACCGATAGCGCGGGAAGTCCGAAATTTTTGTTACCGGAGTCCTGGAACTGAGCAGTGCCCGGGAGTAGGAAGAGAGAAAGTGCCTCGTTCCCGATTCAGTTTTTGGAGGGTTCCAATTTGAAATCCCGGGACAGTTCTGGAGCGTGGATCGTTGCGTTCTATTTGTATAAGTGATTGTTAATAAGTAACTTAGTGGCAGTTCGTCAATGGGCAAACATTGGCGCTATCCGTGCATTAGTCACGCCCATGAGTGCGTTTCACATGACGAGTTGTGGAGAGGGGCGAGCGAGGGGGAAGGGGCTTGCTCGCATTTTTTCGCAATTCGTTCCCACCTGCCTCTGAGAGGGAAGCTAGGATGGATGACCCCACGCGTCGGTGTGAAAACGACACTGACAACGAAACGCACTCTCCGAGGCCCCCGATCCCAAGCGGGGGCCTCATTTTTTTCCGCATTGCCGTTCTGATGTTACTACTGCCTAAGTAGCTCGTTCAACCTGCTGCGCTGGAAACCTCACAATACGTTCACTGTGTCCGTTCCGAACTGGTTCTGGAGCGATTCATGGGACACCAAAATTCGCCGCTTTGCAGATCACCGTTAGGCAGGAAACTGCTCCACCGCCGCTGCCTGGTCGACCCTACGCGTCACGGCGATGGTGGCCTGCCCGAGGACGTGCGCGATCTGCGTGTCGCGCAGGCGCGAAGCGTCGTACTCAAACGATAAGTGTTTCTTGCTCTCGTCAAAGCGGAAGCGTCGCAGGCCATATGTATTTGAAAATTCGCCGAGAAGCCGCAGTTGTTCGGGCGTGAGCGGGGATTGGAGTTCGTAAGTGATTTCCAGGAGTGTCATGCCGGGATTATACCAGCCCACGCAAGGATTCAGTTCGTGGCGGCGTGCAACCTCAAATCATCTAATATATTGCTATGTCCGACCAGACTCCTACGCCCGGCCCTCAGAAAATCGGGCTGCCCATACTGGCTTCCGCTCCGCGTGTGAAAGATCCCGTCTGCGGCATGATGGTGGATCCACAGAAGCCCGCCGCCAAAGTTTCACAGGGTGACGAGACTTACTACTTCTGTTCGAAGCGCTGCGCCGAACGGTTTGAAAAGGAGCCAGAGACGTTTCTGGTCGCGCCCGGCAAAGCCGGGATGGAACCAACTCAACATGCGGGCCACCACAAGCAGCCAGAGAATCTACACGAAGCATCTCCTCTGGCTTCCAGTCCAAGCAAGTCAATCCGCTACACTTGCCCAATGGATCCGGAAATCATTCAAGTCGGCCCCGGATCCTGCCCGAAATGCGGTATGGCTCTCGAGCCCATGGACGTTCTTGCCGAGGTAGAGGCCGACCCCGAGTACGACTCGATGTTCCGAAGATTTTGGGTGAGCGCGGCGCTTTCGTTGCCCGTGCTGCTCATCGCCATGTTCGGCGACGCGCTGAAGCTTCCTCTCTTTGCCGCCGCGCGCAACTGGCTCGAATTCCTCCTCGCTACCCCAGTCGTCGTTTGGGGCGGCTGGCCATTCTTCCAGCGCTTTTGGACTTCCATCGTAAATCGCAGCCCCAACATGTTCACACTCATCGCGCTAGGCACGGGCGCTGCTTATCTCGACAGCGTCGTCGCAACAGTTTTCCCCCAAGTCTTTCCCGCCTCGTTCCGGGACGCGCATGGCGCCGTAGCAACTTATTTTGAAGCCGCGGCCGTCATCACCACGCTCGTTCTGCTCGGCCAGGTTTTGGAATTGCGCGCCCGCCGCCAAACCAGCAGCGCCATCCGTTCCCTCCTGAACTTGGCGCCAAAACAAGCACACAGGATCGCGCCGGACGGCACGGAAACCGACGTCTCGCTCGACCTCGTTAAACGGGGGGACCGTTTGCGCGTCAGGCCTGGAGAGAGCATTCCCGTGGATGGCGCGCTCCGCGAAGGCGCAAGCTCCGTCGATGAATCTATGGTCACCGGCGAATCCCTGCCCGTGGAAAAATCCTTTGGTGACAAAGTCACCGGCGGCACGCTGAACACCAGCGGAAGCTTTGTGATGGAAGCGCAGCGCGTCGGTAATGAGACGTTCCTCGCGCAGATCGTCAAGCTGGTCAGCGAAGCGCAGCGCAGCCGCGCGCCGATGCAGCGGCTGGCGGACCAAGTGGCAGGCTACTTTGTACCCGGCGTAGTCCTCGCTGCCGTAATCGCCTTCGTGGGATGGGCGTTATTTGGTCCCGAGCCGCGATTTGCTCACGCGCTCATCGCGGGAGTTGCCGTCTTAATCATCGCCTGCCCTTGCGCGCTTGGCCTTGCCGCGCCCATGTCCATCATGGTCGCGGTTGGCCGCGGCGCGCACGCTGGTGTTCTCGTTCGAAACGCCGAAGCCCTCGAAACGCTGGCCAAAGTGGACACACTGGTAGTCGATAAGACCGGCACTCTTACAGAGGGCAAGCTGCAACTTGTTGCCGTCAAAGTCTCCGAGGGCAGCACGCTGCAAGAAGGCGCGCTTCTTTCGCTCGCCGCGAGCCTCGAGCGCTTGAGCGAGCATCCCTTGGCCCGCGCCATCGTTCGCGCCGCCGAGGAGAAGAAATTGCCTCTTGCACCTGTCACCGACTTTCGCGCGACGGCCGGAGGAGGAGTCGAAGCCCGCGTTTTGAACAAGCAACTTCTCGCCGGAACGGCAGCCTTTTTGAACGGGAAGGGGATCGAACTCCCAGCGAAGGCCGATTCTCCGTCAAACGAAACTGATACTCCGGCCGCCACCTTCGTATATCTAGCGGTCGACGGCAAAGTAGCGGGGATGTTTTCTCTAAGCGACAGAATCAAAGCATCGACACCGGAGACAATTCGCGCATTACGCAACGAAGGCCTTCGCATTGTGATGCTGACCGGCGATCGCCGTGCCACGGCCGCCAAAGTGGCCAGCGAGCTAGGTATTGAAGAATTCGAAGCAGAAGTGCAACCCCAACAAAAAGGCGAGGTAATCAAGCGTCTGCGCGAGCAGGGCCGCATCGTGGCTATGGCCGGCGACGGTGTGAACGACGCCCCCGCGCTAGCCGCCGCGGATGTCGGCATCGCCATGGGCACGGGCACGGACGTGGCCATCGAGAATGCCGGAATCACGCTCGTCAAAGGCGACCTTCGCGGCATCTTGCGTGCGCGCAAGCTCAGCCGCGCCGCGATCCGCAACATCAAACAAAATCTAGCTTTTGCTTTTCTTTACAACGCGCTGGGCATCCCTATCGCAGCCGGCGTTTTCTATCCGATCTTCGGCTGGCTGCTCAGCCCCATGCTTGCGAGTGCGGCTATGAGCTTTAGTTCTGTCTCCGTCATCGGCAATGCGCTTCGCTTACGCAAATTCTCACTCTGAACTATCCTAATTCTCCGCGCCTAAGACTTGCCCAGGATCGAATCGAAGTACGCCCGCATCTGCGGCGAATCCCATTCCTGATACCCGACGATCTTCCGCTCGATCTTGCCGTCACGCCCGATGATGTAGGTCTCCGGATACATCGACGTTCCATAGGATATTGCGATCGGTGAGATGTTGTTTTTTGTGCCCGGATCCCGGTACGTCGGAAATATCACACCGTGCTCCTGAAGAAACTGCTGGTAAGCAGCCGGATCCTCGTCGGCCGCGACACCCAGAACGACGGCGTTGCGCGAAGCGATATATTTCTGAAGACGGTTCAACTCCGGGGTTTCTTCGATACAGGGCGGGCACCAGCTCCCCCAGAAATTCAGCACCACCACCTTCCCGCGTAGGTCAGAAAGATGTGCGGGCTTTCCGTCCATCTGGAAACTGAAATTCTCCGCCCGCTCTCCTGCCACCGACGCTTCTCCGTGCCGGTAGCTCGGAAGCGCAAAAACCACGATAATTCCCAGGAAGGCCAATACGCCTCCCCAAGCCTGAATTTTCGGACCGATTTTCATCAAATGCTATACTAGCTCATCTGCCTGGGATGGGAAACCGTTCCTCCATTTAGAAGTTAGCGTGGCCGTCATAACGCCAAATTCGGATCCTCAGCCGCTTGCTCCGTCAGTCTGCGTCTCAGCGATCGTGCCAGCGCGGGACGAAGAAGCCGTCATCGTTGCATGCATCGAATCTCTGGCTTTACAACCGGAAATCGCGGAAATCCTTGTGGTCAATGACCAATCCACCGACAAAACGGCGGAAATCGTCCGCAGCCTTATGCCCAAGAATGCCCGTTTGCGGCTGCTCGAAACCCGGGACGTCCCTCCAGGCTGGCTCGGCAAGAACAATGCCGTTTTCCTCGGAGCCTCGGAAGCCAAGTCTCAGTGGCTCCTCTTCACCGACGCTGATGCCGAGCTGTTGCCCGGCGCTACAGCGCGCGCGCTGCAGGTCGCTCAGGAAAGCAGCGCGGCGTTAGTCTCCTTTTCGCCAGAGCAAGTCACCCAAACCTGGTACGAAAAGTCTCTCATTCCATTTGTCTACACTCGTCTCGCCAAACATTTTTCCTATGACGCCGTGAACGACCCCGCTACGCCTGCCGCGGCCGCCAATGGCCAGTTTTTGATGATCCAGCGCGACGCCTACAATTCCATTGGGGGCCACTCTTCCATTGCCGGAGAAATTCTCGAAGACGTTGCGCTCGCTAAGCGAGCAAAAGCCGCCGGGGTCCGCCTTTGGTTTGGCTCGGGGCAGGGAATCGTCCGAGTCCGCATGTACCGCTCTTTCCGCGCCATGTGGCAAGGCTGGAAAAAGAATCTTTACCTATTAATTGGCGGCACGCCGCCGGCCTTCTTTCGCGAGCTCGAGTCCACGATTCCCTGGATTCCTCTGTTTCTAATTCTTGTCGGAATAAAAATTCCGTTTCTCACATTCCTGGGAGTCATATTTCTGCTGATGCGCGAATTTATCTACCGGACGGAACTCACTCGTAACCATTTCTCACCCAGACTCATCATTTATTATGTGCCCGCTGTGGCTCTTTACGCCGGTGTGCTTTGCGCTTCCTACCGTAGCTACGTGAAGGGCCAAGTCGAATGGAAAGGCCGGGAAGTCCCGGTATCGCTCCCCGGGGCGCCAAGATAATTGCAGCGATAAGCGATACTCTATCCATGGTCCTTCTCACACGCAGAATCGAATTCGCCGCCTCCCACTTCTACAACAATCCGAATTTTTCGCCCGAGGAGAACCGTCGCATCTTTGGCAAATGCAACAATCCGCATGGCCACGGGCATAACTACACGCTGGAAGTGACCGTCGCCGGGGAACCCGATCCAAGTACCGGAATGGTCCTGGACTTGAAGGACTTGAAAGACATTCTTGACCGCGAAGTGATGCAGCGCATGGACCATCGCCACTTGAACTACGAAGTTCCCGAGCTCGCCGGGCAAATTCCCACGTGCGAAAACATTGCTCGCGCCATCTGGAATTTGCTCGATCCTGAGATTAAGCAAGGAAAACTGCATCGCGTCCGTCTTTACGAGACGCCCGACCTCTTTGCCGACTGTTACCGCAACGGCTTGGGAAGCCCGGCAACCTGATGAATTCCGTCACACAGAACCGTGAGATCAAACTCGCGTTGGGCAGGCGCTATCGTTTTGCTGCCTCGCATCGGTTGCACAACCCAAGTCTTAGCGAAGAAGAAAACTCGCGCCTCTACGGCAAGTGCAACAACCCCTATGGACACGGCCACAACTACGTGCTCGAAGTTCTCGTATCAGGGAGCGTCGATCCTGCAACGGGCATGATCGCGAACCTCTGCGACCTCGACGCCTTCGTTGGGCGCGAGGTGCTCGATCCTTTCGACCACAGGTCGCTGAACGAAGACGTTGCTGAATTTCGCGACACCGTTCCCACGACGGAAAACCTGTGCATCGAGATTTTTCGACGTCTGAAACAATTCCCACAGGCGAAGCTCGAGCGCGTTCGCATCCAGGAGACTTCCAACAACAGTTTCGAGTACGCTGGGGACAATGAAGAAGGCTTCGAGAGGTAGGAACCATGGACAAACCGACGGAAGAGATCATTCTAAACGACGAGAAGGGGCTGGATGCTCGCCGGATTGCCTGCCACGTCCGCGAAATTATCAGGCTAGTCGGCGAAGATCCAAATCGCGAAGGCCTGCGCAAGACACCGGAACGCTACGAAAAGGCGCTGAAATTCCTGACCAGCGGCTACCACCAGAACGCGGAAAATATTCTCAATGGCGCGACCTTCAGCGTTGCTTACGACGAAATGGTAGTCGTCAAGGACATTGAATTCTTCAGCCTCTGCGAGCACCATCTTCTGCCGTTCTTCGGCAAGTGCCACGTAGCCTATCTGCCTAATAAGCGCGTCATCGGCCTTAGCAAAGTCGCGCGTCTCGTCAATATGTTTGCCCGCCGCCTCCAAATTCAAGAGCGCCTCACCAGCCAAATCGCCGAGGCCATTCAGGAAAAAATCAGCCCCGAGGGTGTCGGCGTAATTATCGAAGCGCGCCACCTCTGTATGCAGATGCGCGGAGTCGAAAAGCAGCACGGCCAAGCTGTGACCAGCTCCATGCTCGGCGGCTTCCGGCACAACAAGCAGACGCGGGATGAATTTCTGGCGCTGGTTCGCACACCAAAACACTAAGCTTTGAACATTGAAGACGTGCGGGACAGACATTCGTGTCTGTCCCTTGTTTTTGCTAATCGCTGAGAAACTGGGTAGGCGAAAACGCCCGCCTCACACCGCTATTTCTTCTCGATCTCCACGCTAGCCCGCGTATTTTCCCAGGTCATATCCATCTTGCAGCCGTTGCCGCTCTTTTCGAACGCAATCGTGAAGTCTTCAACATGTTCCGGCACGCCCGAGACGCTCATCTCCGTGCGCACGAAATCGAATTTCTCTCCGGGATAAGGGATTCCCCATTCTCCGGTCTTTTTGCTGATAATCAGCGTCCACTTGTGCTCTTCCGGAACTGTGAAAAGGGTGTAGCTCCCCGCAGGAACGTCTTTTCCGCCTACTCTCAAATCTTCCGTCGTCACAAAGGTGGTCGCCTCGTTTGCTCCTGCGCGCCACTCTTTTCCGTACGGAACGAGTCCCCCGAAGATCTTCCGGCCTTTTGCACGTGGGCTCGAGTAGTCCACCGTCAGCGTCTTGCCTCCGCCCAGATCACATTCCGCTTTTGCAGGCGGACTTGGCCGCTTGCTTTTGTCCGCTTGGCCGTACGCCTGCACCGCTAGCAAAGTCAGTCCCAGACAAAGTCCGCTCATCACTGCGATTTGCTTTTTCATTTTATCCTCCTCCGAATCCAGTTCTGCACTCGCACCAAGCATTCAATCCAATTTACCGCCGCAACGCAACACTGAATGCTTCCAATCTTCAAAAATTCCCAGCTCGAAGTTTGTTTACATTCCTTTACACTCAAAACGTATTTGTGTTAGCCTGAATGAGTCGAAGAGAAGAGGAAAAATTCAGGGGACGACGGAGAGGGGCACTTGAGCACAGCCAAAGCGGTGTTGATCGAACAATTCCGGCGGGAAGTGAAAGATACTGGCTCACCGGAAGTCCAGATTGCACTTTTGAGCGAGCGGATCAGCTACCTCACAACGCACCTCAAGTCCCACGTGAAAGACCATGCATCCCGGCGCGGCTTGATCATGATGGTCAATAAGCGCCGCCGTTTGCTGGACTATCTAAACCGTCGTGACCCGGATCGGTACCGCGAGATTGTTGAACGTCTTAGCCTGCGCAAGTAACTGCCCTAAATTCAATCGCTGCATCGGGCGGAAGCCTCTGCGTTTTCACGAATGGACAACTTCCACGCGAAGTCTGTCTGCCAGCTCTGCGGTTCTTTGCGCTGACAGTGAAATTTCCAGGTCTCCGGCTGCGTTTCGGCTGGCGTTTCTCGTGGTGTAATCCGGCTCGCTTGAACGTCCCATCGAGTTTCTCGCCTCTTTCCTTCTCTGGGGTTATCCAGGCCAGGCTTTTGCCGACCTACTCGAAGCAGGGAATTTGTATGCAAGCCGCAACGCGGCCACTCGCCCTGCACGGTCGTCTCTCCTGCGGACTCGCTGAATACGCTCCCGGTTCGGCCGGGACCAAAGGAAATGAACATTTATGTCTGAAAATACGCACATTCCCGCACCACACCAGGTTTCCGTGGAAGTTGGAGGGCGCGCCCTCATTCTCGAAACTGGGAAAATTGCCAAGCAAGCGAACGGCTCGATTACCGCGCGTTACGGTGACACCGTTGTGCTCACCACCGCCTGCATGGCGCCCACGGCCAACGACCGCGATTTTCTCCCGCTGACCGTCGACTACCGTGAAAATACCTATTCGGCCGGGAAGATTCCCGGCGGCTTTTTCAAGCGGGAGGGCCGTCCTTCGGAAAAGGAAATTCTCACCTCCCGCTTGATTGACCGCCCCATGCGCCCGCTGTTTCCGGAGTCTTGGCGCAACGAAACACAGATCGTGGCGATGGTGCTTTCCGCGGACAGCGACAATGATCCTGACGTCATCGCCGTCACCGCGGCCTCAGCTGCCTCTTATTGTTCCGATCTCCCGTTTGAAAAGCCCATTGCATGCGTACGTGTCGGCCTTTTGGATGGCCAGCTCGTCGCCAATCCAACCGTTGCCGAGCAAAAGAAGAGCCTGCTCAATATCGTCATCGCTGGAACGGAAGAAGCCATCGTCATGGTCGAGTCCGGGGCTCTCGAAGTATCCGAAGAGGCCGTTGTCGATGCCCTCGAGTTCGGCCACTCTCAGGTCAAGAAAATCGTCGCGGCCATCAAGGATCTCCACGCGCAGCTCAAGCCCGTGAAAGTTGTGGTCAAGCCGCTGCCGTTTGATGAAGCGATCTACAAGGATCTCGAGAAAAAGCACGGCGCGAAGCTCCGCGATGCTCTCAATACCGAAAAGCATCCCAAACATGAGAGCTATCACCTCGTCGACGAACTTAAAGAAGAAATCATCAAAGCCATCCCCGAAGAACCGAAGAAGGAGATGGACGAAAAGCGAACCCTCACCAAGCGCGCTTTCGAGCGCCTCCGCGAAAACATCTTCCGCGATGACGTTCTGAACGCTCGCCGCCGACCCGACGGCCGTGCTTTCGACCAGATTCGCCACATCTCCTGTGAAGTCGGTCTGCTTCCCCGCGTGCACGGCTCCGCGCTTTTCACCCGCGGTGAAACCCAAGCCCTTGCCACGCTTACCCTCGGTACCAAGGAAGATATGCAGCGCCTCGACCTGCTCTTCGAGCAGGATCAGTTCAATCGCTTCATGCTGCATTACAACTTTCCGCCGTTCAGCGTGGGCGAAGTGAAATTCCTTCGCGGCCCCGGGCGTCGCGAAATCGGCCACGGCGCTCTCGCGCAGCGCGCTCTAGTAAATCTGCTTCCACCTGAGGCCGATTTCCCCTACGCCATGCGCCTCGTTTCTGACATTCTCGAATCCAACGGCTCTTCTTCCATGGCCACCGTTTGTGGCGGCTCGCTAGCTCTCATGGATGCGGGCGTTCCGTTGAAGGCTCCTTGTGCGGGTATCGCCATGGGTCTCGTCGTTGGCGATGACAAAAAGTATTCCATCCTTACGGATATCGCCGGTGCGGAAGATCATTATGGCGATATGGACTTCAAAGTTGCAGGCACTCGCGCAGGCATCACCGCCCTTCAGATGGACATCAAGGTGCTCGGCATCAGCATCCCCATGATGCGCGAAGCCCTCGCTCAGGCGAAAAAAGCCCGCCTGCAAATTCTTGACACCATGGAAAAGACGCTCAGCGAAGCGCGCACGCAAATTTCCGCCTACGCTCCGCGACTCTTCAAGCTGAAAATTCCCCAGGACAAGATCCGCGACCTCATCGGTCCGGGCGGCAAGAAAATCAAGTCCATCATCGAAGCCACCGGCGTCAAAATCGACGTCCTCGAAGACGGCACCGTGCACATCTTTTCAACCAGCGGCGCCGGCGGCGATGCGGCCCTGCAAATGGTTCGCGACGTCACCGCTTCCGCCGAAATTGGCAAAACCTATCTTGGCAAAGTCGTTCGCCTCGCGGAGTTCGGCGCGTTCGTCGAACTTTTCCCCGGCACCGACGGCCTTCTGCACATCAGCGAAATCTCCGAACATCGCATCCGCGACGTCCGCGACGAGCTGAAACTTGGCGACCAGGTCCTCGTAAAGGTTCTCTCCATCGAGGGCAACAAAGTCCGCCTCTCGCGCAAAGCCCTAATCAAGGAAGCCCGCGAAAAGCAGCAGAAAGCAGCCGCCAGCGGCGGCGGCGGCCAGGGCCCCACCGGCGGCGAAGGAAATTCCGGCGGCGATTCCGGCAGCCACGAGTAACCAATTCGAGTGAGGGCAAGACTTGCCCCGCCCGAGCAGGGCGTGTTGCAAATCTAGGTGTTACAAAAAAGCCCCCGATTTTCTCGGGGGCTTTTTCATTTGGCGCTGATTCTTGGGGCTGAAACTCGAAATGTGCGCTCCTACTCCTTCCTCGTCTCGGGCGTGTAGTGTGTTTGGAGATAGCCGATAATCTTTGCCGTGGCCTCATCGGGGATTGTCGCGCCAAGAGCTTTCTTCATCTTCGTCACTTCCGCTTCCCACGCTGCCGCGGGCAATGGCGGCTGCATCGTAATGTAACGCGTGCTGTGGCAAACGCTACAGTAGCCTTCGACCTCTGCTTTGCCTTCTCCTGCCGCTAATTCCGGCGGATAGAGAGGGTATGCGTTTCCTCCGTATTGTGAGTCTGGCAAACTCTCACTGAGCCCAGCCTGCTGGGATTGCCCCAGGGCTGCTGGCTGGTAATGGCCCTTCTGCAGTTCCGCGTAGACGCCAGCCGCGGCCAACATTAGAACCGTGCAAAACACCGAAACGAGTACGGGCACTCTTGTTTTCCTTTGCATTCTCCACCTCACCCCGCGATTCCTGCGACGAGTTCCTGTTTTTCGATGCGATTCCACAAGTA
>DATJXZ010000111.1:0-8443 GCA_035499815.1 Candidatus Solibacter sp. | reverse complement strand
AAAGAGTGCGGATGGAAGGGTGGCGACAGGAGCGGCTTGGCTCAAGGGCAGGAACTCACAGAGAGGAAGAGAAAAACAAAAACATCCTTACAAGAAAGAAAAACATACTTGACACTCACCAGCCTTCTCATGGAAGGACCTTGGCGTCACGACGGCGACGGCGGTCTCGGAAAAAAGGCGTATTCTTAGCTTCATGCGTGCGACAAAAAGGTTTCTATTTGCGTCCGTCCTTGGTTCCGGTCTTGTATCCATTCTTGTTGCGTGCCACAGTGACCGCCTTGAATCGTTCTACGGCTCGCTCGCGGACGTAAGAAATGCCGAGGCAAGTGCCCAAAGCTGGATACCAGACGACCTACTTCCAGCAAGCTCCCGCAGCATTCACGTTGTCGGTGAACTTTCCCCATCGAAGGAGTGGTGTGCATTTGAATTTCTTCCCACTGACTCACAAAATCTTCTAAAGAATCTGAAGAGTCTTGATGCGTTGCCGCCACCAATGAAGGGCGTACGAAGCCCTCGTGTGCCGTGGTGGCCATCAGTGCTCGAAGGAAATCTAGAAGTGGAGAAGATTCACAATGCGGGCTTCCAGTTATTTGTCGTCGAAAGGCCCGCCAACGCCGTCGATACGGGTATTTATCTCTTTGCTCTCGACTTCTCGAAAGGGCGCGGATTTTTCTATTGGACCTACAAGTCCTGATTTGTCACGTTACCTGCAAAGTCCCTTTGGCCAATTCAACTTTACCGGTGACGGCGTTAATCATCCTAGTGCCGCAACGGTTCGCTTCGATGACTTCCTCGAATGCGATCGCAGGATGACTTCGGCGCAGCCGTCAACTCTTTCGGAATCCGTCGCACTTGATGCCAAACTCCGTGAACTCGGAGAACTCCGTGTTAACAGACTCTTCGGCGGTACCCTAATCCGGAGTGCGGGAGCCCTGCTCCCGCTTTTGCGAGTGATGCCGCGGCAAAAGCTCCTACTCTTAGCGAACCACACCTGCGTGAGATTCAGCCAGGTGCCTTCTGGTCGGCGACTCGAGAATACCCGACCGGAATTCGGACACTCCCGACTCTTCGCAAGGCTTGACGCGGCCTGAGCCATGCGCTATTTGCCAGGTTTCGGATTCCGCGGCCCGCGCGACTTCCCGCCGCTTTCAAAGAGCGGATAATCCACCGAGAATAGCCCCGCACCGAAAGCCGCCAGCGCAAAACATCCCGCCGCCACCGCCAGCGGATAAGCGTATTCATGCACAACCAGATAGCTGTGCGGCGGGTAAACCTTCCACATCAAGAAGACCATCTCGATGGCCAGCAGCAGCGCCGCTCCTCGCGTGAATAGCCCCAGCAGCAGCAATCCGCCGCCAAAAAGTTCCAGCACGCCGGAAACATACACAAAACTGGCGGGAACACCGTGCTGCACGAAAAGCGTTTGCGTCGTGCTTGTTCCGTGCACCAGCAGAGGATAACCGTGTGCCATGAAGATCACGCCGAAAGCTGCTCGGAGCAATAGCAAAGCAAGCGGCTGCAAGGCATTGAGAGATTTCATCGAGGTCCTTTGAACCGGAATTGGTGAAACGGTTGAACGCAACCGCATTTTAGCAGAAAAGCAAACTGGG
The DNA here is from genome assembly GCA_035499815.1 of Candidatus Solibacter sp. Lineage (GTDB taxonomy): Bacteria > Acidobacteriota > Terriglobia > Acidiferrales > UBA7541 > Acidiferrum. Next base: position 6,833 of record DATJXZ010000111.1, on the reverse strand, counting down.
CAAGGCGCCCCCCGGAGACAGCCGGGAATCAGGTACAATTCCTAGTGAAGAAAAAGCAGGATTTCTAATTCTGATGCCAACCGGCTACCCGCTCGTCGAAATGGCTACCTTGCCGGCCTGTGCCGCTAACAAGGCCCGCGCCGCATGGGTGCTCATCTATCCGATCCATTGGACCGCCGCATGAAGCGCAAACTCCTGATCGCCGTCCCGCTGCTTCTCCTCGTAGTCGTGGCGGCGTGGTATTTCCGTCCAAAGCACGAATCGCTCGGCGAAGCCTACATAGGCGAACGCACGGCAACTCTGTGGAGCAGCGTCGCGCAAGTGCGCGAGCCGCTGGACACCCTCCATTATGGCGACCGCGTCGACGTGGTTGGACGCCGTAACGACAACGTCAAGGTGCGCACTGTAGCCGGCGAATTGGGCTGGGTGGAAGGGCGCTACTTGATTGAGCCCGCGCTTTGGCAGCGCAGCATCAAGCTGCTCAAGCAAGTTACCCCGATGGTCGTGCAGGCCAGCGGCCGCACCAAAGTCCAAACCAATCTTCGCGTCGCCCCCGGACGTACGCAGGCGCGTCTTTATCAGTTTGGCCGAGGCGTCCCTGTCGAAGTGGTTGGCCGCGCTGTCGCAGATTGGGTTCAGGTGTCCGATGAGCGCGATTCCGGAAGCGAGCCGCCCGAAACGAAGAAAGAAGATTGGTTTCTCGTCCGCGCTTTGGCCACGCGCCCTCCGGGAGAATCCAATTCCAACGCCTCGGAAATGGCCACGACGCGGCCCGGCGATCAGACTGTACCCATCGCTGGCTGGGTCATCGCGCGCTTCGTCGAGCTCGATTTGCCCGATCCGATTCGCGACGAGACTACTTCCACGAACATTCGCCCAATCGCCTGGTTCGAGCTGAACCGCGTCAGCGATCCTGCCTCAGGCGACAAGCCTCAATATCTCGTCGCAGGCGCGCGCGGCCCCGAAGGTCAGCCTTGCGATTTCACGACGCTTCGCGTCTATACCTGGAACGTGCGCAAGGAGCGCTACGAAACCGCTTTCATCGAAAACGACTTGTGCGGCCAGTTGCCGGTAACGGTGGGGAAAGACCCGAAGGGCCAGCCCGAATTTCGCTTCCATGAAATGGACAATCCGCAGGAACGCGTTTATCGTCTGATGCAGACGGTCGTCCGCCGCATCCGCCAAGATGCGGACGTCAAGAAGAAAACCGATCGCCGTCCCAAAAGCAACCCACCCGCCAAACGGTAGTGAGTCGGTCTGAATCTTGACCCTACCTCATTTGGCCGAACGATAATTGCTTATTGCGGAACGAATTAGGATGGGATGAGTTATTCTGCAATCGGCACAGGTCAGATTTCTTTCGACCCGCCCGACGCTCCGGCAAGAGAGATTATGGAATTCACTTTAGTCTACTGGGACACAACGCTCAAAGCGGCAAGTACGAATAATAAACGAAGTTGGGAAAAACATCAGATACGTCTCGCTCTAAGCGAGCAACTGGAGAATCTCTGGAAGGTAAATCCGAGCCTCCATTCCGAGGATCCTTTGGGCCAAATTCAGGATGGACTGGCCCAAAACTATGAAAGATGTGGTGTTGGGTTTATCCCGTTGGTTCTGGAGAAATGGTGTCTAGTTTGCACTCTAGACATCACTTTGCTGAGACCTGGGGTGGCTGGGAGAATCGTTTCTCCTGTCGGGGACTTGGATAATCAAATCAAAGTGCTTCTAGACGCACTGAGGTTGCCGAAAGACAAGGGTGAAATGCAGCTCTCACCTGGAGAGGTAAATCCTTCCAGAATTTATTGCTTGTTGGAAGATGACAAGTTGATTACAAGTATTAGAGTTTCTTCCAGCCAGTTGTTAGTTTCAAAAACCGCGCAACCATCTGAGGCATGTATTCTTCTTCGTGTAAAGGTCAGTTCTACGAATGTTGGCAGCAGTCCGTGGGCCTTTGGTTTAGCCTAAAAACTCAAATCAACCCACTGCCCGCGAAATAGTTTCTTTTGAGGGGGACGCGGTTCGGTGTACATTGCGAAGCCTGATTTGCGTAGTTAGACGAAAGGAAAAAAAAACGGAATGACGCTGCATATCAGCGAAGACGAAGTGCGAGCTGTGCTTACCATGCCGATGGCCATCGAGGCTGTCGAGGAAATTTCCCGAAAGCAGGCCACCGGAGAAGTCGTCGTTCATCCCAGGCGGCGTTTTGAATTGCCCGGCGGAGGATTTTTCCATTACATGGCCGCAGCGGATTTCTCCGCCGGATTTATCGCCATGAAGCAATACACCTTTGTCCGAGGGTCGCTCAAATTTCTCGTGCCGCTCTACGAAATGAAATCCGGCGATCTCCTTGCGCTGATTGAGGCGGATTACATGGGCCAGTTGCGCACGGGCGCGGCGAGCGGCGTCGCCACAAAATACCTCGCGCGCCAAAACAGCGTCGTCGCCGCCATTATTGGCACGGGCGGCCAGGCTCGCACGCAGCTCGAAGCCATTACGCTGGTACGAAAGCTGGATTCAGTGCGAGTCTACGGCCGCGATGCCGCGAAGCGCGAAAGGTTTGCGAAAGAGATGAGCGCGCATTTGGGCATCCCCGTGCAAGCGACAAACTCGTCGAGCGAAGCCGTTCGTGGCGCGGACATTCTGTGCACTGCCACGACAGCGTCGAATCCCGTGATGAGCGGCGCGGACCTCTCGCCCGGCGTTCACATGAACGCCATCGGCGCGAATCACGCCCACAAACGCGAGCTTGATGATGACGCCGTGAAGAGCTCCGATGTCATTGTCGTCGATTCCATCGAGCAATCGCGCCAGGAAGCCGGCGACCTCATCCTCGCGTTTCAAGGCGACGAGATCTGCTGGACCGGTGTCAAAAAACTTTCCGATGTCGTCGCCGGAAAAACTTCCGGCCGCACCAGCGATTCGGAAGTCACGCTGTTCAAATCAAACGGGATTGCTTCGTGGGATTTGGCGGCCGCTATGAAAGTGTATGCGCTGGCGAAAGCGAAAGGATTGGGACGGGTGCTGCCTCTGTGGGCGGATGCAATGGTGGCGAAACCACGCTAGCTATTTTGTTGCTTCTCTGAGCTTGCGCCGCAAGGCCTCGTGGAGCCGCGTGCGCACATCGACGGGTAATTCAATCGGTTCACAATCGCAAAAGATTTCCACGGTCTTTTTCGTCTGGTCGACGACCAAACGGCAATCTTCGCAATCGGTGAGATGACTCTCCAGTTCCCGCTTCATCGCCGCGTTCAGTTCGCCGTCGATGAAATTGGAAAGCTCGTGAATGACGCCGTTGCAATTCAATGTGTCCTGCCTTGTTGAAAGTAGCGATTCAATTTTTCTCGGAGTTTTAACCGCGCGCGCAGCAGCCGCGATTTCACGGCCGGCACGGATATCCCTACAGCCGCAGCCGTTTCTTCGGTCGAGAGTTCTTCTATGTCGCGCAGGACAAACACCGTTCGATACTCCGGTTCGAGCTCCTGGATCACGCCAGACAAAATATCGCGCATCTCGGTTTGTGCAAACCGCTGTTCCGGGCTTGGACCCCAATCCTTCAACTCGTGGGGGAACTCATCCTCTTCCCCCGCGATGGGCTCATCGAGCGAGAACTGATTGGGCCGCCGCTTCCGCAAGCGCATCAAAGCTTCGTTGGCTGCTATGCGCACAAGCCATGTGTAAAAGCGAGAATCGCCCTGAAAGGTTTTCAAGTGGGAATAGGATTTCAGGAATGCGTCCTGCATCGCATCCTCGGCATCCTCGCGGTTGCCGGTGATGTTCATGGTTAGCCGGAAGATTTTGCGCTCGTAGCGGCTAACCAGCTCTTCGAAGGCAGTCAGATCCCCAGCTTTGGCAGCAGCGACGAGCAGGTGCTCGTCCTCGCGGGCAATCGTCGAAGGAAGCCGGTGTGGGTTCGGCGTGCTCAAAAGAATCCAAGGGCTGACCATCAGCCCCGCTCCAGGTGTCTCCGTTCCTAAGTTAGCACAAAGCACGGCCGCACACGCCTCGTTCCCCTATTTCGATGAGCCAGGGTGGGCTCAGGATTCAGAATTATCGATCGAGTTGCGCCGCCTTGCCAGACCCTGGCATGGCGCTTGACAGCCGGGTTCAGCCTGTCTACAGTTTTTGTCGAGCGTTCCCCTGAAGAACCATGGGCTATCGAGATCCTCGGATTTTCCCCCCGTTTCCATCTTGCCGGCATCTTGGAAGTACCACAGCTTACTGGCCCTCACTGTGCGCTGGATCACAGTCTGATTCGTTGAAGATCGGGTATTTTTCTGCTGGCCGGCTTGTTTCAGAGCCAACGCGGGATACCTTGACCGTTCGGACCCTGCGAACCGAATCGCTGGCGCTTGGCGACGAAAATAGGCAACACTAGGAACATGCGAACACTCCCCGACCATTTGCGGAAAGGAATGAAACTGGTGATCGTCGGATGTAATCCGAGCGAGTCCTCGGTGCGCGTCGGACACTACTACGCGGGACGCAGCAACCAGTTCTGGCCGATCCTTTTTGAAGGCGGCGTCGTACCGGAGCCGTTCGATTATCACGACGACAAGCGCGTGATCGAGTTCGGAATCGGGCTCACCGACCTCGTCAAACGCCCGACCAAGGGTGTGGAAGAACTGACCCGGGAAGATTTCGCCGAAGGCCGCATCGTGCTTTCGCAAAAGCTGGAAGAGTTCGCGCCCCACGTGGTTGCATTCAACGGGAAAATCGTCTACGAACAATTCTCACAGCGCAAGTGCAAGTTCGGCCTGCAAAAAGAGACGCTCTATGGCGCGCGGGTGTACGTGCTGCCTTCCACGAGCGGACAGAACGCTCAAGGAAAAGGCGAAAAGTTAAAGCATTTCCGCAAGCTGGCCCAGCTCGTGGCGCGCATCGAAAAGGAACGCGACACCAAGGGACATGACAACTCGGGACGCTAGTACGGAGAAATATTATGAGTGACGCAGCCAAAGCGATTCCTGGCGGCCCGGTCCTTCTGGAAAGCAAGCACGGTGGCATCGCGACCCTCCTGCTGAATCGTCCCGACAAATTAAACGCGCTGAACAGCGAACTTTCCACTGCGCTGAACGATGCGCTTGCGCGGATTGCCGATGACGATTCCGTTCGCGTGGTGGTGTTGAGCGGTGCGGGCAGGGCATTTTGCGCGGGCGGCGACCTCGCCGCGATTGGCCGCGGACGCGAGCGCAACGAGACCGCCGAGCTGGAGCCGATTCTGCGGGCGGGGATGCAAGCCGTGCTGAAAATGAGGCTGATGCCGCAGCCGGTAATCGCGGGGGTGAATGGCGCGGCTGCAGGGGCCGGGATGAGCATTGCGCTCGCCGCAGACATCCGCATTGCGGCGGATGCGGCCACGTTCGGAGAGAATTTCTCGCGCGTAGGACTTTTTCCGGATTATGGAGGAACGTACTTTCTTCCAGAACTCGTCGGTCCATCCCTAGCTGCCGAGATGTTCTACACAGGCGAGATGATTGATGCGCAGACGGCGCTGCGGCTGGGAATCGTCAGCCGAGTCGTGGCTGCGGCGCAGATGAAAGCGGAAGTGAAGTCGCTGGCCCAGAAGATTGCCCAAGGGCCTCCGATGGCAATCCGAGCGGTCAAGAGAGTTCTGTTTGGAAGCCAGAGAGAAGCGTTGGTGAAGGCACTCGATCATGAAGTCGAAGTGCAGATGAAGTGTTTTCATTCGGAAGATTGCAGCGAAGGAATTCGCGCATTTTTCGAGAAACGTCCGCCCAAGTTTCAGGGGAAGTAGCCATTCGCTCTACGACGCTTGGCAGGATCAAATAATCCAGATGGATGATTTACAGATTACCGCGAAAGAAGTAAGCGAGCGCATCAGACGCGGCGAAAAGCTGCTGCTCGTCGATGTGCGCGAGAAGTGGGAGTACGAGCTTTGCCGGATACCGGGAGCCAAGCTGATTCCGCTGGGGACGATACCCGCCAACTTGAATTCGCTGATGGATGCGGGCGACGTGATTTGCTACTGCCATCACGGAATGCGCAGCCTGGATGCGGCGGCGTGGCTGCGAAAACAGGGCGTTGACGGAGCCAGGTCGATGGCAGGTGGAATCGAGCGCTGGTCGGCAGAGATCGATCCGAGCGTGCCGCGCTATTAAGAATGGAAATAAAAACGATTGCCATCGTAGGCGCGACGGACTTGGGCCGGAGAATCGCGCATGCCTCCGCGCTTGCCGGATACCGCACCATTCTGGAGGATATTTCGCCTGTGGCGCTCGAGCGGGGAATGAGACGGATTGCGCAGATGCTTGGCGAGGACCTTGCACTCGGAAAGATCAACGCAGGCGCTCGCGACGCGGCGCTGGCGAGTCTCGGCGCGGCAAACTCGGCCGAAGATGCGTCGCGAGAGGCCGACTTGATTATCGAAGCTGTTTCCGACGAGTTGGAGATGAAGCTCGAACTGTTCACGATCTTCGACAAGTTCGCCAAGCCCGGGGCCATTTTTGCAAGCACAACCACTTTGCTTTCCATCACGGACATCGCCGGTGTGACGTTTTGTCCGGAACGATGCGTTGGAATGCATTTTCTTGCTGATGAGCCGCACGCGAATCGGCTTGAGTTGGTTAGGGGGCGCGAGACTTGCGAAGCTACTTTCACGGCATGCCGGGAAGTGGGCCTCCGCATGGGCAAGGAAGTTGTGATTGCGCCTGATATTCAGGAGTTCGCGACTAGCTGGCCGAAGTGCCATGTGAAGTATCCCGAAGACTCGGCGACGGAATCCTAGGCAGGCTGACTCTAAAGAAGAACATGAGCAAATCACTCCCCTCACTTGCCGAGAAGATCGTAATCCAGGTGGGCGACCTCACGGAGAT
>DATJXZ010000110.1:0-158085 GCA_035499815.1 Candidatus Solibacter sp. | reverse complement strand
GGCGGACATTTTTCGGTCCGGCGGGGGACACTGCCTGGAATTTGCAGCGTTTAAAAAGTGTAACCAGGCATTTCGCGCACGCGGACATCGACATTCGCGATCGTGCGGCGATCGAGGATTTGTTTCGACGAAACCGGTTCGACCTGATCGTTCACTGCGCGGCTCAGCCCTCGCACGATAAGGCTCGCGACATTCCGCTGCTGGATTTCGAGGTGAACGCGCTGGGTACCGTCAATTTGCTGGAAGCGACGAGGCAGCGCTGCCCAGAGGCGGCGTTCGTATTGATGAGTACGAACAAGGTTTACGGAGATGCGCCCAACGAGATCCCAATCAAAGAGATGGAAACGAGGTACGAGTATGCGCGGCCGGAGGATTTCGATGGGGTCAGCGAAAATTGCCGAATCGACCGGACGCTGCATTCGCTTTTCGGAGCATCAAAAGCATCGGCGGACCTGATGGCGCAGGAGTACGGCCGATATTTTCAGATGAATGTGGGTGTGTTCCGCGGCGGCTGTCTGACGGGCCCTTCGCACTCCGGCGTGGAGCTGCACGGCTTCCTTTCGTATTTGGTGAAGGTGGCCGTGACGCGGGGCCGTTACACGGTTTTCGGATACAAGGGCAAGCAGGTACGCGACAACATCCACAGTCACGATGTCGTCCGGGCGATTGAGGAATTCGCGGCGAACCCGAGACCCGGGGAGGTTTACAATTTGGGAGGCGGACGCGGCAACAGCATTTCGATGATTGAGGCGATCCGAAGAATCGAGGAACTCACCGGCCGCAAGCTGGACTGGCACTACGTGGATGAGCCGAGGCGAGGGGACCACATTTGCTATATTTCGAATCTGGCGAAATTCAAGAGCCATTATCCAAAATGGGATATCACTCGAGGGCTCGATAGGATTCTGGAGGAGATCGTCGAGTCGCAGACAGCGCGGCAGAAAGTATAAGCAGTCTGGCCAGTAGAAAATGATCACTTTTTTCACCACAGCGAAACCATTTGTCGGGCACGACGGGATCATTCAGCGCAACGCTCTCCAAAGCTGGAAACTGTTGCACCCCGACATTGAAGTGATCCTGTTCGGGGATGACGAAGGCGCAGCGGAGGTTTGCGCGGAGCTGGGCTTGATTCACGAACCGCAGGTGAAGCGGCATGAGAGCGGCGCGAAGTACCTGAACTATATGTTCGCGCGGGCTCAGGAAATAGCGCGGCATAACTATGTGTGCTTTTCGAATTGCGACATCGTACTGTTCAAGGATTTCCTGAAGGCGTTTGAAATTGCGCGCTCATGGAGCTTGAGTTTCCTCGCTGTGGGTCGAAGGTGGGACACGGACGTGACGGCCCCTATCGATTTTCAGGAAGAGGGTTGGGATCGGGATTTGCGCAGGCTGGCAGTTAGCACGGGGATACAGCAGGACGACCGCTGGATCGACTTTTTTCTATTCAATAGGGGCTTGTACGACTCCATGCCGGCACTTATCGTCGGCCATTGCTATTGGGATAACTGGATGGTTTGGATGGCCCTATCCGCCGCGAGCGTGCCGGTGATCGATGTCAGCCGGTACGTTACGGCGGTGCACCAGAATCATGGTTACAACCCGAGATTTGGCCGGAGTAAGGGAGGGCGCACAGACCCGCTATCCCAATGGAATCTCGAAGCAATCGGCGGCGCCAAGCACACAAGGACCATCCTAGGCGCAACTCATCGAGTCGACTCTGCTGGCCGGATCAAGCGAAACTTGTGGCATTATGTGCCGCTCCTGCGACTAAGGCAGATAGGCCGACCCTTGCTTTATGATCTCTGGCTACCTGCCTGGCACTTCGCCTTGGGCCTGACGAGGCCGGTACGCCACGCACTCGGGCTCAGATCCAAGGGAAATGGCTCCCGGTTCTGAAAGTCGTAAGTTTTGAGCTTGGACGCGCACTCTTAGTTTCGTTACCACTGAACGCCGGGATACAGACTCCCGATGCGCATACCGCGATACGCGTATTGTCCCGCAATTACCATTTTCCAGATTGTCTGCGGTGTGGAGCTCTGGGTAACTTCGAGGATTGTCCCGCTGCCAACGGCCAGAGAACCGTTGCTGGCTTCTGCGTATTCCAAATTGTTATTTTGGAGCACTTGTGCGTTGCCGCCAAAGAAGGAGTAGTCCTCCGCGTTCGGATGGATGAGAAATTGTGCGGTCATAGCGGTCTCGTCGATATTGAAGATGGGGACGGTGCTGTAGCAGGCGACGGTTTGACCGGCGCCGCAGCCCCCGCCGGCGCCATCGACGACGGCGCGATCATTGCCATTATCGAAGAGGGTCAGGCCAAAATTGCCGGTGGTATTCGAGGTTGTGAACGAAGGGCCATGCTGGGCGAAGAACCAGTCGTGCAGGTTGGTGTCGGGCGTGCCATCCGCATTCAGGAGGGCGAAATTGGCCGTGTCCTGCATGGTCGTATCGGTGGGAAGCACCGCGCCCAGCTTCCACAAAATGTCGCCAGCGCCAGCGCCGTTCGCGTAATCAATTTTGACAAGCCAATTCTGATGACGGATGGAAATGATGAGGTTGCCGTCGTCCTTGGAATAGAGGATGGCGTTGGTGTGGGTCCAGTCCGATTGTGAGAATGGCCGACGGTTAAGATCCAGATGGTTGAATTCATTCCAAGCCCACACGGGCTGGGGAGTGTGAGCGGGATTGTTGCCGCCGACATTTTCCATATCTCCGAGGTCAATGATCACGTCGCCGACTACAGGAAGGCCGGGAGGCTGCGTGCTGGCAATGACAATTAGATGTCCATTCGGCAGGATGACAAAATCGTGGTGCGTGCCGATCACGGTGACGTTGCATTCCGCGCAGGTTGCCGCAGCGAGAGCGGTGTTGAGCTGTGCTCCCGTCATTTGCCAAATGACGTTTCCCCCTAAATCGACTTCCTGCATCATGGAGTTAGCCCCGTCAGTAGGCCCGCCATTGAAATTGATGACGAAGTTTCCGTTCGGTTGTAGCTTGATCGGGTCTGCAAAGACGCCTGCAGACAAGACCGGACTGTAAGTCCAGATGACGTTTCCCGCTAAGTCAGTGGCCGCAAGCGGGGACAGGCCCGTCGAAGCCCCGAAGTTAATGAGGTCTAGCAGTTCGACGCCGGGCTGAGGAGTCATGCCCACAGTTGTGGTGGCGGTGATGTTGGGGGCGGTTCCAGCGGGAAGAGCGCCGGTGGTGAAAGTGAAGTCGGCGTCGTTGAAGCTGGTACCGTCGGCGAACTGGATGACGCCGCGCATGTGGTAGGGAGTGGACTGCTTCATGCCGGCGACGTAGAGAGGAGTGGAGAGGAGGCCGCCGAACTGGCCGGTGGGGACGGTCCAGGTGTTGAGGCCGTAATTTGTGTCGAGACCGAACTGGACGCTGACATTGGCGGGAGCGGCGGTGTTCACGGAATATTGAGCGACCTGGACGTTATTGGTGGGGGAGAAGGCGCCGGGAGCGACGACGTTGACGCTGGCGAAGGCGGACTTGGTGGGATCGGTCTTGCTGGTAGCAGTGACGGTGACGATGAGGCTCGGAGAGCCGGGCGGAGGAGTGTAAAGGCCGGTGGAGTCGATGGTACCGGGAGGGGCCAGCGCGCCGGGGCCGGAATTGAGGGAAGCGGCGAGAGAGAAGCTGACGCCGTTGGGATCACCCGTGGCGGTGAATTGCAGAGACTGCGCTACGCCGATGGCGGAAGCGGGCGGAGTGAGGGTGATGGCGATGGGATTGGCGGTGCCGGAAACGTTGATGACCTGAGGGGAGCTGGAGGCGTTGTCGGTGATGGTGATGGTTTCGGAGAGCGAGCCGGAATGGGCGGGAGCAAAGGTGACGGAAATGTTGCAAGTGCCCATGGGAGCGATGGAGCCGGAACAGGAATTGGAGTTGGTGAAATCGGCGGTGTTGGAGCCGCCGAAAGCGACGGAAGAGATAGCGAGGGCGGCGTTGCCGGAATTGGTGACGACGACCATCGTGGGAGCGCTGGTGGCGCCCTGGGAGATGGCCGTGAAGGTGACGGGGTTGGGGGCGATGGTGACGGCGGGAGTTTGCGGGGCCGAATAGTTGCTCGAGCAGCCGGCGACGAAGAGGAGCAGAGGAAGTACACAAAGAGCGAGCGAGCGAAACTCCAAGAGCCGAATTTTGGACACGCGAGTATTCCTTCGAGAGAGTTTAGGAGGAGCTGAGACCCCGAACATTTTTAACACGAAACGGGAGAAAAGTTGCTGGCTCTTTGTAGGTTGGGCGAATCGGCAAAGCGTGGCGGCCGAGGGCGTAGAGGAGCCCGTGCGGGCGGGAGGGACGGAATAAAACAACCAGTAGAGTACCTTACAATAAATACTCTTGCATTCCGGGCTGGATATGATTACTATTCGCCTACTTTCTAGTCGCGCTATTCTTACTGGCCATTAGCAAAACTTCAGAGAGCGGCAGAAAGGGCTTTTGCGGCTGTGCGCGGTTCGAACGCGACAGATCCGCTGAAGCGCGCGAACGTTGGCGAGCCCGACAGCCCCCTCGGGAATAACGCCGACATGGAGTCCAGCCCCATGTCCGTCATCCATGGAATGCCCTGCGCCGAGGCGGAGACTGCGGCGCCCACGATCACAACGGAATTCACGCTGAAGCTTTCACCCTTTGACCTGCCGCACTATCGCCGGTTGATTGCGGCGCGTGCGGAGACGATCCGGCGCGTGGTCGGAAGACTGAAAGATGTATTTCAGCTGTCCAGCGCGCTGGACGCCGGCTGCGGCGTGGGATTTTTCTCAAAAACGCTCGAGGAGTGTGGGCTGAATGTCTGTGGCTTCGATGGGCGCGAGGAAAATGTGATCGAGGCGCGGAAGCGTTTTCCGCGATTGCCCTTCGAAACGGCGGATATCGAGGATCCGAACATCCGTGAACTGGGACGATTTGATTTTGTGCTTTGCTGCGGATTGCTCTATCACCTGGAGAACCCGTTGAGAGCGTTGCGCAATTTGCGCGCGTTGACGGAAAAATGCTTGCTGCTCGAAAGCATGTGCATCCCTGGTGAGAAGCCGTCCATGCTGCTGCGGGAAGAGCCGCGTACCGAGGATCAGAGTTTGACGGACATGGCGTGCTACCCGAGCGAAGGCAGCATCGTGAAGATGCTGTACCGCGCCGGCTTTGCGGCGGTGTACCGGGTGATTCCGCTGCCGAGACATGACGATTATCGCGACACGCAAGACCATGCGCGGAAGCGAACGGTCTTGTTGGCGTCCAACGCCCCGGTGGATGTCGCGGGATTCCGGTTGTGTTCCGAACCGCGCGAAGCGCACGATCCGTGGGCCAAAGTTCCTCCCGCACGAGGGAACCTGGTTGAGCGCTTTAGTCAATTTGTGGCAAAGCCCGCGCGCAAGCAGTACCTTTCGCTGGCGTTTCGCGCGCGACGCGTGTTCCCCGAGATGCCCATTCCGCTGCGTCTCTCGTTTGGGGCGTGGTGGCTGGCGAAGAAAGGCGCACTCGATCGCGAGCTAATCTATAACAGTTTTGAAGAGACCGAAACGCGCTTCGTGGAGCGCCTGTTGCGGCCGGGGATGACCGTGCTCGACATCGGAGCGCACCACGGTTTATACACGTTGCTTGCCTCGAAACGAGTCGGCCGTAACGGGAAAGTGATTGCGTTTGAGCCTTCGCCCAGAGAATGCCGAAGGCTTGCTCAGCATGTGCGGGTAAATCGTTGCCGCAATACTGAGATTGAAGCCTGCGCACTGGGAGCCGAGAGCGGCGAAGCGGATCTCTACCAAGTAGATGGTTCGCTGGACTGGGGCAACAGCCTGCGGCCGCCCGCGCTGCCGGAGCCCACGCGGCGGCTGCGCGTGAAGGTAAAGACGCTGGATGACGTGCTTGCAGAACGCGGAATCACACAAGTGGATTTCATCAAATTGGATGCGGAAGGCGGCGAACTGGCAGTCCTGAAAGGGGCACGAAAGCTGCTGCAAACGGCGCCACGGCCCGCGATTCTCGCCGAAGTGGAAAATATTCGCACACGTCCGTGGGGGTATGCCGCCCGTGAAATCATGCAGCTTCTGGCAGAGTGGAATTATCGCTGGTTCGCACTGAGCGACGCCGGCACTCCCTATCCTGCATCGGCGGACACAGATGCCTGCGATGCGAACCATTTGGGGCTCCCCGACGAGCGCGTCGAAGAATTCCTAAACCTGGTGAGTGAATCGGGGGACCCTTGTTACCCACAGATGCGTTAAGAGGTCATCGACGCTCCGAGCGTCCGCGAGTGCTGCTATCCTTGCAACGGGGAGGACGTCTCTCGCTCGCCCCAGTCGCCCGCGAGACGACTGCCTCCCACAAAACCGTTTCGACGAAAATGCTTACCTTTTTCACGACTGCCAAGCCGTTTGTGGAGCACATCGGCGTCATCCAGCGAAATGCCTTGAGAAGCTGGAAGCTTCTTGATTCCGACGTGGAGATTATTTTGTTTGGTGACGATGTAGGCGCGGCTGATGTAGCGAGGGAGCTGGAGATTCGTCACGAATCCCATACCGAGAAAAATGAACTCGGCACGAACCGCGTCGACTACATGTTCCATCGCGCTGAGGAGATTGCACGCCATGACCTCCTCTGCTATGCGAACTGCGACATCATCTTCCTGCCGGACTTTCGCCAAGCCCTCAAACGAATGAAAAAGCAATATGCCCGATTTCTGCTGCTGGGCAGACGCTGGGACGCGAAAGTCAACGAGCCCATCGATTTTTCGGCCAAGGATTGGGCGGAGCAGATGCGCAGACGGGCATTTGAGAAAAATGAGCAACGGCCGCCGTGGTTCATAGATTATTTCGCTTTTTCCAAGGGGCTCTTTGGACCAGACCTTCCGCCTCTTCTGATCGGCCGCGCTGCCTGGGACAACTGGATGGTCTGGAAAGGAATTGAGTCCGGGAATCCAGTAATTGACGCATCTGCGGTCGTAGTCGCAATTCATCAGAACCACGATTATCTCCACCATCCGAAAGGCAAAGCAGGCGTTTACGACGGCGAGGAAGCCAAGTACAACTTTGAGTTGGCGGGCGGCTGGAAACATATGCGAATCATCTCGGATGCTCCGCTGCTTTTGTCGCAAGATCGCCTAAGGAACAATTGGAAGCGCTTCGGCAATATTCTCAAGCGAAACCCCACTCTGCCGTGGTATTCCGATTTTCTCGCCACAGTGTGGCATCCCATCTGGTTTTTCTTCTTGGACGTAACACGCCCGCTCAGGTCCGCTCTCGGGATACGCCGCAAGCGAGGAAACTGATTGGTTGCGTTGCGCTTGAGAACCTGACGTTGCCTTCCGCGCAAAACGGCGCCGAAAGGTGAGCCCGTGAAACCGCTGATTACAGCACTGATCGACACCTATAACCACGAGCGCTATATCGAGCAGGCCATTGAGAGCGTACTGGCGCAGGATTTTCCCGCTGAACAAATGGAAGTGCTGGTGGTGGACGATGGTTCGAGTGACCATACGGCCGAACGCGTCCGGAAATATGGCTCGCGGGTCCAATATTTCCTCAAACAGAATGGCGGACAAGGGTCGGCGGTGAATTTCGGCGTCCAGAAGGCTCACGGGGAATTCATAATTCTCCTTGACGCAGACGACTATTGGTTGCCAGAAAAGGTGCGGCGCGTTGTAGAGAGATTTGAAGCGAATCCCGAGGTGGGCATGATTCATCATCGCATGCGAGAGCTGGACGCCCGTACAGGCGAGCTTCGCGATGGCCATTTCTTGCCCCTAAGCGGCAACTTGGCAGCTACCACCGAAAAAATTCTCACCTTCCAGCCGACATCTATGTCCAGCCTCGCTTTTCGCAAGGCTACGTTGGAAAAGGTCTTGCCGATTCCAGAGGCCGTCACCATCCAAGCCGACGGATACATTCAAGCGCTCGCAGTATTTCTTGCGCCCGTGGTCGCCATCGATGAGCCTCTCGCGATGTACCGGTATCATGGCTCGAATCTCTATTTCCTATCGGAGGCAAAGGAAGACAGAGATAAGGATATGGAGAGGCGAAAGAGGCGGGCCGTGACGCTTCGCGCGCTCCTCAATGGAATGACAGACTGGTTCCGTTTGCAAGGTTATGATTTGGCTCAACAACCGGTTCGCGCGACCCTGAGCCGATGGACCACGCTGCTTGAGCGCGAGGAATTTGCCATCGCTCCGCCGGGACGCATCCGATTCTTCCGGCATCTACTCGCATCCAACCGGAGTCACTTCGGCGTGATGACCAGGCGTCTGCAGCTGATTAATTACTTCAACATGATGGGTTCGTTGGTCGTCGGTTATAAGCATTTTCACCGGCTGGATGAGTGGCGCGAAACCCTGACTCGTCGAATCCATACACGATGCGGCATTTGCTCTGCATCCCCGCCACATAGTACATAACCTGCCGTTGGTTTGTCTGCGAGTAGGCAACTGCGAAGAACCGAATTGTGCACAGTTGATTGTTTTTTCCGGAGCGGCTTATACAATGAAGAAGCATGCCGCGAGGATACTGTTGGCCTGAGGGTCAGTCGCTTTGGGGAGATTAGCGAAAAGAAAGAGCGCACATGAAACGCGCAGTCATCACGGGAATTACGGGGCAGGATGGATCGTACCTCGCAGAATTGTTGCTCTCGAAGGGGTATGAGGTTCACGGGATCATCCGGCGGGCGAGTACTTTTAACACGAAGCGCATCGACCATATCTATCAGGATCCGAATCAGCCGAGCACGCGGCTCTTTTTGCATCACGGTGATCTTTCCAGCACGGAATGGGTGATGAATCTGGTGTACAGCTTCGCGCCGGACGAGGTCTACCACCTGGCTGCGCAGAGCCACGTGCGGGTGAGCTTTGAAATGCCGGAATACACGGGCGACATCACGGGGCTCGGAACAATGCGATTGCTCGAAGCCATCCGACGGGCGGGAAGTAAGACGCGATTTTATCAAGCATCGAGTTCGGAGATGTTCGGGTCAGCGCCGCCGCCGCAAAGCGAGACGACCATTTTTCAGCCACGCAGTCCGTATGCCGCAGCGAAAGTGTACGCGTACTGGATGACGCGGATTTACCGCGAGGGTTACCAACTATTTGCCAGCAACGGAATTCTGTTCAATCACGAAAGCCCGCGGCGCGGCGAGACCTTCGTGACGCGAAAAATTACACGGGCGGTTGCAGCCATCGTCGCCGGCAAGCAAGATACTTTGTTTTTGGGCAATCTCGATGCGCGGCGGGACTGGGGCTATGCACCTGAATACGTGGAAGCGATTTGGAAAATGCTGCAGCAGGATACGGCCGAAGATATCGTCATCGGAACGGGGGAGGCGCATTCGGTGCGCGAGTTTGTGGAAGAGGCGTTTTCCTACGCGGGACTGGATTGGCGGAAGCACGTGAAGAGTTCGGAGCGGTACATGAGGCCGCTGGAAGTTGATTGCCTGATTGCCGACACGCGAAAAGCGCGAGAAAAGCTGAAATGGGAGACACGGATCGCGTTCAGCGAGCTGGTGGCGATTATGGTTGATGCCGATCTGGAAGCGGCGGGGCTCCGGCCGCTGGGGCGAGGAAAAGCGATACTCGAGAAAAAATTCAGCCACTGGAATCATTGGCACAACTCGGTGACGCGGGTGATGGAAGCGGTCGAGGGCCAAGCTTCACAGCATTGAGGAACCGGGAATGGGATTCTGGGAAAAACGGCGCGTAGTGCTGAGCGGCGGCAACGGATTCCTGGGATCCTTTGTCGTGGAGAAATTGCGCGCGGCGGGTTGCCGTGAAATCAGCACTCCACACAGCGCCGAGTACGACCTGCGCGAAAAATCGGAAGCACAGCGGCTCTATAAGGATGCGCGGCCGGATATTTTTATTCACCTCGCAGCGGTGGTCGGCGGGATCGGCGCGAACCGCGCAAACCCGGGAAGATTCTTCTACGACAACGCGGTGATGGGCATCAACGCCATCGAAGCCGGACGAATTGCCGGCGTGGAGAAGTTTGTTTGCGCGGGAACGATTTGTTCGTACCCGAAATTCACGCCGGTGCCGTTCCGGGAGGAGGATTTTTGGAACGGATATCCGGAAGAGACGAATGCGCCGTACGGGCTTGCGAAGAAGATATTGCTCGTGCAGTTGCAGGCTTATAGGCAGCAGTACGGTTTCAACGGTATTTACCTTACGCCCGTCAATCTGTACGGGCCGAGAGACAATTTCGATCTGGAAAGCTCGCACGTGATCCCGGCGCTGACCCGGAAATGCCTCGAGGCGAAGGAAACGCGGGCCGCAGAAATCACGGCTTGGGGAACGGGAAATGCGACGCGCGAATTTTTGTACGCGGAAGACGCCGCCGAAGCCATCGTGATCGCGGCGGAGAAATATGAGAAGCCGGAGCTCGTGAATTTGGGGTCGGGCGAAGAGATTAGCATACGCAAACTACTGGAATTGATTTGTTCCCTGACAGGATACGAAGGGACAGTCCGCTGGGACGCCACAAAACCGGACGGGCAGCCGAGGCGCTGCCTGGATACTTCGCGAGCGCTGGCGGAGTTTGGCTGGCGCGCGAAGACGCCTTTCCGAGATGGATTGCGAAAAACCATCGCATGGTTCGAGAGCGAAGCTAGGAAGACGGAGCGAATGCGAGCAGGCTGATTCGTGGCTGCAAATCCGATCCAGTGCGGACGTCTGCTCGGGTGTCAGCAAAGTTGTCGGCCTGTTCCTCAAGGGTGATGCTGGCCTCCGACCCTCCCCCTCCAATTTTGTAAGTGCAGATTCTAAAGGAGTTACAAGGAGAGATCCTGTAAGTGCGGATTGTGTGGGAGTTATAAGTGCTTTGTTTCCAGCAAATTCAGGCAGGCGCGTACATATTGATTATAATAGACTTACAGGGTATTTCCCTCGCAACTAAGCCTTTTAGAATGTGCAGATCCAAGGGTGGTTCGCAAGTACAGATTCTAAAAGGGTTGCTGGACAAAGCTCCTAGAAGTGCGGATTCTAATAGGCTTACGATAGCCAGCGCTTGCGCGTGAAAAAGAAAAAGGCGGCTTTTAGGCCGCCGCCAACAATTAATAGAGCTTCCCATGCAAATAATAGCTACTCGATAAGAGCTGGTCAAGAGATATTTGAGCGGAGATTGAAGGCTACGTCTGGAAAGATTTCTTGGATTGTGAGGCTGTGAGTTGGAGTGTAAAGTCGGTTGGTCAGTATGGCTTCGACCGATCTTTCCCTCTCATTAGACAAATACGCCGGGGCGCCACATGTCAGCGCTTCCGTTTCATCGGCTGCGCGAATTCCGGAACTCGATGGACTGCGTGGGCTTGCGATTCTGCTGGTAATCCTTTGCCATTATGTTGCAAACGCAGAGCATGGAGAACTCGGCTTCTGGCCTCGGCACGTGATCAGCGCATTCGCTGCGGGGTGGAGTGGAGTGGATCTGTTTTTCGTGCTTTCCGGCTTCTTGATTGGAGGAATACTGCTAGATGCGAGGGGCTCTCCAAAATACTTCCGCGCTTTTTACCTGCGAAGAGTGCATCGAATTCTGCCAATTTATTACCTGTGGATCTCCTTTTATTTAGTGCTCATTTGTGGAGCACTCTGGCTTACTCCCGGCCAATACACCATCACCAGACCAGAACTAACTCAAATCCCACTTCAAATATTTTTCCTCCAGAACGTGCACTACGGGATGCCCCATTTCACGTGGGTCTGGTTTGCGGTGACGTGGTCACTTGCAGTGGAGGAGCAATTTTATCTGGTGGCGCCACCACTGATCCGTTTCGTACCGCTTCGCAAGATCATTTACATTTTGATCGCAACAATTTGTCTTGCACCATTTCTTCGATTCATGTTGTTTCATTACTGGTTTCCTGGAACGCTTGCGGCGAATTTTTCGATGCCCTGCAGAGCCGACGGATTGGCTTGGGGAATTCTCCTAGCCGCGGCGTGGCGTCAAGAATGGTTTGCCGCACTCCTTGAGAAACATTTTTTGGTAGTGCGATGGGCCGTTCTGGGGTTGTTTCTCGGAGTGTGCGGATTGCTGTGGTGGCTGGCGCATCCAGTAAGCACCGTGACGGTGACGATTGGCTACAGTTGGCTGGCACTTTTCTACGGTGGGTTAATGATCCTCGTGCTATCACAAAAAGGCGCCTGGATCGCGGGAGCAATGCGCTGGAAGCCGCTCCAAAAACTGGGGACCATTTCGTATTGCGTATACATTATTCACAGTACGTTGAATCATTTGGCGCACGAAATTCTACTGCACGCTGACCCGGAAATCCAAGATGCCAAAGGAGTGGCGGTGACGCTGCTCGCGTTAATGCTCACGCTGGCGGTTGCCAGCCTGTCATGGCGTTATTTCGAAAAGCCACTTATTCGCCGCGGGCATAGCTATGAATACTGAGCCGGATTGTTCCGCCCATCCGAGGGCGGCGGCCAGGAAAGACGTCGAAGAGACCGGCGCGAACATATCGTAAACTAAATAGGGGAACCCGAGCGCCGGCACCAGCTTGCTTTGGAGAGATGCGGGCGAGCACGGGGCTAGATTTTGGGACTGAACCGCGGGGGCTGAGCTGCAGCGCGGCGCGGCAAGTCCGGATTTACGCATCGGAGCGGCAGAGAAATCACGGCAAGAGGCTAGCTCATCAGGAGAGGTCTAGCCGAGAATCGAAAGCGCTGATTGACGAAATTTCATGGATCGAGACCGTAAAAGTTGGAGTGTAAAGTAAGCTGGCTAGTATGACTCCGACCGATCTTTCCCTCTCAGGGCCAGCATCAAAGAAAGTGCCCGGCACGCCCCACCTCCAAACTTCAGTTTCATCGGCCATGCGAATTTCCGAACTTGATGGCTTGCGTGGATTAGCAATACTGATGGTTATTACTTGCCACTACGTTGGCAATGCCGAGCACAAGCAGTTGGGATTCTGGATTCACCATTTCCTGAGCGCGCTTACAGCCGGCTGGAGCGGAGTGGATTTATTTTTCGTGCTGTCGGGGTACTTGATTGGCGGGATACTTCTCGATGCACGTAATTCTTCCAGTTATTTTCATGCGTTCTACATGCGAAGGGTGCATCGGATTTTGCCGGTCTACTATCTTTGGATCACCATTTACGCCGGGTTGATCGCTCTGGGTCTATGGGTAATTCCGGGCCGATATGCGGTCTCAACTTGGGACTTCCGACAAGTTCTCGTGCAGATATTCTTCCTGCAGAATTTCCAATCTGGCGTTCCTCAGTTTCAATGGATATGGTTTGTTGTGACCTGGTCGCTTGCGGTGGAGGAACAGTTCTACCTGCTCGCTCCGCCCCTGATTCGTTTCGTATCGGTTCGTAAAGTCGTTTACATTCTAAGCGCGACGATCTGTCTTGCCCCGCTGCTCCGTTTCATGCTGTTTCGTTACTGGCTTCCAGGCACTTTCGCCTCACTTTCATGGATGCCTTGCAGGGCCGACGGGCTCGCATGGGGGATGCTGCTTGCGATAGCGTGGCGCGAAGAGTGGTTCGGAAGGTTCATAATGGACAATCAGCAGCTTCTAAAGCGCGTCGTTTTCGGACTGTTCTTAGGCGTGTGCGGATTGGTCTGGTGGCTAGCCCATCCGCCGAACGTAGTGACAGTGACGATTGGCTACAGCTGGCTTGGGATATTTTACTGTGTGCTCATACTTCTCGTTCTCTCGAACACGGGTGGATGCGTTGCTGGTGTGATGCGCTGGAAATTACTCCGTAAACTTGGGACGATATCCTATTGCGTATACATCATCCACGACGCTTTCAACCAATTAGCCCACCGAATACTGCTCCAGGCCACGCCGCAAGTTTACAATCCCAAAGGAGTGGCGGTGACTCTCCTTGCGTTATTGCTCACGCTGTCCGTTGCGAGCGTCTCCTGGAGTTATTTTGAGAAGCCACTCATCCGCCGTGGGCACCGCTACCAGTATTAAACCAAGTTGTTCGGCACTCCCAGGGGCGGCTCGGTAAAGACCTGGGAGGAGCCAGCGCCCGAGATGTCGTAGACTTAGCTGGGACATCCGAAGGCGCGCGAGCACCCGTTTTTGTGGAGATGCATGCGGGACGGCCGGCGCCTACTAGCAGATGGCAAAACCTTTTGTCAGCGTACTGATCGATACGTATAACCACGAACGCTTTATTGAGAAAGCGATTGCGAGCGTATTGGAGCAGGATTTTCCGGCATCGGAGCGCGAGATTCTGGTGGTGGACGACGGATCGACGGATGGAACGGCGGAGATCGTTCGAAAATTTGAGCCGCACCTGCGGCTGATCCGGAAAGCGAATGGAGGGCAGGCTTCGGCGTTTAATGCGGGGATTCCGGAGTGCACTGGGGAGATTGTCTCGTTTTTGGATGGGGATGATTGGTGGGCCTCGGGGAAGCTGAAGCGAGTGGCTGGTGAGATGGCTTCTGATTCCGCTCTCGGGTTGGTAGGGCACGGCATAGTGATTGCGCATCTGGATGGACTTCAACAGTACGATTCTCTAAATGAAGGTTTTCGTTTCAGCGCTGGCAATCTTCAGGGAGCTCGTTTGTTCCGATTGCGAAAGAGCTTTCTTGGAACGAGCCGCATGACGATACGCGCAGAGGTTCTCCGCAGGATTGGTGAGGTTCCGGAGGCCTTGCATGTCCAGGCGGATGAGTACCTTTTCACGCTAGCTGCCGTGCTCTCCTGGGTGAAGGTACTTCCTGAACCTTTGACCTTTTACCGCATGCATGAAGGGAACTTGTTCCAGGTTTCAAGCGACGATCCCAAGAAAACGGGCAGAAAACGGGCGGCACTCGCGCTATTGGCGAGTACCCTAACCGAGCAGCTCGAATTGTTACGTGTTGAAGCGCCAGCGAGACAAGCTATTACAGAAATTGTTCAGGCTGAAGCAGATCAGATGCGATTGATGGGGGGCGGCGGTTGGCCGTGGGAAACGCTGAAGACAGAATGGCGCCTCTATGACGCGATATATCCGGAAGCTTCGCGATGGCAACGATGGTTCAAGATGGGAACGCTCCTGCCGAGCCTTATGATGCCGCCGAAAACGTTCTATTGGACACGTCAGAAAATCGCAAAGAGCGAGGTTTACCTTCGTGCAAGAAAACGTTGGCTTCCTGCGGCTGAGTTGCCCCACGTCAAGACAGAGTGGCGATCCGGTGGGTGAGATGGGACCGGAGCTCAATGGCATTCAGGTCATTGAATGAGCCAAGAAAAGAGCTTTGTAAACAAGCGGACGCAGGGCAGGACGCACCACCAAGGTGAAGCGCTGCCTCATGGGGCATTGAGTTGAAGATCTTAATTGCGATTGGGGTTCCGCGGCAGAAAGAGGCGGGGGCGGCCGGTGTGGTGTTCAATCACGCGGAGGAGCTGGCGAAGCGGGGGCACAGCGTGGAGTGTTGGTTTTTGGAGGATGTGCTGAAGCGTCCGGCGCGGCCGAAGAGATTCGAGGCGCTGCTATTTGCGAGAGGTGTATCCAAGCGGATTCTGAAGGAACGAGATAGATTTGATGTGGTGAACCTGCACGCTCCCTGCGGATGCGCTTACGGGATTTCGCGGGCGCTCTTCAAACCAGCGGGGGCTCCGCCTTATGTGATGACCATGCAGGGGAGCGAGGAACGGTACGTCAGCGCGATGCGCATCGAGGAGCGCAAGGGCCGGGCGTGGCATTTCGGCTGGAAGAACCGGCTGTGGCATTGGCTATACCACCAAAAGATGTACGACTACTCGATCAAGACGGCCGATTATGGCGCGGTGGCCAATCGGGAGGGCTGGATTTGCTCGGAGCTGAAGTACAGGCGTGAACCTGGGCGGATTTGGTATGTGCCGAACGGGGTCGAGGAACGGTTTTTTATTACACGCGAATTTACGGAAAAGAAAGCTTGCGAGCTGCTGTTTGTGGGGACGTGGCTCGATCGCAAAGGCGTGTACTATCTGGCGGACGCGTTTGGATTGGCGGCGAGAAAAAATCCGGAAATACGGCTGACTGTGGCGGGCTGTTCCGTCACGGCGGAGAAGGTGAAGGAAATATTTACAGCTGACGTGCGCGAGCGCCTGAACGTCATTCCCTTTGTGAAGCGAGAAGATATTCTGGCGCTTTACGAGGCGCATGACATATTTGTTTTCCCATCGTTGGTGGAAGGAATGCCGCTGACGCTGCTGGAAGCGATGGCTACTGGCATGCCGGTGGTCACGGCGAATAATTCGGGGATGGCAGATGTGGTGGAAGACGAAGTGAACGGCTTGCTTGTGGCATCGGCCGACGCGGAAAGACTGGCTGAAGGCATTGAGCGACTGTGCAAATCGGCGGGGCTGCGGGAGAAGCTTGGCCTGGCGGGGCAAGAAACGATGCGGCGATACACGTGGGAGCGGGTGACGCAACAAATGGAACGGCTATTCCTGCGTGCAGCGCAGAATGGCAAGGATTAAGTGGAGATCGCAGCGATCCGGACACCTGGATTAGTTTGGAGAATCGGTTGAGATATGCGGTAGTGCAATTGCCGGGGGAGGCGGATCCGGCGGCGGATGCGCCGAAACACTCCGGGTGGTCGCGGCATTCCGTTTGTGCGTATCTGGGTTTGCGCCCCGCGCAAGCGCAACATACAGCAGCGGAACACGCAGCGCTCACAAAATGGGCTAGCGGGTGCAAGAGAGTGGTAGAGATCGGAGTTGCGGAAGGAGTTTCGGCGCTGGCGCTCCGCGAAGGCATGGCAGAGGAAGGGACGCTTTATTTGATCGATCCATTTCATTTGAGCCGGATTCGGGCGCTCAACTTCATTCGGCGTGTGGCGCGGAAGACGGTGGGTGGAAGCTCGCGGGGGAAGGTTGTGTGGATCGAGAAGTTCAGCCAGGATGCAGCGCGAGATTGGAAGGAACCCATCGATTTGCTGTTAATCGACGGAGATCATGCGGAAGCCGCCGTCGAGCGCGATTGGCAGGATTGGAGCCGGTTCGTGCGGCCGGGGGGAATGGTGATTTTTCACGATGCGAGGATTTTCGAGAATGGATGGACCACGTCGGAGTATGGGCCGGTAAAATTCGCCGTGAAGTTTTTTCGAAACGGCAAGGCGGCGGACTGGACGATTGCGGAAGAGCTTCACTCGATGATTGTCGTGCGGCGAAATCGTTAAATTTTCATTTGGAAACTGGCGACATTTAGAGACAGCATGATCACACTGGGGATCAACTATTCGCAGATGCATGATTCGTCGGCGTGCCTTGTGCGCGACGGAGAGCTGGTGTTTGCGGTGGCGGAAGAGCGGATCAGCCGGCTGAAACACGATGCGCGCTTCCCGGAGAACGCGATTCGGGCATGCCTGGAATTTGCGCGCGTCGAAGCAGCGCAGTTGGATGAAGTGTGCTTCGGGTGGCAGGTTGCTGGAGCGCCATTTCGGCACGATTTGAAGTGTTACGCTTCGGGACAAATGCCCGCGACGTATCTGAACGGGCTGAACTCGACGCTGCATTTTTTGAGCATGTGGCATCAGAAGAGCGGAGCGAAGCGCTTCTCGCAGATATTCGGAGCGACGAAGGCGCGGATGCGATTTGTGGATCACCATTTGGCGCATGCGTTGAGCGCTTACTCCTATTCGGGGTTTGAAGATGCGGCTGTGGTTGTGATGGATGGGCGCGGAGCGTGGGAAGCGACGTCGATCTGGCACGGGAAAGGCGGGCAGATCGAGCACGTTTTGACAATTCCGTTTCCAGACTCCATCGGATATTTCTACAGCGAATTCACGGAATATTTGGGATTTCACCGAAACAGCGATGAGTGGAAGGTGATGGGGCTCGCGCCTTACGGCAAGCCGGGAGTGGAATTGAGCGCGTTTATCGAGCCGGAAGCAGAGCCTTACAAGGTCCATGCGAGAAAACTGGTTGCGAAGGGAGCGGCGCCGTTTGCGGAAATGCTGCGGCGGTTCGGGCCGAGGCGAACTCCGGAGAGCGAGATCGAGGAGCGGCACAAGGACGTCGCGTATGCAGTGCAGGATGCTTGCGAAATCGCAATGATGAGCGTCGTAAAGATGGCGCTCGACAAAACAAAGAGCCGGAATCTTTGCATGGCGGGCGGAGTGGCGCTGAATTCGAAAGCTAACGGGAAGATTGCAGCATGCGGGCGGGTGGACAAGATTTTCGTGCAGCCGGCGGCCTCCGATGACGGCGTAGCGCTGGGAGCGGCGATTGCGCCGTATCTCGATCGCGGCGGACGTTTGCCGATGAAGGCGATGCGGCACGCGTACTTGGGGCCGGAGTTCGATGACCAGGCCATCGAAACTGCATTGCACACTTACAAATTGAAGCACACGCGGGTGGGCGATGCGGCTGTAATAGCCGCGGAACTGCTTGCAAAAGGAAAAATTCTCGGATGGTTCCAAGGCCGGATGGAATTCGGGCCGCGGGCGCTGGGGAGCCGGTCGATTTTGGCGGATCCGCGCGACCCGGAGATGAATGCAAAGGTCAACAGCGCGGTGAAATTTCGCGAATGGTGGCGGCCTTTTGCGCCATCGATTAAGAAGGAGGCGGCGGGAGAATATCTGGAGAGCGCAGGCGATTCACCATTCATGATCTTGACGGCGCAAGTGCGGCTGGAAAAACGAGAGGTGATTCCGTCGGTGACGCACGTGGACGGCAGCGCGAGGCCGCAGACGGTGGAAAAGGATGTCAACCCGCGCTATTGGCGGCTGATCGACGAGTTTGGGAAGCGCACGGGCGTGCCGGTGATCATGAATACCTCGTTTAATTTGCGGGGCGAGGCGATAGTGCATACGCCGACGGATGCGATACGGACTTTTTTTAGTTCGGGGATGGACGCGCTGGTGATTGGCAGCTACGTCGTCGAGAAATAGTATGGAGACCGCGGGCTGGCAAACGAGATACAAAGTGGCGGGCAGTACAGCGCTGGTTTTTGTCGTTTTTGCTACTTTTTTCACGCTTTTTCGTTCCAGCAGCATTTTTACCGTCGACGGGGCTACGCGGTGCCTCGAAGTGTTTCGCCTCCAAACGATCTTTTTTCATCCGAACAATCACATGCTGTACCCCGTTGATGTGTTGTTCTGGAACCACGTGATTGGCGGACTGGGGTTCAGGGCGGCCAGTGCGGAGCAGTACTTCGCTCACACTGAATTGATGAATTGCTTTGCAGCAGCCGGCTGTTTGGCGATTTTTTTTTATCTCGCGAACCTGGTGTCCTCCTCACTAACTCATGCTTTGGGAGTCGTGCTGGCGTACGGATTGTCGAGGGCTTTTCTTCTGCATGCCACGAGTGCGGCGGAACCCATGGTGGGAATTTTGTGGAGCTTGCTGGCGATGTGTTTTGCCGTCGTGGCACTATGGCGAAAGTCCGATTGGCCGATCGTCGTCTCGGCGCTGCTGTTTTCTCTTGGCATGGCGACGTACCAATCGACGATTTTCCTCGCGCCGGCGGCCATCCTGTTGATTTGGCTAGGGCGAACCAACCGCGATGGGAGCCGGCTCTTCTCTCCAGCGCGATTTGTTGAGTTGGGCGAATTTACTCTGACGGGAGTGGCAGGATGCGCGCTGATTTTTGGCTGGGCGTATTGGCGCGAAGGCTTTCGGCACCCAAGAGAATTAGTCGAACATTTCTTTGCGCATGGCGACGCCCGAGCGTACCTAGGCGTCGGGATCGGAAAAACACTCAACATACCGATCGGGCTGGTGCGAAATATTTTTCCACTATTGCCGGATTACACGGGCATTCACAATTTGTTGGCCGGTCCCAAGCTCTCGTTGGTTGCGTTGTTGCTTGTATTTGGAGGACTCTGCGCCTTCATGATTGTATTTGCGATGCGATTGGCCGCACGATGGAGCAGCCTTTCCGCGGAGGTTCAGCTGGGCGTGGTGGCGGCGACAGTCGGCTTCGTTTTCACGATCGTACCTGTGATTATCTGGGATCCCAACTATGACAAGCTCTGGCTGCAACCGCTGGCATGCCTGGCGTTCTTGATTGGGAGTGGACTTGAGCCGATTGGCGCGGATTGGAAATTTCGTTTTTGGATGACGCGCGCTTTTCCAGCACTGCTCCTGGTGGGAGTTTCGCTGAATCTAGTCTGGGTTGCGCGGCTGCAAGAAACCAAGTCTCCGGATATACCGGAAACACAACGGCTGGCCGATTTCGTGGGCAGGCAAGACTTGGTCGTTGGTGAGTGGGATGCTATTTCGACTCTCTATGGTTACGGCTGGGCGAAAAGCGGGCAGTTCATGTCCTTCCCTTCCGAAGCCGTTTTTAACGGTATTGACTCCGTGGCACATTTGCGAGATGCCGTTGAAACGACGGAGAAAAGAGGAGGACGTGTGTACTTTCTCTCGATTTTGGACGAACCCAGGGACGCATGGGACTCTTTTCTTGGGTCAAGGTGCGGCGTGCCGTACGCCGAGTTCGATTCGTATCGTGCACATTCCAAATATCGTGCGACATTTAAGACGGACCATTCAAAAGTTGTCCTGAAACAATATGATCCAGCCTATGCGACTAACAGTTCCCGGTAAGGCTAGCCAGGCGTCGATATGAGCATACGAAAGTGAAGGAGAGGCGGATCATAGCGCTGCTCGGCCGACGGGATGCGCCAACGGACGCCATCGAAGAATACTGCCAGTTCCTGGGAGAGGCTTTACGCGCATACGATTGTGAATTGGAACTGGCACGCGTCCCGTGGGTGGAGCAGGGCTGGCCCGCCGCGATGCGCGAGCTCGATCGCCAAGCAAGGGACTGGCGCGGGCGGTGGGTGCTGGTGCAATACACGGCACTGGCGTGGTCCGAACGCGGCTTCCCGCTGCGTTTCCTGAGAGTTTCACGCGTGTTACGGCAGGCGGGAGCGCGCGTGGCGATGGTTTACCATGACGCGCTGCCGTACCACGGCAGCCGCACCATCGATAAGCTGCGCCGGCGCGCTCAGACATACGCGATGAGCGAAGCACTGCAATCCAGCGATCTGGCAGTATTCACGATTCCGATTAGCAAGGTTTCGTGGGTTGGACCAAAGCACAAACGGGCAGTTTTCATTCCTGTCGGCGCGAATCTACGAGACCCTGAAAGCGCCTGGAAAATGCTGCAAAACGAAACGAAGGAGACGAGGGCAATCGCCGTCTACGGGATCACGGGTGGAGAAGCAGGCGTATGGGAAATTGCAAGTATTTCCGAGGCGCTGCATGTGGTTACGGAGCGAATGGGAAAGCTTCGCTTAGTGGTAATGGGGCGAAACGCGGAGACTGCGGAAAAGGCACTGAAGAGCTTGATGGGCAAGTTGCCAGTTGAGATCCGCGTGCGCGGAATATTGCCGGGAGAGGAAATCGTGCGGGAGATGGGGGCGTGCGACGTCCTACTTTTCGTGCGAGGAGGCATCTCTTCGCGACGAGGGAGCGCAATCGCCGGGATTGCCTGCGGTTTGCCGGTGGTTGCGTTTGATTGTCCGGAAACTGGGTCTCCGATCACGGAAGCGGGAGTGGTATTTGCCGATGCGAAGCGGCAGCGCGGGTTGGGAGAGGCGCTTCTCAAGGTACTTACCGACCAGGAGTATCGTGCTTCGCTGGCGGCGCTCAGCCGACGGGCGCAGGAAAAATATTTTTCGTGGAAAGCGATTGCCGCACGCTATGCCGAAGCGCTTCAGGTAGATGGATAGAATGTACGTCGAAAGAGGTTGAGCTGAAAAAGGGGTGAGGCTCTAGCGGGACAGAACCTCGATCAAAGTCTCTTTCTTCTTCTCGGCAAGCGCTGCCAGAGGGTCCAGCGAGGCAACGTAACCAGCGATGGCGGCGGCGGCGAGAAATGCGAAGACTTCGGTGGGAAGCCAGCGGTCTCCGGTCCAGCGGCTCGCAAAAAGGATAGGCGCGCAGATAGCGGCCAGGAGGATCTGTGTGCCGAAAGAAACGAGCACGGCCATGCCGGATTGGCGTTGACCGCGCATCTGACCAAAATTGAGTTTGCGCGGAAAGGCCAGAGAGGACCAATTGGCGATGGATAGCTGTCCCGCAATGCTGAAAACAATCGCTGCGGATGTCGCGAGTAACACGGGGAGCGAGGGGATGCCAACCAGGTAAGAAAAGGCGATGATGCAAATGGTGAGCTCAAGAAAAAGCATGGAGACTTGCAGAAGATTCTTGCCGAGAAAGACCTGACGGAAGCTGACAGGCGAAGTGAAAAACGTCTGGATAGCCTTGCCGTCGTACGCAAAGCAATTGTAAGCGGGTGCCATCAGGATGAGGATGAGATAACCCATCATGCCTGGAAAAAACATTTCGGAAGAGATGGGGTGCTTCATAGCCGTTGGATGCCGTCCGGCAAATTGCGTTGTGAACAACAGGACGAAGACCGGCGGCATGATCAGCAGAAAGAAGGCGAAGCTGTTGCGCGTAAGGTAACGAAACTCTTTGCGGAGCACAGCGGCAACTTGCGGGCTGAGAAGGCGAAGGGCGTCAGAGTCGTCGCCGGCGCGCGGCACGGGACGGGCGGTTGATCGCGCAGGCGAAGCTGACTCGCTGAGTTCCTCACCGCGATATTGCGTGGCGAACCGAATCCAAAGGAACACACTGAAGAGCAAGGCATAAGCTGAGATGCCGGCGACACCCAGTAAGACAGCCGTGAGGTCATTTCGGGCGGCTCCCGAAACGGCTTGGCCTGCGAGAGAGGGCGGAAGAACAGTCAGAAAGGGCAGAACGCGATGAACCCAGGGCAGGGCCGAATGACCATATCGCTGAAGGAAGGGGTTGATGAATTGAACCGAGACGGCCAGAAGGATGAAGAGCGCGAAGAAAGCTTCGCGAGCGCGGCGTCGCGCGAGGATGCGTTCGAGCCAAGAACCGATCAGCCGCTCCAAGGTGACGTTCATCCAAAAAAACAGAGCGGACACGACGAGAAGAGCTGGAAGTACCGACGGATTTGCCGCAGCGGCGCCGATGTTTATGGCGATGAGCCAATAGAGTGACGCGATAGCCGCAAAATCGGCGAGTCCATAGGCAAGACCGATGAGATAGAACGCGCGAAGACTGAGCGGAAAGCGCAAAAGACTGCGAAACTCGAAGCCGACACCAAATCCTGCGGTAAATACGGGAAACATCTGCCAGAAAACAAAGATCCCCCAGAAAAGCAGAGCCATCCACGATAGGTATCCGCCAGCCACGATCGTATAGGCGGCGAAGCCCAAACCGATACTGACACCAATGACAGCGAGGCCGGCGAAGGTGCCGGCAAGGACCATTCCAATCGTATCCCATTGATTGTTTTTCTTGCGGAGACCGTTGCGGAGGATCCGCCAGCGAAGCCCAGCAATGAGGCGGATTTGTTCCCAAACGCCTGGAACGCGTGCTACAAGAGCCACGAAAGTTCCTCGAGTTTAGGTTGCTGAGAGCCGTCCTGGCCGACAATTGAGAGGAAAATCTGTTCGAGAGTGGTCTTGGTGCCCTCTTCTGCTGTGATGCCGACGCGGAGTTCTTCGAGAGAGCCCTGGGCGACGAGGCGGCCTTTATGAATGATGGCAACGTGGCTGCAAAGACGCTCGACAATTTCGAGAACATGCGAAGTGAGAAAAATGGTGACGCCGCGATCCGTCATGCGGCCAAGGAGAGCCTTAAGGGCGCCAGCGGCAAGCGCGTCGACGCCCTCGAACGGTTCGTCGAGGAACAGAATCCGTGGTCCATGAATGACGGCAGCGGCAAGGGCGAGTTTTTTCTGCATGCCATGGGAGAAGTCCGAGATCAGGCTTTTTGGACGGTCGGAGAGCTGCATGAAATCGAGGAGCTCCTCGGAGCGGCGCTGCGTCGTAGGACGGTCGAGCCCATACATGCGGCCGACAAATTGCAGATACTCAGAGCCGGTCAATCGTTCGAAGAGACCCATGCCTTCCGGAACCACGCCGATCTGCCGTTTCACTTCGATGGGATGAGCGGC
Source organism: Candidatus Solibacter sp. (assembly GCA_035499815.1). Taxonomy (GTDB): domain Bacteria; phylum Acidobacteriota; class Terriglobia; order Acidiferrales; family UBA7541; genus Acidiferrum. Next base: position 134,233 of record DATJXZ010000110.1, on the reverse strand, counting down.
GAAATCCATCCCGAGAAGCTCGGCGCGGCCTGAACTTGGCGCCAGGAGGCCCGTAAGCATCTTGATTGTGGTGGATTTTCCAGCTCCGTTTGGTCCGAGGAAGCCGAAGAATTGGCCGGCGGCGACCGTTAGATCGATGCCATCGACAGCCAGGAGATTGCCGAAGCGCCGCGTAAGCTTCTCCGTGACGATGGCGGAACCGATCATCGCATCTCCAATGGTCTCAGGGTAGTACGAGACTTGACTCTAACATGAGTCCCCATCGAGGGGACGAGCGAAGGCGGAACAGAGCGACAAAAGGAGTGACGCGGTCAGGAAACCTTCTGCGGATTGGGAGCTGGTGGCGGCGATGACAATTCCTTAGTGGGCAAAGCAGCAAGCACCGCCGGCAATTCAACTCGGAAGACGGCGCCGCCTTCTTGACGGTTATAGCAAAGAATCCTGCCGCTATGCTCCTGGACGATGCCAAAGCAAATGCTAAGACCCAGACCTGTGCCTTTACCGACGGGCTTGGTCGTATAGAAAGGGTCGAAAACGCGGTGAGGCTCCTTCAGGCCGGGGCCGTTGTCCGAGAAAAGGACAACGACGTAAGCGCGGTCGCGCATGGTCTTGACGGTAAGGATGCCGTCCTGCACGCCTTCCATGGCGTCGAGCGCGTTACTGATCATGTTAAAGAACACCTGCATAAGCTGATTTCCATCGCCGCGAACGCCCGGAAGCACGGATTCAAGCTGAAGCTCGATGCGAACGGCGCCGGAGCGCATGTCGAGTGTACGAAGTTGAACGGCGTTGGTGACGACGGTGTTTATATCGAGTAGAGCGCGTTCCGTGGGGACCTGCCTGGCAAAGCTGAGAAGATTTCCGACGAGCGTTTTCGTCCGGCGAGCCTGGTCGCGAATCTTCGAGGCGATGGAACGGGTCTTTTCGGGGAGCACCGGGTCGTCGGCGAGCAGGTCGGAGTAGCCAAGAATGGCGGTCAATGGGTTATTGATTTCGTGAGCGGCGCCGGCAGCCAATTGTCCCAGGGATACAAGTTTTTCGGACTGGACGATTTGAGCCTGGAGCCTCTGCAGATTTTCAATCGAGCGTTCGGATTGGGTGAGGAGGCGCGAGCGATCGGCGTCGGCCAGATAGACCCGTAAGAAAACAAGCAGCGCGAGTGGAATCGAAGCAAGAAGAACAGTCATCAGGCGAAAATCGCGAACCGCAGGGCCTTCCTGAGCGAAACGAAGGGTAAAGATTGCAAAAAACGGCAATGAGATAACCGCAGCCATTGCGAGACGAGCCGGCACGACGCTTTCCGCGGTGGAGATATGCTTCTGCACGTCGAACCCATCGGCCGAAGGATCGTCCAGAGCATCACGTCTCTGGTAAGCAATGTAACCAGCAAGCGCGAACCACAAGAAAGAGGAGACCAAGGGAAGGTCATAGAGGCTCCCCGTGTAGTAGCGATTAAATTCGAGAGCGACGTTGATGGTCAGGGAGGAAAGGGTGTACAAGGTCGAGGCGCCAAAAAGGTTGGCATAGATGACCCGCCAAGCACCCGAAGATCTCAAGCACAAGTAACCGAAGCCGAAAGCAATGATGAAGTTTTCGGTATTGTGAAGGAGGATGTAGTTGTAGTTGTATTGCGCGAGCGAGGGGACGGCGTACATCCAGGGCAGAACGATGAAAACGTATAGGAAAAGCCACCAGCCAAGCAAAAGTGCAAAGTCCAAATAGCCGAAGCGCAGTCGCAATTCGCCGCGCTTGAGATGGGGGCGTAGAGTCAGCGCAGCCATGATGGGGATGCCGCGAACGAAAAACACGATGTCCACCGGATCGTTGTCTGGGAGTGGCCGGTGGAGATACACCTCATAGTACGTCCACTCAAATTGGCCGATCATCCAGAGAGTGCAGCCCATGGCAATCAGCATCCAGAAAAGGTTTCTGCGCCAGTGGGGAGTTCCGGCATTCAGAAGAAGACCGCCGTTGGCAAGAAGGGGGACGATGCACTGGGACAGGTCACCGAAGGCGATGAGGGCATGGTTGCCCCTCGGGAGAAGCAATGACATGACGGCGTAGGTAATCAGGAAAAGAAGCCAGACACCCACCATGCGTCCGATTGTGTTGGAGGAGGACATTGGCTCAGGAGAATCCATTTTAGAAGGGGAGAAGTGGCAGAGGGGCGTCACATTCTGGGCAGAATACCTAAGTATAAATAAGGCCAGATGATGGATTGCCAAGCTGCCATCTACAGGTGCTTCAAACAAAGATAAAGGCGGGATTCGGAAGAATCACTCTGTGCCGAAGGTTTGGAAAAGGAAAGTTGAGCGTGCACCGGGAAGGAGCGGGTGGCCGTTGAAGGAAGCGGAGCCGTGTTCATAGCCGGCCAAGACATATTTCCAGCCGAAAGTGATGCCGCCGCTCAAGCGAAGGCTATAGAGCTGACCGGGGCTAACTTGCACGCCGCCGCTTGGAAAGACAAAAAGTACGTGACTGTAATCGGCGGCTGAGACAGTCTTCGAAACGATCCCAATGACATGGTCGCTGGAATCCAGAATGGTAACCGTGAGCCTGTCGTCAGGAGGACCTGGGTTGCCAAGCACGAGCTGTACCTCCACTCCTACAAGCTTCGGAAGAGAGGGAGTAAAGGATTGGCGAACGTCATTGACGAGATTGGTCCACGCATTTTGCCAAGGCGCAGTGTTGGACTGGTCCGGAATCAGCTGAGAAGGTGGCACGGAAGGAGAAGAAAGCACGGGCGGAGTCGCTGCTGAAGTGTGTTGTCGGCACGAAGAACCTGAGAAGACGCAGAACAGCCCCACGAGTGAAGCCAGCGCACGGGACGACTGGTAAAGCATGATTCTCGAATTCTAGCCGGTTTGAGTGCAGGGAACAATGGTGCTCGAGAGGGCAATGACTCGTAGCAGAGCTTCTAACGAATGCTTTTAAAGCTGATTGAATAACGTCGCGAGACCGAGCAAAGAATCATTCATAGCGAAGAGCGCGCATGGGGTCGAGACGGCTGGCGCGCCAGGCGGGAATGTACCCCGCGGTGCAGGCTACGGTAGCCAGCGCAATGGTGGCGAGAGCAAGCGTAGCGGGATCGTGAGGCGTGAGGCCGAAGAGCTGGCTTTGCACGAGTTTGGTAAGCGCGAGGGAAGCGGGGACGCCCGCGGCAACGCCGATGGCTACGAGGATGAGCACTTCTCGCATGATCATCCAAATGACGCTTCCCTGCGCGGCGCCCAGGGCCATACGAATGCCGACCTCGCGGGTGCGCTGAGCGACAGTGTAGGCCATGACGCCGTAGAGGCCAATGACGGCGAGAAGCGTGGCGAGAAAGCCGAAGACGGCGGAGAGACTGGCAATCATCCGTTCGGTGGAGAGCGAGTTGTTAATTTGAACGTCAGTAGTGCGCATGTCGTAAATGGGGATATTGGAATCCATGTCGCGGACTTTGGAGCGAATGGCGGACATGAGGATGTTCGGATCGGCAACAGTTCGGACGTAGATGACCATGCCACCGATATAGCGGCTTCCGAGGTAGGGAATAAAGGCTTGCGGCGGAATCTCGTCTTTTAGATTGGTGTACTTGATGTCCTTAACCACGCCGATGATTTCCATGTCGATAGGCGTTCCCGGATCAGAGCCGAAGCCAGCATGGAGACCGATCGGATTGCGGCCAGCGCAGAACTTTTTCACGAAAGTCTCGTTCACCATGATGGTGGTGGGTACCCACCCAAAGGCGTCTGGACTGTGTTTGACCTCGTGGTTGTCATTGGGTGTGAAATCCCGTCCCTGGAGGATGGGGACGCCAAGAGTGGCGAAATAACCGGGGCCGACCTGGTTCATGTAAGGCTCGGGACGATCGCCTGGCTTATCGGGATTGTAGCCTTCGACGGTCATGCTGCTATCCCACTCGTCGTCCTCAAGAATGCGATTCGAAGCAAGCCCAACCGATTGGACGCCAGGAATTGAGGCGAGAGAGGCCGCTAATTGAGGATAAAAAACCTTCATGCGCTCGACCGAATAGCCGCTGAGAGAGGGGTCCATTTCGAAACCAATGAGATTCTGCGAGGGAAAGCCCGGGCCGAGTTCGCGCAGGTTACTAAGGCTCCTGACGAAAAGGCCTGCACCGATCAGGAGCAGGAGTGAAAGAGTGACTTGGGCGATGACGAGAGATTTTCTAAGCCCGGCGTGGCCGCCACCAACAACGGCTGCAGCTTCATCCTTGAGGGTGATGGCGACATTGGGTTTGGTGGTTTGGAGAGCGGGCACGAGACCGAAGATGACGCCGGTCAAGAGAGTGACGGCCAGAGTGAAGAGGAGAATGCGTAGATCGGGAGAAGTGGAGATGTGCAAGCCGCCGGAATCCGAAGGCAGATAAGCGGCCATGAGAGCCTTGTCCGCCCAGTAGGCGAGAGCAAGTCCAGCGAGAGCGCCGAAAGTGGCGAGAGAGAGACTTTCAATCAGGAGCTGGGCAACAATGCGGCCACGGGTGGCGCCCATCGCAAGGCGAATAGCCATTTCCTTTTTTCTAGCCGCACCGCGGACGAGGAGCAAATTGGCGAGATTGGCGCAGGCAATGAGCAGCACAAGTCCAGTTGTGGCCATGAGCACCCAGAGCGGAGTAGAGAGAGTCTGGCGCGCGTAAGATCTACCTTGTGAGCCGGGCAAGACCTGGATCCAACATTTCAGAAATTGTTCGCGATCGTAGGTGGAAGCGTGAGCGAACGCGGCTTCCTTGACCTCCATTTCGAGCATGGAATGCATGAAAGGCTGAAGCGAAGCTTGTGCTTTCTCGCGCGTGATCCCTGGCTTCAAACGGCCGAACGCATTAACCCAGCGATTGCGACGACTCTTGAGCATGTCATCTGGGTTGCCAACAAGGACTTCCTTCTCCATCATGATAGGGACGAAGAGTTTGGGAGAGCGACCGAGCTCGACGCCGTCGAAGCCGGGCTGCAAGACGCCGACGACGGTCATGGGATAGTTGTTCAGCGTGAGTGTCTTACCGACGATGGAGGGGTCGGCTGAGAAACGAGTTTTCCAATAGGCGTAGTTCAAAACGATGTAGGGATGACCGTCCGGAATGCGATCGTCATCCTGAGTGAAGACGCGGCCGAGGTAAGGATTGAGGCCGAGAGTGGAGAAATAGGTGCCCGAGACCATTACCATGTCAACGCGTTCTGACTGACCTCCGAAAGACAAACTCGCTGAAAAAGGGAAGCGGCAGAACATGTCAGAGAAGACGTCGTTGTGCGCCCGGAAATCGCGAAACATGGGATGGGAGATGGCATTGCCGCCCCAATTGCTGCCGTAATGGTGGCCCCGCATCGTCAGCAGGACGAGTTCCTGAGGGTTCTTGACCGGAAGGAGGCGGAGCAGAACCTGGTCGAGAAGCGTGAAAATGGCGGTATTTGCGCCGATGCCCAAGGCAAGGGTTAGGATGGCAATTGCGGTAAATCCCGGAGTGCGCGCCAGAGTGCGCAGGGCATACTTCAAGTCACGAAACGCGGTGTCGAGAGAGGCGATTGTGTTCATTCCGCGGGACTTATCCTTTCAAGGACGCTAGCCACTGTCCGTGAATACGCGCGCCGGCGAGAATTGTTCCCTAAAGATGGCTGGCAGAGTTTCCCGCCTTAATATCCCAAATTGACACTGTCTGAGACGATTGAAGCCGTAAAACGTCTTGTCTGAAAATAGTGGAGAAATCGCCGGAGAATCGTGCGATGCCGGGCAACGAGCTTCGACGGCGGTCGGGTTGCGAAGACAATTGTTAGCTACCCAGGCCAGAGCGAGGGAAACGCGTTAAGTCAAACGGCAGAGCTTGTTGCGACGCGAGGTGCAGCAGTTTCTTCCTTCTGACGGAAATAATCCGTAACTCGATCGATGATTTCATTTAGCGAAGTTTGGGGGCGGAAGCCAGTAATCGCGTGGAGCTTATCGACGCACGGGACGCGGCGCATCATATCCTCGAAGCCCGGCTCGTAAGCCCGATCGTAAGGGACATATTCTATCGAGGAAGAACTGCGGGTGCGTTCCTTGACGAGTTTAGCGAGATCTTCCATGCTGATTTCTTCCGTATTGCCGACGTTGACGACTTCGCCGATCGAGCGCTCCGTAACCAGCAAACGAATGAGGCTTTCGACGGTATCGCGCACATCGCAGAAGCAGCGGGACTGCTTGCCATTGCCGTAGACCCGGATGGGTTCGTTGTCGAGGGCTTGCTTGACGAAGTTCGGCAAGACCATCCCGTAACGGCCTGTCTGGCGTGGGCCAACGGTGTTAAATAGCCGGACCACGATTACGGGAAGTTTTTTCTCTTTCCAATAGGAGAGTGCGAGAAATTCATCCAGAGCCTTCGAGGCGGCATAACTCCAGCGGCCTTTCGTAGTGGGGCCGAGGACGAGGTCGGCGTCCTCGCGAAAAGGCACGTTGGTGTTCTTACCGTAAACCTCGGATGTGGAAGCGGTTAGAACGAGTTTTCGTTTCTTGCAGGCAGCTTCAAGGATGCGCTGCGTGCCGTTAACATTCGTTTCGATGGTGCGCACGGGGCTTTCCACGATGAGCTTGACGCCGACGGCAGCGGCCAGATGAACGATGACATCGGCATCGTCAACGAGCTCGGCGAGTAGCTGAAGATTCTCGATGGTGTCGAGGTGATATTCCATCTGGCCGGAAACTTTCAAATGACGGATGTTGTCCATACTGCCGGTCGAAAGATTGTCGAGTAAGACGACGCGGTCGCCGCGGGCGAGAAGACGTTCAGCAAGATGGGAGCCAATGAAACCAGCACCGCCGGTGATCAGATACCGCAATGTTCCTCCTTACAAAACCTGGTCGTCATCGCGATTGCGCAGGGAGCTTTCGGAGACAGATCCGGCAAGATCATCGTGTTCGTGAGCAGTATCGGCAGCTTCTTGCGGACCGTAGCCATAGGAATACGGATAGTAGCGGTAAGAATAGTAATAGTCGGGAGCGCCAGAATCCACCGCATTCAATACGACACCCAGGATGTGGCACTTTACGCTGTTGAGCAGGTCTCGAGTGCGGGTGAATGCTTCTTTCGGAGTTTCGCCGCTTCGCACGACGAGTAGAACGCCGTCGGTCTGCACCGACAGAATGACGGCATCCGTTGCAGCCATGACGGGAGGCGAATCGATGACAACGAATTTGAATTTGGTGCGCAATTCAGAGATAGCCTCTGTGAGCTTACTTGAGGAAAGCAAGTCGGCGGGATTGGGAGGGAGTGGGCCTGTAGGAATTGCGGCGAGATTGGGAATGACAGGATGCGGTATGGTAACAAGATCGAGGCTGGACACGCCCGCGAGATAAGAACTAAGGCCAGCATACTTGCCGTTGCCCATGTTGAGCAGGCGGCCAACGCCGGGCTTGCGCAGGTCCGCGTCCACAAGCACGGTTCGATCACCGAGCTGGGCGAGGGTGACGGCGAGATTCGCCGCGGCAGTGGTCTTTCCTTCGCGGGGAAGCGCACTCGTCACGAGTATGACCTGCGGAGGACGACCGGGCTGAGAAAGTAGCAAAGAGGTGCGCAGAGCCCGAAAGGCCTCGGACATTTGGGATTTAGGCAGATGCTGAGCGACGAGCTCGATGCGCTTCTCGTGACCGTTTGTGGACATGCCCGGTAAAAGCCGTTTGCGAGTGCCATTCCCATTGGGTGAGGCAAACTCCGGCACAACGGCAAGGGAAGGCAAGCGAGCCAGGGTTTCGATATCATCCGGAGTCTTGACCGTATTGTCGAGGTACTCTCGCAAGAGCGCCAGGCCGATGCCACCAACGAGCCCGACAAGGAAAGCCAGCGCAATGTTTCGCGCTTTGGCTGGACGCGAGGGATAAGTGGGGATCATAGCCGGATCGACGACGCGAATATTGGAAGATTGCAGAGCAGCGGAAATCCCGACTTCCTTGAGCTTAGTCGTCAGGCCATCGTAGAGAGCTTTATTGGCCTCGGCTTCGCGCTTGATAATGTTGTATTCGACGAGGCGCCCTGCCATCGCGTTCGCTTCGACCTTTTGCTGATCCAGCGCCTGGGTGAGCAGGTTTTCGCGCGCCTTGGCTTCGCGGTAGTCGCTCTCGATCTGGTCGATAGTGTTGACTTTTTCCTTTTCGATCAGCTGGTCGATGTCTTTGAGCTGGGCCTGAAGGCGCAGGACCTTGGGGAAATTAGGACCGTATTGGTTTAGTGCGTCGTCGTACTCCTCCTGGGCGGTTTGACGCTTCTGAATGAGACCTTGCAAAGCACTGTTATCGCGAAGCTGAGCGACTTCGGAAACACCGCCGGCTTTGGCAAACTGATAAAGCGCTTCTTTCTTCATGCGATCTTGCTGAGCATCCGTCAGTGCCTTGTTGATGTCGGCGAGGCGCTGGGTGGTTATGTTTTGTTTGTCGTCCAGAGTCCAGATCTGATTCTGCCTCTCATACGCGATGCGCTTGTCTTCCGATTGCTGAACCGTGATCTTGAGCTCGTCCAATTCGTCGCGGAGCCAGGTTGTGGCACGCGTGGTTTCATCGTAGCGGCTGCGAATGTTCTGATCTTGAAAATTCTTGATGTGCTCGTTGACGACGCGCGCCGCGAATTTCGGGTCCGTCGATTCAAAGCTGACATCGAGAAGCTGACTGTTTGGAACGCGTTTGACGCTGAGGCTGCCAAGAAAGGCGCCAAGCTCGGGAGGGCTTTTCTGGTTCTCGAGGCTCCCGGTGGCAAGCGCTTCAGAAGGCCCGTTGGGAGAGCCGGATTCGGCCCGCGCCCAGAGCCCGCTGCTGCGGATAGTTTGCAGAGCAAGAGTTTCGGACGTCAGGATTTTCGATTGCGTCTCGATGTAGTTGTCCTGGTCCATTATGTATTCGTAGGGGTCGGCACCCGGGAAAGGGAGAATGTTGGAATTTTCGCGGTCAATTTCAATGCGCGCAGTGGCTACATAGACGGATTGCATCCGGAAAGTGGAGATAGTGACTATGGTGACGACGGCAAGCAGAAACGAGAGGATCAGCCACTGATGCTTGCGCAAAATTAAGAGGTAGTCGTAAAGATGGGGCTCGCGCGGCGAGAGATCCCAAGCCGGCAAACGGGAGGAAGGAGGAATCAGCTCGACAACACCGTTGGAGCCATTTTCCTTAGGTACGAGTTTATTTTCGTCAGTCATGTTCCTTCTAGTGGTACGCGATGCGATAAAGGGCGACGGCGGAACCAAGCGCGATGCCGAACTCCAGTCCCTTTAGCAACGCTTGCTTGGCCGCGCTGTCGGGAACATACAAGATGTCGCTGGGCTGCAGCTGCACATCTTCGGCTTTGCGATTCAGAATTTTTTTCAGATCCAGTTGCACCTCATGTTGCTGCCCCTGGGCATCCTTGCGGAGGATGACGGCATGATCCGTTTTCGCCGTGCGGGTGAATCCGCCCGCCAATGCGAGAATCTTCAATGCGTTCAGCTGTTCGCGGTCATTCTGAAGCACGAATCCGCCGGGCCTGCTGACCGCACCCAGAACGTAGACAATGCCGGCGTGAGGGACAGTTACGACATCGCCCGCCTGCAAAAGAATATTATTCTTGATATTCCCTGCTTCCATTAGTTGATACAAATTAACAGTAATGGTGTCCACGGCAGGAGAAGGCGGCGTAGAAAATGCGACGTTCCCAGCACCCTCGGAGGTAGCATTCGGAGCGGGCAATTCAGGCGGCTCCGCAGCGACGCTGCCAGATGATGCAGCGGCCGGAGGAGCGGAGCCGGAAGCAGGTTTCAACATCATCTTGTTGGTTTGAGATTTACCGGAAATGTTATCGGGTGAAGTCGCCGGAGACTGATCCTGCTCGCTAAATGACATCTGCGGAACAGGCCGCGTTATGATGACCTGGTCGCCGGCATCGTTGGAAATCCCACCCGCTTCGGCGAGTGCTTCGAGGAGCGTTACCTGACGATCCGCCTGATAGACGAGGGGATGAGCGACAGCCCCAACGACCGTGATGGGCTTGCTCTTTCTTTCTCGGACGGTGACAGTCACCTCGGGATGCGACACCAAGCCGTCTGCTTCCAGCACTTCGGCAATCTTCTGTTCCGCCTGGATTTCAGTAAGACCGGTAACACGCAGGCGCACGGGGACGAGCGGAATACCAATCGTGCCTGTTTGGCTGACGCGCACATCGCGGCTGAGTTCCTTGACATCGAACACTTCGATAGAGAGCAGGTCGCCATCGCCAATGACGTAGTCATGCGGCGCCATCCGCGCCTCGGCGGAAAGCTCGCGGATGCGGTCGTTAGTTTGCTGTGGCGTCTCGAGAACGGCCTGCGCGCGGCTGGGCGGCGCCAGAACCACTAACCCGAGCAGAGTGATGGAGACGAGACTCAACCTCCCCGCACCCAGTCTCGCTGGCTGCATACGAATAGATGACCCCCAGATTGATTATACAGACAGTCAGACTAAGTCCATCACTGATTTCGAGGAGAGTCGTGCCTGGACAAGCGGGGGGAGTTTCGGAGGCCGGGCGTGCGAATTTCGCTCGTCGCTAAATTGGCCATCAGGAAAAAGAGGGTGGCGTTTGCCGGAATGTGCAGATTGAAATCAACAAGACTATGCGTGAGAAACCCAAGACAAGCGACCAGACCGGAGAGCTGGAGGGCCGAAGCAAACGAACTGCCCGTCTGTGCCAGACGCCGCAGCGATTCAAATAGCAGGATTCCGAGAAACGACAAACAGCACAAGCCGCCCGCCATGCCGGTCTCCGCGAGAGCTTCGAGGTAATCGTTGTGAGCGTGATTGACAATTTTTCCGTCGTAGAGCGTTTCATACCCAGGGAACACCGTTTGCAGCGTGCCAAGACCGGTCCCCATCCAGGGATGGTCCAGGAAAATATGCCAAGTGTCCTTCCTCATGGATGCTCGTTTGCCTGCGGTGACCTCGAGAGATTGGAGGGAGGAGAACCTTGCGACGAGCTGTTGAACGCCCAGCCAAGACACCATCAGAAAGGCCAGCAAAAGAACCGCGCCGCCGGAAAGCAGGTGTTTTCCGGCGGTGCGGCGAAGAAGCAGCCAGAGTACAAGGACGCCGAGTTCCACAGCAAAGCTGACAACCCCGCCTCGAGACGCAGCCAGAAACAGCGCGCCGATGGGCACCACGGCAAACAAACTGATCAGGATCCAGCGATCCCGGCGCACTTTGCCCAGTACTAGAGGGACCAGGGAGATAGGGATGATAAGCTCCGCGAATCCTGCAAAGTGATTCCGATTCACGTATGGGCCGAAGGGAATGCCGCCAAAATGCATTTCGCGGAACCAATAGAGTTTTCCGTTGAAAGTGACATGTTGCAGAACGCCGAAGAGAGCCACCGCGAATCCGAAACTCATCGTAAACCAGATGAAACCCCGCCAATCTTCCAGCGTTTGAAAGGCTTGCGCGGCTAGAAAGACAATGAGGATATCGGCGAGCAGTAGTCGCAGTTCCGTCCGCGTACTATAGGCAGAGGCCGTGGCATGAAAAATCCATTGCGCGAGAGCGACCAGTAGCAGACCGACGAGCGGCAAGAGCAAAGGCGAAACGACTACCTGCTGTTCTTTTTTGAGATACGCGCGCACGGCCCAGAAAAGAAAGAGCAGGCCTGCCCCGATTTCCATGACGGCCCGCGCCCAATCTTCGACACCGCCGAACGCGGCCACTCCGAAAACCACGAGCGCACAGATGCCGATGCGGATGAGCTTCATTGCTTGGTGTTCTCCGCGGATTCGGGAACCAATGCGACGTCGTCAATCCAGGCCGAGCCGGAAATCTTGTCGTCCGATTGTGTGCTTGCCTGGCGGCTCACACAGAGCTGAAGCTCACGGACATCCAAACCCGCTGTCCAGCGATGCCTAATTTGTGTCCACGGCTGTGTGCCGCGGACATCGTCAGTCCACGCGACCGAGCGATCCGAATCACTGATGGAGTGGAGACCAAACCGCACTCCCTGGTCGGTGGACAAATTCCGAGTTTGGATCCAAGCGGAAAAGAGATAGGACGCAGCGGGCTGGACGGGGATGTATTGACAAACATCGCCGAAATCTACGTTCTTCAAGCCGTTGAAGGTGAGGCGGAGGGAACGCCTCCCGGAATGCTTTTCATCCGAATCGAGATTGATCCGGACCCCGCCGATGAATGGCGCGTATCGCCACGCTAGACCGCCATTGGCTACATCCGATTCGAATCCCCCGTCCCAAACGAGCGAGCCTGGCGGATCAGGCGGCTGCTGGACACCCGCAAAAGCCAGTGCCTGATCCCAGACGCGCCGGGCCTCCGTCATCTGCCTTTTGTGAATGAGGGATTCCATGAGGGGATAAGATTCGCTCAGGGGAAATTGCGGGTGGAGAAGATCAAGCCGGGACCACACGACGAGAGCCTGGTCCGTCCGGCCCTGCTCCGTCAGTGAGGAAATCACGGCTAAATAAGCCGCCTGAGAGCGTGGCAGCACGCGATCCAGGACCGAGCGAATGTCCGGATCTACGCGCAACCCTAGTGAGAAAGCTGCGGCTCCACGCTTGGGATCGACATCGACAGTCTGCTTGATTTGGGCAAAGGCGCCGTCGACATCGCCCTGCCGAAGTAAAAAATTCCCATAACGCCAGGAGACTTCGGGAGAAATCGGGTAAACGCGCTTGGCGTGTAGAAAAGCGTTTCGCGCATCTGTGATGTCACCTTTTGATTCGTAAGCCGTACCCAAGTCCAGCCACGTGTCCGCCGAATGAGGATCGATAGTGAGGGCCTTTTGGTAGGCGCGAATCGCACGTTGCACATCGGGGTCTTCGAGGTTGTATTGCCAGTAGCGGCCGAGAAGAGACCAGTTGCTGGCATCATCCGGTTCGAGTTGCGCGGCACGCTCAAGACCCTGTGGGGTGTTCAATCCGGCGTCGTGCTCCCCGAAGGCGTTGCGAACGCCTGAATCGGTAAGACCGGCGGCGAGCGCCAATGCTGCAAGAACAAGAAGCCCGCGCACCGCGGGGGTGGAGAGGCGAAGAATCATCCCGCGATACTGTGCATAGACAAACTCTCAGATGCAAGATGAAAGTCGAAAGAAACGGAAATGGAATGCGAGCAACGGATACGGAGGAGAAGACCTACTTGCCTATTGTCGCCGACAATGTTTCATCCGCGCGTCCGCGGCGGCGAACGTCGATTCCCAGCCGCTTAATTTTTTGATTCAATGTGGACAAAGGAATCATAAAACGCTCGGCGGCCTCGGTCTGATTCCAACTGGTGCGTTCGAGCATGTCCATAATGATGCGGCGCTCGATCTCGTCCATGATTTGAAAGAGCGAAGGCTGAGGATGATCGGCGGCGGAACGCGAACCGGTTTCGCCAGGCAGAGGAGGAAGAAATTCAGACAGCTGCAACCGGACACCACGCACGATTTCCTTGTTGCGGATGCTTTCAGGAAGCAGGTCGACGTCCACGCGCTCGCTGGTGGAAAGTACGACGGCTCGCTCGACGACATTTTCCAGTTCGCGGACGTTCCCAGGCCAGTCGTAATCCATAAGCAGCTTCATGGCTCCGGCTGTGAACACGCGCATGGGCTTGCCGTTTTCCAGACAATAGTGGCCCAAGAAATGGGCAAGCAGCGCGGGTATATCCTCCCGGCGATCGCGCAGCGGCGGAAGCTGGAGATGAATGACGTTCAGGCGATGGTAAAGATCTTCGCGAAAGCGGCCTTCGCGAACAAGCGTGAGAAGCTCGATGTTAGACGCCGCGAGGATGCGCACGTCCACTTTGATCTGTTCCGTGCCACCGAGACGCATGAACTCGCGCTCCTGAATCACACGGAGCAGCTTGGCTTGCGTCTCCGGGCTGATTGTGGCGATTTCATCAAAGAATATCGTGCCTTGATCGGCGACTTCGAAGAGACCCTTTTTTGAAGCGACGGCGCTGGTAAAAGCACCCTTAACGTGGCCGAATAGCTGTGATTCCAGCAAATCTACGGGAATCGAGCCGGTGTTGACCGGAACGAAAGCTTTATCGGCGCGCGGCGAGGCCGAATGGATCGCTTTGGCGATGAGTTCTTTGCCAGTACCGCTTTCGCCGCTAATCAGCACGGTGGAGCGCGAAGGCGCCACCTGCGTGATCAAGTCAAAAAGCGCCAGCATTTTTTCGCTCTTGCCGATAATGTTTGGAAAATTGAATCTTTGCTTCAGAGCGCGTTTAAGCTGAACATTTTCTTCGCGAAGCCGGCGAGATTCGACCGCCTGGGCGACCTGCGCCAGAAGTTCGTCATTGGACCAAGGTTTGGTGATGTAATCAAGCGCCCCACCCTTGAAGGCCGCCCGAGCCATATCGATGGAGCCGTAAGCAGTGATCAGCACAACAGGAAGCTGGGGATCCCGCCGGCGAATTTCGCGCAGCAAATCCAGGCCGTTGCGGTCGGGCAGGCTGACGTCCAGCAGGAGCAAGTCAAACGGATGCTCTTCGAGTTTAGACAGTCCGGATTCGCCGGTTTCCGCGCTGGCAACACCATATCCTTCACTGGTGAGCAGGAGTTCGAGCCCTTCGCGGATTTCCGATTCGTCGTCAACAACCAGAATAGAACCCTTAGGCATGCACTGACTTTCTGACCGCGGGGAATTCTACGTGAAACGAAGTGCCCTTGCCGGGAGTCGAGCGAACGTCAATCTTCCCGGAGTGTTCCTTTATGATGCCGTAGCTGATAGAAAGTCCGAGCCCCGTGCCGCGGCCGCTGGCTTTCGTAGTGAAGAAAGGATCAAAGATGCGATTGATATGTTCGCGCGGAATCCCCGCGCCGGTATCTACCACTTCAATCTCCACGCTTCCATTGTGCGCCCCTGTGCGCACTTCCAACAAACCGCCTCCCGGCATGGCATCGCGAGCATTGAGGAAGAGGTTAAGAAAGACCTGTTGCAATTTATTCGCTGAACCACGGACGGCGGGCAGGGTCTCCCCTAAATGCTTCACGATTTGAATGTGGGAGGTTTTCAGCGGGTGGGAGACGAGAGAAAGCGTCTCCTCCACCACGCGGTTCACATCGATATCGACCGCCTCGGCGGCGCCGGTGCGCGAAAAATTCAATAGATTGTTAACAATCTCACTGGCTCGAAACGTCTGTTTGACGATCTTCTCAATAATGGATTGCCGTGGATCTCCATCGGGCATCTGCTTGGCGAGCATCTGGATGTAATTTGAGATGACGGCCAAAGGTGTGTTGACCTCGTGCGCGACTCCGGCAGCGAGCAAGCCGAGGGACGTCAGTTTCTCGGTTTGCGACATCTGTTCTGCCATGCGCTCGCGCTGGGTTACATCATCGAAGAGCAAGAGACGACCGATGCGCTCAGCAGATTTGCTGACGAGGGGAGTGATCGAAACATTTAAGGTCAGCGACTTGCCCTGATGGTGCAAGCGCTGCTTGTATATTCCAGTGATTTGCTCTTCGTCGCCTCTCGCGGCAATCTCATTAGCGAGTTCTTCAGGCAAGAGCGAGCGAAGCTGGCGCCCAACGGCTTCCTGCCGGGGAACGCCGAAAAGCTGCTCCATGCGAGAGTTCCAGGATTCCACGATGCCTTCCAAATCCACGGCAAGAACGCCTACATTCAAGGATTCCAAAATGTTTTCGCTGAAATCTTTGAGGCGCGCAATTTCCAGGGCTTTTTGCTCGAGCGACGTGTATAGCTGGGCGTTATCGAGCGCCACAGCCACGTATCCGGCGATTGTTTCCACGAGTTCGACGTCATCGCTCGAAAGATAATCGCCATCCACTGTTTTGCCGAGCCCGAGAACAGCGACGGTGTGCTCGCGAATGCGACACGGCACAAAATAGTTCAGGTCGAGTTGTTCCAGGGTTTCGCGCACAGTCTCGCTTACGTTGTGAGCCGCGCGGGGCGACTCAAAAAACAGCGCCCCGCGTCCAAACTCGGGCTGGGCCGGTCCGAGGAAGCTTAGGTCGAGAGGCTCTGCAAGACGCACGCCCATCGAGCGGGCAAGGCGTAGATGCCCCGGGTTCGCGACGTCTTCGACGAAAATCGCGAGCCGGTCGACTAGAAGTGTTTGTGACACGCGGTCCATCACCGAGCCGAGCATGGGTTCGAGCCGGACTTCGTTCGTAAGCGTGCGCCCAAATTCAATCAACGTGCGCCGGTAATCCAGCCGGTCTCGGTAGAAGAAGCGGTCGAGCCGCGCCTGAATCCATTCGCGGAAAGGCTGAAAGAGAAATGCGGCGATAACGATAGCGACCATGCCTCCAACCGGACCACTGGTCGAAGTGTGGAAAATTTCAGCGATCAGCGCGACCAGGGCGAAGTAGACGGCTGCCACCGCGGCCGTCGCGGCGGTATACGCCAAGCCGCGCTTGAAAATAATGTCTACATCCATCAAACGGTAGCGAATGATGGCGTAGCCGAAGCACAGCGGGATAAACACCAGGCTGACCGTCGAGAGTTTCATCCAAGGCTGAGTGGCGGCATCAAATGTATATGGCACGATATAGAGCAGGGCAAATGGCAGAGTGCCCACGAAAGTGCCGGCGGTAAGCCATTTCAATTGCTGACGAAGGACACCAGCGGGCGCCCCGCGAAAATTCCGGTAGAAAACAAATCCCGCCAGAAGGTACCAGAGACCGAGATAGCTCCATTCGGCCTTGTCGAGCAAGACTCGCGAACCTAGCCAGGGTACAAAACCCAGAGTCTGCGTAGCCACGCTGACGTGGATCAACAGAAGGATCGCAGGTGGAAGGTAAACGAAGCTGAGTTTTGCCAGCGACCGCGTAGCCGATTCCGAACGCTCGGGAAAAAACAGGGCAAAGTGCAGCAACAAAGCCGGCGCAATAAGCTCAGCCAGTATCTTCGACCAATAAACTTCGTAATCAAAAGTATCCAGCTTCCCGCTGTAGTAGAAGGAATAAAGAACGAATGACATTAAACAGAAGATGTAGAAATGGACGGCGCGCGGCGCGTTCCAGCGGCGCGCAAAAATGAAAAGTCCAATGAAAAGGTAGACCAGTCCAACCGCGCGGCCATAATCCTCTATGGAGGTTGGCTTCTCTGCTGGAGCGGTAACGAAAGCGGTCTCAAACGTTTCGCCGCTACGCGAAAGTTTGTAACCGACCTGCGACCATAGCCCGGCTTCGTAGAGGCGTTTGGTCACTTGCACTTGGCCGATTACGGGCGAGCCGTTTATGGCCAGCAGGATATCGCCGGGACGGACGCCGGCACGCGCGGCAGGAGAATTGGGGGAAACACGCCAAGCCTGTGCTCCCTGAGATGTATCCAGCCAGGCAACACCGTCGTCGGGGGCTTCATACCTGCTGCGTTGTATGAAGTTCAGCCAGGCAAAAATCAGGGCTGCCAGCGTAGCTATCGCCAATACAACGGCACCCAAGCTGACTCTGAGGTTCTGCTTCATGGCCTGCCTTGGCGAAGCAACACCCCGCCATTGTTTTTCAGGTGCAAGCCAATGTCCATTCTTTGGAAGACTGGCATTCCAATAAATCTATTATATATCAGCAACTTACCAACTA
Organism: Candidatus Solibacter sp.; assembly: GCA_035499815.1. GTDB lineage: Bacteria > Acidobacteriota > Terriglobia > Acidiferrales > UBA7541 > Acidiferrum. Next base: position 116,745 of record DATJXZ010000110.1, on the reverse strand, counting down.
GCTGGGAGGGAACTCCAACTACAATCCACTTTATGGAAGGGCACATACAGCTTTCTAAAGCTCAGTTTCCATCTAAAACTGGAGGCTTAGACCGCCTCGGAACGTGCGAAAAGCAGGCATTAAGGTCACCCTTCCATCTTGCGTGTTGAGGGTGATGTAGCCCTGAGCAAAGAGATTGTCGCATTCAGCGTTGGCCTCCCAGCGGCCAGGGCCAAATTTGGGCAGCCTCTGGTGCACGCCAAGATGGAAGTAGGGTTCCATATCAAAAAGTGTATCGCCGAAACTATCGACGCGAGTCAAGGTCGCCCCGCCAATCCATTGGTAACCCACGGTGACTCGGGTTCCAAAGCGCGGAATTCTTTCCGAGACCTTCACTCCAGCCGATTGACGTCCCGCAGTGTGCAGCATTTCGCGAAGTGGCCCGGCCACTGAGCTAGAAGGCGTCAGAGCGCCGGCAAATGCATATAGCGCAGTCAGTTCGAGATCATCACCCAGTTTTTCCTGGTAAGCAGCGCGCGTACCCCAGCTACTCGAAGATCCCCCGTCATAAGAGAATCCGTTCGAATACACGTCTTGGAAAAAATCGGCGCTGGGAAGATTGTTGCCGCGACCGAAAACCGCGACGTGCCCGTTGTCATCGTGGAATGCTGCAACTTGCAATTTGCCACGTGTTCCGACTTTGCGCTCCGCCGCGAGCTCCTCGTGGAAACCATTCTCCAATACTGGACGTCCATCCCGCCACATGAGCACTGGAAATGCGTCCATCTCGTTCAGCGCCGCGGTCAAATCGCTCCCGGGCTCGCCGTCGGGCGCCTCTAGTGGCTCCGGGCCCGTCGGCATGGATGCGAAAATCAGGGACGCTTGCCAATCCTTCGTGATCCGGGCATCTAGCCGCATTCGCGGACGCAAAGAAGTTGCCGGCCGCCCAAGACCCACCAAAACATACTGTCCACCATACTCAAGTACCGCGCGACTTCCGAGGACTACGGAGCCGCCCTGATCGATGCGCACACCTCGAAAGGTGGGGCCATTGGCGCCCAGTTTCGATTCGCGCAGTACGAGTGCCGAATGTGGTCCAGTGAGCGAGCCGGCTGGGAGCCAAACGGTCGCAATTCCGCCAGCGGGTGAATCCGTGTCATAACTCATCAGGCCGGCAAGCAGCAAGCGGCTGGTCCCACCGAGATGCTGATCATAGGCAAATGCGGTGGCCGGACTCGCAGGTAGATTGGAGACCGAACCGGGCCTCCTGGAGCCGTCCGTAAATTCGAGGCGGCCGCGGGCGGGTTCCCGAGGGACCGAATCCGAATCAACACCGGCCGTGTTAAGCGGATCCTCCTCGACCCACTGAAGGACCGGGCGGACCGAAGTGGCTGTGCGCAAAACCCATTTCCAATCATCTGCTTCGCTCGAAGCGGACGAGGGAGTCCGCCGTAGCTGTTCAAGTGACGCGAACAAAGATTCCAACTGAATGCGGACAAGCGTGGTGAGGTTCGCGCTGACACGGATGTGTTTTTCAAGAGTCGGCAAAAATCCCGCGAGCGTGACGCGCACGGTATATAAACCTGGTGTGAGCCTTTCGCCGCGAAAGACACCCTCGATATTGGTGAAAAAATCAAGCGGAGCAGCGGACGCGACTGCTTCGGGGATCAATTCCACGCTGGCGCCCATTTGCGGTGTACCCGCCGTGTCTCGTACCACTCCTGAGAGAATCCCTTGAACGGACTTCAACTGCGCCGCTGCCGGATTCGCTCCCACGAATGAGAACGCCGCGGCCAGGACGAGTGCCCCCACGACTCGGACCTGTCCTATTTTCACTGCTAACTACCTCCCCGGAACCGTATTGGCTGCTGCTTTGGTAGGTTCCTGCGAGCCCTTGACCGTAAAATCCGCCGATTTCGAAATGGACTGATTGGCGATGCCGTCCGTGGCATTAATCTGGAGAGTGTACTTGCCCGGCGTCAAAGTCGATAGCGGCAACCATCTCTCGATCGTCACCTGATCGCCGGTCTGCTTCATTTCCACCGAGGTTTCCTTGAATTGCATCACTTGCTCGGAACCTTTTTTTACGGTGTAAACAAACGTTGCATCGGATTTGTGAGTTTTCTCGTCGGGTTTGATGTTGTACACCTGAAGATAGATCCCCAAACGGCCGTCCGTTCTAAAATCGCTTTCCAAACGCGGCCGCACTTTGGTCGAGCCCAGCACAAATTGCCCGGCCCCAATCTGATTTGCGGGAACGTGCTGGAGTTCGTCAGCAAGAATGAGCGTACTTGCATCCAGCTTGTCGTCTGCGTAGCGCGGCACCGCAAGCCTGGTATTCACCACTCCCACATTTCCACTCTGCACGTCCTTGATCACGATATCTAGACGGTAGAGGCCGGGGCGAAGAGGCACTGCTTTTTGATAAATTGACTGCATTTTAAGCGATTGCTGGAAAAGCGAATCCGGAAAATCCTTCACCACTGGATCTTCGAAAGTCTGAACCACGCGTCCGGTCAACGTGCTGACTCGCCCAAACACGTTCATCGTCGCGGATTCGACGCCGTCTTTTGCCTGGAAGTGGAGCTGCCCGTTGGGTACTTGGATGGTGATGGGAACCAGCACGGTGTCATTGGTTACTTTCATGAAGTCAGTGCGCCACATGAAATGAAGCTGATCGCGAACGATTCGCGCCGTTACGATCGCTTCGAGATCCTTGAACTTCACATCAGGAGGTCTATTTACCTTGGCGTAGAGATCCAATCGACTAAATTCATCCATACTTGCGGGAGTTCCACCCATCGCTGTTGGCAGGTTGGTGCCATCGGAGCGCGTGAAGCGGTCGGTCTTTGAGGCCAACCCCATGGATTCGAGCAAACTCAAACCCGCTCCCGGCACATGCAGCAGCGCATCTTTCTCAGACGGATCTATTGTCATGTGATACTCGCCAGAACCGGTCGTATCCACGAACTCCAAGACGACGTTCTCGCCGATACCTTCCAGATACCGCCAGCGCCAGGTTTCCCAAGGATAGGTAGTTGTCGAACCGCCGCCCTCTTCCATGGGTCGGTCGTAAGTGCCGCCCATCGGATGCGAATCGATCTCGTCCGGCGGTCCCCACATGATATACATGCGTCCCCGATCTGTCTTCCACCCGGGTATTCCCGATGCGAAATGCTCGTTCGCATAGGCGATCCGGCGGTAATGCTCTTCCTTGAAATCGTTTTCGGGGAGATCAGGATTGCTGCTTCGACGCAGCCAAAACTGTTCGATGAACTGCTCGCGCTCTTCGTTTGTATCAAGTTGCAGGAAAGCGTTCCGTTCTTCCGGAGAAATGATATAAACCACATCCTCGTTAAGCCACTGCTTGTACTGGTCGTCGAGCTCCTTGAGGGTCTTGTGCGCCTTTCTTTTCTGCTCCTTCCGCTGCTCTTTGGTGAGCGCCTGAGCAGGCGGGGGAGTATTGGGGTCTGCGGCTTCTTGGGCCGACACGGCAGGAATAAGAATGGCAAATGAGAATGCAGCAGCAATCAGGGTCCGAATTACCCGTGGCATCAGCACACCTCAACGTCTAGGACGATTGAATTCTACCCCCAGACAAGTTGCCCGTCAATCCAGGAATCTCCTGCATTTTGTGGGACTTATCCCCCGTTTGCGATTAGAACCGGTAAGTACGGGAAGAGTTGCCTGACAATTTGTGACCTGAACTTTAGGACAGGGTAAACCTAAACTTCGCGGAAGCTACCCCCGAGCGCCTCTGGTATTCTGCCGTGCGGATTTTGAAGAATTCGGAAGTCGCCTACTGCACGCGTTGAATGTGCACGTCCGAACCCACGAGCGTGTCGAAGATCGCCAATACGTGTCTGCGATATTCCACCATTCGAGTGAAGATATCTCGCAATTCCGGCTCGCGTTCCGCCTCGCGGTGCCATTTCGCCAGGACCAACGCGGGCACTTCGATGTCTCTGCGCAGTTTTTCCGCAGAATGGCCACGTAAAAAGAGGCCGTAGAAAAACGCCGCCTCTCGCTGCGGAAAGTCGAAGTCGTGCACGACTTCTGAAGGAACGATTTGTGGCAATGTGGCCATAGAGAAAAAGGCAGTGTACCCAAAAAATTTTCCGCGTCAAGTAGTACGGTGGACTTCCTGCCACCACTTATGCAACCCGGCGGCCGGAAGCAATAGGGCCCGATAGGGCACCTCGGCCTCCCAGGGGGTTGCCAGCGGATTCTAACCGCCGTAGGATGCTTATAGGCATGGCAGGGTTACATAATTCCGTCGCCGGACGAGCCTTTGGCAAGTTTGCGCGCTTTGGGCTGCTAAAAGGCTTACGCTCGATCGAAATCGACCGCGAAGACTTCCGTCGGCACCTAAAGAAAAGGCACGGACTTGTAGTATCGGATTTTCGATATATGCATCAAGTGCCGCTTGCCCGTCTGGACGCCATCGCGCAGACGCTGATTCGCGACACGGAACGTCTCGCCCTCCTTGAAGGCGCCGGCTTTGGCCTGGGCGGGATGGTCACGCTCATTCCAGATGCGGGCCTGCTCACGTTTTTGACTTTGAGGCTTATTCAGAAACTCTGTCTGCTGTATGGATTCGAGCATCACGGCCAGAACGAGCGGCTTGAGCTTTGGATGGCGGCTGCCATGGCAACAGGGGTCGATTTCGGCAAGGATCTCGCCGAGAAGCAGATGGTGGAGAAATTGGCTCCCCGCATTGCCGAACGGCTCGCCGTTAAGTTGGGTCAGGAAACAGCGGAGAAGTGGGTCGGCCGCATGATCCCCTTGGCCAGTTCGGCAATCGGTGGCGCATTAAACTTTACTTTTGTGCGGGGCTGGGGTCGCCGGGTGCATCAAAACCTCCGCGCTCGTCATGTTGCCGGGCGGCCGGTTTCCGCGCCCCGCCCTACTTCGGCGTATACTCCTCCACAGCCCGTCCTCGTTTAGAATTTTCGGCCGCAGGCGCCAATCGCCTTTTCTTATGCCGCAGCATTCTCACTATTCCGTTCTTGAGCCCGCGGGAACACGCAACCCTTGCCCAGCCCGCCTGAATCCCAATCGCTTCTTAGTCCCGGCCCTTTTCGCATTTCTTGTAATGCTAGCTGGATTGAGCGTGCCACCGCTCGTGCGGGCGCAGGACCAGGAAGAAGTCAAAGGCATGCCCGCCGAACCTGTAAACGCCAAAGAAATCCGTGGACAGATTGCCGCTGTGCAGAAGCTGGAAAGTACGTTTCCTGATCGCGGCGCCGCCCTCTACTTCCTCTCCGTTGCCAACGAGCATCTGCACGAGACCCGCTCGGCTCTGGATCTCTTGAAGGAATGTCTCGCGTTGCGCGAAGGTTTCGATCCCTCAGGCGATCCCGCTTTTCTTGAGTTTAAGGATTCGAAGGAGTTCGCCACCCTCATCTCGGCAGTCCATACGGATTTCCCCGCTACCATGGAGGCTCGCGAAGCCTTTCGCACGACGGAAAAAGACTTGGTTCCCGAAGGTCTGGCCTACGATCCACGCCGGAATGTCTTCTATCTCAGCAGCCTCAATCGGCGGAAGATCGTTGAGATTGGCCGGGACGGAAAAATTTCCGATTTCGTTCCAGAAGGACGCTTTGGTCTTTTGCCCGTGCTGGGCATCAGGCTCGATCCAAACGATGGTTCAGTGTGGGCTGATTCCTTCGCGGACAACGCCAGACTGAGCTCCTGCATTTTGATCCCGCCGGAAAACTCTTGGGTCGATTCAAGCCACCGGATCCCGGTCAGCACGGCTTCAACGACCTGGTCGTCCGCAAAAGCGGCGAGGTGATTACGACTGATAGCTTGGCGAACGCGGTGTATCGGTTCGAGCCCCGGTCACATAACTTTAAAAGGCTTCCGGTTTATCGCCAGCTCTTTTATCCAAATGGAATCGCGCTCAGTGGCGACGAACAATCCTTGTTCGTCGCCGATAGCTTGGGAGTTATAAAGATAGACTTGGTGAACGGCAATATCCGCGATATCGATCCCGGCCCACGAAGCACGCTGGCAGGAATTGATGGCCTCTACTGGCACAAGGGCAGTCTAATTGGCATTCAGAACGGTATTGGCTCACCTCGTGTGGCCGCCTTTCAGCTCTCGAGCGATGGCCTGCATGTAACACGCTCCACTGTTCTCGAAAACCGCACCTATTTCTGCGTATTGCCAACGACAGGTGCCATCCTCGGTTCCGATTTCTTTTTTATTGCCAACAGCCAGATTGATAACATGAATGACGACAAAGTTATGGACGTGACCAGGCTAGAGGCTGTCCGTGTCGGAGTGCTGCGTCTGCCTTAGCCGACGGCGCCTGTACACAAACATTAGAACCTGGACTGGAATTTGGCCATTCAGAGCCGTACAGTTACGGATGGCATCGCGGCATGTACTCAGCGCGCATTTAGGTGATAATTCTGAAGGAGGTTTCCCATGCGAAAGACGCGAATCGTTCTCGGCGGCATGTTTCTGGTCCTGGTGGCGCTCGCGCTTGCCATGATTCCTCAACGGGCCTCCTCGCGCACCGTGACAATTTCGGGGCAAGATGCGAATGCCGACGCGATTCCCGCCTATCACACTTCAGTGCCGGAGGGCCCGTTGCCGGCAACGATGAATCCTTCGACTTTTACCGAACCGGTCGTCCAGAACGCTTACCGCCTAGCCTCGCGCATAAGGAAGGTACTTTACCAACAGCCCTGCTATTGCCACTGCGACCGCAGCCAGGGCCACGGTAGCCTGCTCGATTGCTATGTAAGCAAACATGCAGCAGAGTGCGGTGTTTGCTTGCAAGAGGATTTTTACGCTTACGAACAAGTGCACAAAGGCAAGAGCGCCGTGCAAATTCGCGAAGGCATTGAGAGTGGGGACTGGAAAAAAGTCGATCTGAACAAATATCAGTCCAGGTCCATTGCGAAATAGTCTTTTGGATCCCGCGTTAATTTGTTTTTCAACGAAACCTGCGAAGGACGATTGTTTCTCAGGGTAATTGCCGCCTGTTCTGGTGGCCTTCACGCCGGTCGCCGACAATCGTGAAACCCGCGCGATATAGCTTTCGTCTTTACGCTAGGAGCGTGCCAGCCGGGGTCGTGTTGGAACGCTGCAAGTTCAGAACACCTTAATTCTAATTGGCGAAAACAGGGGGCAGAATGCGGAATCACAAATATCCGGTCGGTGTCATTTTGGCGGTGTTGCTCGTGGCCGCGATTTCGATGGCAGGTGCCGGCTTACGGGCTCCGGCACCGAAATCCGCCTCCGAAGCAAGCTACTGGGGGTTTGACACCGCGAATCTCGACAGGACGTGTAAACCCTGCGACGACTTCTACCAGTTCGCCATGGGTGGCTGGATGAAAGCCAATCCGATTCCGCCTGCGTACTCTACCTGGGGCTCGTTCTCGCAGCTTCTCGATAAAAATCAGCAAAATCTGCGACAGATTTTGGAAGCTGCGGAAAAGCAACAATCCCCGGCTGGCTCAAATGAACAAAAAATTGGCGACTTCTACGCGAGCTGCATGGATACGGCGGCCATCGAAGCGGCTGGCACAACGCCGATTGACGCGGAACTCGCAAGGATAGCGGAGCTGAAGCACCGAGCCGACATCCAGGCCGAGGCCGCGCACCTGCAGGAAGAAGGCGTCGGAGTCCTTTTCCGGTTCAGCGCGAATCAGGACGCAAAGAATAGCTCCCAAGTCGTCGGCGCGGCGTGGCAAGGAGGGCTGGGGCTTCCAGAACGCGGTTACTACCTCAAGGAAGACGAGAAATCGAAGCAGCTCCGCGACGAATACGTGAAGCATGTCTCCAGGATGTTTGAATTATTGGGTGATGCTGCGGAGACCGCCACGGCGGAAGCAAATACAGTTCTCGGAATCGAAACTTCACTTGCCGAAGCTTCCATGAAGAACACCGACTTGCGCGATCCGGAGAAAACATATCACAAAATGAAACTGGCGGATTTGCAGGCGATGACTCCGGATTTTAACTGGGAAAGCTACTTCCGGGCCATCGGCCATCCAGAATTGAGGGAAGTAAATGTCGGCCAGCCGGATTTTTTCAAAGCACTGAGCAGACAGCTCACGTCAACCCCGCTCGCCGACTGGAAAACCTACTATCGCTGGCACCTTTTGAATGCTTCAGCGGCCGAGTTACCCGAGAAATTTGTCGAAGAGGAATTTAATTTTCGAGGCAAGACCCTGACCGGCGCCAAAGAAATTCAGCCACGCTGGAAGCGGTGCACACAAGCGACCGACCGGGCCCTCGGCGAAGCCCTCGGCCAAGTCTACGTTCAGAAATATTTTCCGCCAGAAGCCAAAGCTCACGCTCTCGTCATGGTGCATAACCTCATCTCTGCACTTCACGACGATTTGCAGACCCTTCCCTGGATGAGTCCCGAAACACGCGCGCAAGCTACGGCCAAACTCGAAGCGTTCGCCGTCAAGATTGGATACCCTGATAAATGGCGCGACTATTCCGCCCTCAAAATAGACCGCGTTTCCTATCTCGCAAATCAAAAACGTGCCGCAGCGTTTGAGTTCAAACGCCGGCTGTCGAAAATCGGCGAACCGGTGGACCGCACCGAGTGGGGCATGACCCCGCCAACGGTCAACGCCTACAACAACAGCAGCATGAACGAAATTGTCTTCCCGGCAGGCATCCTGCAGCCTCCTTTTTACGACCCAAAAGCCGACGACGCTGTGAACTACGGCGGAATGGGCGCTGTCATCGGACACGAAATCACTCACGGTTTCGATGACCACGGAAGCCAATTTGACGGCCGTGGCGATCTAAAAAACTGGTGGACTCCCGATGACCTCAAGAATTTCAAGGAACGCGCCGCGTGCGTCCAAACGCAGTTCGATAATTACGTGGTGGACGGCGACCTCCATGAAAATGGCAAGCTGGTTCTCGGCGAGAGCATTGCTGATCTTGGAGGCATCACGATTTCTTACGCGGCCTACGAGAAATCTCTCGAAGGCAAGCCTCGACCGCCGGACAAGGACGGTTTCACTCCCGAGCAGCGCTTTTTCCTGGGTTGGGCGCAAGTCTGGGGCGCCAATGATCGCCCCGAGTATGAACGCCTGATGGCCAATACCAATCCTCACCCCTTGCCGCGTTTCCGTGGAAACGGCCCCCTCTCTAACATGGCGGAGTTCGCTAAAGCCTTTGGCTGCAAGAAGGGCGACCCGATGGTCCGCGAGCATGTCTGCAAAATCTGGTAAGCTCGGTCATCCAAAGTGTCAACAAAATGCCTTACAGCTTTCCGGCTTATCAGCAGCGCGCTTCCGTTGCTCGTTCTACTTCTTCTTTCACCCCCCGCATCCGCAAAGTGGAGATACTTTCGCTCGGGTAATGCCGCTGACAGCACGGTCGCCCCGCTCCCTGGAGTCGTGCTCATGGGCGGCGGCGAGCAAGACCCCGCGCTGAAGATCCTCTGCGAGCGCGCAAACGGCGGCGACTTCCTGATTCTCAGGGCTAACACGGAAGACGACTACGCCCAGAAAGTCGATGAAGAGATTCGCGCTCTCTGCCCGTTGAACTCTGCCGCGACGATCGTATTTTCCGAGCGCGAAGACTCGGATGATCCGATGCTTATCGAAAAAATCGGCCAGGCCGGGGCGATCTATATCGCCGGGGGCGACCAATCCAACTACGTCCGCTTCTGGCAGGACACACCTGTTGAAGATGCCTTGAACCGCCACATCGCCGCTGGAAAACCACTCGGCGGTTCTAGCGCGGGATTGGCGGTCCTCGGTGAATTCTCTTTCTCTTCGATGATTGATACGATTCATTCACCCGATGCGCTCGCCGATCCCTATGGCAATAAAGTCACAATCTCGCGCGATTTTCTGCGCATCCCTCTGCTTCGCGGCGTAATCACAGACACTCATTTCGTCAAGCGCGATCGCATGGGCCGCCTCCTCGTTTTCATGGCGCGCATTCTGCGGGACGGTTGGGCTAAGCGAGTGCGCGCGATTGCAATTGAACAAGACGCCGCTGTTCTTCTCGAACCGGACGGCCAGGCGAAGGTCATTGGCACAGGCCCAGCCTATTTTCTCGAAGCCAAGAGCCCGCCAGAAATTTGCCGGAGCAAGACTCATCTGAGCTTCCGTGGAATCTCAGTGTATCGCGTGCCGTCTGGCGGTTCTTTCAACGTGAGAGTGTGGGAGGGAACGGGCGGCGACGACTATCAACTGTCCGTCTTGGACGGCGAGCTAAAGGCGATCCATTCAACTCACGGGATTTATTAGTGCTCGAGTCTGCAGTTCTTTAGAAGTGGAATACCACTCCGGCCGCAAGCTTAAAATTATTTTGCGACTGGCTGAAAAAACTTGTGCGCACCCAATCAGCTTCCAGCCGTCCCGAAAAGCGGGGATTGAAGCGGTAGTCCGCGCCGCCGCCAACTTCCACAGCAAAGGCATTCCGGCCGCCGTCTGCCGTCTGCGGCTGCTCGTGCGCTCCACCTACGATTGCATGCATCCACGGTTCCCATTTGTTTTCCCGCCAAGCGATCTTTGGCCCGCCGCCGTATACCAGCAGCTTCACGTGCTCACGGTCAAAAATCTGTGGCGCGAACCCAGTCACGACGTTGCCTTCGACTCCAAACCAATCATTCAGGAAGTACGTCACAGAGCTATCGAGCCCCACCGCGCTTGCATTGAAAATCGAGGATCTAAACCTGAGCCAATCCACGCCGATTCCAAGCTGCCATCTGTAATCGTCCCGCCCGCCGTAAATAAACGTCGGATCGGGTGCCGGCGTGGGCGTTGGCGAAGCATCGGACGAGGCAGTGGCTGTCGGAGCGGGGTAGCTCAATGTTGGATGGCTAAGCAGTCCTGCGGAATGCGTTCCAGCATCAAACGTCTCTAATTGCGCGGCGTCTGCTGGCGGCGTCGCTGAAAATACCGTCGCCACGTTGTGGCTCTCGAGCGTTGGGTCTGGGACCGCTTCCTGCGCGTTCGCGGCGCGTCCCGCCCCAAGCCCAAGCATCAAGACTGCGACTAAATATTTCCTCTTCATGATCTTCCCCTCAGAGGTTTGACCCCGCGCCTGGTATCAGCCCACTCTGCTACGGTAATCAAGACCGAGTAGCTTTGTCTACGTTCTTTCGTTGCTCTGGTACTAAGTAAATCGGGGCAGGGAGGGGTGCCCCAGTGAAACAGGTAGTAAATCTATGGAGGCAGTGCTCGCTATCGGCCGTGCCTCAGATACTCGTCCGTCTTGTTTAGCCAATCTTCCCTGGGGGGATTGAAGACGTCCAAATCCACCGTGTCCTCCATCGCCCAGGCTTCGTGCGGCATGTGCGGTGGAATGCAGAGCACTTCTCCCGCACGCACCACGATCTCTTTTCCATCCACGGCGAATTTCAACGCGCCTTCCAAAATATATGTCACCTGCTCGTTGTGATGATGGTGCAGGGGCACGTGCGCGCCCTTCTTCATCAGCACGCGAGCCAGCATGATTTTGTCCCCAACGACCATTTCCCGGTCAATTAGCGGATTCAATTTCTCCCGCTCCACGTTTTTCCACGCCGTGTATTTCAATTCCGCCGCAGGGCTCATCACTTTTCTCCATAAAGTTTGGCTGCATTATCGTGGAGGTACATTCGCGCCAATTCAATGGCTTTCTCTTCGTTGAACGCGCCTTCCGAGACCAGCTCAGCCAGCGCGGCGGCCACCGCGGTCCGCGCCGAGCGCGACGCCAGCCACATGGTCTCCTCGGCTCCCACCGCATCATTGAACGGAAACGCATCCGATCCGTACATGATCTTGTCTGGATAGAGCGAGATCCACTGCTTCAGGATGTTCTTCAATTCGGAAGGATAGACGTAATCGGCAATCAAAGACGAGTCGATGTACACGTTCTTGGCCGCGGTTAACCAGATCGCGTCCAGAGTGTAAGGATACCCGCCATGCAGCAGCACGAATTTCACCTTCTTGTACCGCGGATCGCGAAGCACATTTTCAAGATTCAGCGGGTTCCCGTTGCGCAGGCTGAAATAATCGCCGATGCCCACGGCGCTGTGAAAATGCACGGAAAGATTCAATTTTCCCGCTTCGTCGATCAGCACCCGAAAGATGTAATCCTGAAACGTGCGGTATTCCTCTTCGCTCGGAACGCCGCCGGAACGGAACCGCGAGTAAATATCCGCGGCTTTTTCGCGCGGAGGATCGCCGAAATGGAGCGAGCGGAAATAAGCGACCTCGAACTTCATCGCCACGCCGCCTTTTTTCTTATTATCTGCTAGCGTTTTCCGGATGAAGGCCTCGTACCCCGCCAGATCAGGCGGGAGGACGCTCACATCTTCCTGCTTCATGTAGCGATGCAGCACTTTCTCCTGCAAAGGGATGTACACGCCCATGTCCGGGTTTATCCCCGTCTGGTCGCGGTTATCGAACGGAAAGAGAAATGAATCCACGAAAAAAACCCAATGAAAACGCTTGGAATCGAGATATGGCGCAAGAGCCACGCGATTCGCAAGACACGTTTCGACATTCAGTTTGTCGAGAATACTGTCCCAATAGGCCGTGCCACCTCCGGCTTCCGCAGCCTTCTTCTTATCGATAAGCCATTTCGCGTGCTCGGGTTGAAAATCATCGTACGGATAGTTGAAGAGAAATTTTGCGCCGGCCACAAATTCGGGGTTGGTCTCGCGCAATCGCAGCACGGAACTCTCATCCGGCGGCGCTGCCTGTGCGTCCATATCCGAATCGTCAGGAAACGTGGCGTGCGAATGGTTGTCGTAGAGAGGAATCAGATCGATCTGTTTGAGGAGCCGCTCGTAAATTTTTGGCAGGTCCGCGCCCGCAAGCGGTCTCGCCTGGGCCGCCGCACTTACCGTCCAAATCAGACTGCAGACTGTGCCTGCGAAAAGCGCTCCGCCCCACAACTTCAGACCCCTCATCGTCCCAATCTCCCCCAAAGCTCTCAGACGCGGAATGCGGCGAGGTTGGCTTTCCCTTCTTACCGCGCCACCGCCACGCGCCACCTTGAAGCCACCCGGTGCATGCGTTCCAGCGCCTCTTCCAGCAATCTCCAAGCGCTCACCAGAGAAAACCGCAGAAAGTGTTTGCCGCCCGCCCCGAACGCCGCTCCAGCGATTCCGGCCACTCCTGCCTCCTCGAGCAGCAGTTTCGCCACCTCTTCGGCAGGCAAGCCAGTTTCTTCGATATTCACCCACGCGTAGAACGCCCCGCCCGGCGTCTGGCACCGGAAGCCAGGAATCTTATTTAGCCCTGCGACGAAAAGATCGCGCCGCTTCCGGTACTCCGCAACCATCGCATCCACGGCGTGCGTCGAATCGCGCAAAGCCTCGACCGCCGCGACTTGCGTAAACTCGGCCGCGCACGTAAACGTATTCAGCACCAGCAAATCCATCGCATCCACAACATGTTTTGGCGCCACCGCATAGCCGATCCGCCAACCTGTCATCGCAAAACTTTTCGAAAATCCATCAATGATAATGGTTCGCTCGGCCATTCCGGGCAGCGACCAAATCGATTCGTATTCTCCATCAAACAGAATCCGCGCATAAATTTCGTCCGAGAGTATCCACAAGTCGTGTTTTTCCGCCAACTCCGCGATCTTTCTCAGCGCCTCCCCGTCAAACACAGTTCCGGTAGGATTATTGGGCGAATTGAAGATCAGCGCCGTCGTTCGCTCTGTAATCTTTTCCGCGATCTCGTCAAGATCGGGCTGAAACTTGTTTTTCTCTTCCAAGCCAAACGGCACCGCTTTGGCGCCCAAGCCGCGCGTAAACGACGGATAGATGGGAAATCCCGGATCGGGGTAAAGCACCTCGTCGCCCGGCTCGATCAGAGCCATCATGGCCAACGAGAGCGCCATCTTGCATCCGGGCGCTACAAGCACCTCTTCGGGTTTCATTTGCAACCGACGAGTTCGCTTCAAATATTCCGCGATAGCCTCCCGCAGTGCGGGAATCCCGCGCGTCCCCACGTATCGGTCCCGCCCCGCTGCGACGGCCGCGCGCACTGCATCCACTACAGGCGCGGCAGGGTGGAAATCCGGTTCACCCAGTTCCAGGTGAATGATCGACCGGCCAGCCCGTTCGAGTTCCTTCGCCCGTGAATAGACGGCCAGCGCCCCTTCACCGTTCAGTTGTGAAACGCGTGATGCAATTCTTCGCATAGCCTTCCGCAGAATCCTATCATCTTGAGGCGGAAAACGGGTGCGGAGCTGCGGGACCCTCTCCGTCAACCAGAGCTCAACGCAAAAAAAGTGGGGCACGACATTCCGTGCCCCCACCGTGATCCGCTGATTTCTGCAACCTAGAAAGCGTACCGCAATGAGAACTGGATGAGCCGCGGCGTTCCCACCGTACTCGTAATCAACCCAAAGCTGCTCCCGCCCTCCACGTCCGTCACGGTCGGATTTGCGAAATTGGCGTGGTTCCACAGATTGAAGAAGTCCGCCGTGAAGCGCAAGCTCTGCCGCTCGGTCAGTTTGAAATTCTTGATCAGAGAGAAGTCCCAGTTCTGCTGGCCGGGCCCGCGGAATACGTTGCGGCCAAGATTTCCAAAGCCCGTAGTGCAATAGTTGCTGTCCACCAGGCATTGTGCAGGATATAGCTCCGCAGCGGGTGTGAACGCCGCGGGATTTAGATACCCGTTGGTCACGCGCTGTCCGATACTGCCGCTGGTCAGGGCGCTGGCCAGCGTCGCGCCGCTCATCAGGCTCCCGGTCAGCGTTCCGGGAGTAAAGCCTGCACCCAAAAAGGCCGTGCCAGCTCCCGAATCCGTCACCGAAAAGGGTGACCCCGACTGGATGATTGTAATGCCGCTGACTGCCCATTCGCTGAGCAGCGCACCCTTGGCCCCCGTTTCGCCCTTGAAGAACGGCAGCTCATACCGGTAACTGACCACCAATCGGTGTGTGCGATCAAAGTCCGAAAGTCCACGGGAATCGGCGAGTGTGGACTCGTCGTTGAAAGCCGTATTAAACGCCGTGTTGCCGGTCGAAGTCGCGTCCGTCGAGCGCGAGAACGTGTACGCCGCCTGGAAATATCCCGCTCCCCATCGCCGCGACAGCGTTGTCTGCAACGAGTGGTAGTGCGAATAGGCGTCGTCCGCGAAGAGCTGGAATCCCGCGTAACCATTAATTCCCTGCACCAAAGACCTCGCAACGGCGTTGTTAAACGTATTCGCGGTGATCATGCACGGATTGGGGACGCAGTACGTCGGATTGTTAATCTCCACCGGATGTGCAGCAGTGGCGTTCTGTGCCTGCAAATTATCGCGAGTCTCGCGAAGGTGTACGGCATGTGTCCCTATATAGCCGACCTCAAGCACCCACTGTTTCCCGAGCGAATGCTGGACGGTCAGGTTCCATTGCTGAGTGTTGGGCACCACAAACTTGCGTGGTACTTGCAAGCCAAAAATATTTGTCGAGAGCAATGGGCCTGGGCAGGCGCTGCCCCCGGCCGGTCCATAATTTGCACCTTGGGTCGTGTCTCCTCCAGGGAAACCCTGGAATACCGCGAGGCAAGGAACGAACGTCGGATCTAGAGTTCCAGCTTGCGGCAAGGCATTCGGATTGGGACTCGGGCACCCCGGTCCAGGCGTCTCGGAAAAGAAACTTCCCAGGCAACCGACGGCCCCTCCGCCGAATGCGACGGGCAGAAATGGCGCCTGAAACGAAAGCTGGTCGACATTGCCCACATCCTCGCGCACGTAGTAAATCCCGTAGCCCGCCCGAACGGTCGTGGTGTGGTGCCCAAAGACGTCGTACGCCAATCCGATACGTGGTCCGATTCCCGTCGAGTAGTTGTTGTTCAATGTCGTGTCATTCGCGCTTCCCGTCAGGCCTGCAAGGTTCAAGCCTTTCACGCATGACGGATAAACAAACGGAAAGTTCCCCGCACTCGCGAGGCTTGGGTCCAGATTCCCGATGTGGCAGAGGTTATCGTGGAACGCGCCGAAAACCTCTGTGCGCACGCCCAGATTCAGCGTCAAATCGTTTCGAATCTTCCAGTCGTCCTGCGCAAACACCGCATAGTTGTTACTGCGGTATTCGTGGCTGTAGACTCCTCCGCCGCCGAAGCTGAATTGCGGCGCGCCAAGCAGAAAATTCTGAAAGTCGGTATTACCGTCCGGTGTGTTGGTGAAAAACAGCTCCCCGTTGAAAACCTGCGGGAACAGCTTATCCAGGTTGGCGCGCGTGAACTCTCCGCCGAAACGGAAAACATGCCGCCCTTTCACCCAACTGACCGTGTCCGTGACATCGTAGTTGTTCTGATTCTGGTGCTGGTTGGCGAAAGGCGCCGGCCCGATCTCGAAACCGGAGGAAGCCAGCACAAATTTGTAAATGGAATCGGTGACGCTGTTCGTTGGCCGGTCGATACCCAGGTCAGTCGTCGTGACGGGCGCCACGTTATTCAGTTGGTCGTTGATGTGCACGAATCCAAAACGGAATTCGTTCACGAGCGTCGGCGAAAACAAATGCGTCTCCGTCAGGTTGAGAAATCGCGCGTGCACCGGCGTGTCGAAAGGAAAGTTCAGCGATGCTGAGCTGATGCTGCTCGCCAAAGTGCTGCCAAGCGATTCCTGCAAATCTCCGCCTCCAAAAGGAAGCACGCTCTCCGAATCTGAGAAGAAGAAGCGGGCCGAGACCTTGTCCTGTCCGCTGCGGAACTCGCGATCCCAGTTCGATGTGAACTGATCATCGTTGTACTTCCCGGGTTTGCTGACGGTGAAAGATCCCGTGTTCACTGTTCCATTCGTCAGCCCCGGCGTGCACCCTGCCGTGCAATTCGCAGCAACTACCCCGGATGGGATCAGAAAGCCCGACTTGGACCCGAATTGTCCTGTCGAATCTTGTATCTGCAGCAACCCCGTCCCGCTCGCGTTCGCAAGCACCGGATCGATGCTTGGCAAATTGAACGCGCTTTCCAGATTGGCTACGGAGCGGTCCGCCGGCAGCAAAGGAATGTTCGTGCTGATGATCGTTCCCGGCGAATCGCCGCTTCGTTGCCGCGTGCCCTGATAGTTCAAGAAAAAGTATCCGAACTTTTCCTTCACAACCGGCCCGCCCAGGCTGCCCCCAAAAATGTTCTGATTGATCTCCGGCCGCGCCTGCCCGCCGCGATTCAGGAAGAAATCGTTCGCGTTCAGCACCGTGTTACGGAAAAACTCGTAAGCATCTCCGTGCAAGTCTCTCGTGCCCGACTTCAGAATCGCGTTGACGTTTCCTCCTCCGTCTCGTCCCTGGCTCGCGTCATACAGCGACGTCTGCACTTTGAATTCCTGAATTACGTCGGGATTCGGCAGCGGTACATACGTCGCTTGCGCAACGTTGTAGTCCGTCGCGCTGATTCCCTCGATCAAATAGTTGTTGTTATCCTCGCGCTG
The DNA here is from genome assembly GCA_035499815.1 of Candidatus Solibacter sp. Classification (GTDB taxonomy): domain Bacteria; phylum Acidobacteriota; class Terriglobia; order Acidiferrales; family UBA7541; genus Acidiferrum. Next base: position 99,406 of record DATJXZ010000110.1, on the reverse strand, counting down.
CCCGTTAACGAAAAGCTTCACCGCGCCGCGTCCAAGTTGTGCCGCCGCGTTCAAGTCGCTTTGCGCGCCGCTGGAGAGCGTCAGTAGCTGTTGGTAATTTTGTGTTGCCAGCGGTAACTCGCGCACAGTCGCCGTCCCCAGCGACTGGCCTGTCGTGGCGTTGGTCGTTTCCACGCTGGTCACCTGCGCGGAAATCTCCACCTTTTCGGAAACCGTCCCAGGCTTCATGGTGATCGTCGCTCGCGTCGTTTCCGTCACTCGCACTTCGATGTCCGGTGCTTTCGCTTCGGCGAACCCCGATTTGTTTACCACGACGGTGTACGTTCCAGGCGGCAACAGCGTGGCCACGAAAATTCCGTCCGTATTCGTGTCCAGTTTCCGCACCACCGATTCTGTTCGTGTATCGATGATCTGCACTTGCGCAGCCGCAATCGTCCCCCCAGTGCTATCGACGACTACGCCGCTTATGGCGCCCGTCGCGCCTCCTTGTCCGTAAGCTTTCCCGCCCATCAACATCCCGGCGAGCAACACCACTCCTGCGAATAGTCTGTAGCTACTCCTCATCCCTCACCCCCCAGGTGATCAACCTTGCAAACTGCTCCTCGGTTAGCTGAAACGTTCTGAGTGAAGGACTCCTTGAATTGCGCCTGTCACCCCGGCACCGCGCGAGGAATCGCGAATACTCCCTCATTTTCAAGCTAGCCATTCACTCACTTCGTGTCAACAACCCCGTGCACAAATGTTTTTGATGAACTAAATCGCCGCGCGTTATGCAGTTTCTCCGCCGATTCACAGCTCCCGCAACTTTCTCACCCAACGCTTGACGCGAACTGCTCCAGGCGAGACCATTGTCCTACAGTCACTCGGGCGCAACCTGGGCCACCTGCCATCCGTCTCATAACATGGCAGTCTAGCCAGCGTCCCCGATGGGGGTGACACATGACTTTCAGCAGCGCGTCTCGTTCCATAGCCATCTTCTCCTTCCTCTTCGCTCTTTCGGCAGGCTTCCATCCTGCCGTCGGAGACTCCAGCCATGCCCGCATTGTTCGCCTCAGCCTCGTCCAGGGCGATGTTCGCTTCACTCGCGAATCCCATGGCGACCCTCTAGCGGATCAAAAAACTGTTTGGGAAGCGGCTGAAGCCAACTTGCCCGTCCGCCAAGGTTACGTGCTTGCCACGGACAGTGGCCGTGCCGAAGTCGAATTTGAAAACGGCGCAATGGCTTTCCTTGACTCCAACACTGTGCTCGAGTTCTACGATCTATCTCTCAACGATGGGGCACGCACCACACGCCTGGTTCTTCGCCAGGGTTCTGCTTCGTTTTACGTGACTCCCGCGGGCGAAGACTATTTCAGCGTCACGGGCGGCGATTTCACCGTCGAGGCCAGCGGCAGAGGCTCCTTCCGCGTCAACAATTTTGACGATGGCAGCAACGTCGAAATCCTCTCTGGCCATGCCGCCGTCCTCCACAAAAAAGACACGACCCCGCTCAGCAAGGGCCAGTCTCTTTCCATGAAGGCAGGCGAGGACTCTTTCACTCTCGGCGCGCTTTCCTCCACCGATGAGTTCGATCGCTGGGTCTCCGGCCGCATAGCCACGGTTTCCAGTGCAACCAATGCCTCCCGTCAGTACACGAACTCTGCCTCCTACTTGCCTGGTTTCGCCGATCTTTACACCTATGGCGCCTGGAACTCCTGCGGGTCTTATGGGTATGGCTGGCGCCCTTTCGGTGTTGGTCTCGGCTGGTCCCCATTCACCTCTGGAGACTGGTTCTGGGATCCCGGCTTCGGCTGGACTTTTGCGAGCTACCAGCCGTGGGGCTGGGCTCCTTACCACTACGGAGGCTGGCTCTTTGACGCTTCCTGCGGCGGGTGGTTTTATTCACCACCCTACTATTACGGAATTTATGGCGGTTACGGCGGTTACGGCTATGGTGGTTACGGCGGAAACCCGAGAAAGCGCCCGCCCGTCCGCGTTCATCCGCCTCATCCTCTTTACCGGGCCTCTACGGCCGTCTTTGTCCGCCAAAACGGCAAGCTCGGCATCGTGCCCATGAATCCCCTCGACAAATCTGGCAAGCCCCCTCTCAATCTTGTGCATGGCGTCTTTTCGCTAGAGGCTCGATCCGGCGGCGCATCGCAGCTCATGCCTGCGGGCGGCGTCCAAAGATGGGAAACTCTCAAATCCCCGCCTCGCGACGCATTGAGGACCAGTCTCAACTCAACCACGCCGCCTGTCCGCACGGTACGCTCCCTCTCCGATGGAGCCATCGGCGCCCGCTCCGGTTTCCTCGGTCGAGGTTCGTCTGTCGTTTATGACCCGGGCGAGCACCGCTTTGTCGGTGGAAACACAGCTCGCTCCACTCTTCTCGAACACCCGGGAGTCTCCTCTGGAAGGAATGAGCCGGGCGCAATGAGCAACGCTCGCATCCTCGAACTTGAGAGAAATAATCAACAGCGTGGAATTACCTCACGCATGCCCAATAGTGCAATTTCGTCGCGCGCTTCCATGCCTCCTTCTCGTTCCATCGCGCCGCCTCCGGCGCCGCGTTCCTCCTTTGGCGGCGGTGGCAGTTTCGGCGGAAGAACTGGGGGTAGCTTCTCCGGCAGTGGGGGTGGCTTCTCGCGCGGTTCTTCGGCTCCTTCAGCCTCTGCTGCGCCGTCCTCGCACGTTTCCGCGCCCTCAGGCGGCGGGGGCGGTGGCCGTCCTCACTAATTGCAAGCATTGTTCTGAGTCCTGAAAGCAAAACGGCTCCCAGGTCTGGGAGCCGTTTTTATTCTGTGATGCCGTCCTGAGTTTCCGCATTTTCGTGCCGATCAGCGGAAGATCATTCCCGCGTATCCCACAACCGCGCTGAAATCCCCCGAAACATCTGCCGAAGTTGTATAGCACACTAATTCTGGGTTTGTCGGCCCTAGGCTCTTCAGCGCCGTGAGCATCGCGACCGTGGGCCCAAGCCCACACATCGAAATCTCCTCGTTTCGGCACGTGTCGTATAACCCCCGCGCGTCCATCGCCATAATCTGTTCGATGGCCCGGCGATCTTTCACGCGTGTCACTGCGTCATTTTCGTAATGATTTAAATCGGAGGTCGTCAGCAAAAGTATCTCATCGTGAGAAGCCGCAACCACACGGCCAACCGCTTCGCCTACCCTCACGAGGTCCTCAAACCGCACCGTGCCAAGTGCAATCGGCACGAATGTAAACTCGCGCCCCAGCACTTGCAAAAATGGAATCTGCACTTCCAGCGAGTGCTCTGCGCTGTGCGCCACGCTATCCTCGCGCAACAATGGGCAAGCGGCGCGCAACGATGCTGCGAGCGGCTCGTCAATCTGCGCGTCGCCGAGCGGCGTCCGCCATGTTCCACTCAAAAGAATCGCGGCATTCTCTCCTCGCGGATAATGCCGCACACCGAGAATCACGATTCTCTTCGGGATCGCGATTCGCGCATACACTTCCCCGGCTACGTGCCCCGAATAGACGTACCCTGCGTGCGGCGTCAGGCATGCTTTTGCACGCACCGGCTGCACATTCGCATCAATGTTCGCGCATTTTGTAACAAGTGCGCTCAGTTCTGTTGGATTGGAAGGATAGAATCGGCCGGAAACAGCAGGCAGGCGAAGCATAATACCGCTCCGCCAATCACAGCGGCTTCGATGGTTTGCCTTTGATCTTCAGGGCTTTCTTTGAGGTCGGGTCGTAATACACCGTGATTTTGTCGCCGTACTGATAGCCGCCTTTGTCGATGATCGTCTGCATTTTCGCCGACACTTGCTGCGACAACGCAAATGTCTCGATGGACATGTCGTTCCCCTTCGCGCGAACCGTGACTTGCGCGATGTTTGCGTTCATCACGTAACCTTCAAACTTTCCTAGACCCGCGGTCTTGGACTTTGGTTTCACCGCGTTCACGATGATCGGCGCCGCCGTATCCACCACAATCGGGACCACTGTGGCAGGTGACTGTGCGCGTGTTGGCGTGGCGCATAGCCCCGCAATCATCATTGCTCCAAGTCCAGCTACCCCGAATTTTGTCTTCACAGTCATTCGATGTCGTCTGTTGCAATCCGCAATGACTTAAGGAATCGCACATCCTGCGGCGTCATCGTCAGCCTGGCCGCCGGCTTCTTGTCCGGAATTTGATCGAACGATTCCTGGTCCACCTGAATCCTCAACGACTCCAGGAAGCGCCGGTCCTGCGTCGTCAACTTCGCCGCTTCACCCGAAGAGCCATCTCTCTTCGCCAGTCCAATCGTCGCGTCCAGTTTCAAAACAATATCGTATCCGTGCGCGCGCACTCCCGCAATCGCGCCGGTGATTCTGTCGGAGTCGGACACCGTGTCGTTGATCGCGTGTCCCAGTTCACGGAGCAAATTCTTCAGGTGATCGTCGAGTTGCAAGGGCGGCTCTCCCTCACTTCATTTGTCATTTTAGGCTTGCATTTCGCAGGATACAAGCCGCCTCCTTTCCGATTGTCTCCAATAGGTTCACAGCCCCTTGGTGCAGGTCGAAGCGCTTCTTCCCGCCCGCCGGCTCTCAGCATCATGCCCGGTTTCACAGCTTATTTTGCGTTAAGATGCATGCATGTCTTTGGTCGCCACTTCGCCGCCTGCTTCTCGCCAGGGCGGTTTTCAACGCTTCTGGCGGACCTTGCGCCAGCTATTCCTTGAAGTCGTTGGCGCCACCTTTGCCGTTCTCGCGCTCGCCTGGCTGAATCTCGCTGTTCGCGCGTGGACTCGCGACACGGCCCACTGGCTCGTCGCCTCCGCTGTCGGCGTCGCGCTTTTATTCGTCTTTTTCGCGGTAACTTCGTTCCGCCGCGCCAGAAGGTTGTAGTGGCGGATCTTTAGACCCGCGCTTTTTTGCACGTTTTAAGACTCGATCACACGCTACCCAAAATGTCAGACACAAAAATCAAGTCTCCCGCTGAACGCAAAGCGCAATTCACCACGCTCTCCGGCCAGCCCATCGATCGCCTCTATACCCAAAACGATTTTCCCTCCGCCTGGGATCCCGAATCCTCCATCGGCTACCCCGGCGAACTCCCCTACACTCGCGGCATATACCCCACTATGTACCGCGGCCGACTCTGGACCATGCGCCAATACGCCGGCTTCGGCACCGCCGTCGAATCCAACCAACGCTATCGCTATCTCCTCGGCAAAGGCCAGGCCGGCCTTTCCGTCGCTTTCGATCTTCCCACGCAAATCGGCATGGACTCCGACCATCCTCTCGCTCTCGGCGAAGTCGGCAAAGTCGGCGTCGCCATCGATTCCCTCGAAGACATGGAAACCCTTTTCGACGGCATCCCTCTCGAAAAAGTCTCCACCTCCATGACCATCAACTCCACCGCCGCCGTCCTCCTTTGCCTCTACGTCGCCGTTGCCAAGAAACAAGGCGCCAACCTCGCAAAAATTTCCGGCACCGTCCAAAACGACATCCTCAAGGAATACATCGCCCGCGGCACCTACATCTATCCGGTCCGCCCCGCCATGCGCATCGTCACCGACATTTTTGCCTGGTGCCGGGACAAACTTCCCAAGTGGAACACCATCTCGATCTCCGGCTACCACATTCGCGAAGCCGGCTCGACCGCCATCCAGGAAGTCGCCTTCACACTTGCCGACGGCATCGCCTACACGCAAGCGGCTCTCGATAGCGGCCTCTCCGTCGACGAATTCGCCCCTCAACTCTCTTTCTTCTTCAACGCTCACAGCGATCTCCTCGAAGAAATCGCCAAGTTCCGCGCCGCCCGCCGTCTCTGGGCCAAAATCATGCGCGACCGTTTCCACGCAAAAGACCCGCGCTCCTTTCTCCTCCGTTTCCATGCGCAAACCGCCGGCTCTTCGCTCACCGCCCAGCAACCCGAAAACAATATCGTTCGCGTAGCCATCCAGGCTCTCGCCGCGGTTCTTGGTGGTTGCCAGTCTCTCCACACCAATTCCATGGACGAAGCGCTCGCCCTTCCCACCGAAGATGCGGCCCTCATAGCACTACGCACGCAACAAGTGCTCGCGCACGAAACCGGCATCACCAACACCGTCGACCCCGTAGCCGGCTCCTACGCCATCGAACATCTCACCAACACCATCGAACAAGGCGCGCTCGATTACATTTCTAAAATTGACGTCATGGGGGGAATGCTGCGAGCGATCGAATCCGGTTTCGTTCAGGGCGAAATCCAAAAAGCAGCCTACGACTACCAGCGCGCCGTCGAATCCAAAAATCAAATCGTCGTAGGCGTAAACGACTTCATCGCGCCCTCCGATGGAAACGAAGATCGCACCATCCCCACTCTCCGCATCGAGCCCGAAATCGAGCGCTCGCAAATTGCCCGCCTCAATGCCCTGCGCGCCAAGCGCGACAGCGCCAAAACGCAATCCGCTCTCGCCGAACTCCAGCGCCGCGCCGCCACCTCCGAAAATCTCCTCCCCGCCCTCCTCAACGCCGTCGAATCCTACGCCACCGTCGGCGAAATCTCCGACACTCTCCGCCGGGTCTTCGGCGAATACCACGAATCCGTCGTCATATGAGCTTAGATAGCCTGCTCATGTAGCTTCTGGATTCAGCTCCGTTCAAAACTCTCCAGGAGAGATTTTATCTCCGTCTCCGCGAAGGTTTGGCAGTCGGAGTAAAGTTTTGTCAACAGAACTGGCAGCCTTTCGGTGAGGGAGGGTAGGACCTGCTGAAATTCTAAGAATGCCGCACGAAAGGCACGAATTGTCTTCAAGTTTTCGCTCAGCCGGGCTCTGCGTTCTCTGTCGCCTGCCCAGACGCCTCTCCAATACTGACAGGTGGGACAGTGCGTACCACAACGCGTACCGTCATGCGATAAGAATGACTCCCAGCCGGACTGAGCCAGGGAAAGAACTCGTGACGAATCGTCTCGGCGCTTTTCGCTATTGCATTTTCTGCACGCAACCAACACGTTGCCTGGAGCGTGGAGGCCCACGCGATAACGATTCATGCCATCGAGATGCTCAATTATGGATACCGTGTCTGCTAAGTTGCAGGAACAGTATGGACACCGATTATTAAACCACTTTCGAACTAGTTCTGCGTATTCTTCGCCATCAACTCTAATTGACCATTTCTCGCTAATTCTGCGACTCAATTCGTGAAGAAACATGCTGATCAGCTTGTTGGCGACGTCTGATTTGGCCCGTCGGGTCGCGGAGCGTAGTTGAGACGTGGGATCTTTCACTTCTTCTCATTCCCGAGCAGCCAATTAACGCCCACGCCGAGCACATCTGCGAGCGCCTTAAGCTCGTAGTCGAACACGTGACGGCGATTGGTTTCGATTTTTGCAACTGCCGCTCGGTCGAGCTGGATTCCAAGCCGAGCGAGCCTGCCTGAAAGGGCGTCCTGCGTCAGTGCTGGATTACAACCTCGACGCGCTTCCGCAACGCGCCTACCAACAATGTTTTTCCTCGCGGACCTCTTAGCCACGGGCAGAGAGTACCTTTTCAAGTGGGCGAAATTGTTCTAAACTGGAACATGAAGGCGGAAGCCACGCATGACCTCGAAAGGCCGCGTCTTACTCCCGGTGTGCCGATGAAGCCAGTGTCCAGATTTGACAAAGCAAGAGGTGAATTCCACGCGCGCCTGTGTCGCGAGGTCCTCCTCGTTGACTCAGATCACGTTGCCTCGAATGCCGATCGCAACAATTCAGTAAGCAAGAAAATCGCTCTTGGCCTAGCGAAGAAACTCGGAGCGTCCACAGCGAGCAGAGTAGCAGGCCAGGTCCTAGAAGATCCTTTTGTGCGTGCCTGTGCAGAATTTATAAAAACTACATTCGCGGACCTAGCTCATCTTCGACCTGGAAAATGGACCGTCGCCAAAACCTCGCGGCACGAAATGGACATAACGGAGTTCGAGCAATACTCACACTTGCATTACATTAAACGTCTCTCCGAGGAACATTCCCAACTAAAAATGATCCTAGGCGGCACCCTGTATATCAAGCCAGATATTGTCGTTTTTCGAGAGCCGGAAGACGACCAAGGGATCAACAAGAATGCGCCCCTCGTCGGTGATTCGGACACGCCTTTCGCTTCATTGCGAAGGCGGTGCAGCCCCTTGCCGATCCTGAATGCAAGCATTTCTTGCGACTGGACGATACAAAGTGATGAAAATCAAATTTCTCGCTCGCTGGCTCAGAAGCTACTAAAATATAGAAAAGGGCACTCGCCACACCTGATGGTCATTACCGCCGAACCACATCCAGAACGCTTAGCCGCAATGTGCCTCGGAACTGGGGATATCGACTATGTCTATCATTTCGCTCTGCCAGAGTTATCGGTAGTAGTTAGCGAACTTCGCTGCGCCGCGGGGGACATATTAGATAAGCTGGTTGTTGGAAATCGCCTCCGAGATATTTGCGACCTCCCTCTGGACCTTGCTATTTGAGACAGCTTGGTTAATAGACCGCCGACCAGAGGGCTGCGACAATAGGATTCGCTGCAACGATGAAACTCATCCTCGCTTCCGCCTCCCCCCGCCGCGCCGAAATCCTACGCGACGCCGGCTTTTCCTTCATCACGATGTCTTCTGCCGTTGACGAAACTCCCATCCCCGGCGAACCCCCTCACGATCTCGTCCAGCGCCTCGCCAACGCCAAAGCCGAACTCATTGCCGCCCGCGCCGTCGGCCCCTCCATCATTCTCGCCGCCGACACAGAGGTGGTTCTTGAGGGCCGCGTCTTCGGGAAACCGCGTTCCACCGACGACGCCCGCCACATGCTCGAACAACTATCTGGCCGCACCCACTCCGTCCTAACCGGTGTTACCCTAATCCGCCTCCCCGACGCCGAACGCCGCACCTTCGTCGAATCCACCCTCGTCCACTTCGCCCAGCTCTCCCCCGAAGAAATCACGCGTTATCTCGCTACCGGCGAAACCCACGACAAAGCCGGCGCCTACGCCATCCAGGGCCGCGCCGGCCGCTACATCCCTCGCATCGAAGGCGACTATTTCAACGTCGTCGGCCTCCCCCTTTCCCGCGTCACCCAAGCCCTCGCCGATCTCGGCTGGTCCGACGATTGATTCTCGCGGTCAGAAGGCATTAGACGCCCGAAGCCCGCCTGACTCTTTCTCGACGGAACCGGGCAGCCACCACGGCTTCGAGCGGCGATAGAATGTTTTTCGTGGTTTTGCAATCAAAGCCCCGGAGATCCCGGAAACTTGGCGACAATTTATTTTGACAAACTGTTACTCTTGGTCCATTATAGGTTTTAGGTAAAATTGTGATCCCTGTCCGGGACCGCCAACCACCTGGTTGGCGTTTTTGGTTTCTGGATACTCTTTTCACGGCCTAACTCTCTTATTCGGGTTACTTACGGAACAATCTGGCACCTTGGAGCGTCCTTGCGACGACTCCCGCTCGCAAGTTCTTTAGAATCACTGTTTACAGGTCCATCCGTATGTGTTGATTCTAAACAACTTGCCGCATATTTAAGTCCTTTAGATGCAACACTTGCAGTAAATCAGGGGGCCCCTGACAGCGGCGGCCCTGCCATGTGCTCAAACAAAAAGAGGCACCCTCCTTTTGGAGAGCACCTCTTCCGATTGTGGGGTGGAAATGGTCAGCTACTTCGGCTGCGTTCGGCCGTTGTGCTTCTTCCGGTAAATATTCCGCGACGCCCGGTTCTGTTCTCGGTTAACTTGCCTCTTCTCGTCGCTGGTCAGCTTCCCACCGTTCCCAGAGCGGTCCGCCTTCACTTGCTGGTGGATGTTCTTTTGCTGATTCTCGAGTCGCGCGGTCTCGCCGGCCGTCAGTTGGCCGCTCTTGACGCCCTGCGCGATGCGATCCTGCTGGTTCTCGCGGCGCTGTCCGACTTCGTTGTTGCCATAATGAGCGGTGTTGGCGTTGTGTTTGTCGGCGTAGATCTGCTTCGAGACGCCATTTTGTTGCTTATTGATTTGCTGCTTCTCGGCGGTTGTTAGCTTTCCGCCATTTGCTGCGCGGTCTGCTTTGGTTTCGCCATTGATCGCCGCTTCCTTGGTTTCGAGCTTGCCAGTTTCTCCCGCGGTCAATTGACCGCTCTTCACCCCGTTCGCGATGCGGTCCTGCTGATTCTCTTTCCGCTGCGCCACGGTCGGATCCGGTTTAGCCGCTGGTGCTGATGATTGGTCCTGCGCCAACGCCACGCTGCCCATCATCAAAGCCGCCACCGGCAAAACACTCCACTTCAGCCATGTGAGTTTCATTGTTCTCTCCTGAACGTTTTCGTTCCTCTTCGATTTATCCGAATCTGGGAATTCCGGGACACCCTGTAATACCCGAGTTTGGAGAGAAAGTTGTGCCGCCGCGACTGGCTGAAAGGGCAGGTTTTCCCAAGTGATAAGCACTTTTCCGTTCACAGCAAGCCGCGCCGAACCTTCGAATCGAAAGCGAAAGGGCGGCCATACTCGCCGCCCTTTTCAAACGCTGCAATTTTGCTTGCCGGACTCTACGATTTCTTCTCTTCAGCGGGCTTCTCCGCAGGAGCAGCTGGCGGCGCGGGAGGCGGTGTCGTGTGGGCCTGCGATGCGCCGGACATTCCTTCCTTGAAGCTCCGGATGCCCTCTCCGAGGCCCTTCGCGAGCTCGGGAATTTTACGGCCGCCGAACAGCAAAAGTATGATCGCCAATACGATCAGCCAATGAATTGGACTAAGTTCGCCCATAAAAAACCTCCACGCGGCGTACCTCTCCGCGCATTATCGCAACTGTAGCGCAGGACGCCATGCGCGGCAAGCCGATGCTCTACAGAACATCTAAAGTATAACACGCTCGTCCCCGGCCCGGCGCGTCACCCGTTCCCGGTCCAGGTATTCGAGCAGTGGAATCGCGTACTTGCGGGTAATCCCGGTCAACTCCTTGAAAACGGGCACAGAAATGCGTTCGCCTTTGGATTTCTTGTAAACGACGAGTTTATCCTTCAAATGCCCCAACGCTTGCCTGTGAAAGATGAGCTCCGCGCTCACCCGCACCAGCGTTTTGTCGCGAAGCAGAATCTGCAACAGTTTTTCTGAGCGCTTGCTCTCGATGGACAGGTTTGCCAGCACCACTTTTACCGCGGGCACCGCCAGCCCGGCTTCCGAAAACGCTTTTTCGATCTGCTCTTTTGCGCGTGCCTCCTCCGGTAGCAGCGCAATCTCCGTCCCGGCGCGCTTGACGAGCTCGCCATGCACATCCAATTTCCTCTCGGCTGCCAATTCTTCCAAAGCGGCACGAAATGTCTCGGGCCGCACGCGCCTTCCCAAATGCGCGCGCAAGTCTTCTCGGGCGATTCCCGGCAGTAAGGGATTCTCTTTGTGGAAACGCTCCACACGTTCGGTAATCCTACGGCGGACATCGCCGAAGGCTTTGTTTCCCAGAAATAAGAGCGGGTCCATCGAAATCGTCTTGAGCCGCCCGGCCGCAACTAATCTTTGGGCTGTTTCCCGAGTCCCTTTTTCGGACCATCCCGTCCGTCCAAGAATCTCTTCAAGCGAAATCCCGAGTAGTGCCCGCTCTGTGATGGCCGCCAGCACTTCGTCGTAGTTCCCGTTTTCCCAAGTTTCCAGAAACGCGGCGCGCCCTGTATCTCGCAGGGTCGGTCGTCTTGCCAGCGGATCCAGCACCACACCGCCGCCAATCGTGATGACCGGCGAAAATTGCCGGACGATGAACCGGTCTCCGGGCAATAGCAGCAGGTCGTCCTGAAACCGGAAATGGGCCAGCGCGCTCCGCCCTGGAGCGAGGATGGTCTCTCCGTAGAGAAAAATCTCCCCGATCGTTTCCGAAGTTCCCGCGTGAAAATGCACTCGCGCACGATGTTTGAGTTTGCGGGCGGAGGGAAGCAACGTGAGGCGTGTATCGATGCGCCGTGTATTCCTGAAGCGTCCCGGCGAGGCCAGCGTCATTCCGCGTTTCACGTCGGCGTGATCGATGCCTGCAAGATTGACCGCTGTTCGCTGTCCGGCGATGGCTCTTTCCACCGCCCTGCCGCCGGAATGCACGCCGCGAACGCGCAGCCGCTGGCCTCGGGGAAAAAGCTCGACTTCGTCTTCCGTGCGGATGCTTCCGGAAATCAGCGTGCCGGTCACCACGGTTCCGAATCCCTTCATCGAAAATGCCCTATCGATGGGCAGGCGGAAGTGTCGCGCCGCGTCTTTTCCCGAAACCTCAGCGGCGACGCCGTGCAGAGAATCTTTCAATTCCGCAAGGCCTGCTCCCGTTTTCGCGCTCACCGGGACGATTGGCGCACTCTCGAGAAACGACCCGCGCAAATATTCTTCGACTTCCAGACGCACTAATCCGAGCATGTCCGGCTCGACCAAATCACTTTTCGTCAGCGCCACGACGCCGCGATGGATCCCTAGCAACCGGCAAATATCGAAATGCTCTCGCGTCTGTGGCTTGATGGATTCGTCAGCGGCAATCACCAGCAGCACGAGGTCAATTCCCGCAGCGCCCGCCAGCATATTGCTCACAAACCGCTCGTGCCCGGGCACATCCACGAATCCGAATTTCATCCCGTTTTCTTCGAGAAACGCGAATCCAAGGTCGATCGTGATGCCGCGCCGCTTTTCCTCTGCAAGGCGATCGGGATGGGTTCCGGTCAAGGCCTCGACCAGCGCCGACTTGCCATGGTCTATGTGCCCCGCCGTCCCAACAATCACGCTTTTGGAATGAAAAGTCGTCGTCATGAAAGCAAGCAGCTCAACGCGAACTCGCGCCTGGCCTGAGATTCTTACGGTAGCACAGCCACTCATGGCTGTGCTTTCAACCTGCGCTTGACGCGGCTCGTGCGAGAGTAAATAAGCTGCTTGGGGCCTGAGCAGAAGTGCTCGGCGGACTACTTGGCGGCGGCGAGTTCGTCGACGATAGCTTGGGCCGCGTCCCTTGGATGTTCGGCGGCCAGGATGGGCCGTCCGACAACAATGTAGTCAGCGCCGGATCGAATTGCTTCGGTGGGAGTTGCTTTGCGCGCTTGATCTTCGGACTTGGATTGGACTGGTGAATCCTTCGGGCGCACCCCCGGCGTGACAATAAGGAAATCATTACCGCAGGCTTTGCGAATCGCTTTTGCTTCCTGGACGGAAGCCACAACTCCATCTACGCCGGCACTTTTCGCGAGCTGGGCGAGTTTCGTCACGCGAACTTTCGGCGCGCCGCCAATTCCCACTTCTTTCATGGCTTTTTGATCCATGCTGGTAAGAATTGTGACGGCAAGCAAGCGTGGGCGATCCGCGCCCATGGGGACGCCGGCGCTAATGGCTTGGACGGCCGCCTCCAGCATCGGGCGCCCCCCGAGAGCATGTACATTGACGAGTTGTATCCCGCTCATCGCAGCTGCGGAGAGCACTGCTCCGGCTACGGTGTTCGGAATGTCGTGGAACTTCAGGTCGAGGAAAATGCCCGGGCCGAGCGCCGAAATCTCTTTCACTGCGGCCGGGCCCGCAGCCGTAAACAATTGGCTCCCAATCTTGAACATGCCCACCAGATCGGAGATCTGCTGCGCGAATTTTACCGCGGTGGACAGCGAGTCAAAATCCAATGCCACGATTAAGCTGCTGCGGGGATGGGCGTCGAAGGTCAAGGTCATATGAGACCCCGATCTCGGCGGGGTCAGTGTTTCTGGGGCACCTGCATCAATTCGAGCCGAACCTGGGTCACGCCCGAATGAATCAACCCAATCTTTCGGGCGACACGATAGGATACATCAATTTCGCGTCCTTCTTGATACGGACCGCGGTCATTGATACGTACTAGTTCAAACCTGCCGTTTCGGGGGTTTACCACCCGGACGATGGACCCGAACGGGAGGTTTGGGTGCGCGGCTGTCAGCGCCTCGCAGTCGAATCGTTCCCCATCCGCAGTCTTCTTGCCGTTGAAACCTGGGCCGTACCAGCTGGCGTTGCCAACCCAGGTCTTGATGGGCTTCACAGGGGCGCTTAAGTGCGCCACAAGTGGGGCGTCCATCGCGGGAACTACGAGGAACATCAAGAGCACCCATCGGAAAGCGGCCCAGTAGATGAATAGTGGTCGTCTCATAGTGTGTTCTTTGTGCTACTCATATCCAAAAAAGTGTAGCAAAAAACGGTCGTTATGTCAACCAAAATCTGCGGAAAATTTACCTGTTATCTCATTGATAGTAAACGTCTTAGCTTCAAAAAGCGCCCTCTCAAGATCGGTAACAAGTCGCTGACTGACCTTTGGGTCAGTAAAGCTGGCCGTCCCTACCTGTACGGCAGTCGCGCCTACGACCAGGTATTGAAGCACGTCCTCGGCCGTCTCGACGCCTCCGACACCAATAATTGGTGTCTTTACGGCCTTCCTCGTTTCCCAAACGAGCCGGAGAGTGATAGGTTTTATCGACGGTCCCGACAGACCACCTGTTTGATTGCCGAGGAGGGACTTCCCAGTCCAAGGGTCAATCGCCATCGCCGGATAGGTGTTGGCCACAGTGAGGGCATCCGCTCCAGCCGCCTCCGCTGCTCTTGCAATAAGTCCAATGTCTGCAACCATCGGCGAGAGTTTTACCCAAAGAGGGCGGTTCGCTGCAGCCTTTCGGGCTGCGTCTACTACCTCGGACACAAGACTTGGGTCACACCCAAACTGCATGCCCCCACGCTTCACGTTTGGGCAAGAGATATTGAGCTCGTAGGCTGACACCCCCTCGGCATCCTCGAGGACTCGAATCACTTCGATATAGTCCTCCACCGAGTAGCCGAAGACATTCGCTATTACAGCTGTATTAAATTTTCGCAGTACTGGGAGTTTTTCGGCCACAAAAGCCCGAACCCCAATATTTTGGAGCCCGACGGCGTTCAGCATCCCCGCAGGAGTCTCGCAAAGGCGAGGCGCGGGAGCGCCTTCTATGGGTTCCCGGGATAAGCCCTTAACGACGAGGCCGCCAAGGCGATTGAGATCAACCAGGTGGGCAAACTCGACGCCGTAACCGAAGGTTCCGCTAGCTGCGAGAATGGGATTCCGCAGGCGCACCGCGCCAATTTGCACGGTCAGATCAACGGAACCCGCAGGAGTCACTTCCGTCAGAGAATATCACGAAGCCCGGCGGAGCTTGCAGGAATTCTCCCGGCCGCCGCCATCTCGGAAGCAACGGACAAATCTAGGGTCTTGTGGCCGCCGCGCGCGGGCCTGCAGAAATCTTTGTCAGAGCGTGTTCGTTGAGCGTTGCGAGAGCTTCCCCCAAGACATGTCCATCGCGAGGTGCCAGCGTGATGCCACAGAGTGAAGCCAAGGTTGGTGCGATGTCGGCGGGCGTGATCGCGTCGTAATAGGTGCCGGCCCGAATACCAAACCCCATCAGCAGGACTGGCACATGCTGGTCGTAATTCCAGGGGGTGCCATGGCCGGTGCCGTAGTGCCGCGATTTTCCCATTGGAGTTGAGTCCATCAGCCAATATGCTTTGGGGACGATGAACAAATCGCCGCTCCTTCCCACAAAATAGCTCGCGGCCATCGCCCTTCTCAGGGGGTTATCCGTGGCGGGACGATTCGCGACCTCTTCAGCGCGATACACTCCCTCAACGCCCGGCACGCTTTTGATGGCTTCCATCACTGCGTTCATCGCCGCGGAGTCGCTCTTCAGTCGCTCGTAGATTCCTGCCGCAAAATAGATGTCGCTTCCCGAAATGCGTGCAACTGCCGGTTTCGGGTAGCTGAACGCCTCAAGCGCCTTTTCAACCCGCACTTGCACCTCTGGCAAATGCAATACACCAGCGTCGGCACCGGTCTGCTCCATGTCCTCAGGAACCGGCACAACTCCGTGATCGGCGCTAAGGGCCACGACGTAATTTCCCCGCCCGACTTCTTTATCGAGTTCCAAGAAAAGGTCGGCAAGATTCTTGTCTAGCTGAATCAACACGTCCTGGATCTCCCAGCTTCTCGGCCCAAATGCGTGTCCGACATAATCCGGGGAGGAGTAGCTCACGCCTAGATAATCCGTTCCAGAGCCTTGCCCCAATTTAAGCGAATGGACCGCGGATTCGGCCATTTTCGTCAACGCGGTGTCCGCAAATGGGCTGGACTGCCATTGTTCATAGAACGCGCCGTCCGGTTCCGGACCAGAAGATCGCCCTCGGAGGGGATGCGGAAATCCGAGTTCCCACCCCTCAGGCGGCACGGCACCAGTGGCTTTTTCCGCATACAAATAGCGGCTCTCCGGTAACGAGAGGTTCCACGTCTTGCCGTAGTCCTCCTTTGCGGGATGCGCTTTTGCGTAGGCTTCGACGAAGGGGGCCAGTGGATAGGCGTTTGAGGTTTCCCACGCTCCCGCGCCCGGATCAAACCACGTCGCCGCATCTGCTTTGTGCCCGGCCATCGTGATCGCTGCGCGCGCTTTCAGCGAGAGTGTGACGACTCGTGTGCCCCTGCCGCTTTGGAACTTCAATTCTTCCGCAAATGCGGGCACCTGCATCCGCCAGGCTGTATCGCCACCCTTCACGCTCGCGCCGGCATAGCCGATATCTTTCGCACTTGGATCGAAGGTGCAGGTCATCATTTTCTGCGTTTCGCGGTCCCACCAGGCGTTCGAGATCATTCCGTGAGTTGCGGGGAATGCTCCCGTCGATATTGTCGAGTGCCCCACGCAGGTCTCGGTTGCGGCGTAGGGGTACGCCGCGTTGCGGAACCAGGCGCCTTCTTCGACGAGGCGCTTCAATCCGCCGGTCCATTCAGCCTGAAATTTGTCGACATAATCGCCGCGCATCTGGTCGACCACAATCATCACGACCAGCTTCGGTCGCGCGGGAGTTGCTCGTAGCGACGCCGCCTGGCCTGCTTCCCTGGGGGCCGGCTTCTTCACGGTGCGAGCCGTTTGGCTCAGCGCCAAAGGTACGCAAACTACCGCCAGAAACCCCAGACTAGCCACGGCCCATCGGCAACTCGTTCCCACACTAATTTTGGGCAACATGTGCACCTCAGCTCTCATTGATTTACCGCGAAAGTTTATCACGCCGGACTTCCCGACCAAGAGGACGGCGAAGATATTCTTCTCGTCGCCGGTCACTTGTCACGAGTCGCCGGTCACTATGCTAGGATTACCCGAACATGCGCATCGTCGAAAAAGCCCAATTGATGTCCGCCCCGGAGATTGACCGGACGCTCCAGCGCCTGGCCCATCAAATTGTCGAAAAAAGCGGGGGCACCAAGCATCTCGCGCTGATCGGCATCCGGCGCCGGGGCGTGCCTCTCGCGCAGCGCATCGCCAAAGCGATGCGCGGGATTGATGGGGTGGACGTGCCCGTCGGCACGCTGGACATAACTCTATACCGCGACGATCTTTCCAAGGTCGCGCCTCAGGCCGTCCTCCAGTCTTCCGACATTTCCTTCGGCGTTGACGGTATGGACCTTGTCCTGGTGGATGACGTTCTTTACACCGGCCGCACGATTCGCGCCGCCATGAACGGGCTCTTCGATCTGGGCCGTCCGCAGCGCGTCTCCCTTTGCGTCTTGATCGACCGCGGCCATCGCGAAATGCCGATTGAGGCGCAGTTTGTCGGCCGCACCGTGCAGACCAGCGACACGGAAATCATCGAAGTGCGGCTCCGCGAGATTGATAATGAGGAGCGCGTGGTGCTCGTCGATCGCCAGGAGCAATGATTGAACCACGAGCTTTCGCTCCGCCTGCAAAGAGTGCAAATGTGACGTATCGCTTCCGCGATCTTCTGGCCCTTGAACCGCTCTCCGCGGAGGAACTTACTTTTCTTCTAGACAGAAGCGCCGCATTCCAGGCCATCCAGCGGAATCCCCTCAAGAAGCTGGCCACTCTCCGCGGGAAAACAGTCGCACTCGCCTTCTTCGAGAATTCCACGCGCACGCGCATCAGTTTTGGCACCGCCGCCGCGCGCCTCGGCGCGGATACGATGAGCTTGCAGGCGGAATCTTCCAGCCTGAAAAAAGGTGAATCGCTTCTTGACACCGTACACACGCTGGACGCTATGAAGCCGGATTGCCTGGTGATGCGGCATGCCGCATCCGGCGCCGCCGATTTCGTCGCGCGCCATCTCGAGATTCCCGTCATCAACGCGGGTGACGGAACACACGAGCATCCCTCGCAAGGTTTGCTCGACGCGCTGACAATTCGCGACCGCAAGGGCACGCTCGAGAATTTGAACATCACGATTCTTGGAGATATTTCGCACAGCCGCGTGGCCCGTTCGAATATTCATCTGCTTGCAAAATTCGGCTGCCGCTTCACGCTCTGCGGCCCGGCGATGTGGGTTCCGCGCGAACTGGAAAGCATTGGCCCGCCGGGCTCTTCGATTCGCCGCGTGTTTCGAATCGAAGAGGCGCTCGAAGGCGCCGACGTGATTCAGCTTCTCCGGGTGCAGACGGAGCGCCTTCACGAGCCCGCACTTTCCGCCGCGGATTACATACTTCTCTATCAACTCGATGCCGAACGCCTGCGGCTTGCCAAGCCGGAGGCCATTATTCTTCATCCGGGGCCGATGAATCGCGGTATTGAAATTACGCCCGAAGTTGCGGATGGCGCGCAATCCTGCGTTCTCGAGCAAGTGACCAACGGCATCGCGGTTCGAATGGCGCTCCTCTATTTGCTTCTTGTGGGAGGCTCGGAAGAATCCCAGGAAGTAACGCCTCCTTCCGCGGAGGTGGCGCAGCCTTACTACCGGCGCCCCATCGAGGCAAAAAAGGATGCAGCAAAGTCTCCCGAAGAGGACCCTTCGCATGCTTCTCGTTAAGAACGGCCGCGTCATCGACCCAGCGACGCAGATGGATGCACCGCGTGATGTTCTTCTCGATGGTGACAAAATCGCCGAAGTCGCGCCGCCCGGAAAAATCGCGGTTGATTCTTCCGCCGAGATTTTCGATGCCACAGGATTGATCGTGGCTCCAGGCTTCATCGACCTGCACGCGCATCTTCGCGAGCCGGGCCAGGAATCCTCGGAAACGATTGAGACGGGGACACGCGCCGCGGCTGGCGGAGGGTTCACAGCTGTTTGCTGTATGCCGAACACCAGGCCCGTAAACGACAACGCCAGCGTGACGCGTTTCATTCTTGATCGCGCCAAAGCCACGGCAAGCGTCCGCGTCTGGCCGATCGGCGCGGCAAGCGTCAACAGCAAGGGTGAAGCCATCGCAGAAATTGCCGCGATGAAGCAAGCGGGCATCGTTGCGGTCAGCGATGATGGCAAGCCGATTGCCACGGCGAAACTCACACGTCAGGTCATGGACTATTGCCGTTCGCTTGATCTCCCTGTCATTGAACATTCCGAAGATGTTTCGCTCGCTGCTGGTGCGGTGGTGCGCGAAGGAGTTACGTCCACGCGGCTCGGTTTGCCCGGAATGCCTGCGGCCGCGGAATCGGTTTGTGTCGCGCGCGATGTTCAGCTTGCCGAACTCACCGGTGCGCGGCTGCATGTTGCGCATCTTTCGGCGAAAGCTTCGCTCGAACAGGTACGCTGGGCCAAGTCGCGCGGTCTGCGCGTGACTTGCGAGGTTACGCCGCATCATTTCACTTTAATCGATGAAGACGTGCAATACGACTCGCGCTACAAAATGAACCCGCCGCTGGCTGCACGCGAGGACCGCAAAGCACTCGTCGAAGGCCTCGCCGACGGCACAGTGGATGCCATCGCGACGGACCATGCTCCGCACGAACCTGCGCTGAAAGACGTCGAGTTCGACCGCGCTCCTTTTGGAATTCTTGGCTTTGAAACAGCCCTTGCGCTTAGTCTTGAGCAACTCGTCCACCCTGGCCGCATCTCGCTCATGCGCCTGGTAGAACTTATCACCACCGGTCCCGCGCGCGTTCTTGGCATCGAACGCAAAATCGCTGGCGGCCAGCCTGGCGACCTCACGATTTTCTCCACCACTCGGAAGTGGACCTACGACGTGAAGCAATCCCCAAGCAAATCGCGGAATTCGCCCTTCGATGCGCGCACTTTCACAGGCGCGCCGATGGCCACCATCGTCGCGGGCAAGATTGTCTACCAAAATGCTGGCGCGAGCTAAAGTCCGGCGATTGGTGGCTCGCAGCTTTCACTAACTTTGAAGAGGCCGCCTTTTTTGCAGCATTCGCAAAATCCAAAACCCCGCGGCGCCTGCCGCCAGATGTTTCAGCGTGTGCCCGCTGATTGTATGTCGATCGAAGGCAAAAATCTGCCGGTCCAGTGTCTCGAGAATTTTTGCGGTGATATACAGCCCGAAGATAACCACAAAATCTGAGCTTCGTGAGTAACGCGGCGGAAGCAACAGCATCAACGGCAGAACCAGCACTGCGTACACTTGCACGGCAGCATAGAAACGCAAATCTCCAGCGCAGATTTGTTCGGTGTGCCACCACCAGACGACGCTTCCCATGCCGATCAGAATCAAAATCGGAAGCATGTAAGATCCTGCCGGAACACTAATCCGCTCCGCGATCATCGCGGAAGCCAGAGCCATGAACGCAATCGTCATCGGGAGCCGATCCCATACCAAACGAGAGTTGTCTGCAGCAAGATGGTAATAGCTTGAGCCAAGCGCCGTCAGCAACAATCCCAAAAAAACCAGGAGGTAGGCCAAACGCTCTCGCGGATCGACGAATATTTCACGGCCATGCTGCCTGCAGAGGAAAAGCAATCCCCAAACGCCTGCAATCGCAAACAAAAGGTTCGAAACCACGTTTCCAAAGTTAGGAATTCCCAGCCAGCCGCGCTGATCCGCAAAATTGTGGTAGGAAAGCGGCTGATGAATTCGCGGGACGAGCATCGTAACCGCAACCACGGCTATCGTAAATGACGCCAATGCCCACGCGCCAGTTCGTTGCGAAGTCAATTTGGCCTCATAAGTGTGAAATTGTGATTGCTCTTTGCATGCCCAGTTTTGATTCTGCCGCGAATCGCTTCTGGAGCGCTCGAGCAAACGGATAGGCCAGACGCGCCATCAAGTTCGGCTTTGAAAAGGCCAGCACGTCGTACCACACGGAGCTATCATGGGCATGAAATTCGACCGTAAAGCGTTCTTCGCCGCGCTCTCCATGTTCAATCAGCGTCCCGTAGGCAAAGCCAAATTTTTTGTCCTCACCGTTGTCTTCGATCACGTAAACGATGCGGCACGCATTCAACGACCAAAATCCAAAATGCGAAACGAGCACCGCGACCGTAGCGCCTTCCCGGATTGGAGTGTCCGGCCAGCAGAGTTGGACCCAGGGCATCTCAAACATCTTCCACTCGCAGATAGCTTTCACAGCGCGGTCAAATGCTTGCGGCCCTTCGCCCAATCTCATGCGGTTGTGGTCAACCGTGTACCCGCGCGGAAGCTGGTCCCGAGACGCCCCCACATGAGAATACGAAAAAGGGCGATCTCCCTGTGTAAAGAGAAAGCGACGGATCTTGTCCGAGTCTGGTTTGACAATAAAATACACAGAATACCTGCCTGGGTTGCCCCTGATGCCCAAATCCCTGCAGCGTCGAAGGAGAGCACGTACAAAGGGCGCGTGAGGTTGGCTCAGGGGCGCGCCACTTGATAATGCAGGCTCACCACCCCGTCGGGAAATTTCTTCGTGGAAAGCAGATTTAGCGGAATGGACCGGTGCCGCGGTTGAATCAGCGGAATGCCTTCGCCAATCAGAATAGGTATTACGCTGATGCTGAATTCGTCGATCTCGCCTTCGTCGAGGAACGAAGCTATGATTTCGCCGCCGCCCATCATCCAGATATTTTTGCCGCGCTTGGTGCGCAATTTCTGCGCGAACAACTTGACTGGTTCGCTGACAAAATGGAATTCCGGCATCGCCGAGCCCTGCGGCCGGCGTGAAAAAACATAATTTTGGACGTCTTTGAAATACTTCATCGCGTCCATTCCCATCTCGAGTCCTTTGCGGTATGTCTTGCGGCCCCAGAGGATGGTGTCGATACTCTTGAAGAACTCGCCCAATCCATAATTGCCTTTGGGACTGGGGCGGTCGAGCCAGCCAACGTCGCCGTCGGGCCGGGCAATGTAGCCGTCCACGCTCGTCGCGATGTGGACGATGATTTTGCGCTTGGGACTCATGTTGATTGGTCTGGGCCGCTGGCTTTGGCTCACCTGAGACTGGTTCAGGAATTTCGCGCGGCAAGGGAGACGCGTTAGTGCGCAGCAGGCTCCGCCGCCGGATGCAGCCCGTGCTGCGGCACTTCATGAATGCCGCGCGCAGGTGGCTCAATCTTCTGTCTATAGAAATGGTCCAGCGGAATGCGGCCCTTGCCGACAGGATAGGCCTTTTCAATTGCTTTCGTGACGTAGGCCTTCGCCAGCGTCGCTGCTTCAAGCAACGTCCGGCCCGCCGCGAGATGCGCCGCCACGGCCGAAGCAAAGGTACATCCCGTTCCGTGCAGCGTTTCTTCTCTGCCTTTGTCGCCCGCCAGCGGCATCATCTGATTTCCATCAAACAGAACGTCCACGGCTTTCTCCATGTGGCCGCCCTTGACGATGACTGCCCGCGCTCCCATCTCCACCAGTTTGCGCGCCGCCGCTTCCATGCCCGCTACGTCCTTAATCGGCATACCCGTCAGCGTTTCAGCTTCGGGAACATTCGGCGTAATCACGCTCGCGCGCTTGAGTAATTCCGTCGCGACAAATTTAATTCCGGCAGCGTCCAGCAATTCCGCCCCGCTCGAGGCTTTCATGACCGGGTCGAGCACGATGTGCGCAAATTTGTTCGCATCCAAAAATTCCGCCACGGCCGCGGCGTTTCCGCGGTTCCCCAACATCCCAATCTTGACTGCCTCAATCGTGCAATCCTTGGCAAGCGCGTCGAGTTGCGCGCGAAGCTCCGCCGCTGGCGTGTTGTGAACCGCTTCGACGCTCTGTGTGTTTTGAATCGTGATCGAAGTGACTGCCGCGACTCCGTAGCAGCCATGCGCGGCGAAAGTTTTCAAGTCCGCGCCGATTCCTGCGCCGCACGATGGATCGAATCCTGAAATCGTCAGCAGGATCGGGGAAACGGTGTGTCCATTATGGCCGTTGTGCGTCGTCATCGTGCTTCAGTTCTTATCCCAGCTCGAACGCTTTCGGCGTTTTGAGTGGCCCTCGACGAAAATTGCCGGTCGCGCCACCTGGGCGCACCGGCAATTGCGAATGTACGCGCACTGTTTGCTCTGCGCAAGTTAAAAATTAGGAACCTTGGAAGGAAACTGCCGCACCGGGGTGGCGATATGCGCGTCAATGAATTTAGTGGCAGAGAGCGTCGAGTTTGGTGAGCGGCTCGTCGGCGTGAGGCGGATAATCGAGATGCTTGCTCTCTACCATTTGCTCGAGGAGCGTGCCGCCCGTACTGAGCGCCGCGTCAGGGTCCGTTTGGTAGGCAGGGTCGGATTCTGCCTCTTGCAGCGGCACAAATTTGAATCCCTGCTTCTGGAGCGAATCAAGCAACGAAGAGAGCATCACGCTGTCGAACGCGCCGATGTGCAGCAGCAGCACATGCCGTATGTCCCGCCCAAACAACATCACCGCCATCTTCTGACCAAGCGAAACATATTCCATCGCCATATTCAGGTAACTCGATTTAAGCCATTCGACAGACTGCGCATCATGCTTTGCCATGCAACGCGCATAGGGGTCGTTCCACGCCCAATCCTGAAAATCGATGCTGACTTGCGCTACGCGGTATCCCCGCTCCCGCAGGTAATTCCTTACCGCGTGTCTCTTCGCGAGAGTGTCGCCTTCGTTCAGGTACGGATAGCGAAACCAATGCCAATC
The DNA here is from genome assembly GCA_035499815.1 of Candidatus Solibacter sp. Classification (GTDB taxonomy): domain Bacteria; phylum Acidobacteriota; class Terriglobia; order Acidiferrales; family UBA7541; genus Acidiferrum. Next base: position 75,731 of record DATJXZ010000110.1, on the reverse strand, counting down.
CCGCCCGCCCATGAATCCCTCAAGAGTGCCTTCGTTCTCCACTATGTCCTCTTCGAACGCAGCGGCTGAGTTTGACGTGATGTCCATGTGCGAGTAAGTGTGGTTGCCGAGCAGGAATCCGGCATCCGTCCAAATTTTCAGCACATTGGCTTTATCCCAATCGCCATCCAGCTTCTCTCCGTTCACAAATCCGTAGACCGGCCCGATGCCCTTGGCCTTGAAAGCGGCAATCATGTTTCGCGCGATTTCAGAACGCGTCATTCCAGGTGGCATCAGGCCGTGGGTTGGGAGATCATCCACCGTGATGGCTATCTGGCCGCGCTGCTGAGCCTGTGCAGCGAGGGGAGGCAAACAAATCGACAGCACGAGATGCAGCCAGCGTGCGAAAAGAACATATCTCTTCAAAATGACCGCTCGGAGCTTTCAGTTTACGAGGAGCTATGCTGCAGACCTCATGGAAACAAGCCGCGAACCAGCGTAGCCTCTGCCACGCGCCCCACGGCCAGAATCATCGCTCCCGCTCGCGGCGGTACGTGGTGCTTCCGCATCGTCTCCACCATTTCGTGGAATGCCTTCACCATGCTCTTCTGCAAGCGCACGTTCACTTCCTCGGCGTCCCACATGAGCCCTTCCATGTTCTGCACCCATTCGAAGTAGCTCACCGTCACACCGCCCGCGTTTGCCAAAATGTCCGGCAGCACGGTTATCCCACGCCGCGCCAGAATCTCATCGGCGTGCGGAGTCGTTGGCCCGTTGGCGGCTTCCGCCACGATGCGCGCCTTGATGGCTTCCGCGTTATGCAACGTAATCACGTTTTCCAGCGCCGCGGGCACCAGGATGTCGCACTTCATCGTCAGCAGGTCGTCGTTCGACATGCGTGACGCGCCGGGCATTCCGACCACAGTTCCGGACCGCTCCTTGTAACGAATCGCTTTGATAGGATCGATCCCGCGCGAGTTCGTCACGCCGCCGCGCGTGTCGCTCAGCGCAATGATCTTCGCTTTTTTCTCCGCAAAGAGCCGCGCCGCCGTCGCGCCGGCATTGCCAAACCCCTGGATCGCCACGGTCGCGCCGCGCAGCGGAATTTTCTTCAGCTTGCATGCCTCTTCCACAACGAAGAGCAGTCCGCGCGCCGTCGCCTCGCTTCGTCCCTCCGATCCGCCGATCGACACCGGCTTCCCGGTCACCACTCCATGCACGGAATGCCCGACCGTCATCGAATACGTATCCATAATCCATGCCATGGTCTGCGCGTCCGTGTAGACGTCAGGCGCCGGAATATCCATCGCTGGCCCGATGATCGGCAAAATTTCGCTGGCGTAACGCCGTGTCATCCGTTCCAACTCGGTCTTCGACATTCGCTTGGGGTCGCAGATAACTCCGCCCTTCGCGCCGCCAAACGGCACGTTCAACACCGCCGTCTTCCACGTCATCCACGCCGCCAGAGCTTTCACTTCGTCCAGCGTTACGTTCGGGTGATAACGGATGCCGCCTTTGCCCGGCCCTCGCGAAATATTGTGCTGCACCCGGAAGCCCTGATGGACTTTCACCTGCCCGTTATCCATTTTCGTCGGGATCGAAACTTCCAGCACGCGTTTCGGCGTCCGCAGAATCTGCCGCAGTCCCGGCTCGAGTTTCAAAAACTCAGCCGCCATATCGAATTGAATCTGCGCGATCCGAAATGGATTCAAGTCCTCGCGTGGAGCGATGCGGGGCACCATCGGCGGTGCACCAATCTGTCTTAGCGGCCCTGTGGGCTTTGCGACCGTGGCCATCAGCGTTCGGTCCTTTCCTCTTCGGGTCTAATCTCTACTTCTGTTTTGAAAATTGGTGCAACTGCCCGGGGTTCGAAACTGAACTATCCGTTTGCTGCCATCCGTTGCGCGCTCTCCACATATTTCTCCCGGCAGGCCACGGAACAAAAATGCACCAGCTCTCCGCGCTCGCGGAGCGGAATCGAAAGTTCCTCCGCCACGTGCATCCCGCACACCGGATCGCGCACCAGCCGCCGTGCCGCCAAGCCAGTCTGCTCGTTGACTGCACCCGGCACCGCTCCGGCCCTACTTTCATTCACTTGGTCTGGCGCCGCCGAGCCTCCCAAAATCCATCGCGCCGCCCGCCGCAGGAGCGCCACGCTCCACGAAACGATCAGCATCCAAATCACAAACCTCAACACTCGGCCTAAAAAGTTCATCGATTCTTCTAGCTCATGGCTCCGGACTCGCCGAAACCAACTCCTCTATGCTCGCTCGTTCGGGATTACTTCTCTCGCTGCGACCCGTAAATCCCCCAGGGTCTACCATCTTGCTGCGCAATATAGTACTGAGGCGAGTGTATGCAAGGCGAAAAGGCAGGTCAAACGAAAAGCTGTACTTTCAATACTTTGCGCGGCGTAATAGATTGCAGGCGGTCTCGGTCAGACGCTCAAGTTTTATATAAGCCTTGCATTTTCAATTAGATAAGAAGATCGAACCCCTACCCCGGCCAACCAACTCTTTGGTCACCTAATTTCCCTTGAATCCCTTTCCTTTACTTCCTTTACATCCCCTATTTCCCTAACTTCCGTGATTCGCCGCCTCAATCTTCTCAATCCCCATGTACGTCCGCAACACTTCCGGCACCACTATCGACCCGTCTGCCTGCTGATAATTTTCCACAATCGCGATCCACGTCCGCCCTATAGGCAGCCCCGATCCGTTCAACGTATGCACGAATTCGCTCTTTGCTCCGCCTTTCGCCTTAAACCGTATCCCCGCGCGCCGCGCCTGGAAAGCTTCGCAATTCGAGCAAGAAGAAATTTCCATAAATTCGCCGCTCGAAGGCACCCAAGCCTCGATGTCATACGTCATCGACGAAGCGAACCCCGTGTCCCCCGAACACAGCTTCATCACGCGGTAATGAATCCCGAGTTTTTGCAGGATGGCTTCCGCGTTGCCCACGAGCGTTTCCAGCTCCGCGTAACTATTCTCCGGCTGCGTGAACTTAAACATCTCGACCTTCTGAAACTGGTGTTGCCGCTTGATGCCGCGCGTATCTCTTCCCGCCGCCCCCGCCTCGCTGCGAAAGCACGAAGTCCACGCGCACACTTTGATTGGCAGCAGGCTAGCGTCCAGCGTTTCCTCGCGATAAAGATTCGTCAGCTCCGTCTCCGCCGTCGTCGTAAGCCACAAGTCCGTGCCTTCCAAATGAAACATGTCCCCGGCAAATTTCGGGAGCTTGCCGTCGGCCACCAGAGACGCCGTATTCACGATGTACGGTGGATAAATTTCCGTGTACCCGTGCTCCCGCGTGTGCATATCTAGAAAAAAGTTCGCCAGCGCCCGCTCCAGCCGCGCCCCCGCCCCTCGATAAAGCGCAAATCGCGTGCCCGCGATCTTCACGGCCCGCTCGAGATCCAAAATCCCCGCGCTCTCCCCGAGTTCCCAATGCGGTTTCGGCTTGAAATCAAACTTCGGCGGCGCGCCCCAGCGACGTACTTCGACATTCTCTTCGGCGCCCTTGCCCACCGGCACCGACGGGTGCAGCATGTTTGGTATCGTCAAGAGCAATTCGCTTTGCGTGGCGTTCAACTGCGCGATCCGCTCGTCGTTCGTCTTGATCGTCTCCGAGACTTTCTTCATTTCGGCAATCAACGCGTCCGCGTTCTCTTTCGCTTTCTTCAACCGCGCAATCTCGTCACTGGCCTTGTTCCTCTGCGCCTTCAACTGCTCCGTCGAAGTGATCAGCTCGCGCCTCTGCGCATCCAGAACCCGAAACGCATCCAGATGCAGCGGCGTGCCCCGCTTCGTCGCCATCTCCGCGAACAAATCCAGGTGGTCCCGAAAATAATTTAGGTCATGCATCACATTAGTCTAACAAAGTGTTTTGCTTTTTCCTTACCTGCAAAATATCATCGCCCGCCCTCGTAGGGACACAATACATCGTGCCCGTTTTTCTCTTCTCGGCGCCTCCGCGTCTCTGAGCGAAAAATTCCATCTTTTTCTCTTTTTTCCCTTACTCCCTTCTCCTCCGCTTGACTCCTATATCCATCTGATCAACGATCCCGATCGATCAATGTGGCACAGACTTCAGTCTGTGCTCTTCCCCATGACTCCATCTCTCCCCGCTCCCGCCTTCATCGACGATAAGCACCACCTCCGCATCTACCAGGCCGACTGCCTCGCCCTCATGGCGCAGCTCCCCGCCTCCTCCGTCGACCTCATCTTCGCCGACCCTCCCTACTTCCTCTCCAACGGCGGCATCACCTGCCATGCCGGCAAAATGGTCTCCGTCAATAAAGGCTCCTGGGACGTCTCCAAAGGTGCCGACGCCAACCATGACTTCAACCGTTCCTGGCTCTCCGCCTGCCAGCGCCTCCTCAAGCCCAACGGCTCTATCTGGGTCTCCGGCACCGCCCACGTCATCCATTCCGTCGGCTTCGCCATGCAGCAGCTCGGCTTCAAGCTCCTCAACGACATCTCCTGGGTTAAGCCCAATCCTCCTCCCAATCTCTCTTGCCGCTATTTCACCCACGCCACAGAAACCATCATCTGGGCCGCCAGGGACAAAAAGTCCCGCCACACCTTCCACTACAAGCTCATGAAGGAAACCAATCGCGGCAAGCAAATGAAGTCCGTCTGGACCGATATCCGTCCTCCCGAACCCTGGGAGAAAAAATTCGGCAAGCACCCCACCCAAAAACCCGTCGCCCTCCTCGAACGCATCCTCCTCGCCTCCTCCAACGAAGGCGACCTGGTCCTCGACCCGTTCTTAGGTGGCGGCACAACTCTCCTAACCGCATTCCGCCTCCGCCGCCACGCCATCGGCTGCGACCTCTCTCTCGATTACATCAATCTCTCTATTCGTCGCATGTGTTCCGAAATGGTACAAATCGAATTATCTTTGTGCTGCGTTCACTTTCCTCTTGATCTCGATTCGGATCGTATGGATCGATCCAAGTGCGTGCAGTCCTCACTTCAACTCGTCCAACAGGAGCTCCGCTTCTATTTCATCGGCCGCGCGGACCGGCGTGTAATCTTCTCCGTCCTGGCCGACTCCCTCGACGACGCCCGCCAAAAATTCCGCGCCTCCGGCCGCTCCGATTCCGACGCCCTCTTCGTCATCAAAACCGAAACCGAGATTTACGTCGCTGAGGGTTAATTCACTCAGTTGGTCTCTTCGACCTGCTCATGAATCATCGCGCCGAACTCAGCTTCTCCCGATGCGGAGGCTGAGAAGTAATCACTCTTGAGAGCTATGCCTTTCTCGTCCATCCGCTGTTTCACGCGGGCGAAAATCGTTGAGAAATACCCGACGGATAGGTCCTTCATCGTGCGGCCCTTGCTCACCATGTCCGGCAAAGCGCGCATAATTCCGGAGAAACCGAGGGTCTTCGTGAGAACAAAATCATCCGGATTGTCCCACTCGGATGGCCAAACTTTTCGAGCCCCCTGAAATACGTTCAGTAGCACCTTTAGGATCTGCGAATCTTTTCCTTCTCGGAAATAGTCATTAAAAATGCACTGCGGATAGGCCCCAGGCGGCTTATTGTTCCTTATGAGGTCCCGGTCTTTTTGGGGATTCGGACTTATAAGTGGCATCAGGAATTTTGCGAACGTACCTTGGGATAGGCTCTCCGCGCTACCTGGAGCGGATTTCCGCCCTAGCATCTTCAACCGCCGGTACCACGGTGACTCGGGCATGCTGTTCAGACTCCGCGCGATCTCGTGGCACGTCTTTGCGGGGCTTCGGGACTCCGTGACCCCGTATAGTTCGTACAGTAAGGACGCCGGAACTTTCGTTTGCGTTCCGTTGATTATCGCAAACAGTAGCGCTTTCTCTTCGTCCGTAGCATCAATGATGAAGATTACCGGCAGCTCAAAATTCTTAGCCGCCGATGATTCCCTGAGACCTAAAATCCTATGCTGCCCATCGACAACGTCGGCAACTCCCTCCCTGCTGATAGAGATCATGTTTCCTTCCAACGTGCAGTCCTCACTCCGAATTGCAAGAAGTACCGCCGTGGGAAACGCCGCATCGCTGCTCTCAGCGTATTCCACTATCGCTTTGATTCGTCGCCCGGAAGGCTCCCGTTGGATACCGCCTCCAGAGTCAAGCGTTTCAGGGTCGTATGTGCGAGGATTCGGGCGAGCAACGCGGATGACCTCACTCGCCGGCATCGCGGTGAGGTAGAAGGTTCCTGCAGGCTGCTCTGTCACAATCACTGGAAAGCTCATAGGCTTACCCCGGTGTCATCATGAGTTAATTTTTTGGCTGAATCTACTAGCGACTTGAGCTCCTTATTTTCGGTTTCCACTTGCGCGCCAACTCCCTTTTCCCACGAAGCGAATCGAAAGCAGTAAAGATAGCTGGCCACCAGAATCGCAGTGCCCGTTAAAACGACCTGCGCGACTGGCGCAGGCGTGGAGCCATCTGTGGTCATACCCTGAACGACCAAGAAAACCACTTGGACGCCCGCGACTAGTAGGGCAAATACGCTTACAAGCCCACGAAGACCTGCCGCCACTAAATTGCTGCCGGCTCCCTCGGCAACGAGAGCGCTTGCGATGCCCTCTGCAAGTAGGACGATGCTAAAAGCTGCTAGGCTCCCCGACCTCACCGCCGCAAGGAAAACAAGATAGCTGTCCTTACTGAGCATCCAGCCTAAGAACAACGGCAAAAGGAAGCCAGCAAGACCAAAGATGTTGGCCACGACCCACCAGACGGCAAACTGATACGGCTGTGCCCGTATCGAATTCAGGGGCCCGCACACTTGCTGCCAGAACAGTTTCATGTTCATGCCAACCACGCTCCTATTTGCCATGAGCCGCGTTATCGATCAGCTTTCGTCCACATGCTAGCATTACACGCAGTCTTACAGCAGGGTTGAACAGAAGGAATGCTTACTGCTGGCTGGACTACGCGTGGAGGCCGCGTATGCCTGTCATCCTTCCACTTGATTGCCACTCATGATCTAATTTGCCAATGCGACTTAACCTTCCTACGAGCGGCCTCGACCAATACAAAAGTGCATCGCAGCGGGCGCGAGTGGGGACGGAGGGGTGGGGCGCTGAGAATCTCTTTTGTCCAGTTTGTAATTCGCCGCGTCTGGACGCTGCCGCGCGCGGAACCGCGATTCTCGACTACACCTGTCCGAAGTGCAATTCACCATTTCAACTGAAGAGCCAATCCAAACCGTTCGGGACGAAGATCCTCGATTCCGCCTACTCGCAAATGAAGCGCGCCATCCTCACTGACCACACACCCAATCTCTACGTCCTACACTACGACCTGACCGCCTGGGCCGTCCGCACCGTCATCCTCATCCCGCACTTCGCCTTCGCCCTTTCCGCCATCGAACGCCGCCCGCCTCTCGCGCCAACCGCGCGCCGCGCCGGATGGGTCGGTTGCAACATCCTCCTGGACAAGATTGCTGCGCGCGCACGCATCCCCGTCGTGAGCGAAGGAACTCCGCACACTCCGCGCGAAGTGCGCGCCTCCTACAATCGCCTCCGCCCCCTCGAAAATTTGCAAGCAGAAAAACGAGGCTGGACCCTCGACGTCCTTCAAGTCGTGCAATCCCTGGGCAAACCCGAATTCACTCTCGCCGACGTCTACACCCACGCCGCCCAACTCGCCAAGCTCCATCCCCACAACGCCCACATCCAACCCAAAATCCGCCAGCAGCTCCAAATCCTCCGCGACCTCGGCCTCCTCTCCTTCCTCTCCCCCGGCTCCTATCGTTTGAAGTGAGCCTTTGGTGGCACAGCCATTCCTGGCTGTGCTGCCTCACACTGTCATCCAGCCTAGCCGTACGCTCGTCAACTACATTTCGTTCCGCTAGAATCTTTTCCTTGATAGCCTTCCGTCAAAAAGAAACCCGCACAGGCAAGAATGCCTGTGCCACCAAGGCAATCCTCCCGATACGCTGATGACCTTCTACCGCCGCAACCTCCCGCACTGGCATCCCGAAGGCAAATCCATCTTCATCACTTGGAGGCTCTATCGCTCTTTGCCTGTCTCCGTCCTGCGAAAACTCGTCGCAATCCGGAACCGCAGCGCCCCTGATTCCTCAAATGCGGATCCCCAGGATTCGCCAGGCAAACAATTCCTCGAGTTCGATCGAGCCCTGGACGCCGCCAAGTCCGGCCCCGTTTGGCTGCTCGACCCGGAATTCGCCGAGTACGCCGAATATCCCATCCTCCGGGGCGCCGAGTTGGGCCGCTGTGAATTGCACGCCTACGCCATCATGCCCAATCATGTTCATGTCTTGCTGGATCCCCATGTGCCGCTCGCCAAAATCTCTGGCGTCATCAAGGGTGTCGCTGCCCGCGATATCAATGCCCGGCTGGGCCGCTCCGGCAAACCTCTCTGGCAGGATGAATCGTTCGACCACTGGGTCCGGAACTCCGCGGAGTTTGAGCGAATCCGCCACTACATCGAATGGAACCCGGTGCGCGCCCATCTCGTCCCCCAACCAGAACAATGGAAATGGTCCAGCGCTGGCAATCCTTATTTCAAGCGACTCGCCGCATCCACGGCTCCGCCAACCATTCATTAGCTCCCGCCAATCACAATCAGTCCACGTCCGCCCCGACCGGCTCAACCTGCCGTTCGATCTCCGAGACTTTGCCCGCCCGCTTCTCGCATTCGAGGTCGTAAAAATTCTGCAAATTCAGCCAGAACTCGGCATTTGTCTTGAAGTAGCGCGCCAGCCGCAACGCCGTCTCTGCGGTAATCCGCCTTCGCTCGTGCACAATCTCCCCAATCCGCGTCGCTGGTACATGCAGTTCAAGCGCCAGCTTGTTCACCGACATTCCCAGCGGCCTCATGAAATCCTCGCGCAGAATTTCTCCCGGGTGCACCGGCGCCATCCGTTTTTCCCCTCGACTCATTTTCCTATCTTCCTCTCAGTGGTAGTCCACGATTTCCACGTCATAACTCTGCCTATGCCGCCACACAAAACAAATCCTCCATTGGTCGTTAATCCTTATCGAGTACTGTCCCTTCCGATTGCCGCGCAACGCCTCCAGCTGGTTCCCCGGAGGGGAAGCGAGAAAGCGAAGTTCCGTCGCAGCATGTAACTGCAGCAATTTTCTCAGAGCGACTCGCTCGAACGCCCGGAATCGCCGTGAATGCTCGTAGTGAAAAAGCTCTTCGGTTTCCTTCGAGGCAAAGCTCTGAATCACTCGTCAAGAGTACAACGTGACGCGTTGTACGTCAATCGTGCGAGCGAGGCGTGGCGGAGCAGTAGGCTTCCACATAGGTCGTTCCCATACCCGCCGGCCGCCACCGGGTGCCACAGCCTTCGGTTTCAAGGCAGCGGCTTTTGACCCTTCTCCCACCAGCTCGCCAGCTATTTCTATCGCGGAATCCCCCTTGACAAATCCGTAATCTCTGCTAGTATATAAGGTAGGTAAAATCGCATTTTGACTCGTAGCGCCGACATCCTGTCGGCGTTTTTGCTTTCCGTACCACCGTTTTTCGGCCAAGTCCTTTATTCGTAACACTTACGAGCCAAGTCGCATTTTGCACAATTTTGGTGCAAATTCGGCCGTGCAACCCATTTAGAATCAACACTTCCACAATCGCCCATAAGTGTTGATTCCAATAGGCTTACAAAAACGTTAAGTCGTTTAAAATCAACACATACAAAAAATAGGGGATGGGGGCGGTGATTATGGTTAACCAGCCAGATGCCGCAGTTCACGCCTCAATGCCTACGGAGTTGACCTTTCTCCCGCCGTTTCGACGCCTTCGCGACCTCGCCTTCGTCAGCTCCTGCTCCTACCATATTTCGTGACGTTTACTAAAACTCATCCGGCCACTTTCTCGTTGCATGCATCACCGCGAGAATCCTCGCCTCATTCCTTTCGATCTGATAGGCAAAATAGAGGATAGGCTGGGCAGGCGATCGCACTTGAGGGGGTTGTGGCCTGCCCCGCCTTTGCTGGCGTCAAGAATTTGACGTCAGAGGTGTTTTCATCGACTTTTACTTTGGCGCATCCGCAAAATTCGCGCCGTGCTCTGCCGCACACTTCTATGTGACACGCGTCACGTATTTCGCGGTTGCCGGCTTGAATAAGTCGCGGACTGCGTGGCGCTCATTCGTGCTAATACACCCCGCCTGGTCAGGAAGCCGTGCGCCGGACTTCGCTCATCAACTGGTGGATGTTTCCCTCGCTATCCTTGAATGCGGTCATCCACAAATCGTGATCCGGCATCGGCGCAATAAGCCGCGGCACCGAAATGATCTCGACTCCCTGGGCGACCAGCCATTGATAGCCGGCTTGAATGTCCATAACACGGAAATAAAAGATCGAGCTGGGATGGTCGTATTCGGGCGACGAAGCCGTCCCCAGCATCAGACGCACGCCGCCGCAATCGAAAAACGCCATGCTGGGCACGGTGAACAGCAGCTTCAGTCCCAGGACGTCGCGGTAAAAAGCCGTGGCGCGCTCCACGTCTTTGACGATGATGGAAATCTGCCCGATGTTTTGAATCGCCAGTCCCGCCGCTGCTGCGCTCATTTTGCTTTACCTCCGCGAAGGAATTAGTTAGCATAGCTAACTAAATTCCATGGCCACTGTCAAGAGCAAAAAACACCCTCCGAAAACCTTTCCCTCCGGCACGAGCCCCAGCCTGCCACCCGCAACATTAGAGCTCGCCGACCATCTCCACTCCGCCGCCATCCACTTGCTTCGGCGCTTGCGCATTCGCGACCGCGAATCCGGCGTTGGCCCCGCCCAGCTTTCCGCGCTCTCTGTCCTGGTCTTCGGCGGCCCCAGATCGCTGGGGGAACTGGCCGACGCCGAGCAGGTCCGCCCGCCTACCATGAGCCGTATCGTTGCCGGCCTTCAGCGAGCAGGCCTGGTCCGCCGCCACGCCACCGCGGATGCCCGGCGCGTGCGTCTTGCCGCCACCGCCAAAGGGACAAGGATTTTATGGGAAGGACGCGGGCGCCGCGTGGAAACTCTTGCAAACGCACTCGCTACGTTGCGCGAAGAGGAAGGGCAGCTGCTGCGCGAAGCAATAGAGCTGCTGCAGCGGGTGATACGCAATCTCTAGTTGACCAGGCTCGATGGGGGATTTGCGGGGTGTTGCGACCCGGGCGTTTTCCTATGGTTGGAGATGAGTTGCGAAATTCGCCTGAGGTGAACTCGCACCCAAGTATGCTACGCCATAGCGGTGAATGTCGCTGCCAGGGATCGGTTCGACACGCCTGATCTGCGCGGGAACAAAAAGGGCGGCTTCGCCTGGAGAGTACGGCGCAGCGACTTCGATTTGCGAGCCGACGGCATATTGCGTCCGGCTGTGGAAACACAAGCCACCCTTCGAGATGTTTTCGCACTCGACGATTTCGTCGGAGTGGGCCGGATGGCGCACGCAGGCGCTGAAGTTTACCCGCACGCGCATATGCTTGCGCCGGTTTACGCGCCGTCCGTTCGCATCCATAGGCCGCAGGGACGAATCTTCACTTGCCGGGGCAGGCAGCGCTGGGGGAACCGCAACATGCCGCGGAGGCTCAATCACTGCGGCAGCTGTGAGCAATTCTTGGCTGAAGGAGCCGCTGTAGGCTGATGCCGAGGATACGGACGCAGCCGGCTGTAGGTGAGGAGTGGAATTCGCGCAATGAGCAGTATCCCTTACCTGGCCGGGTGGCCTCAGCAGCGGGAATTGGGGAACTAAGGGTTGAGCGAGATTCGCGTCGGACGGGGAGTCAGGTGGGGCAGAGGGAATTGAACCGACAGGGGAAGCAGCTTCACCAATGGCCTTTTTCCAGGGAGTGGATGTACAGCATCGTTGGCAATAGCGCAGGACGCTTCCGTTGACGGAATAGACGTCCTGTTCGATCGCGCTCTGTTCGACATTCTCGCGAGACTGGCAGAGGCTGCATTCGAGGGACATTCGCCGGACGGAAGGCTCATCCGGCTCAGGAGGCGGAAACTCGATGGGCCAGAATTCCAGGGCAGGGTCGACAAACGCGACTCCATACACGTGACGGCCCGGCTCGCCGCCGATCTGGCCGACGAGGCGGACTTCCGCTTCCTTCGAAGAATCAGTGAGGCGCAGCGTCAGGACTTCGTCTGGCGCGAATGCGTAACGCGAAAGGATTCCCGCGCCATGACGGCTGAGGACTACGGTTTTTGTCTGTTCTGAAAAGACTTTGCCGGTCGTGTCCGTGCCGAGCAAGGAGATCGGAATTTCCTTGGCGATGCGTCCGCTTCTACGTTTTGGGTGCGCCATGGTCTGCCGCTCTTCAAGCAAGCACACACTCTCCCGATGCGGAGAGGTCTACCAGCTCTATCGGCGGCATTGGCTCTAATCTTTATTCGGTCCGGGGGGAGCAGCGAAAGGAAGGCGCAGGTACAGTGGTACTAAAGCGAGGGTGGATAGGGCGGAAGGAAGTACTGAGAAGAATGAACCCCTCGGGCTATCGACGGAAAAAAGGGTGGGGTGCAGAATTGCAATTGTAGTCGGGAGTTGGATTCGGCTTCCGGAGTAATAAGGTTTGGGCCTGATTGCTCCTGTAGGACGTTTCGCTGCTCGCGAGCGCAGCGGGACGCACGGAAGCATGGAACCAGCTTCAGATTACAAGACCCTCCATCCCCCACGCCCGAGCGGCCGGTCCCCCCACCGGCCGCTCTTTTTTTTGGCGGCGAAGTTCGCGGCCTGCAGCTAACAGTTCACAGATGACAGTCGGACCCGTGCGGAAAGCCGCGAGGGGGCAGTCGCGGTTTGGGCAGAATGAGCGTGGATCCAAGGAAAGTGCACGACTTAGCTGGGGCGACGGTTTTGGCACGCTCGAACACCTATACACAAGAGAAAGAGGGCCTGACTCAGTCAGGCCCTCTTGACTAAACCACTTCGACGGCACACTCGCGGGAATGGATGCTCCCGTACTGGCCAACCACCACTACCCAACGGCCGGAAATGAAAAAGGGGGCTGGTGCAAGCCCCCTTAGTCGAACTGACCCCCCAATAAACCGGAACCGAGTCGAGGTTCGGATCCGGCCACCCCGGGAAGCCAATCTTGTAAGTTGTAAAGAAAGAGAGCAATAGTCGTGCCAGCGGCGAGTGGAATCCCTATGAGGCTAGAGGTGTTTGATTCATAAGTATTTAGGAGAGTATGGAGGCCGAAAGGACCGCCAGCGAGTGAAAAGTTATACAAAATCTCACAGAACTGCAATCGGCACCTACATTCTTTGGGAGCATTGCGTTGAAAAACGGATGTAGCTGAGCGCGCGCAGGAAAGAAAACAGTGCTTGCCAGGAACACCATGACCAGGTCCCGGGCGCAGCGAAGGTGCGCCGGACGTTTGGGGACTCTCGAGTTATGACCAGGAGTAGCGATTAATCGGTAACGTTAACGCGAAAAATCCAAGTGTTGGACGCCACAGCAAAACAGTTGCGACATCCCTGTGACTTTAGATTGCAGCGGAAGCGTGACGCCAGCGGCGCCATACGAACCAGCCGGGCGGCAGGAGCAAGAGAAACCAGAAGGCGAGGACTGGGCCATATTCGGCGAAGAGAAGAATCAGCGCGAGCAGCGTGTCCGCGACGTTGTGGTAACCGCTGACGGCCGCGTTGTGGATTAGCGTGGAGATCGCAGGTGCCGGGGAATCGAGCTTGGCTTTGTATTCTTCTGAGAGTCTTAGCTCGATGGTGGCGAAGTCGACGCGATGCTCGAGATTTCTTTGCTCGGCTTCCATTTGCTCGATTTCGCCGCGAACACGGGCGATTTCCTGTTCAACTTCGAGGACGTCGCTGATTTTTCCGGTGCGCTGAGTAAGGATCGCTTGGAGACGCTGTTCGGTTTCGCGGGAATTTTTGAGGCGCGCTACAAGATCGGCGTGTTGTTGGGTAACTTCCTCGCCGTTTTGCGATTCAGTTTCGACACGGCCGAGGGACTTTAGTTCGCCGAGCACGGCGGGGAGTTGCGGCGTGGGAACGCGCAGAGAAGCTTGCAGCGAACGCGCGGCGCCTTGCGGCGTGTCCGCAGTGAGATTGGCGGCGTAGCCGCTGTGCCTAGCAAGAATGGAGTCGAGCGATGCGCGCGCGGCATCGAAGTCTTTCGTGACGACCGAAAGCGCCACGGTGCGGGCGATCATGGGTCCAGTTTGCTGTGGTTGCGTAGGACGCTGGATTTTTGCAAACACTTCGAGGCTTCCGAAAGACAGCGATGGATCGGCGGTGTTTGGATGCTTGCCAGCGGTTCGTTGGAATCGGTCTGGGGGGGCCGCCAAACCCGGCGATTCCTGCAAACTTAGCGTACTGCTAATGGATTTGGCTTCGGTCGCCGGGGCTTGAGGTTCTCGCGTGGAATGGGCTGATGCAAAGTCAACGGAAGGGGAGCCTGGCTTAAGCTTCGAAAGAGAAAAAACGCTCAGAATAAAAATGGCAGAGGCGACGGCGGCTAGTGCTCCAATCCAGTGCTTCCGAGACCAGAAACGCAAGCGCTGGAAATTCTTAGGACTTGAGGTGGCAGAGGAAGCGAATGCTCTCGCTGCGACAGATTCAACGTGAGCTTCGATGGCTCCGGGCAGGGATGCAACCTGCCACATAGCGAAGTTGTATCTCGTATGCTGAAATTCTTGCGAAAGGATGCGGCAATCGGCGCAGTTTTCGAGATGTGCGGAGACCGCGTGGGCGCGGTCGGCGGAGAGTTCGCCATCGAGGTGGGCCATGATTTCTTCGGGCGCGATCGGATGTGGAGTGGTGCTCATAGACGGATGCCTTTCTGTGGAATCGATTGCGCGGCGCTCGGAGCTGCGGCGGGTTCGGCGGAATATATGGCATCGTTCGCAGAGGTGGCGGATGGTTCGAGCAAATTGCGCAGCGCCGCGCGGGCGCGGAAGAGGCGGGAACGAACGGTATTGAGAGGAAGCTGTAGGAGGTCGGCGATTTCGGCGTAACTGAGCTGTTCGAATTCGCGGAGGAGAAGGACTTCGCGATCGATGGGGTCGAGTTTTTCGACGGCCCGGCGGACCCAGAGGCCGGATTCGGTCGCGTCCTGTCTGGCGGGATCGGGAATGGTGCTTGGATGGCTGAAAAACATGGCACGGAAAGTCGATTTGCGGCGGTGCGCGCGAAGAATCTTGAAAGCGATGGCATAGAGATAGGTACGAAAGAGGGCTCGGGGTTCATAGCGTGAGGCGGCGCGGAGGAACACGAGAAAGGTCTCCTGCATGAGTTCCTCGGCGTGGGAGGGATCTGCGGTACGGCGGCGGAAGAAACCGTACACGGGCTGTTTGTAGCGGCGAAAGAGTTCGCCGAAGGCATCGGCAGAGCCGAGAGAGAAAGCAAGCATGAGACGTTCGTCGGTGGTGGCAGAGTTTGCTAGAGCGTTTTGCAGCGCGATGTTGGATGGGCTGGCAGTTGAGTCGTTCATGGCGTGGCGAGGAAGCACCTCCGAGTTTAGAACGAGAGCTAACAGTGCGTCTTGCATGGTCCTTGGCCCTGGCCAGAGTGCGAGTCCATCGCATCTGGCCTGCACTATGGGTAATGCCGCAAAACACGGAAAAGTTCCTCGGCAGAGTTGAAATTTCCGGGAATCCACAACATAGGGGCGAATGCGCATTAGTCTCGCTCTTTTGCCTCGGGCAAATCGAGCTGGAGGGCGGGGACAATAAGCAGTCGGATTTGTGGCTGTTGCTAGCCGGAGAATGGCAGTCAGACCTTGCTTCCATTAAAGTTGCGTTACAGGGTTGTAAACCGCTTGACGGAGTGACCGCGCAGGAACCAAGATTGCAACAGTAGGGTCCTCACCCCAATTTGGCAGGGGGTAACACACGATGAAAATTCTGCGAGCAGAGACGCGTGTATTTGGCGTTGCGGTTATTTCAGCAGTGCTGCTTTTGACCGCGGCAAGGTTGTCTGAAGAGAATCTGAAAGCGCAGGAGATCGGAGAGAGCGGTCGAAAGGTAGAAATCTCCGATACGTTGCATCGTGTGGTGTTCGACCGTGGGGCGTTCTATGGGGCGAGCACACCCGTGCCGCAGTGGGGCAACGGATATCTCGTCAGCCGAGAGATTGAGACGACTGAAGCTGGCGCAGCGAATGTCCGCATATACGATCGGTTAGGCAACAAAGTAAACGAGGCCTCGATCTGGTTCCCCGGGTCGCAGCGCGTGATTGTCTACTCGGCCATGGCGACCGCCGACGGCAGAATCATCGCGAGCGGCCATGCGGAGAAAATGAACGGGACGGCCGCGCCGTTCATTGCCTTAACCGACCTGGCGGGCAAGGTAACAGAGGTGCTCCAGACGAAGCGATTTATCCCCGTGAATACGTGTCAGGCTCCCGACGGGACTGTGTGGAGTTTTGGAGCGATGGGCTACGATGAAAATTCGCAGCCCAAACCTGGTGATATGCTACGCCATTTCGATTTTCAAAAGGGAGAAATAGGCTCCTACCTTCCAAGATCAACCTTTCCCAAGCAACTTCATCCTGGGCCGGAGGTTCGTGCCTATATTCATTGTACCGAACAAGAAGTTTTGGCCTACAGCATCTCGGCTGGGGAATTCATGGAGATAAAGTATGACAATGATTCGCCACATCTCTACTGCGTGGAGGCTCCTGCTGGCCTCCGACTTGTTGGTTTTGCAACGACCAGTGCGGGAGAAGTCTTTGGCCATTTTTCGCACAGCGGCCAGAACGGACTTTACTATCTCGCGTTGAACGAGGCGGCCAAAACTGCGCGCTGGCGTCCGGTGGAAGGCACGACAGGCTCTCATACAAAACCGGGTGTGATTACAGCATTGTGGGGGTCAGATGGAGATAAATTGGTGGTGGGCCGAGCCGAGGACCGGGCGGGTACAGTGGCACTTCATTGGGTGACCCCGACTGAATAAAATGGAAGTGGATTCCGGGTGCCCTGAACTTGGCCGAGGAAGCAAGCGGACTGAGTTGTCCAGAACAGCCTCGTAGATTTGGAAGCGGGAACGGTAGGCGGAGGCAGCCAGCATCGCTAAAAAGGCCTGCAGAAGAGAGTAATTCTGGCTATCGGCCGTGAAAATGGACGACGAGAGTGGTTTCTTCCGTGTTCGGCCGCCCGTCGCAGACGGCAGGGGAAAAGACCCACTGTTGCACAAGGGCGAGCGCCTCGGCGCCCAGGTCGGGACGTTCCGCAGCGTTCTGCACGACGGCCTGATGAATTTTGCCGTCCCATTCGATGATCCCCCGAATTACCACGTCGATGTCGCTTCCTCCGCTCCCCATTTTGGGCTGCGGCATCGATTGTCCAATCGCGGGCTTATAAGTCGTACACCATGCACGAATGCTGGCTTTCGGCGGAGGCGCAAGGGCGCTCTCGGGAGCCTCTTTCAATTCGACCATCGTCTGCGTAATTTCGAGTTCGGGCACGCCATTGCGCGAAAAACTGATTCTCCCGGGCATCAGCGCGCCCGCGAAGAGGAAGTACTCGCTATAATGAATCAGCTTGTTCCCAATTTTCTGGCTCGCCAGCATGCCCTGAACGGCGTCAACACAAATCTCGTTGTTCTCGAAATGCTGGCCGCGAATCGTGTCAAATTCGATGCAGCGGAGCTTCTGCTCGCCTGCGCCCGCTTTCTCCACGATGGCGTGAATCACGTCGTCATCCGCAAAGCTCACGGAATAAATCGGAGTGATAGTCGTTAGCGTTACAACCGGAGCGGGGGGAAGCTCCGAGGTTCGCACCGTGCTCAAGCCGGAGCGAGAATAGATGTTCGTGGCGTGGTAGCCGCCAAACGTGGTTTCATCGCGCCGGCCGACTCCTTGAATTACCTTACGCGTGAATGTGCCCTCCCGCACCGGCGAGCTCGTGTCGAGCACCTGAAACACATCCGTCCTTTCAAGATTGGGCAGGTTGGGAGACATGCTCAGACCGTTCGCTTTTTCGAGCAACTGGACCGCAGTGGTTCTGACTCCCGGATCTTGAGCCGGATTCTGGTTGGGAATGAAGAGGCAAGCTGCGAGCGCGCAGAGAACGTATTTCATGCAGTACCCCCAGTTTTCAGCCGACAGCATTGGCTCCAGGGTTACGTATCGCGAGAATTCTACACCTGAAGGCGACGGACGCCAATGGCGGGGGCGAAAAATAGCGCTTGACATATTCCCATATAGGAATGTATGTTGGCGGTATGGCAAGGGCGGCGACAACTTCAGATGCGTTCAATGCGGTGGCCGAGCCGCGGCGGCGGGAGATATTGAACTACCTGGCGCTTCAGGAGCGGCCCGTGGGAGAGATCGTGGACGCGCTGGAGATGGGTCAACCTTCCGTTTCGAAGCATTTGCGCGTCTTGAAGGATGTCGGGCTAGTGCATTCGCGAAGGGATGGGCGGCAGATGTTCTATAAAACGAACGCGGATGGGATCCGGCCGTTGCACGAGTGGACGGAAACGTTCGAACGCTATTGGCAGCATCAGTTGAACCGGATCAAAGAACGGGCCGAAGCAAAAAGCGAAGGGCAGAAGAAAAGTTCATGAGCAGTTTATTTTTCATCTAAGGAGGAACGATGAGCTCGATGGCAGCAGCAGTGGTAGCACTGGAAAGTCTGACGCTAAACATTACGCAGGAAATTCATGTGAAAGCATCGCTGGAGACGACGTTTGAAACTTTGCTGGAGCAATTGGGACCACGTACAGAAACGATGGATGGAACGCCGATGCCGATGAAGTTGGAGGCGTGGCCGGGCGGAAGATGGTACCGCGACCTGGGCGAAGGGAACGGACATTTCTGGGGACACGTGCAGGCGATCAAGAGGCCGACGCTGCTGGAGATTTACGGACCGTTGTTCATGTCGTATCCGGTTGCGTCGAACGTGCAGTACCGGCTGAGCGAAACGGATGGCGGGACACTGATCAAGTTTCATCACACAGCACTGGGGTTGATTATCGACGAGCACCGGAAGGGCGTGACGGGCGGGTGGGGGTCCATTAACGAGCGTGTGCGGAAGGCAGCGGAAGCGCAGGCGCGCGGTTGAAATTGGTTTACACGAAATAGAGACCCAGTTTCAGAAAAAGGAGAATCGATATGCCGATCGCCCAAGAATTGCTCAGGGAGTTTGAAGTACAAGCACCGATTACGAAAAGATTCCTGGAGCGGCTGCCGGAAGATAAATTGACTTGGAAGCCGCACGAAAAATCCATGACGGCCGGGCAGCTTGCGTATCACCTGGCCTTCGTGCCTGGAGGAGTGATCCGCTTCGTGCAAAACAACCCGGCGCAGGCGCCCGAGTTCGCCAAATTTCCTCAACCAGCGAGACGAGGGGAGATCTTAACGCTGCTTGAAGAAAGCATCATGGCGGTGCGAGATCAGCTGCCTAAATTCGATGATGGCGCCATGAAGGAAACCTGGCGCTTGCTCGCGGGCGGACAAGAAGTGCTGACGCAAGCACGAGGGGAGTTTTTGCGCGACGTGATGTTCAGCCATTGGTACCAGCACCGCGGGCAGTTCAGCGTGTACCTGCGGATGCTGAACGTCGCGGTGCCGGCGAGCTGGGGGCCAAGCGCCGACGAGCCGCCGGTTTTCGCGCAGAAGGCGAAATCGGCGTAGCGGTTCTGGGGAGGAAACGTATGTGCCCGGCATGCATGGCGGCGACCGCGATGTTGATAGCGTCGGCAGTCTCGAGCGGAGGACTGACGGCGGTGGTGGTGACGAAGCTTCGCGCGAAAGCGATGGCACGGAAGAGGTCGGAGAGTCGAAATCCAAAGGAGGAAAAATGGGAACAGCAACTCACGAGCAGGTGAATTTGATGTTGAGGCTGTATGAGGAACGACGGGAACCGAAGCTGCGGGAGGCGCGGGACTGGTTCGCGGCGAACTTTCACGTGGACAATGCGGAGGACGTGATGCGGCTGTGTCCCCCGGGGAGCAAAGAAAACACGTATATGCGGATGGTGCTCGGGTATTGGGAGATGGTGGCGGGCATCGTAAACCGCGGGCTGATCGACGAGGACCTATTCTTCGAAAGCACCGGGGAACAGTGGATGGTGTGGGAGCAGGCCAAGCCGGTGCTTGTAGCGTGGAGAACGATGTTCGGGAACCAGAAGCTCTTCGCGAACATGGAAGAGCAATGCAAGAGGCTGGAAGCTTGGCGGGAAAAGAACAGCCCGGGCTCGAATGAAGCCACGCGCAAAATGCGCGCGGAAATGCTGCAAGCAGCGCAGGCAGCGAAAGCACAGGCAGCCGGAGCATAGCTGGAGCACGAGCGAGGAAATGGCGCGGGAGCTTGAGGCTGGTGGAGCTGCGAGTTCCCGCGAAGTGCGAAGGGTCGAGGACAAAATCTTACTGAGGAGAAATGGCGATGAGTACGAGCACGATGGAGCATCCGAAGGTAGTGAAGCAGGAAGAGTGGCTGGCGGCGCGAAAGGAGCTATTGGCGAAGGAGAAGAACCTGACGAGGCAAAGAGATGCACTGGCGGAAGAGCGGCGGAAGCTGCCGTGGGTCAAGGTCGAGAAGAACTATGTGTTCGAGACGGCGGGCGGGAAGAAAACTTTGGCGGAATTGTTTGATGGCAAATGCCAGCTGGCGATCTACCACTTCATGCTGGGACCGGATTGGGAGCAGGGATGCCCTAGCTGCTCGCTGCTTGGAGATCACCTGGACGGCCTGGGAATCCATCTTGCGCAGAGAGACGTGCGATTGATGATCGTTTCGAGGGCGCCGGTGGAGAAGATCGAAGCCTTCAAGAAGAGGATGGGTTGGAAATTTCCGTGGGCGTCGGCGTATGGGAGCGACTTCAATTTCGACTATGGCGTGTCGGTAACGAAAGAGGATGCCGCGAAGGAGACAATCTACAACTACGCGCCGAGGAAGTTTCCGAGCGAGGAGCGGCCGGGAATGAGCGTGTTTTACAAGAACGCGAAAGGCGAGGTGTTTCACACCTATTCGTTTTACGGGCGCGGGTTGGAAGACATGATGGGCGTCTATGCGATTCTGGACCGGGTGCCGAAGGGCCGAGATGAGGGAGGGTTGTCGTTTCCCATGGCGTGGGTGAGGCATCACGACCGGTATGCGGAGAGCAACATTGTTGGGGTGAAAGCGGCGAAGACGTGAAGAAGTGACTGTTGATTTGTGGCTGGTGACTGCTGCAAACCCTGCGCGTGTCGCGGGGTTTGCGCTTTAGGCTGGCGTTTTGACGCCAGAGAGCCCCGATCGTTTGCGTGAGAACTTATTTAACTTTGAGACATCGTTCAGGCGCCGATGGAAGAGCGGAGGGCGTCGGCAAGGGATTGGCTGAAGCGAAGGACGTCGGCGTCATGTTCGGCTTCGACCATGACGCGAGCGAGCTGCTCCGTACCGGAATAGCGGAGAACGATGCGGCCGTTCTCGCCAAGAGCGGATCGGGCTTCAGAGAGGGCGCGAGAGACCTGGGGAAGAGATTCGAGCGGAGGCTTCGATCTTACTTTGACGTTGACGATGGTTTGCGGGTAGTCCTTGAGGCCTTCGACGAGCGATTCGATTTTGCCGCGCATGGAAACGAGCGAAGCGATTTTGACGGCGGTGAGAAGACCATCGCCAGCGGGACTATCTTCCAGAAAAATGATGTGGCCGGATTGCTCGCCTCCAAGGACATTGCCGCTGCGGAGCATTTCCTCGAGCACGTAGCGATCACCTACTGGAGCGCGAGCGAGGACGATGTCTTCCCGGGCGAGGGCGCGCTCGAGGCCAAGATTGGACATGGAAGTAGCAACTACGCGGTTGCCCTTGAGTTTGTTCTGAGATTTAAGGTGACGCGCGACGGCCAGAAGTACCCCATCGCCGTTGACAATTTTTCCAGTCTCGCAAACAAAGAGAGCACGGTCGGCATCACCGTCGAAGGCGACCCCAAGCTGGGCACGCTCGTCAACCACACGCTTTTGCAAACCCTCAAGATGAAGGGAACCGCAGCAATCGTTGATGTTGCGGCCGTCTGGCGAGACGCCCATCGAGACAACATCGGCACCCAGGGAGCGGAACAGTTCGGGGCCAAGTTTGTAGGCGGCGCCGTTTGCACAATCCAGAACGATGCGAAAGCCGGAAAGGGTCGCGCCAGGGAGTAAGCGGCTGCGGAGAAAATCGAGATATTCGGCGTCGAGCGACTCGTCGGCCGCGAGGAGAGGGGGGTTTTTCGGCGGAGGGTCGGCGCGGTGCTTGAAGATATCAACTTCGAGTTCTTCTTCGACGGAATCGGGGAACTTCATGCCGGCGTGTGAGAAAAGCTTCACGCCATTGTCGTGATAAGGGTTGTGGGATGCGGAAATCACGACGCCAGCGTGAAAATCATTCTGACGGACGAGGCAGGCGACGCCGGGGGTGGTTATGACGCCGGCAAAAGCGACCGACGCACCAGCTTGGGCGAGACCTGCGGCGAGAAGAGCGGCAATACGGGGCCCGGATTCGCGGGTGTCCATCCCAATGAGAACGTGTGCCGCAGAGTGTTCACGAAGCAGATAGGAGGCAAGAGAGCGGCCAGTGGCAAAAAGGGTAGCGTCGTCAAGCGGCGGAATGCCCGGAATGCCGCGAATACCATCCGTACCGAATAGCTCTTTGGGCATAAGCTGCTCACGTTCAATTCCTGAAGGACTGAGGCCTAAAAAGTTTAGCACACGAGAGGGAATGCGCTTGGAGAGCGCTTTGAGCGGATTCGCTTGGGTTAACACCGGGGCGTATCGGGCGGTTGCAGAGGAGGTCGGGTTCGGAGGAGGCCTTCGAAATAGAAGAGAAATCGACAGGACGGCGACACCGGCTTGCGTGAGTGTGTTAACGTGATGAGAACGGAGTGCCCCGTGTCTGAGACTGAAACGCCGCCATCCACAGTTCGAATTGCCGGATCAACATTTAGTTTGAGGGTGCTCGCCGCAGCGATCATCCTTCTCTTTTTTTATTATGCCGCCGGAGTGGTGATCACGGTGCTGCTCTCGATCTTATTGGCCTACTTTCTGGATCCCGCGGTGGAGCTGCTGGAAAGAATGCGCATGCCACGCACGGTGGGCGCGATGTTGATGGTGCTGCTGCTGATCGCAGTGCTCATCTCCGCCGGGTACGGGCTGGCAACGCGAACGGAAGACTTTGCAGCGAACTGGCCAAGATACAGTGCGCTACTAAAGCGGGCAGCGGGCGCGGTGGAAGGAAAAATCAAGGGAATCGAAGGTCAGGTTTCGGACATTGCGCCGGAGGTCGGCCCGCCACAACAGGGAGGAGAGAAGCCGGAAGCGGCGATCGTGCGTTCGCTTTTGTTCCGCGGTATTGGCTCTCTCTACGCGCTGTTTCTCGAAGTTACGTTCGTACCTTTTCTGGTGTTTTTTATGCTTGCGGGAAAACGGGAGGTCTGGCACGGAACGCTGCAACTGTTTCCGGCATCGCAGCGAACGAGGGTGAAGGAAACACTGGAAGACTTGAGGGATGTGCTAAGAGATTACCTGGCGGGCATGACGCTTTTGACCTTGCTTGTGATCCTGGCTAGCAGTCTCTTCTTCTGGTTCTTGGGACTGGATTTTCCGATGCTGACGGGCATTGCATCGGGGTTGCTGAATATGGTGCCATACATCGGAGCTGTGCTAGCGTGGCTGCCCGCGTTTATTATCGCGCTGGCAAAATGGAAAACTTTTGGGGAGTTCGCGCTAATTGCCGGGGGATTGATGACCATTCATGTGCTGGCGCTGAATCTGGTGGCGCCGCAACTGGTCGGCAGGCGAGTACGGCTGAACGCCGTGGCCATCACGATTTCGCTGCTATTCTGGGGCTGGGTGTGGGGCGGAATGGGATTGATATTAGCGATTCCCATCACGGCGGCCTTGCGAGTGATTTGCGATCATACGGAATCGTGGCGGCCGATTGGGCGTTGGTTGAGCGCCTAAGCAAGCGATTGCTGACTACTGACCAGCGGAACGCCTCGCTCAAGCGATCAGAGCCAGCCAATCAGAAGTGCCAGATGCCGCTGCCATTCGAGTCTCAAACACGTTTCGAGAAAATGTGAGAATCTTCATGAAATTCACCAGGAGAACCTTGTGAAGCAAATGATCGTTCAACTCGTGATGCTGAGCTTCGCTGCGGGATTCGCGCTGGCTCCGCCGGCGCACGGCTGGGGATGCAAGGGGCATCAGACAGTGGCTTTGATTGCGGAGAAATATCTGACGCCGGAAGCCAGGCAATTCGTGCAGAAGTTGCTGAGCGAGAATCCAATCGATCCGAAATTGAAGCGGTATTGTGGAGACGCGGTGCGCGATGCGATGGCGGATGCCTCCACCTGGGCGGACGACGTGCGCGGAGAGCGGAAGAACGGCCCTTGGCATTACCTTGATATTCCTCGAGGTTCGAAGCGCGGGCCACTTGAACCCTATTGCGGGCAAGAGGGATGCGTGACGAGAGCAATTGGAGAACAACTGGCGATTTTGAAAGATAAGAACGCGAACGGCGTGAAGCGAGCCGAAGCACTCCGTTACGTGATCCATTTCGTGGGAGACCTGCACCAGCCATTGCATACCATCACGAACGACGATGAAGGCGGAAATTGCTTGCCACTCAAATATTTGCGGCGAAAACCGCATCAGCACAATCATTCGTACTCGCCGAACCTGCACGGCATCTGGGACACGGCGATTCCGGAACGCGACGCAGAAGGGGCGGATGCAGGGGAGTACGCCGAGACACTCGAGGCGCAGTACGCCGAGGACATCGAGAAATGGCAGAAGGCGGGCATCCATGTGGATGACTGGGTGTGGGAAGGTTTCGACCTGGCGGAAAACGTGGCCTATGGAGGCCTCAATCCGAATGTGCCCATTGAACCAAACGTCACCGTGCACAGCTGTTCGGACGACAACAACATAGGCGACCGCATGATGAACCTGCACATCGTGGCAGACGAGTCGTATCAGGAAAAAGCGGCGAAAGTCGCGGAAAAACGGATCGCTGAAGGCGGAGTCCGGCTGGCAATGATCCTGAACGATGCGGAGAAGGCCTCGGAATAGCCGGTTCCCGCAGAATTCGCGGCAAAGCTAGAGCGACCTGAAGGGTCTTTGCGAAAAACGCGCAGGGTAAGTGTGCCTTTCGCTACAAGCTCCTGCAGGTGACTTCTGACGAGAACGCAGAATGGTATACTTGCAGTAGTTTCGGTAGCTGCATACGCAGTTTTATTGAAAAGCTCGCAGGTCCGTCCTCTCACCCGCGAGAAACCTATTCCCACAAAACGAACGCCTTCCCCGTTCTGAAAGAATATTGGGTACGCATGCATTCCAGCCCGAACTGCGAGCAGATGCTCGCAGCAATACTGGAGTCGTCGGAAGAGGCCTTTGTCGGCATAGCGCTCGACGGCACGATCGAGCTGTGGAGTCGAGGAGCGGAGCGCCTATACGGCTACCCGCAAACCGAAGTGACGGGCCAATCGATCATGTCGCTGCTACCGATTTATGAAGTGGCTTCGTTCCAGGAGGTTCTGGAGGAAGCAAAAGCAGGGAAGCTGATCGAGTGCGAGACCGTCGAGCGGCTGCATAAGTTCGGTTTCAAGGTGAGTGTCACGGTGAGGCGGGCGGCGACGCGGAATGAGAACAGAGAAGTCATCGGCATTCTGGAGAGCGGGCGTCCGACACGGCAGAAAACGGAAGCCGCAACTTCCGATGCGCAGCTGCGGTTGCTGGTAGAACAGATGCCGGTGCTGTTGTGGACAACTGATCAACAATTGCGGCTCACGTCAAATTGGGGCTCAGGTAAGTTGCATTCCGAGAATGACGACAGGGAGTCGTTGGGCCGGCCAGTTTCGGAGTATTTGAGATGCCATGGGCCGAACGCGACGGCGATGGCACATCACTACGCAGCTTTAAGGGGGGACTACGTACAATTCGAGTGCAAGCGCCAGGAGCGCATACTGGATGTTCATCTAAGACCACTGCGCGCACCGTCGGGAGAAATCATCGGTTGCGTCGGAGTCGGGTTGGACATCACTCAGCGCAAAAGGAGTGAAGAGCAGATCCGCTATCAAGCCACGCACGACGCACTGACGGGTCTGGCGAACTATCGGGAATTCATGGAAACGCTGGAGCGCGAGCTCCGGAGAGCGGAGCGCAGCCACCATCCATTCACTATGCTGCTTCTGGACTTGGACGATTTGAAAAGGATCAATGACCGGCAGGGACACCTGGCCGGGAACAAGGCATTGAAGCGCTTGGCTAGAGTTATGAAGGAGCAATGCCGTGCGACGGACCTCGTGGCGCGATATGGGGGAGACGAATTTGCAATAGTGCTAATCGAAACAGATCGTGACAAGGCTGAACATGTGGCGCAACGAATCTATGATGGCGTGAGAGATGATGGACAAGATCCACCCATAAGCGTCAGCCTGGGCATGGCTGTCTACCCGGGCGATGGACGAACGGCGCAGGACCTTTTAGAGGCCGCGGACCAACAACTCTACAAGCGAAAGAGAAAAGTACAGAGCCGAAGTCTAAAAGTTGGTTAAGGCAGCGCTTTGAGGAAGCCGGTTCTTTTAGGAACAAGACTGGCGCAAACTGCGTACCAAGCCGGCGGGATCGGTAGAGTCCTGAAAAAGGCGAATGGCGGCGATACCACAGGCACCGGCAGACAAGCAGGAGGAAGCGTTTTCAAGCGTGATCCCGCCGATTGCAAGGACAGGAATCTCGATGGAATGGCAGACGTCGGCGAGGCGCGCGAGCCCATGAGGTGGTCCGTAAGAAGCTTTCGAGGGAGTAGCAAAGACGGGGCCGAAGAAAACATAGTCAGCGCCCGCAGAGGCGGCGGAGCGAACGGCATCCAGCGAGTGACAGGAGACGCCGACGAGAAAATCGTGAGATCGCTGTGGCACAAACTGAGGGGTGAGCAGACGCTTCACCTCCTCGACAGGCAGTGAGTTTTCCCCCAGGTGGATGCCGCCAGCGCGTTCAGAGAGAGCGACGTCAACGCGATCGTTGACGAGAATTCGCGGCAAGATTCCGCTAGAAAGCAGCCGCTTGGAAACACGGCGCATCGCTTCGCAAGCGAGTGCGGCGGTCGCTCTTCCAGACAAGTCTTTCTCTCGAAGTTGAATCCAATCGACTCCAGCGGCGGCTAGCTCTTCGATTTTCTCCAGCAACGGCTCGAACAAGTCTGATTTGAGAGCGCCGCTCAGACTGTGGCGGTCGGTGACGCAGCACAGAATGGGCTTTCGATGCGAGTGGGGCAGCGCAGGGTGCGACGAACTATCGGGGAGGAACACGGACAGGTCCAGGACGAGAGCCGATAAAACTGAGGGCCAGCAAAATGTCCAGCACGCCGATACCGCTAATAGCACCGCGAAACGAGGGGTGAAGTACAACGGGGATGAGAGATGGAAAGTGGAGCAAGAAGAAATTCTGTTCCCAGAAACCCGACCATGGGAGATAGAGGAGCAAGGCTCCCATTTCGAAGCAAACGACGACTAGTAAAGCGCGCAAAACGCGGTTCATGGCTGAGAGGGAATCCCCATTACTTATGAATGCCGGAACTTAGCGGATGGGCTTCTGGAGAGCAGCGATGCGATCAGCGACGTCGCGATAATCGATATTCATCGCATAGACCTGGGAAAAACTCTTCAGCGCTGCTTCCGGCTCACCCGCGGATTCCTGGGCAACGCCTAAATCATACCGCAATGCGAGAATGCTTTCCGGTTCAATGCCGGGAGTATGTAGTGCACGCTCGTACCAGATGGCGGCGATACCGGGCTGTCCCTTCTCCATAAAGGCAAGGCCCAGAAGCGTGCAGCATTGCATGACGTAGCGGAAGGGCTTGCCATGATCGGTGGCTTTAGCGACTTTCTGGAATTCACTAATGGCTTCGTCGACCAAACCCATTTCCCGGAAGGCGATACCAAGATTGTAGTGGGTCTCGAGGTCTTCGTCCTCGGCGCCCATTTCACCGAGTTCGGCACGAAATTCGTCGAAGACCTCCTTGAGCGGGCTTGGCTCAGCAGGGGCGGCGGGCTTCGCTTCCAGCTTGGGAGGCTGGGGCTGGGGCGCAGGTTCCGAGTGAGAAGGCAGCAACTCGTCAAGACCGAGGTCATCCATTTCCTTCGCCAAGTCAGCAAGGAACTGGTCGGAAGCAAAATTAGCGGCGGGCGTGGCGGTCACCGGTCCAGATTCAGTCGGTTGAACGACAATAGGCGTGTCTGGCGGCTTTTGATCGTACGCCGGGACGAGCGGTTCCGGGTCAAGAACCAACTCGTAATTCTCTTCCAACTCGAATTCCGGTTCGGGCACGGCGGCAGGCTTTACAGGCACAGGCGGCTTCTGAGGGACCTGCGGTTTCTTGGGTGTTGCTGGGGCAGGACTTTGCTGAACCGGCGCAGGCACCTTCTCCGGCTTGGCGGCTGGGGGCACTTCCTCGACAGCAGCGTCAGATTCGACAGGGAGCTCGAACTCCACGGCTTCAGAGGAATCGGAAACTTCGGAAGCGACAGGTTCCTCGGTAATTGAAAATTCTTCGGGAGCAACGGGCTCTGCGGCGACTTCGGGAGGAGGCGGTGGTGGAGCCGGCGCGGCAGGGGCGGCGGGCCTTGCAGGAGGCGGCTTCACGGCAGGCTCGGCGGGATGCGTATCCTCAAGCATCGAGGCCCATTCATCGGAAAGGTCCACTTCCTCCTGAACGCCAGATTCCTCCGAAGACGCTGCAGCCTCGACTTGCTCGACGTGGGCCGGCTCGGCAGGGGCAGGTTCCTCAAATTCCGGACCCGGTTGCTCCTCGGCGGCCACCGGTTCGGCGGAGGCTTCAGCCACCGGGATTTCCGGAATGGTCTCCGCAGGCGCTTCGTGTTGCGCGGGAGCAGTGCTGGCTGCCAACTCCGCATCCGTCAGACCCGCAGCACGCTGGAATCGGCGGCGAAGCTCCGCAAAGCGCTCGGCGCTGCGCTGGTCTCCTCGCTCGGTATGGATCAGCTCAAGTTGGGCAGCCAGCTCGGCGGTGCGGCGATCGTCACCGGCGCCGAGGACAAAATCGAGAAGCTTTTCGAGGGTCGGAGTGTGGCGAGGGGCGCGGCGCAAAATGGCTTCGAGCAAGCCGATTGCTTTTTGCGTCAAGCCATAACTGGCAAAGAGATCGACATCCGTGAGGGACTGCGCGATGAACTTTTGCGTCTCTTCGTCCAGCTGGGGCTCGGTGGAAGCAGGAACGGCTATGTGCTTGTCTCCGGCGACGGGAGCATGAGTGTCCGTATCAGGACGCAATCTCGGCGGAGGTGCCTTGGGGATTTCCGCCTGGAGATGTTCTTCCAGTGGAGGCGGCGGAACCTCCAGGCCAGGCTCACCCATTTTTCGGAGAACGGCGTCGAGTTTACGCTTGGGCGAATCACTATCGGGCTGGCGGTCGACGAGTTGTTCAAAAATGGCTTTCGCGCGTTCGAGTTGGTTGGCAGCAGCGAGGGCGTCACCCAAATTGGCAAGTGCGTCCGGGAGACGGAAGGAATCGCTGGTGCGGCCATAGAAATCGACGAGCCACTCGAGGGGTTCGAGACGGCCGGGCATGCGGGAAGCGAGTTCGTTTTGCAAGCGGCCGATCACTTCATGCTCGCCACCGTCGATCATGGGCACACGAATCTGGCCGATGATGGCCATGGCGCGGTCGGATTGGCCCGACTCGAGAAGGGCTTCCACGATTTTCTGTGCCGGGCCGAAGTTCTTAGTGTCGGCTGCTAGGACCCGTAACGCGAGCGCTGTAGCTTTCTCCCAATTTGCACCCTTGACATAAAGATCCAGAAGCAGTTCGGTTTGTTCGCCGCCTTTATCGAGATCCGGAACATGTTCGAGAATGTCGGCGGCCTGGTTGAGATTGCCCTGGGAGGAAGCGGAACGAGCCTTGACGATGGTAGCAGCCAGACAATTGGCGTCGACTTTGAGCGCTTTGTCGGCAAGCTTTTCGCATTCGGAGTGGTCTCCGCGAGCCAGAGCGCGCTGCGCAGCGGAAACGTAGGCGTCGACGGCATCGCGCGATTGCCCCATGGCCTGATAGAGGTCAGCAAGGCGAATCTGAATGCGGATATTGTCCGGCTCAGCGAGCAGAAGCTTCTTCAGGAGGCCGACTGCTTCCGGTTGACGATTGTTTTTGAGGTGGATTTCCGCGAGTTGCAAGAAGAGCGGGCGGGCTTCGCTCATTACACCTTGCTGTACGTAAAGGTCGGCGAGTTTTTCGAGGGGCCGAATCTCTTCGGGCGCCAGCTTGGCGATGCGCTTGTAAACAGCGATGGCCTTGGTGAGAAAACCATCGCCGACAAAAATCTGGGCGAGGCGCTCGAAGTAGTCGATGGCCTGAAAAGTTTCGCCCTGGCGGATATAGAGCTCGCCGATGGTCATGAGGGTGACCTGATCGCGCGGCTCAAACTTTAGAATTTGTTGGTATTCCGCGATGGCCTGAGGGACTTTTCCCTGATTCAGCAGCTTCTGCGCGGATTCGACAAATTTGCTCTTGTTATAGGCCATTCGTGTTCCCGGACAATATACGGCCCTCGCCTGCAGGAGGAGATTCCCTCCGTCCCAAGTGTTGGAGAGGCAGACAGAAGCCGTGCTTGTTAACGCTAGCAGGGGGAGAAAAGGCAAGTCAACGAAGCCAGCAAAGCGTGTGAGCAGCCAGTTATCCCCGTTAGGACTAGGAAACTAGGTGGCGAAGACGAGGCGAAGCGGGGTAAAGGCGTTTTTGGGGAGTATTTTGATTAGCAAAGGCTGCGCGTGAACAGTTTGCGGACAAGCTTGTGCTTGAGGGAATGGGGTGGATGGACTGAACTTGTCACGGTGAAACTACGAATGGATGGGGCCGCGATGGCGGTCTCTCAACCAAATGATGGGTTAATGCTCCGATGCCAGGTAAATTGCGGATGCGTGCGCGGGGAGCGCGATATCGACGAACTCCTTGGAGCCCAGATCTTCATGCGCCCAAAGGTCGCGGAGATTGTACCTCTCCTGCTTAAGCCCCATTTCCTTCCAGGAGTAATGAAAGGACTGCGGCGCGGCCTGCAGATTGAACACGGCAACGTATGCGCCATCGCCTGAACCTGGCGTGGCCAGCCAGACGGCAGCCTTGTCCGTCGAGATTACGGCGTGGCTTCCGGTGGAGTGCTGATCGACTTCGACCAGCTCCGCATTGGTTAGCGCGGATTCGGTCCAGTCGTCGCATAAGGTGAGGTTCCCCCCCATGATGAGCGGCGAACGGAAAATGGACCACAGGTTGAGAAGAGTTTGTTGCTCGTCGTGCGTAAGGCGCGTGGTACGCGGCTTGTCCCATCCGGCGGCCGGTTCGAGGCGGCCGAGAGGAAGCATGTCCGCGTCTGGCCAGTGTCCGGGACCGGAGAACGGTGCCCATTTCGCGGCGCGCGCAAACTGGTTTTCGACGCCCTGTGGAAAGTCCTTGTCGCTGTGCCAGACGTCCCAGACGTCATCTGAGATGCGCCACATCTGCGCGTAGCGGCGCAGCTCAAGCGCTTTATCGAGGGGGGCCGGACCGGGCGATAGGCTCAGAACAATCGGGCGATGTACCTTGCGAAGTGCCCGGCTAATCATGCGAATTTCATCGCCCTTGTAAGGATGGCTAGATATGCAATCCACCTTGAGAAAGTCGACTCCCCAGCCGGCGTACAACCTCGCGATGGAATCGTAATAGGCCTGAGCAGCCGGTGAGTTGGGATTCAGTCCGTAATTGTATGTATTCCAGGGACAAGTATCGGAAATTTCGGCCGCAGCTTTTGCGCGATAAGAGGTGCCTGCAATCTGCAAATTCTTGCGAACCGCTTCCTTGGGAATGCCGCGCAAAATGTGAATGCCGAATTTCAGGCCGAGCGAGTGGACGTAGTCGGCCAGCGGCTTAAAGCCCGCGCCGTTATCGGCCGAAGGGATCGTGTTGACGGCGGGAATGTAACGGCCATTAACGTCGAGACTGAACTCCGGAGCAGCCCCACCGGTTTCCGCGGCGTGATTCGTGACGTACCAGCCCTCGTCCACGACGACGTACTCCCATCCGTAAGCTTTCAAATGCTCCGCCATCCACGCGGCGTTGGCTCGAATGTCGGACTCGCCGATGGTTTCTCCGTACGCGTCCCAACTGTTCCAGCCCATTGGCGGAGTGGAAGCAAGCAGAGTTTGTGCATGTACTTCCGATGATTTGGCCTCGAACTGGGCAATCACCGGCCAGAGGCAAGCGAATGAAAACGAAATCGAAAGAAGAATAACTGCGCGTTGCGTGACCCACTTCGCATGCATCGGGCTGACCTCTGAAATATCCGGGAAATTCTAAGCGAGAGGCTAGAAAAGAGGTAGAGGAGTTTGCGTGGCGCCGACTGCCCAGCAATTCGCGTCACGAACCGGGGCAAATGAATAGCGGTGAAGTGGAGACGGACCATACTGGCGAAGAGCTTCGAGATGATCAGGGGTAGCGTAACCTTTGTGGCGAGCCAGTCCATATTGCGGGTAGACGGCGTCCCATTTTTCCATGCAAGCGTCCCGATGTGTTTTGGCCAGGATGGACGCGGCCGCAATAGAAATGCTGCGGGCGTCGCCTCTGATGAGCGACTTCTGTTCAATCAGAACATCCAGTTGCATGGCGTCGATGAGCAAATAATCGGGCGCGATGGAGAGCTGTTGCAGGGCAGCAGTCATGGCCTGTCGGCTGGCCTGATAGATGTTCCAAGCATCGATCCGTTGGGCGTCGATTTCCGCCACAGCCCAAGCGAGAGCATGGTCGCGAATACGCGCGGCAAGTTCGGTGCGGCGCTCCGCGGGAATTTTTTTCGAATCATCTAGGCCGACAATGCGACGCTTGGGATTGAGAATGACCGCGGCGGCGACGACGGGGCCAAAGAGCGCGCCGCGACCGGCTTCATCGAGACCGGCGATGCGCATCCAGCCAAGTTGTCGCGCCGCTCGCTCGAAACGGGAAGAGCAGAGGCGGCTCATTGCGCGCAGATTTTAGCACGGGGAGCGCGCGGCGGAGTGTTACTCGTATCTCAGGGCAATCATGGGATCGACTTTGGTGGCCCGCCGCGCTGGGAGGTAGGTCGCGAACAGGGCAACCAGCAAGAGGATGAGCACGACGGCGACGAACGTCAGTGGGTCAGTGGGAGCCACGCCGTAAAGCAACTTGGTCATGAGCCGCGAGAGCAAAAGAGCTCCAGCAATGCCGCCCGCTGACCCCGCGAGGGCCAGAACCATGCCTTGGAGCACAACCAGTCGGAGAACGTCGTAGCGATTTGCCCCGAGCGAAATGCGAATGCCGATTTCATGCGTACGTCGGGAGACGGAATAGCTCATCACGCCATAAATTCCAACTGCTGCCATCACTAGCGCGACGAAAGCGAAGACGCCCAGCAATAACGCTTCGAAGCGCGGTTGTGCGTTCGCATCCGCAACAACTCCATCCATCGTCAAAACCTCAGAGATTGGCAGGTTGCGATCGATGGACCACACGGCATTTTTCACAGTGGAAGTAAGAGCGCCTGGATCGCCTGAAGTGTGCACGACCAATGTTATGTAGGCCATGTGCGAGCCCGCTTCCTCCAAATATTGGCGATTCTGGAAGGCTGCCAGATAAACCTCTGGATAAATGGGGGAAGACCAGTCTTCTTGTTTGGCATTTTTGACGATACCGATTACGGACAGCCAGGTGGGTGCGCCCGCCTTGTCATCATCGAAGGAGATGCGCTGCCCAATCGGGTCGGCACCCGGCCAGTATCTGCTCGCGGCGCGTTCATTGATAATCACCACACCGGGAGCCGTGAGGTCATCCGTCATGGAAATGTAACGCCCCCGGAGGAGAGGGAGCCGCATGGTCTCGAAGTATCCGGGCGTGACGAGGCGGTACACCTCGGACGGAGATTCTCCCGGAAGAGACTTGGGCCGGCCCTCGATCGTAAACGGCCAGCCCCAAAGATCTCCGGCCAGGGGCAGATGATTGATGCCGCCCGCCGATTCGACGCCAGGCAGCGCTCGAATGCGCGCGAGGACATCTCGATAGAAGAGAGGGCGGCGATTTACATCGGCTTCTTTGGAACCGGCGACCGATACGACCATTGACAGAACGTTGTGCGGGTTAAAGCCGGGATCGATGGATTGCAGAGCGAAAAAACTCCTGAGCATCAGACCGGCTCCGATCAGTAGCATGAGCGCAAGCGCGAACTCCGACGCCACAAGGAAGCTGCGAAGTTTGTTGCGATGAGCGTTCTCGCTGCCTCCGCGGCTGCTTTCCTTTAGAGTGTCCGACAAATTGAGGGAGGTCGTGCGACCCGCTGGAACCAAACCAAAGACGAGACTCGTCAGCAAGGTTACGCCGAGCAGGAAAAGCATGACGCGGGCCTCGATACTCACTGTAGCCAGTCGTGGGATATTTGCGGGGCTGGCCGCGATCATGATACGCGTTCCCCAGATGGCAAGAAGCAGCCCAGCCGATGCGCCGATGGATGCCAGCAACAGATTTTCCGTAAAGAACTGCCTAATCAGGCGTGACCGAGGAGCGCCGAGCGCGGCGCGGACGGCGATTTCCTTTTGACGACTGGCAGAGCGCGCCAGCAGCATGTGCGCGACATTGGCACAAGCGATAAGAAGCACAAACCCGACCGCGCCCAAAAGTACGAGAAGGGGAGCTTTTACTTCACCGACTGCGTTCTCCATAAGAGGGGTCACGACTACATGGCGATTCGTGCCCGGATATTGATGCTCGAGGCGTGTGGTGATTGCGTCGATTTCCGCGCGAGCCTGTGCAATCGTGACTCGCGGTTTCAACCGCGCGAAAATCCGCAGACTGTTGCCGCCTCTGCTGTGAATGCGGTCTCCAAATGCATCCGGAACCCACAATTCCGCGCGTGTGGCCCAGAACGGCGCAAACTTGAATTCCTTCGGCATCACACCCACGATGTTGAATAGCTCGCCGTTCAGCGTGATCGACTTGCCCAAGACGTTTTGATCGCCGGCAAAGCGCCGCTGCCAAAGTCCATAACTCAGGATGACTTCGTGCTCGGCGCCATTCTTGTCCTCTCCCACGACAAAGAGACGGCCGAGGAGAGGCTGGACGCCAAGCATGGGCAGCAAATTCTGTGTGACTTGAAGACCCCAAAGGTGCTCCGGGGGATCAACGCCAGTGAGATTCGGCGTCCAGTAATCGGCTGCCGCCATGGCTTCGAAAGATGTGCTCTGGTCGCGCCAGTCAATATAGTTGGCAACCGAGACGGGATTGTCGCGATAGTGGAGAATCGTGACCAACTGATCTGGGTTCTTGTACGGAAGCGGCCGCAAGAGGACGAATTGACAACGCTGAAGATCGCGGCGTTTGCACCGATGCCAAGCGCTAGAGTCAAGACGGCGACAATTGTGAAGCCGGGATTCTTTACAAGTGTGCGCGCGCCGAAGCGGATATCCTGGAGCACTGTTTCAATATGCGGGAGGCTGCGCTTCTCGCGATAGAGTTCCTTGGTCTGCTCGACGCCGCCGAATTCCCGGCGGGCGGCGTAGCGTGCCTCTTCAGGATTCATACCGCGTCGAATGTACTCATCCGTGAGCGCATCGAGATGTGCTCGAACTTCGAAGTCCAGATCCTTTTCGCTTTGCCGATTGTCGAAGAGACCCTTGATTCGAATAGCCGCGATTCGTAGCCAAATCATATCTATGCTCCAACTAATTCACAGACGGCGTACGTTCGACTATTCATGGCGGAGCGCCACGACAGGATCGATTTGCGTGGCGTGTCTGGCGGGCCAATACGCGGCGATGGCCGCGACAATGCCAAGCAGCAAGCTGGCCCCAACAAAAGCCAGTGGATCAACGGCCTTTACTTCGTACAGCATGCTGCCCAGCAGACGGCTGAGTTCGAGAGCTGCACCCAAACCCACAACGATGCCGAGCGTCACGAGCACACTCATGCGGCTCACGACGCTGCGAAGGATGTCGCTCGGTTGTGCGCCGAGTGCCATGCGGATTCCAATCTCGCGCGTGCGGCGGGCGACGGAGAAGGCAACGACGCCGGAAAGTCCCAGAGAGGCGAGCAGCGTGGCAAGCAGGCCGAATAGGCTGGAGAGCCAGGTGAGCAGTCGCTCCTGCGTAAGCGAATTGTCAATCTGGACCTGCAACGTCGTAGTGGCGTAGAGAGGCAGATTGGTGTCCAGGTCGTGCACCTGCGCTCGAACGAGACCGCCGATTTCTTCCGGATCGCCGGAGGTACGAACTTGCAGCGTCATGTCAAATAGGTGCGGCTCCTGCCCCATTGCTGTGTAGAAATGCCGGCGAGGGGATTCCCAAAGATGTACGTACTTCGCGTCTTTCACCACGCCTATGATTTCCATATCCGGAGGCGCTTTTGGATCGTCGCTGGTTCCGATTTTCTTGCCCAGCGGATCTTTCTTTCCGAAAAAATAGTGCGCCATCGTCTCGTTGATGATGACAACTTTCGGACGCCCAGCGGTGTCCTGCTCCGTGAAGTCACGGCCTTCGACAAACGGGATTCCCAAAGTCTCGAAGTAGCCTGGAGAAATGACTGCGGCGTTCGGGCTCATGTTTTCATCCGGGCCGGGGCGGTAGCCCTCCACCTTGACGCCCTCTTGGTCCCAGCTGCCGGAAATAACTGAGCTTGTCGTGAGGCTGGCGGCACGCACACTGGGGAGAGTGCGAACGCGCGCGAGGACATCATCGTAGAGCGACTTGATTCTTTCCTGAGGGTACCCGTTCATGGCGGGATTGAGCGTGGCAAGGAAGACGTTTTCTTTAACGAAGCCAGTGTCGACGCCGCGCAAATTTCTCAGGCTATGTAGAAACAAACCTGCACCAATCAAGAGCGGCAGCGACAGAGCCACCTGGAGGAAAATGAGGGCGCTGCGCAAACTGAAGAGCTTCTCGCTGGAGGCGATCGATGGGGCCTGGTGGCGCAGCACGAAGGAGACTTTGGTCCGCGAAAGCTGCAAGGCGGGTGCTAAACCGAAGAGCAAACCGGTGACCAAGGAGGCGACTAGTGCGAAACCCAGGACGCGCACATCCATCGGCGCGTGTAGGTTGGCGCTGTAGTTTGCGGGTAAGAAGTCAAGCAACGCCGTCTTTGCCCAATAAGCCACAATGATCCCAGCAAATCCTCCGATCAACGACAAGAGTAGGCTTTCCGTCAACCATTGCCGGATGAGCCTTCGGCGGCCCGCGCCAATCGCTAGCCGCACGGAGATTTCCTGCTTCCTCTTCGCGTTGCGCGCTAGCAGGAGATTTGCGAGATTCGCGCATGCTACCAGCAACACAATGCCGGTGACACCAAACATGAGCAACAGCGGGCGCTCCATTTCGCCGCGTAAATGTGCAAAACCCTGATTGCCGGGATCCAGTTGGATGCGGCTTAGGAGAGTTTGCTCTTTGTCATGGGCGCTTACGCTCGAGCCAAGCTCCTGCAATTCCGCGGCAAGTACCTGGTGATACAGGATGTCTAGCGATGCCTGCGCCCGGGCACGAGAAATGTCTGGCTTGAGGCGGGCGAGCACTGTGATCCAGCGATGCCGTGCGCTTTGCATCCGGTTAGCGGGTACGGGGCGAAAAACCGTCGTCATCATCATGGGAACGCGAATATCCGGGTTGCGGGCCATCTCCGTCCCATAAAACTGCGGCGGCGTGATGCCGATGATGCGAATCGGATGGTTGTTGAGGATGAAATCTCGGCCCACGACAGATGGATCACTGCCGAATCGGCGTTGCCAATAGACATAGCTCAGGACTGCGACGGGGCTTGCGCCGGGTTGCCGGTCATCCTCCGGTCCAATTAGTCGCCCGAGAAACGGCTGCACGCCGAGAGTTTCAAAGTAGTTCCCGGAAACAAGTTCGCCGACGGCGCGTTCACTCTGTCCGTCGTAGCCGGCATTGAAATTGAGGCCGGCGCGTGTCAACACATTTGAAAAAACTATGTTCTTGTCGCGGATGGCCTCATACATCGGATAAGAAAAGTCGTCTTCGGCTTCCTGAGCCCGCGCGTCAGTGTACTTAATGACGACCAGTTGTTCTGGATGGCCGACCGGCAAGTTCGCGAGCAAAACAGAGTTGATCAGCGAGAAGAGACTCGTGTTCGCACCAATGCCCAGGGCCAGCGTCAACACAGTTACGGCCGTAAAGCCGGGGCTCCTCACCAACATGCGAAGGGCGTAACTCAAGTCTTGCGCGAGCGTCTCAAAGAATGGCAGGCCACGCTGCTCACGATACAATTCTTTCGCCTGTTCGAGCCCGCCGAATTCGCGGCGCGCTGAGTGACGCGCGTCTCTCTCGCTCATTCCACGACGCATGTTTTCTTCGGTTAGCGCCTCGATGTGGGCACTCAGCTCCGCTTCAAGCTCAGAATCCCTCCTTTTCTTGCCGAAAAGCCCTAGCAAACGAGAAGCAAAGATGCGCAGCCCTCGCATGTCATACTCCTTCGGCGCGCCCGAGCAGCCGAGTCATTAGCGCAGCCATGCGCTCCCAGCTCTCCGTCTCCGCCAGGAGCTGCTTCCGTCCACTTCGAGTCAAGGAATAAAACTTGGCCTTGCGATTGTTTTCGGAGACCCCCCATTTCGAGGAGATCCAGCCGCGCTGCTCCAACCTCAAGAGAGCTGGATAGAGCGTGCCCTGGTTAAGCTTGAGCAGATCCGCGGAAACCTGCTGGATGCGCACGGCGATGCCGTAGCCGTGCAGCGGGCCGAGGGCTTCGAGAGTTTTGAGCACGATCAAGTCCAGCGTTCCTTGCAGCACTTCACCACGCGGCTGCGCCATGGCGATTCTCCTTTAGACGGTCAACAGGAGATTATGCTTCTTCCTGTTGATTGTCAACAGGTCGCCTGCCTGTATAGACGAAAGAAGTGCGAGATTGTCTCGTGAGCCCCGAAGCTCCGCTGGGCCACGTAGACTATCTCGACCTTCACCCGAAAGACTTCACCTAAGTGATCGTCGACAAGTTTCGTTGACGGAGAACGCCGAGCGACCTACGATGGCCGGGCAAAATTACGCATCGAAGAAAGCATTGAGGAGAATTCCATGGATTCACGCAGGCGTTCCGTTAGGGCTTATGTTGTTTCCTGTCTGCTCAGTTTGGCGGGTCTCTCTCTGGCGCCGATTGGCCGCGCGCAAGGTCTGAAGAGCAGCGATCTGACACGGTTCCGCTTTGTTGGAGGCGCGGAGCTTTCGCCCGATAGTCATCGTATCGCTTACACCGTGATTCTCTATGACCGGCCCGGACGGCCTTCGCCGCAGCTCTGGATAATGGATCTTGCCACTAAGAAATCCGTTCTCATCGGAAGCCCAACGGATGTAGCTGGGAATCCCCACTGGTCTCCCGATGGGAAATGGCTGGCCTTTCAAGGGAGCGTGGGAGAAAAGCACGGACTGCTGCTGGCTCACGCGGACGGTTCCGATGTCACGGAACTTGCCGCAATGCGTGGCACGAACAGCCCCTTGCCGGGCGAAGGCCAAGATATTGCCTGGTCGCCGGACAGCAAGCAGATTGCTTTTGTCTCCTCGACACCGGATGAAGGCGCCGCCGAGGCCAGCGGAGATCCGCGAGTCATCACGCGCTACCTGTATAAGCCCGATGCGGGCGAAGGCATGACGCGCTTCAATGACAACCAGCGGCTGCACATTTTCGCGGTGGACGAGGCCAGCAAGCAGGTGCGCCAACTCACGAAAGGTATCTACGACGAGCATTCCATCGACTGGTCTCCGGACGGCAAGGAAATTCTCTTTGTATCTAACCGTGAACCCAATCAGGACGAGTTTTTCAACTACGACGTCTTCGCGTTAAACGTCGCGGAAAGAACGATCCGCCGACTGACCTCGACGGAATACAACGAATACGATCCGCTGTGGTCTCCCGACGGCAAACACATTGCCTATCGCGGCACGAAGCGCGGACTTACCGACCGCGAAACGACCATGGAAGACACGCACGTCTGGATGATGAATGCTGACGGCAGCGATCGCCATGAAATTGGCGGTGTCGTAGACGAAAGACAGGGAGCGCCGCAATGGGCCCCAGATGGCGGCGCCGTCTATTTCACAATCCAGGAGCGCGGAAGCAATCATCTGGTGCGCTTGCCGATTGCAGGCGGTGCGCCGGAATATGTGGTGAGGGAGCCCGGCGGAGTTGGCGGGTTTTCGGTCGGTAAAGACGGCACGCTAGCTTATGCCTTCACTTCCCCGCACGATATGGCGGAGCTTTACGTTAAGAATCGCGGAGGCGCGGCGCGGAAACTCACAGACTTGAACGCGGAAGCTCTCGAGGGAAAACTGCTTGGCGAAGTCGAGTCCTTCACCTTCGCCAGCAATGACAACAAATTTGAAGTCGAGGCGTTTCTGACCAAACCTCTGGGCATGGCGGAGACCTCGAAGCATCCGCTCATCGTGAACATCCACGGCGGCCCGCACGGCCAGAATGGCCC
The DNA here is from genome assembly GCA_035499815.1 of Candidatus Solibacter sp. Classification (GTDB taxonomy): domain Bacteria; phylum Acidobacteriota; class Terriglobia; order Acidiferrales; family UBA7541; genus Acidiferrum. The sequence continues at coordinate 35,432 of DATJXZ010000110.1, read as the reverse complement.
CGGGTTCAATTTCAGGAATCAGGTTTACGCCGCACTCGGTTGGGCGGTTCTTAACGTGAATTATCGCGGCTCGACGGGTTACGGGCAGAAGTTCGCCGACGCAGTTTTCGGCGATCAGGACGGCAACGAAGGCCAGGATGTCTTGTATGGAGTTAGTGCGGCAGTGCGGCGCCACCTTTGGATCGATCGCGAGCGCATGGGAATCGAAGGCGTCAGCTACGGCGGGCAGTTGACGGACTGGCTGATTACGCAGACCAACGAATTCAAGGCCGCAATCCCAACCGCAGGAATCTCCAATCTCATCAGCTACAACTACATGACCTACTACAACCAATACGAGGAGATGGAATTCGGCCAGTTCTTCCACCAGGGCACGCTGATGGATGAAGCCTGGAAGCGCTCCGCATTGCGTTTCGTAGCACAGGCTCACACGCCCACGATGCTGTGCCATGGCGAGAACGATAACGACGTGCCCATCGCCGAAGCAGAGCAGTTTTTCATCGCGCTTAAAGACGTGGGGACGGAAGCGGTCTTTGTTCGCTATCCCCGCGAAGGCCATGGTATCCGGGAAACGAAACATGTCATCGATTGGACCGATCGCTCGATTGCTTGGTATGAAAAGCACTTTCCCAAGGCCGGCGAGGAAGGCGTAACGAACGTGCAGCCTTAAGCAGCGATGGTGGAGGTAAGGAACCGGACCACGCCGAACGAGTTGCGAATCACTGGGAGAATGAGCACAAAAAAAGAGCTCCGATCTGTCGGAGCCCTTTCAGGAACCCATCTGGAAACAACGAGGTGCCCTTACGACGTGGTTTCGGCCCCAGCGGTCGCGACAGCCGCCACTTCTTCGCGAGCGGCGCGCTTGATGCGGGCAGCCTTTCCGCGCAGGTTACGCAGATAATAAAGCCTGGCTCGCCGGACTTTGCCCTTGCCGACCACCTCAATCGAGCTGATCGAAGGCGAGTGCAGCGGGAAAATGCGCTCGATGCCGACGCCGAAGCTCACGCGGCGCACGGTAAACGTTGCGCCCGATGCGCGGCCTTTCTTCGAGATCACGACCCCTTCAAACGCCTGGAGACGTTCTTTTTCCTTCTCGCCCTCGCCTTCCTTCAGGCGGACATTGACGCGCACCGTGTCGCCGGGGCGAAATTCGGGGAGATCTTTGCGCAGTTGCGCTTCATGTAGTTTGGCTATAACCGGATTCATGTTCGTATTCCCTGCAGACCCACTCAGGCGGGGCCAGCTCTTCAAAGCTAAACCCCAATTATAGCGAAATATTCACAATTTACCTAGCGGAATCAGGACATAGCATCGCGCTGCGCTATCCACCGGTGGCTTTCCAAGAGAATTCAACTTCTCTACTGAGCCAAACCAGTCGCCTTTTCCGCATGTAAGACAAACGAGGTTCCAACGGGGAGCCTAGAACAAAGAGTCCTGGGTCGTGCATGCAAGGAGCTCCCGGTTGAACCGCAAGTGTGCCTACAGCAGCCCGAGTTCTAACTGATTGATGGCGCCACGAAGCGCGTACGGCCTTGAAAGACAATAGAGGAGAACAATGCAACGAAATGCGAAGTCTTCAATCGATTCATTTGTTGAGCCTGCGTGGATTCGGCGGCGACATCATAGTTATCTGGTCCTGATGCTTTCCCTGGCCGCCTTGTGTGGAGGCTGCTTTCCCGAGGAGGGCGGTACAGGAGGGACCAGCAAGACTACTCCAACGATTACGTGGGCAATGCCTGCGGCTATCACGTATGGGACGGCGCTCAGCGATACTCAACTGGACGCCACTGCCTCTGTGCCAGGCTCGTTTGTCTACACGCCGGCCGCCTCGACAATACTGAATGCCGGTACGCAGACTCTTTCGGTCGTGTTCACGCCCTCCGACGCATCTAAATACAATTCAGCCACGGGCTCCGTCTCGATCACGGTGAATAAGGCCACTCCAACGATCACTTGGGCCGCGCCCTCCCCCATTATCTCCGGCACGCAGCTAGACGCGACGCAATTGAATGCCACCGCTTCTGTCCCCGGAACTTTTGTGTATTCGCCTCCTGCGGCTACGGTTCTCAGCGTCGGCACACAAACTCTAACGGCCACTTTCACCCCCACGGATGCCACAAATTACAACCCGGCCTCCGCGACAGTCTCGATCACGGTGAATGCTGCGACCGGCGGTATCGGACCAGCAGGAGGGGTGGTCAACGGCTTTTACGGTGCGAGCGTCACAGTCCCTGCCGGCGCACTATCCAGTCTCGTCGATATCGAAATCCCGCGAGACAGCACCGGATCTCCCGCGTTGCCTTCTACGGGGATCGAGGTGGCAGGCGCGATGTACGCGCTCACGCCACACGGCACGCCCTTTTCACTGCCGGCCACGGTACAAATTCCCTTTGATTCAACGCGGATTCCTACCGATGCGACGCCAGTAATCTACAAGGGAGAACCGGGTGGTGCGTTTGCGCCGATTCCCACGACCGTAAACGGCAGCATGCTGTCGGCAGACGTTTCAAACTTTTCCTGGGTAATTCCGGGCTACGCGGCAACGCTGCCGCGCATGGTCTATGCGCTCACGCGGGCCGACGTCAACGGCACGAGCACGGTCAGCGTGTCTAGCTTCAAGATTGCGAAGGATACGGGGGCCCTCTCGGCCGCGACCAGTTCCGCGCCTGTGGGAACGGGAGCGATCTCCGTGACGGTTCATCCGTCCCGACGCTTCCTCTACGTAGTCAACGGCAGCGGCTTCGCTCAAGGCGCCGCAACCAACGTCCCCGCGAACAGCATTTCCGTCTATCAACTCGACCCGGTGACTGGCAACATCTCCGGCCCGACGGACACACTGCCCATCAATGGCAATCCTGTTTCCGTCGTCGTCCACCCCACCGGCAAATTCATCTACGTCGTCAACGAAGTCCGCTTCGGCAGCGACATCGGCAACGTCTCGGCTTTCTCCATTGATAACGTCACCGGTGCCTTGAGTTCGCAAGGCACCGTGGCCGATTTGGGCGGAACTCCCGCCACCGCTCTCGCCTTCGCTCCTTCCGGCGAATTCGCTTACGTTACCTACATTCCCGGGCAGAACCCCAGCGATTTCGACACGGTGAAGACCTACGGAGTCAGCCCCACCAGCGGCCGCTTTACGAGCACACCCATCGGCAGCGCACCGACCGGCGACAACCCCTGGGCTTTGGTCGTCACTCCCGGCGGTCACTTCGCGTACGTCGCCAGCCTCTCCGCACAAGGCAGCGTGGACCAAATAGCGGTCTATTCCATTAATCAAACCACCGGATTGCTGACGATCCAGAGCAGCTTCGGCATCAGCCCCGCGTCCGGCCAATCGCCGCTATCGCTCGCCATGGATCCCGAGGCCCGCTTCCTCTACGTCGGTTTGCAGAGCCTCGTGTTTGCTCCGCCCAGTTCCAACTTCAATGTTCACGTTTACAACATCAATCCCAACAACGGCTCGCTCACTTTCGCCGCCGGCTTGGCTACCAGCAGCAATCCGCAAGGTCCCATTTCCGTGATTGCCGAGCCGCAAGCACAGTTCCTCTACGTAATGGATGCCAACAACCAATTGGCTGCATTCAAGATCGGCACCAACGGCTCACTCACGCCGGAGGGCAATCCGATTACAAGCGTCTTCTTGGGCGGCAGCACTGGCGGCGTGGGAGATCCCTTTTTCTTCGCTGCCAGCGGCACCAGCCCGGTGTGGCAGGACAACTGCACGGTCATCGTCAGCGGTCCCTACGTTTTTGATGGTTGTCCTACATCCTTCTTGAGCACGGGTCCTGGCAGCACCGGCACCGGAGGTACCGGCACTGGCAATCCCCCACCTCCGGCCGCAATGTTCACCCTTGATGTGAGCACCGATGTTACCGGCGGCTCTATCGTGAGTTCCCCGCCGGGCATTAACCTCGATGCCCTCAACGGATTGAATTTCGTCGAGCAAGGGTTTCCCAACGGCAGTACCGTCTCGCTCACCGCGGCACCGCCCGATAGCTTCTACGTGTACGACGTGAAATGGACCGGATCCTGCAGCGGCACGACGCTAACCACATCCGTCACCATGACGCAGGACCAGGGCTGCCACGTAACCTTTACGCCGACTACTTCGCGTTGACTTCTGGCCGAACGGAGAGATATGAATGGGCCAAGGGCTTCACGTCGAAGGTCACGCGAAGTCCCCATCTTTCCGGGTGAGCGCGACCAATATGGGCGTGGTGAAATCAGCAACGACAAACGTCAAGCAGGCCGTGCCATTTTTCATGGTCTCGAACATGGAGGAATCGCTCCGTTTCTACATTGATGGATTGGGTTTTGCGATGACCAGGAAATGGATCGATGATGGCAAGCTCCGCTGGTGTTGGTTGGAAATCGGCGGCGCTGCCTTGATGCTGCAAGAGTTCCGGAAAGAAGGACATGATTCCTGGAAGCCCAGCTGTAAGGTGGGAGAAGGCGTATCCGTTTGCTTCCAATGCGAAGACGCCCTCGCGATCCATCGCGAAGCCGCCGCGCGAGGAGTCAAGGTGAGGAGAAATCCGTTCGTGGGAAACGCTATGTGGGTGGTGCCGTTCACCGACCCGGACGGATATAAGATCGATTTCGAAAGCTACACGGATGTTCCCGAGCAGACGGAATACTCTCCGGAAAACAATTAAAGCCAGAATGTCAATTGCACTAAGCCTGAGCCGCGACCGAAGCGCTTCGGCGAATGATAGCCTCCGCAAAGCGCTCCATTTCTTCGAGTTGCGGGCTGAATTGGAGAAGAACAAGGTCGACGCCAGCGGCCTCGAATTGCGCGAGCCGCTCCGCAACTTGTTCGGGCGTACCCACTAGCCCTGACCGCAAGCCGCGATTCGAGACGGAATAATCTTCGAGTGAAACCCGCTGTTCGAGCTGCGTACCCGCAATCCATTGTTGATAATTTGCATAACCCGCGGCGGTTTGCTCGACATTCGTGATCCGGCGCAGTTCCTCATGCGCTTCGCGCTCGGTTTCGCGGACGATGGCGTAGCCAGCGACACCGAACTTCAGCGGCGGAAGATCATGGCGTGCGCGGCGTTCGCGCAGGTCCGCGATCTTCTCACCCACGCGCTCCGGGGGATCGCCGTGCATCAGGTAGGCATCGCATTTTCCCGCGATAAGATCCTTGGCCGCAGGCGATTCGCCACCGGCATAGAGCGTCGGATGTGGCTGCGCCAAAGGCTTCGGCTCCAGCACATTGTCTTCGACGCGGTAATACTTTCCCGCATACGAAAAATGGTCGCGCGACCACACACCGTGCAGCACATCGAGCCATTCGCTGGTGCGCGCGTAGCGGTCATCGTGCTGCTCGAATCCCACGCCGTACTTCTTCGCTTCATCCGCCCACCACGACGAAACGACATTCAACGTGAGCCGCCCGGCGCTGATGCGATCGATGTTGGCCGCTTGCTTGGCCAGCAGCGCAGGCAGGTGAAACGTCGGCCGCACCGCCACCATCAACTCGATGCGCTCGGTGACTGCGGCGAGGGCGGCGGCCGTGGACCACGCATCGAGGGATGGCGCTTCGACGCCTTTGATGTCATTCAAATTGAGCTCGGCAATAAGTGTCAGATCAAAGCCGATCTGCTCGCTGCGCTGGGCGAGCTTTTTTACGTACGGCCAGCTTGCTTCCATGTGTTCGTCCGCGACGTTGCGCAGCCAACCGCCAAAAACGGGGAGCCAGTAGCCGTATCTCATCGGATGCTCCCGGCTGAGACGAGCTTGTCGCCGCGACTCGATTCGTGGATGCGCGCCTCGCTGATCAGATAGTCGGCGAGCCGAGCGTAGGGATTGAAGCCAATCATGCGCTCCGGATCAGAAACAAAATTCGAAAGCGCGTTGATGTCGTAGTACAAAAGCCTGCCAGTACGCTCGTCGATGACGTACTCAATGCCGCCGACTTCGATACCGGCGACCTCCATGATGCGCTCGACGTCGTCGATGACTTGCCTCGGCGGCTCGTAGGCTTCGACCGTCAGCCCCGATTTCGGTGCATCCACAGGGCAAGCCAGGCGCGTAAGCTCTTCGCCTTTCGTGTTCTTGCAAATATCCGCCGGGCAAAGGTCAAATGTGTCACCAGTAATGTGAATCTGAATCGCATACAGATATTCGCCGCCAAGAATCTCGACGCGCGTGATAATTCCGTCGCGGGCCGTGAAAAACTCTTGCACCAGCGCTGTATTGTCAATCCCGAAGGACAAGCTGTTCTCCTCAACCGCTCCGCGCAATTCTTCGGCGGAATTAAATTTCGTTATTCCCGCGCCGCTGCCCCCGATATTGGGTTTCAGGATGAGCGGATATCCGATGGCTTCGGCGGCGCTAAGCGCCTGCGAGGGATGATTGATCACCCGCGCCTTCGGATATTGCAGGCCTAAAGTTTCGAGGACGGTGTACTGAAGAGCTTTGGAAATCTCGTGCGTAAAAGCGCGTGAACCGTTCACCACGCGAACGCCCTTTTCTTCCAGATGAGTGAGATAGTTGAGAGTGTAAAAGATGCCGTGGCCGACGCCGCGCTGCCACGCAGAGGGGCTCATGCGGTTAAAGAGCAGCGAATATTCGCGCTCCTTCGCAGCAATGTCGTATTGATGATTCCGCGCGTCTACCTTGACCCAGTTCACTCCGCGCGCGTCGAGTTGCTCGAACAGCGGACGAAACCAGTGCTGCTGCTCGTAGTAGATGGCGATAGGTTTCCCGTCGCCGTGCTCCTTGCCGTTTGCGCTTGCCGTGTTGCTCATGGCGTTCTGCTCCTTCATGGTCCGGAAAATGAAAAAGGCCGCTTGTTGTTAGCGGCCCTGGATTCCCTTTAGGTTTAGACTCGCGCTAGACCGAAGGACTTCCCATGCCGCTTCGAGCGGTACACATACAAGCGCAGCATGGACACGCGCAGGCCCGCTCGCAGTTGCAAGTGCTCTGCGTCGCGCGCGAATAGCCGGTCTGGATCGCTGGATTCACGGAACGTTCAGTATACCGCCGAGGATTATCAGCGCAAGAGCAAATCCGGGCGGTTCCGTTGGGTTTTTTCGAGTGCTGCGGCGCGGCGCCAGTTCGCAACTTCCGCGTGATTTCCGCCGATCAATACTTCTGGCACTTTCCAGCCTCGAAAATCCGCCGGCCGCGTGTAATGCGGATAGTCCAGTAGAAGTTGATTCGTGGCTCCTGCCTCGCGGCCAGCGCCGGCGCCAAAAATCCTCGCGTCCGTCTGTGGGGACCCAGCATGTTCCGCCCCTACAAGCATGGAGCCTCGCGATGAAGCCGGGTTTTTGCTGAACGATTCGTTCTGCGAAGACGCTTCGTTCCCCAACGCGCCCGGTATTAGCCGTGTGACAGTATCAATTACAATCATAGCCGGAAGCTCGCCGCCGCTGAGTACATAATCCCCCACCGAAATTTCTTCGGTGGCCAAGTGCTCCGCAACGCGCTCGTCAACTCCCTCATACCGTCCACAAATCAATACAATACGATCCAACTTCGCAAACAGGCGCGCCGTTTCCTGTTGGAAAAGTTTACCCGCAGCCGACATCAGTACGATGGCCGTTTTCGCCTCGGGCGCCGCAGGCTGTTCTGCATTGCCCAAGTTGTGGCCGAGGAGCGCTTCGACCGCCTCGAAAAGGGGTTCCGGTTTCAGCACCATCCCCTCGCCGCCGCCAAAAGGCCGGTCATCCACGCTGCGGTGACGATCCTTGGTAAACACGCGCAGGTCCTTAATGTGAACCTCGACGAGACCAGTCTCGCGAGCGCGCCGCAGAATGCCGTGATCCAGCGGGCCGGCAAAAAACTCCGGGAAAATCGTGACGAGGTCAAAACGCATGACCCGCAAGTGTAGCCAATCCAGAGAGCCCCTGCCATCAGCACATTCGGGTCCAGGCACCGCGGAGCGTCAGGGCCAATATGGTGAGGTTCTGGGACCGAATCTGTACCTTGGGCCAGCTTGTTTGATCTTTCTTGGCCTCGTAATCTAATGGGAATAAATCGGTGCCGCCGTCCAGCCGCTCTGAAATTTACTAGGAGTCGCAGCATGGCGTTCCGTTCCCGTGTCGTTGAAAACCTGCGCAGACTTGCGCTTGCGCTCGTCTTGTTCCAAGCCGCGGGCTGCGCCGGCGTGTACAACGGAGGCGGTTCGCAAGGCAATGGCGGTGGTGGAACGACAGTTCCCGCCGCGCCAAGCGGTTTGCAAGCCACAGCAGGGAACGCTCAAGTCAACCTCACCTGGAGCGCCAGCTCAGGCGCGACAAGTTACCACGTCAAACGAGGCACGACGAGCGGCGGTCCATACACGCAGGTTTCTGCGCCGACCGCTGCGAATTTCACGGACACCGGTCTCACAAATGGCACGACGTACTTCTATGTCGTGTCGGCACTGAATTCCGCGGGCGAAAGCGCCAACTCATCTCAAGCGAGCGCCGCGCCGATCGCTCCGGGTTTACCTCCCGCGGCGCCAACCGGCCTGCAAGCAACGTCCGGGAACGCTCAAATTGGTTTCACGTGGAACGCCAGCACCGGCGCAACGAGCTATCATCTAAAGCGCGCGACGACAACCGGCGGTCCGTATGCACAGGTTGCTGCTCCAACTTCCACAAGCTACACCGACACAGGCCTGACCAACGGCACGACCTACTACTACGTGGTTTCCGCCCTGAACGCCGCAGGCGAAAGCGCCAACTCAACGCAGGTGTCTGCGACGCCCATGAACATCGCCGCCGATGTCACCATCACAGTGAATCCCGCAATTACCAAGCCCATCTCGCCTTACATTTATGGCATCAATTTCTACTCCGGCGTCACAAACGCGCCGCCTCTGCTCGCTCTCGACCGTGACGGTGGCAACCGCTGGACCGCCTACAACTGGATTACCAACGCTTCCAACGCCGGCAGCGACTATCTCTACGAAAACGATAATTATCTCAGTTCCAGCAACGTCCCGGCAGAGGCTGTGCGAGGCTTTATCGCCGGCGATCAAGCCAAGGGCGTCGCCAGCCTTGTTACCTTTCAACTTCAAGGACTTGTCTCGGCCGACGAAAACGGCCCGGTGAGCGTGGCTAATCCTCCCGATCTCACTCGCTTCCGGCCTGTCGTGGATAAGAAAAGCACTGCCTCCGCCGCACCGTTCACGCTCACACCGCCTCCGGCCGCGACCGACAACAATGTGTACATGGACGAGTTCGCCTGGGCGCTCGATCAAAAATTCTCTGGCATGGGAATTTTCGGCGCCAGCCCCGCTCACCCGACTTTCATCAGCCTTGACAACGAACCGGAGCTTTGGAACTCCACTCATCTCGAAGTGCAAGGGCAGAGTCCTGTCACTTCGGACGCTTACATCACGAAAACCATAAATTTGGCCAGGGCACTGAAAGATCAGTTTCCGAATCTCGTGACTTTCGGCCCTGTTCACTATGGCTTTCAGGGCATCTACAATTGGCAAGGCGAGCTGAACGCAACCCCCAGCGGCGCGAACTGGTTTCCGGACAAATATCTGACCGCTCTAAAGACGGCTTCGACCGCTTACGGAAAGCCCCTGGTGGATGTCTACGATTTCCACTGGTACGTGGAAGAATATGATGCCAACGGCACGCGCGCGCTTGATCTCACGGGCACAACACTGACTAGCGCGCAAATCCAACTAATCGTCCAAAGCCCCCGCGCCTTGTGGGATCCCACCTTCACCGACTCCGGCAACAGCAATCCGTGGATTTATCAGGAGCTCGGCAACACGCCGATCAACGTCCTGGGGCGCCTGCAAGCCAAGATCAATGCCGAGAATCCGGGAATGAGAATCGCCATCACGGAATATGAAAACGGAGGTTGGAACCACATCGCGGGCACAATCGCCCAGGCAGACAATCTTGGAATCTTTGGAAGCCAAGGCTTGTTCGCGGCAAACTTTTGGCCTCCGAACGGCACCTACTCGTATGCGCTTGCGGGTTTCCGCGCCTTCCGCGGCTTTGACGGCGCTAACGCCAGCTTTGGGGACACGTCGCTGCAGGCCACTTCGAGCAACGTGCAGAACGTCGTCGTTTACGCCAGTTCGGACAGCACCACTCCAGGCCGCATCGTGTTCGTCGCCATCAATCGTTCTGCTTCAGTGCAGGTAACCACGATCACCGGCCAGCCTCTTTCTGGCACGGCTTACCTGTATCAAATCACGGCCGCTTCCGCCCAAGGACAAAATCCCGTCGAGCCTGTAGCAATTGGGACGATGCCCGCAAGCGGCTCCTCGCTGACAATTTCGCTTCCAGCATTGAGCGTAACTACCATAGACATTCACTAGCGCCGTTCAAAATGTGGCATCCCGAGACTCTTGGCTATTTATCGTTTAGTTCGCGAAGACCCTCGGGCAAAACCACATCGATCCGCCGCGCGGCTGTTTCTATGCGCCTACAAATGTCTTCCGCGAGCGGAATCAGCAACTCCCCGGAGTGCGCATCGACAGCAAGAAGGGGCGTGCCTGAAATTCCTTCGCCGGTGAATTGCACGTCCCGGACAACGCCCAGTAGAGCGGGCGCAGTGGCCATCGAGCATGGTGAAGAAGAAACAGCGGGCCGTTCCTCGAAATTCTCGAAGACCGAGCAACCAATCAGGTCATCCACAAAATACTGCCCCGATGAGAGGGTCACGCGCTTTTCGATTGGCAGCAGAACATCCAGCCCGCGAAACTTTTCCGCCTCGGAGATCGAGTTGCTCCCTTCGAAATGAAAAACGGCCTGGCCCTTGTGGTTTTGATTGAGCCAACAAGCCTTCACCGCGGTAAGGCACGGCTTGGCCCCTGCTGTTCCGCCGTTTCTACCAAGAAAAACATCCTTTAATTTAGTTAGCCGTTCGGGAAAATCGGTGAGGAGCTCCGCTGCTACTTCCCCTTTATTGCCCCGGGGCCGGAGAACCCGCGCGACAATCACCCAACGGTGGCGCTCTACGCTCAATCTTCAAGTATCTCGAGCGTGTAGCGCTTCTTCACTTTCATACCGGCGGCGCCGAGAAGCGTGCGCACTGCTTTTGCTGTACGGCCCTGCCGCCCGATCACCTTGCCGAGGTCTTCCGGATGCACCCGTAGCTCGAGGACGGTGACCTGCGAGCCGTCAACCGGCCTGACTTGCACGTCTTCGGGGTGGTCTACCAAAGCCTTGGCAATGGCTTCGACCAGCTCTTTCATCCTTCACCTCCTTGTGCTCAACGTTCCACGAATTGTGGAATACGTCCCCCGCTCTAACGGGGGACTCGCAAGAGATGGGGATTTCGCTGGAGTTACGCGATTTTCTGTTGGCGGATAAAGCTTCGTACGGTGTCGCTGGGTTGTGCACCAACGCCGAGCCAGTGCTTAACGCGCTCGGCGTTAAGCTTGATCTCCGCGGGCTTCTTCAGCGGATCATAGGTCCCCACCGCTTCCACAACTCGCCCATTACGCGGCCGCGTCCTCTCGATTACCACGACGCGGTAGTACGGCTTCTTCTTTTTCCCAATCCTGGACAAACGAATAGTCAGCACTAACTCTTGCCTCCAACAGATATATTAGCCTGTCTGGGCAGCTTCCGGCAATCGCAGAGTCCACACGTCGGCTTAATTCCATGGATGCAACTAAAATGGGCTCAAATTGTCAGTTGCGAATCCGGATCGCGTTACAAATGAACTTCCAGCCAATTACGTCGAGCACCGCAATTCCCAAACTTAGCAATCGCAAACTGCCGCCAAGAGCGCGATAATGCCCGCTGCGCAAGGGAGAAGCCATGAGAGAAAAGAAGGAAGTCTCACGCCGCAAATTCCTGACCGACGTTGCCACAGGCGGAGCCGCCATCGCCATTGTTCCAAGGCACGTTCTCGGACGCGGTTTTACTCCCCCCAGCGACATGCTGAATATCGCCGGAGTCGGCATTGGCGGCATGGGCCGGGCCAATTTGATCAATCTTTCCAGCCAAAATATCGTTGCGCTCTGCGATGTTGACTGGGGTTACGCGGGCAAATCTTTCGATAAGCTCGACACTGAAATCCCAAATCTGCAAAAGCGCCTTGACCAGCCCGATCCGCAGCCGGCTCCTGGCCAACCGCCCGTCGAATTCGATCGCGTCAAAGCCAAGGCCCGCCTCGAAGGCATGATCCGCTTGAAAAATGAGCATCTCCCAAAAGCCAAGCGCTATCAAGACTATCGCGACATGCTCGAACACCAGAAGGACATCGACGCCGTCCTCGTCGCTACTCCCGATCACATGCACGCTCACATCGCTCTGGCCGCCATGGCTCTCGGAAAACACGTCTACGTCCAGAAGCCGCTCGCCTGGTCCATCGATGAAGCCCGGCAACTCGCCCGGAGCGCTAAGGAAACGAAAGTTGCCACGCAAATGGGCAACCAGGGCCATTCCTTCAACGATGCACGCACCACGGTCGAATACATCCAAGCCGGCGCCATCGGCGAGGTCCGCGAAGTTCATGTCTGGACCAACCGCCCCCTAGGCTTCTGGCCGCAAGGTGTGCCGCGCCCCGAGCCGCTCAAGGAGCCCGCTGAGACACTTCGTTGGAACGGACCGGGTGTCAATGCCAGACTCGCTGCCGCGCTTGCCGGCGACTATCCCGTTCCGGCTGGACTTTCGTGGGATCTTTTCCTCGGCGTCGCACCGATGTTGGAGTACCACCCCATCTACCATCCTTTTAATTGGCGCGGCTGGTCGGATTGGGGCGTTGGCGCCATCGGCGACATGGGTGCCCACTTGATCGACCATTCGATGTGGGCGCTTAATCTTGGTTTGCCCACAAGCGTCGAAACAGTGTCGACTCCGTTCAATGGCGTCTCCTATCCCCACGCCACGCAGACTTTTTATGAATTCCCCGCTCGCGGGTCCATGCCGCCCGTCAAGCTGACCTGGTATGACGGCGGCCTAATGCCAGACAAGCCCGAAGAACTTGGCGACGAAGATCTCAACAAAGGCGGCGGCGCGCTGCTCATAGGCAGCAAAGGCAAACTGCTTCACGACACCTACGGCTTGAAGCCTCGGCTCTTGCCGCAGTCGCTCAACGAATCTTACGGTAAACCGCCGCAAAAACTCCCGCGCATAGAAAACGAAGACCACGAAATGAACTGGGTTAATGCGTGTAAGGGGAAAACTGAGACCTCCTGCCCGTTCGAATACGCCGCACGCCTCACTGAAGTCATGCTTCTCGGCGTCGTCGCTCTTCGTGCCGGAAAGAAAATCAACTATGACGGCGCCAACATGCGCGTCACCAACGTCGCCCAAGCCAACAATTTCCTGAAGCGCGACTACCGCCAGGGCTGGGCTTGATTCTCTACAACTGAATGCAATTAGATTTGTGCGTTTCAACCCAGGCGATTGAGCCCATTGAATGCGGCCGTCTTATAACACTCCGCGAGAGTAGGATAGTTGAAGACCGTGTTTATGAAGTACGTAATCTTCCCTTTCAGCTTGAACACAGCTTGCCCGATGTGCAGCAATTCGGCCGCGTCTTCGCCAAATATATGCACGCCGAGGAGCTCAAGCGTTTCTCGGTGAAATAGAAGCTTCAATCGCCCATCGGTGTGCCCCGTAATTTGCCCGCGCGCAATCTCGCGATAATAGGCCACGCCAACTTCATAGGGCACGTCCGCATCGGTAAGTTGCTCTTCCGTCTTCCCGATGAATGAAATCTGCGGAATCGTGTAAATCCCGTACGGGTAGCTCTCCGGATCCGTCTGCACCTGCAAACCAAATGCTCGCGCCGCCGCGATTCGCCCCTGTTCCATTGAAACTGACGCCAGGCTCGGGAATCCGATGACGTCTCCCACGGCAAAAATGTGCGCTTGCGAGGTATGAAAATCCGCGTCGACTTTAATGCGCCCTCGATCATCAGATTCGATGCCGGCGGCAGCGAGATCCAGTTTGTCTACATTCCCTTGCCGGCCGACCGCGTACAGCAAAGCGTCAGCATTGATCCGTTTCTTGCTGACCAGATTGGCGGCGACTTTTCCGTCGGCCAGTTCCTCCACGCTCTCAACTTCTTCATTCAGACGCAGCGTCGCTCGGTGATCCCGCATGTGGTACATCAGCGCTTCCACCATCTCCGCATCAGCAAATTCCAGAAGCCGGGGCCGCTTTTCCACGATAATCACGCGCACGCCCAGCGTTGCAAACATGCAGGCGTACTCAACCCCAATCACCCCTCCCCCCACTACGATGAGCGTTCGTGGAATCTGCGGCATTGTCAGGATCTGATCGCTATCGATGATGTTCCGACCGTTAATCGGCACTTTAGGATTGAGAGCCGGCTTCGTGCCCGTGGCAATCACGAAGTACAGCCCTTCTAGCTCAGCGTACCCGTTTCCGTTCTCCACGCGCAGATGATGCGCATCCACGAATTTGCCGAATCCGTGCATCACGTCCACACCATTGCGCTTGAGCTGGTCCTGCGTGACCGCCACTTCGTTCTCAATGACGCGCGACACGCGGAAATTGAGGTCCGCCATCGTCACATTGTCTTTTACGTTGTGATTCGATCCGTAAAAATTCTTCGAATAAAAGCCGGAGAGATGCAGCACCGCTTCGCGCATCGTCTTGCTGGGGATGGTGCCTGTATTGATGCACACGCCGCCCACGGCGGCTTGCTTTTCGACTACCGCGACCCGCTTTCCAGCTTTCGCTCCTTGAATGGCGGCGCGCTGGCCGCCCGGCCCGGAGCCAATGACAATCAGATCATACGGTTGCATTCGATGAATCCAGGGAACTGTCTTCTTCGGAGGCGCCACTCGGCGGGGGGTTCATTGCCATAGAAGTATAAACGACGTTCTGCTTTCGAAGCGCTGGAATCTCCGTCGATTTGCCATCGTTCGCGGCAAGCCTCATCAAATGTTCCTGAGCGGAAAATCCGTGGCCATTCCTTACCGCACGCGGGCGCGAATAAACTCCATCGGAGCCGAGGATGCGTGCTTTGCGCGTGTCGGCTAGATATGAGGAGAGGATTTCGTTGCAAACACGTTCGCAATGCTGAGGATCCTTCAGCGGAAACAGCACTTCGACGCGCTCGTAGAGATTTCGCGGCATCCAGTCCGCGCTTCCCAGGTAGATTTCCGGCTTCCCCCCGTTTTCAAAATAAAATATCCGGCTGTGTTCCAAGAAGCGGCCCACGATGCTCCGCACGCGAATGCGGCTGCTAATGCCGCGAAGTCCCGGCACAAGCGTACATTGTCCGCGAACAATGAGGTCTATCTCGACGCCCGCGCGAGACGCGCGGTAGAGCGCCTGAATGATGGACGGATCAATCACCGCGTTCATTTTCGCGATGAGTCGCGCGGGCCGTCCTCGGCGCGCATGGCGTATTTCCCGGTCAATCAGTGCAATGCAAGTCTTGGCCATGTCGCGAGGAGCAAGCAGCAGGGGTTTGTAGTTGGGCTGCTCCGCATAGGCTGTCAGGTAGTTGAAGACGTCGTGCACAGCGTGCGTGATTGCTTCATCGTGAGTAAGCAGGCTGAGGTCGCTGTAGTACCGCGCCGTCGAGGCATTGTAATTCCCTGTGCCCAGATGCGCGTACCGGCGAATCTTGCCGTCGGGATCGTTCCGCACGATCAACGCGAGCTTCGCGTGTGTTTTCAGTCCCACAATTCCATGAAACACTTGCACGCCCGCATCCTCGAAGCTCCGCGCCCATCGAATATTCGAGGCTTCATCAAAGCTGGCCTTCAGCTCCACAACCACCGTGACTTCTTTCTTTCCCGCGGCGTCCAGCAGCGCCCGCGCAACCGGTGAGTCCGAATTCGTCCGGTAGAGAGTCTGCTTGATGGAGAGCACGCGCGGATCATTCGCAGCCGTTTGCAGAAAGTTCACCACTGTGTCGTAGCAATCGTAGGGATGGTGTAGCAGATACCCCTGGCGGCGAATTGCGTCAAACATCGAATCGGCATCATGTCCCACGCGCACTTGGCGTGGCGCAAACGGCGGATATTTCAGATCGGGTCTGCGCGTTTCCTCATACAGGTGAAACAGCCTTTGCAAGTTCACGGGTCCCTGCGCTCGAAAAACCAGCGACTCATCCAGGTCGAACATCGCAATGAGCCGGTCGACGATGTCCGCATGCGCGCTGGCGTCCACCTCCAGCCGCACCGCGTCTCCCTTGCGCCGCTGCGAGACCTGCGAGTCAATCTCGTCGAGCAGGCTCCGCGCCTCTTCCTCTTCCAGATAAAGATTGCTGTTCCGCGTAATTCGAAACGGAGCCGACGCGAGAATTTCATACCCGCGGTAGAGCTTCGAAGCGTAGGCGGAGACGATTTCTTGCAGCGGCACATAGTGAATGCCGCCGTTTTCAGCCGGCACCCGCAGAAATCGTGGGAGCGCGCGCGGCACTGTGACCACTCCAAAGTATGGCTTTACGAGCTTGCTCCGTTTCCGCCGCAAGAGAAATGCGATACACAATGCCTTGTTCAAAACGTGCGGAAACGGATGCGAAGGATCGACGGTAACCGGCGTCAGCATCGGAGAAACGCGCCGCTCGAAAAAAGTTTTTGCCGCCTGCGCGGCCTTCCCTTCGAGCTGGTCAACCCGCAACACGCGAATTCCCTCCTTGGCAAGGGCAGGAAGCAGTTCCTCGTTCCAGCATTTGTATTGGTCGCGCACCATCACGTGCATCGCCGCCGATACTTTCTCGAGCTCCTGCTCCGCTGTCAGGCCATCGGGACTGATTTCTCTCGCGCCATGCTCGATTCGCTGCAGAAAGCTGGACACGCGCACTTCAACGAACTCATCGAGGTTGTTCGCCGTAATCGCCAGAAACTTCACCCGCTCGAGAAGCGGGTTCCCGATGTCCCGGGCTTCTTCCAGCACGCGCCGGTTGAACTCCAGCCACGCGAGGTGCCGATTGAGATAGAAGCGCGGATCGTCAAGCGCAATGCGTTTCATATGCTTTCACAGGGAACCTAGTGGAATAGCCTAGACGTGTTACAGACAGATGAATGGGCCACAGGAATGCTATTCTGCGGGACGCCTCCAGGAGGCCACGTGCGTTTAGCGCTCATCCTCTCCATCATTGCGCTTTTTACCCCCGCAATGGAAATCGTCGCGGCATCCCAGACGCCACCTACCCAACGACAAATTGACGCCATCTTCTCAGCCGCCGCCCCGAAAGACGCACCTGGATTGGCGGTTCTGGTGCGAAAAAATGGACGCACCGTCTTTGAAAAGGGTTACGGCGTCCGTGATTTGCGAACGAATGCGAAGATCGACCGGCGCACCAACTTCCGTCTCGCCTCCTTCACCAAACAGTTCACCGCCATGGCCGTCATGCTTCTCGTCCACGACGGAAAATTGCGCTACGACCAGACGCTGACCGAAATCTTCCCGGATTTCTCCTCCTACGGCAAAAATATCACCATCCGCAACCTCCTGAATCACACCGGCGGACTGCCCGATTACGAAGACCTAATGGATGCCGAGGAGAAAGCCAAGGGCTTAATCTGGTCGTCCGAAAATCAAATCCGGGACGACGAAGTCGTCGGCCTTCTCGAAAAGCAATCAAGCGGAAAGTTCCCGCCTGGCACGAGCTGGTCTTACAGTAACTCCGGTTACGTCGTTCTCGGCCTCATTGTTGCCAAACTCTCCGGCCAATCCTACGGCGATTTCCTCCGCGCCCGAATCTTCTCGCCGCTGCACACGGACCACACCGTCGTCTATCAAAAAGGAAAAAATGAAGTCGTCAATCGCGCCTACGGTCACTCAAAAGAAGGCGGCACGCTGAAGGAGACCGACCAAAGCTCGACCTCTGCCACGCTGGGCGACGGCGGCATCTATTCCAATCTCGAAGATCTCGCCAAGTGGGACGACGCGCTCCGGAATCACACCCTGCTTTCCGCGAAGGAAATGCAGCCGACCCTCGTCCCTGCGAAGCTCAATGATGGCTCACCCACTTTCTGGCCTTCCGAGGGTGGCGGCGACAATCTGCATCCCGGCAAACCTGTAGTCTACGGTTTCGGCTGGTTCCTTGATCCCTATCACGGCCACGCGCGCATGTGGCACACCGGAAGCACCATGGGCTTCCGCACAGTCATCGAGCGTTTCACCGCGGACAATCTCACGATCATCATCCTCGCGAATCGCACAGACCTCGACCCCGAAGCGCTCGCCCTGAAGACTGCGGATTTCTATTTGAATTTGAAGAACTAATTTCGTCTGTGAAGGGAATTCATCAAGACAGCCCCGCTAGCTTTCCCAATCCCTTCATCTTCGCCCGCGCGGCCATCGCGCCATACTGTTTCATCATCGTGCGCATTTGCAGATACTGCTTCAAAACCGTGTTCACGTCCTGCACAGTAGTGCCGCTGCCCTTCGCAATCCTTTTCCGCCGCTTACCATCAATTATGTTGTGATCCTGCCGCTCCTGATTCGTCATCGAGTTGATGATCGCCTCGACCTGTCTCAACTTCCCTTCATCGACCTTCGCGTCCTTGGGAATATTTTGCATCGGCCCCATTTTCGGCAGCATGTCCACAAGCTGCTCGAGCGGTCCCATTTTCCGAATTTGCTTCAATTGGTCGCGGAAATCTTCCAGCGTGAATCCCTCTTTGCGCAGCTTGCGCTCAAGATCGATCGCGGCCTTTCTATCAACCGTCTGCTCCGCCCGCTCGATCAGCGACATGATGTCGCCCATGCCCAGCACGCGCGAAACGATGCGCTCCGGATAAAATCCTTCCAGCGCATCATATTTCTCGCCGAGCCCCACAAACTTCACCGGCGCTCCCGACACTTTGCTGATGCTCAACGCCGCCCCGCCGCGCGCATCGCCGTCCAGCTTCGTCAGGATCACGCCCGTCAGCCCCAGCCTCTTGTGAAACTCGCCCGCGGATTTCACTGCGTCCTGCCCGATCATCGCGTCCGCGATGAACAGAATCTCGCTCGGCTGCAGCTCTTTCTTCAGCATGCTCAATTCGTTCATCAATTCGTCGTCGATGTGCAGACGGCCCGCCGTATCCACGATAATCACGTCGCTCGCGGACAGCTTCGCTTCCTTAATCGCTCCCTTTACAATTTCCAGCGGCTTGTCTGTCCCCGCCCCGGGCCACAGCGCCGTGCCTACAGCCTTCGCCACCTGCGCCAATTGTTCGCGCGCCGCGGGCCGGTACACGTCCGTAGAAACCACCAGCGGCCGGTGCCCATGTTGCACCAGCCATTTTGCCAATTTGCCGGTCGTAGTCGTCTTGCCGGAGCCCTGCAACCCCACAATCATCCACACTGACGGCGGCCGTGAAGCAAAGAGCGGCTTGGCATGTTTCCCTAATAGCGCCGTCAGTTCGTCGCGCACCACCTTCACCACTTGCTGGTCCGGCGAAAGTTGCAGCATCACTTCGCTGCCCAGAGACTTCGCGCGAATGTTCGCCAGCAATTCATCCGCCACGCCGACGTTGACGTCGCCTTCGAGCAGCGCCTCGCGAATCTCCGCCAGCGCCGCGTCCAGGTGCTCGTCCGTGAGCTTCCCCTGCCCGCGCAAATTCTTGAACGTTCGTTGCAGCTTCTCTGTCAGGTTTTCAAACATGGCCGTTACTCATTCCCCGATTTCGGACTCTACTAGCACAGCATAGCAGCGCCCACCTCTCCGCGCATCACGATGCGGCTTTTTCCGTTCCTTTACCTCCTTTACTTCATCCGCTTCCTCTACTTCCTGCCCCTCAGTAATTCCACTGTTTCACATCCTCTCCCCCCGCATTCTTCTCCACATGCTCCGCCATCCATCGCACCAAATTCGCCGTCGAAGTTGGCTGCCACCCATGCCCCTTCATCGGCCGCCCGTATTGAAAATCGCAGTCGCACGGCGGATCCTTCAGTGCCTTCATCGCCTCTTCCAGCTTGTACACCGCCAAATTCAAATAAAAATTGTCCATGTCCCCCACGTACACATGAATCTTGCCCCGCAGTTTCGGCCCCAAGGTCGCCCAATTCGTTCGAATGTTGTAACTCAAATCGTATCCGTGGTCCCTCATGTACAGAGCCACGCTATGATCAATTTTCCCCGTCCGCTTGTCCCATAAACCTTTCGGATAACCATCCTCTCCGATCGGCCCGTACGCCGCATCCCAAATTTCGATTTGCTCTCCGGACCTTTGGTGGCTTCCAAGCACGTCTTCCGTCTGGCTGAATTGCTGGATCGTAATCTCCGGCTGCCCTTCCGACGTCCGCTCGATGTATCTCGGCACTTGCACCCATGTATGCCCCGGCTCAAAAAACGCGTTGTCATCTTCATACGCGTTCACCGATCCATACCGCCGAAAATCAATCGAATCCGGATACAGCGTCCACGTCCCTCCAAAAAAATCTGGATAAAACACCTGCTCGGCCAACGATTCCCATCCTCCGGTCGATCCGCCCGTCAGCACGCGCGCATACGGCTTCGCAATCATCCGGAAATGCGCCTCAAGATATGGAATCATCTCTTTCACCAACGCATCGCCATACGGCCCGTTGTTCACCGAATTCACCGCATACGAATCGTCGTAATAGGGCGTCGGATGCTGCAGCGTGACCGCAATCATCCGCGGAAACTTTTCCGAATTCCACGACTGATAAAACTCATAGCCTGTCTCGCGGTTCAGCTCTGTTAACGACTTCCGCAATCTCGCACTGATCGGATGATCATTCGTCGAAAAATCAAATGGTGGTCTCAAGTTGAAATGATTATGCTCAATGATCACCGGATACTTTGC
Organism: Candidatus Solibacter sp.; assembly: GCA_035499815.1. Taxonomy (GTDB): domain Bacteria; phylum Acidobacteriota; class Terriglobia; order Acidiferrales; family UBA7541; genus Acidiferrum. Next base: position 14,761 of record DATJXZ010000110.1, on the reverse strand, counting down.
GTTTGGATGCTCGTCATAGCCTTTTGGCAGCAGCACAGTTGCGCCGATATACATCGGATGTCCCCAGAATTTCGTCAGCAGCTCGCTCTGAATCTTGACGTGCTTCACCCACGGCGTATCCGCCGGCTCCTCGATCGGCGGAATCACTTTCGTCAAGCTCAATTTAATGTCGTACCCCGCGGCCGCATCCAGGTGTACGCTTTGCACCTCGCTATACAAATTCCCCGGCGAGCGATTGAAGTGCTGTCCCTCCCACTGGTCCATGTGCAACCACACCGTGTGTCCGTCCGCGCGATGAAACTCCGTATAAATGTTCATGATTGCCTGCACGAAGTAATCCCCCACGGGAATTTCGCGCAAACTCCGCACCGGCGCCCCCGGCGTGCTCGCATCAATCACCGCGACTTGTCCCGGCGCCAGCCCATTCACGTCCGCGCCATACAGCGGCCCCGAATCGCCCCAGCTTCCCGCCACCAATCGCGGCTCTGGATTGTCTTTCGTCGTGACCACGACGAACACGCGCCCCGTAATCGCTTCGGGATGTACCGTCGCCGGAAACGACACCTCGAATTTGTCCGCCGCCCCTTGCGGCGCCGCCGTGACCAAACCACTCCCCGCCAGCGACAAAAACGCCGAGCAAATCACGCCACCCAAAATATTTTTCAGATTTGTTTTCATGTCGCTCCCCACATGCGCCGAGAGCGTACTACACACACCACTGCGCGTCCAAAAACTTCCGCATCAGCGCACGCGCCCCGCTATATCTCAGCCTGCATTCTCCTGATAGAGTCCGATCAGGTTTCCCGCCGGGTCGCGGAATGTCGCAATCAGGCATGAGCCCCCTGGTGAGTCGGGATGTCCAGCCTCGACGATTTCACCACCACTCTCTCGAATTCGCGCAAGCGTAGCTTCAATGTCATCGACCCAAATGTACGAAAGCAGTCCCGGCTCGCGCGCACTCGCCCGCCCCGTCACCCATGCGCCGCTTATGTTTCCCGTCGCATCATCGAAACTCGGCCTCTCGCTTTCCCGGTGCCGGATGTTCCATCCAAACACCTTCTCGTAAAACTCCACCGATCTCTGCACATCGATTGCCGGAATCTCCACGTAACAAAACCGCGGCCTCCGCAGCAACTCCAGCCGCCGCGCACTTTCCACAATCGTCGCGCCCCACGCATCAGGACTCACATCCTTCGCATGTCTCGCAAACAACCAGTGATGCCCCTCCAAATCCTCGGCTCCATACTGAAATTCGCCGTACTCGGTAGTGTGCGGCTCCTCCACAATTTTCGCCCCCGCCGCTTTCGCTCTCTGGTAGTGCGCCTCTACATCCTCGATAAACACCGTCAAGCTCTGTGTCGCGCATCCCAGCTTCGCCGGACTCGCGCTTCCTTCCCGCGCCTGCCTCAGCATCATCCACGCATTCCCTAAATGCACCTGTGCTCCACTCGGCGCTCCATACCGGTAATGCTCTCGAAATCCAAACGCCGCATTCAACCACGCAATCGCCCCAACCAAATCTTGGTACACGACATGCGGCAAAACAGTATCCGGCGGCACCGACCGATTCTCGATCATCGCCATCCCTCCCGGCTTTCTCTTCCCGCGAAGTCTAATCCCGTGCCGCTCGGCTCCCCGGCCCAAAGCACTCCTAATCATCTATAAGGACGCCGCATCGCGGCAAATCTTAACTTGCGCCTAATATCGCCTCATTTTTTGCAGCCGCGTCTGGCAGTGCGCCGGCCAAAAAAGTTTAAAGATCATCCTTGCCCCTGACTACCTCTTCCGCTCTACCCATTGAGCACCCGCGTTCTGGTCTCCGCATCTTTTCTTGCTCTAAGTAAGCCAAAATAAAATTGCCTTACTTTTCCTGCTATGGTATACTTTTTCTCCGCTGGGCTACGAATCTGGCAATCTTATGAAAACTGAACTCTCCACCGTCACCACCAAAGGCCAGCTCGTCATCCCCGCAAAACTCCGCCGCAAATACTCCATCCGCAAAGGCACTCAAGTCGCCTTCGTTGAGGAAGACAACCGCCTCGTCCTCCAGCCGCTCACTCCCGAGTTCGTCCGTAGCCTCCGCGGCTCTCTCAAAGCCGAGCCTTCCGCCCTCAAAACTCTCCTCGAGGACCGCAAACAAGAGCGCGATCTAGGAAGCTCGGAACTTTTCAACCCGAAGTCATGAAGCCCGCGCCATGAAACGAATCGTTTTAGACGCCAGCGCCCTCATGACCTTCTTTGAAAACCGTCCTGGCGCGGACAAAGTCGAAGACCTTATTCATCTCGCGGTCGCCGGCAAACGCCACTTGCTCATGTCCGTCGTGAATTGGGGCGAAGTCTATTACTCCACCTGGCGCGCCCACGGCCCCGGCGTCGCCCGCAAAATCATCGAGGACATCGGCAAGCTCCCCATCGAGCTCGTCCCCACCGATCTCGACCTCACCCGCCTCGCCGCCGAACTCCGCTCCAATCACAAACTCCCCTACACCGACTGCTTCGCCGCCGCACTCGCCGCCCACCGCAAAGCCTCCCTCGCCACCAGCGACCCCGACTTCTCCTCCGTCCAAAAACTCCTCGACACCCTCTGGACCACCTCCTAGCCGGTCAAGCCAACTTCTCGCGCGCATCTCGCTCGCTTTGCGCGATGAAATCTCTCTACCCTCTTATGTTTCGACTTTTAAAGTGAAACGACGGAAAGTCCAGGAATCAATTGAAAATGCCGCGCGTTCGGTGTCACGACGCCATAGCCCAAATGCAGAGCGGTTGCACCGATCAGCAAATCCTCGAACGCGATGCTGACCCCGCGCGCGGCTTGTTCGCCTTCCACTCTTCCTGCGAGTTGCGCTATCTCCAGCGTCAGTGGGTAGACCGTCACGTCCCGGCACAATTCTTCCGTGAATGCTCGGCGCCGTTCTCGATCAGCATCCTGCTTCGCTCGGAATATGCCATGGGTTAGTTCGACGACGGTCACTGCGGAAAGCCCGGATTCTGTCTCCCCGTGCTTCGTCTGGACACGTTTCAGGATTTCTCGCACACTCTCGCCTCGCCGCCCCCGGCGATGAGAATGCTCGAGTCGAGAATCAGTCCCATGCGGGGAGATTTCGCGGCTTCCGGCTTCTGATGATCTCTTCGAGGTCGGCGGCAAACTCCGCATCAAGTGTCGGTTCGTAACCAAGCTCCTTCGCGTGTGCTTCCGCAAGCGCGATGGATTCAGAGAGCAAACGCCCGCGCGGAGCCTCAGCCGCCCGCACCACTGCCACGGGCCGCGAGTCGCGCTCGATCACTACTTCCGCTCCCGCGCTCACTCGCTCCAGTAACGCCGCAAAATCGCTAGCCGCCTCCGCGTCTGACACATGAATGATGTTCTTCGCCATAACCTAATTGTACATCTCAAATCCCGCGCCAAGCTCTTCAAAGTTCACTGACGGAACCGCCTCCCTCGCCGCCCACCGCAAAGCCTCCCTCGCCACCAGCGACCGCGACTTCTCCTCCGTCCAAAAACTCCTCGACATCTTCTGGACCACCTCCTAGCCGCCGCCCACATGCTCGAATTCGCCCCGCCAGACGACACCACCAGCTGGCGCTATTAACTCATTTTTCCCTATTGTCTTCTGAAGGTGCTCGGTCTCGACCTGGCATGTTTCATCGTGTGCGCACGTTCAAGACTTTCCGCAAGAGTTGGGCACCACCGTTTCTTAACTCGTGCTCCCAAATCCTGACCACCCTCCAGCCCTTCGCACGAAGCACTCGCTGAACCACTTTGTCTCTTTTTCTGTTTTTCTCAATTTTGCTCAGCCAGAATGTCCGGTTGCTTGCGGGGATCGAACGACAGCGCCTGCAGCCATGCCAGAAGCAACCGTCCAGGAATATCGCGAGGCGAGCTCGCGCGAAGATAACGTCCGGTCTCCCCGTCAGGTCGGAGCGGTGGCCGAGCTTCCAGCCTTTGACGCCGGACCGCATTAGGAGTGACCGAAACCTCCATTCGGTCGTTTTCGCCCCGCGGGATCTACTACGACTCATTATGCGGGATCGCGTCGCTCGGCTAAATGTATCCAAGAGTCTTATCTTCCTGTATTTAATTCACGACAAAGATGAGAATGCCCGCGGCTACTTCAGAGTGCAGAGATCGATTCGCGCAGTGCTTCCGCGTGACGCCTGATGAACTCCGGGGGGAGTGCATTCCCGATGAGTTCAGCAACTGGGTAACGCCCTCGGTCCAAGGGGAACTGATAGTTCTTCGGAAACGTTTGGAGCAGTGCCGCCTCGCGAAGTGTGATAGCCCGATTCGCCTCTGGATGCAAGAATCGGCCCTTCGAAGGATTGATACAACCACAAGTGATCGTTGGGGCCGGCTTATCCCACGCCATTCGACCGTACACATCCTTAAATCCGTTCGATCGTTTGTGGCACGGCAACTGGTTGCGCGCGCCGAGCGCCGCTCGGCTACCACCGTTAGACGGAATCATCCTGATACGAGCCTTGATCTTTGCGCTCCGCCGCGGGGAATAGTTGTGAAGAGGATCGCGGCTGCGCAGAGGGGGCGCAAGACTCGCAATGGTTTGACGCACCGTTGCCCATTTATCCACTGCTGCTGCAAACTCGGGTTCTCCAATCCTCGACGCTAAGAGAACGAGTCTTCGGCGTCTCTGCGGCACATTGAAGTCGGCCGCATTTAGAACCCTCCACTTTACTCGATACCCAAGCGATTCCAGCCTCTTGAGGAAACCGATGTACCGCTTGTCGTTGGCGAGCCCGGGAACATTTTCGAACATTATTGAAACCGGTTTCATAGAGCGCACGATCCGAAGGACATCAAAGATAAGATTATTGCGCTCGTCTCGATTTCGACGAATACCATTCTTGGTCCGCATCGTCGAGAAACCCTGACATGGTGGGCAGGCAGCCAACAACTTGAGCTCCCCCCGCCGAATTTTCAGAGCTCTCATGATGTCAGCGCCCGACAGTCGCCGGATGTCCATCTCCCAAAGTCTCACTTTCCCGTGATTTAACCTATAGGCGCGACATGCGACGGCATCAAGATCGATTGCCCCCAAAATATCGAAACCAGCTTGCCGAAGGCCCTCTGAGAGCCCCCCCGCACCACAAAACAGGTCAATTGCGCTAGGTATACTCGGCATTAGAACTCCATGGTAGCCAATTCTGGTTCATTCGACCAGACTCGGCCAAGTTTAGATGGCAAAAGCGAAGGCGTAACTTCCATCCGGAAACCTGATCTGTGGCCACCAGGCAGGATTCTTTTTTCCCTTTGCTGCTGTTCTGAGTAGAAAAAGCGTGATTTTATCAGTTGGGACCAAGCCTGCCTCACCTCCGGTCAAAATTCCTTTTGTTTCGCCGCGATTTTCTTCTAGACCACGATCGCGATCGACATAGACAAACCCTGTCTTATGATTCTGCAGTTCCGCGAACTGTCGAATCGATTCCCCAACAGCAATCGAATCCCACACGCGCTCTGATTGTCCTTGGTCTGGAACGGTGTTAGCAACAAGGTCGATGAGATCCTCGATCGGCATTTCGCGATACCTCTTGTCCGCTACGGCTAAAAGTTTTTTGTCGATTTTGGTTGTTGACGGCTTGCAGGAATCATCGCGCATGACTTGCGCGGGGTTATAGATGCTTCCCGCGGAGTAGACGCCGATAGAACCAGGCGCCAAGACGTTTCTCCGAGTTGGGCTGACCCTACTTTCGACATAGATTCCCCGAAACTCTTCTCCGGGCTTTCGGGCAATCAGTTCTCGTAACCCGCGCTCCATTTTATTAATCGCCTTAAAAACAGTGTGGAGTTCGGGCGGAAGGAATAACCTCAGTAAGCCAATATCTTTTCTGCGATACCCGTACATTCGAGCGTGCTGCAGGACGGTGTCTGCCTGTGGCTTTTTGGGGTTGCGACCGTAGTAGCTGACCAATAAATTCTTTATGGTGACGCCGCGGCCCAGTTTGTTTCCTCCCACAAAAAGGTTATATGGCGATTTCACCGCAACATCTTCGTCTGTCTGGCCGTTAACCATCTTCACCGTAATGCCGGGTGAAAAAAAACCTATCGCGGCCACCAAATCATCAAAGTTACTTCCTCTGATTCGTTCATCAGTTGCAGCCAAATCGTCATAAGCTGCCCTCAGCCTAGCAATGGTCGTTTGATCCCGCGCTTTCAGTTTTCCAGCCAATTCGGCTTTGTACTTTCTCAGTAGATTAACGATATGCTTATGGTCATCCGTGCGAGTACTGACGTGGCAGAGGAAGGCGCAATTTTCGTCGGCGTCCTTCGTTCGCTTGAACGTGGCTCCGATCATGAACGTGTCCAACGCTTTGAGGAGCGATTTGGAAATCTCCAGCTTTGGAATGGGCTGCGCGCCAGGGGCAAGCGTTGTGATGTCGTGCAGATCGAACTCCCTAACGAGCGTCGAATTGTCTCCGAAAAAATCTTCTCCCCCAACGTAGTCGGCGCCCGGATGGCTCAATACAGTGAACTTCGGTCTAAAGTCATGTCCCGGGGTTTGAAGAAACAGAGCCTGCGGCGTGGCTGTTACCTGGAGATATGTATTTCTCTCGAAAAAAGCTCGTAGCGCGGCAATCCTGTCATTTATCGCACTTCGTGTGCCGTCAGCTTTTGCCTCTTTAGTGTTGAGACTAGCCTGATCTGCTTCGTCATCAATGATAAGGCACGTGAGGCCCCGAACTTTCCCCTTCTGGAAATTTTCAATCAGAGTTCTTAGGAGTCCGGAATTCTTTGTTGTAACGATGGCCGCGGTTCCACTCTTGATCCGCTGCAGAAAAGAATCGGCATCCTTGAACTCCTTCTTCCCGATAATATCGATTCCGGGGAAGGCTTCCTTAGCTCGTCCTAGAGTCTGTTCATATAGGGGGTCGTTGTCGGAGGTCAGGATAATTAGCGTTCGATAGCCCTCGTCCGCGCCCATCGCGCCTGTGACAGTCAAGACCCCGGTTTTTCCGCTCTGAACTAGTCCATAGATGAGACCGTTCGTCTCCGCCTTTCCGCCCCTTAGCGGATCGACCCATTTGCCGACAACTTCTTTCGCAGTTTTGCTTATGTCTTGGACTTCTTGATTATTGCCAATCTGCTTCTGAAGCAACGCGAGAATCTGATCGCTGTGTTTCATGATCACCTCATGGCTCAAGAATTCCCCGCCAATTCGACGGGGCCACCTTGTGACCTAGACTCCCGTCGGGGCCGTTCACTTCGTAATGCTCGCCGTGTCGACGGTAACATGACAAGTGAACCGCGGATTGCCGGACAGCCGCGATTCCGAGGTAGTCGTCATAACTGAATGCTGCTACCCCGTCGGCACCACAAACGAGTCCGATCACGATCTTTGATCTCGAGTCAGCAGCCTCCAAAAGCGCCTGCTCATCCGACGTAAAAGTAAAACCCCATGGACTGCGAGCTCGCGTGCTGTATTTGAGGAGGACCAGCAAACGGTCATTCAATGTGAAGAACGGCGGATCATACCGGAGGGCAGTGATTTTACCGGACCGAGCCAGTAGGTGAAGTGCTGCACCTTCGTAAAATTCCTGCTTTTTTATCGCCATTCTCGCGTTCCGCGCATGTAGTCCATTCCTTTGCGAAATCCCCGCCCGTCCGTTGTGGACGGTAAAATACATACTTAATACTTAAAGTCTAACGCAAATATGCTCTAAGTGGGAGTCACGTTACAGGATGGTAAGAAACCACTTTGAGTTTTCCACACAATTCCGCAGTCTCACTAGACCGTCTGAATCCCGCCAACTCCCTCAAACCCCTCGACTTCCGCCACTCCCCTTCCAATCCCCGCCTCCCCGTTCGAATGACCTACTCAGTAAACATAAAAACTATTGACAAAAAGTAACTAACCCTGCTATCATGTCCCATGTTTGTCTCGCGAATATCCAAAGGGGCTACCTCGCCCCTCGAAGCGCTCCGCTCGCGAATCCGCCCTGCCCCATCCTCCTTATCCTCCGGCCTCCTCGCTCCCAGCGTCTCCGCGCGAAACACTCCCCCGATCCCTCGCGGCCGAGGCGCTTTTGCCCGGTTCTCGCGACCTTGTAGAGGCAGGTCTTCAGACCCGTGTTTTGTCCCGGCCACGCATGCCTGCACCCTAATCGGGTCCCGGCTACTCACCAAGTCCTTTAGAATCCGCACTTCCATAAAATCCGCCCATAACCTTTTTAGAATGAACACTTCCAAAACACACGACTTAAAATCCTTTAGAATGAACACTTCCGAGAAAACCCTGGGGGTGTCTCTACTGCGCATCACTCTTTTCCGGAGTCCGCATCAGTATCATTCCATGGAACTTACGCTCCCTTTGTTTTCATACTCTTACGCACTCTTTTGCACTGCACAAAACGCTATCTTCAATCATTTCAAGCTCTTCCGCACTCTTTGGACAAAACACCCGGGTGGCGGTACCTCCTTCCACCAAACTCTCTCGCTCTCCCCTCTTGGCTTAGCCCTGGACTCTCCGAATTTCGCGTTTCCAATTTCGATTTTCGCCCCTCATTCCGCATGGAACAAAACCTCTCCCTGCACGTCTTCACAGGTGCGGAGGTGATTTCCATGCGTAAATCCATGATGATGCTCGGCGTGGTGATGCTTTTTGCGACGGCATTGACCGTCCACCCGCGCCGCGGCTTCGCGGACGACTCCATCCGGGGCGATTGGCGCGCCAAATTCATGTCCGGCAAGGATTGCGCTTGCTTCGATCTCGAGGTCCAGCGTTCCAGTTGGGGCCATCATCAGACCTGGGGCAACACGCACAAAATCAGCGAGTTCGCCGGCCTCGATCCCAGCGTCGCCACCGCGAAAGACGCTGCCGTCCACTTCGAGCTCCGCCGCGACGCCGGCACTATCAGCTTTGATGGCCGCTTCCACGACGGCGAAGGCAGCGGCAAATTCGCTTTCGCCGCCAGCGCCGAGTACGTTCAGGGCATGAAATCCCTCGGCTACTCAAACCTCTCGCAAGAAGATCTTTTCTCCTTCGCCATCCACGACGTCTCTCGCCAGTTCGTCAAGGACATGAGCGATCTCGGCTATCGCGACCTCAGCACCGACGACCTCGTGGCTTTTCGCATTCACGGAGTCTCGCCGGAATTCACCCGCGCCATGCTCGACCTGCTTCCGAATAAGCCCTCGCCTGATGATCTCGTCGCCATGCGCATTCATGGCGTGAGCCCTGAATTCACCAAGGAAATCAACGCGCTCCTCGGCAAGCGGTTCTCTGTCGACGACCTCGTCGCCTTCCGCATCCATGGCGTCTCCCCCGATTTCGTGCGCGCAGTCCACGAATCCGTTTCCAAAGATGTTTCCGCAGATGATCTCGTCGCCATGCGCATTCATGGCGCCAGCCCCGAATTCGTCAAAGCCATGACCTCCCTCATGGGCCGCCATCTCGATGTGGATGATCTCGTCGCCTTCCGAATTCACGGTGTCAGCCCCGAATTTACCGAGCAAATCCAGCAACTCGTCGAAAAGGATATTTCGTCGGATGATCTTGTGGCTTTCCGCATCCATGGCGTCAGCCCCGAATTTGTGAAGGAAATGAAGGACGCCGGATACCCGAAGATTTCGCCGGATCAGCTTGTCTCCATGCGCATTCATGGCGTGGACGCTGCCTTCGTCAAGGAAGCCCGCGTTCACGGATACAAAAATCCGTCCATCGACGACTTGATCGACCTGCGCATCCACGGCCTGCGCCACGCCGATTCGCTGTGAAGAAGCTGTCGGCCGCCGTAGCAAGTTTGGAATTTGAAAGGGGCGCGGCGGCGTCGGCTAGAACGTAAGCCGCACGCCAACCTGCGCGGCAAAGGGAATGCCGACGGTCGTGCCCGGCCCGAAGAAATCGCCGAGTCCGCCGGCGGGAATGGCCAACTGGCTGAGCCGTGTCACCGGCGCAATGGTCGTGCACGCGGCATTCGTGCAAATGTCCGTCACATTGCCGGACGCCGCCTGCAGGGCGGGAACTGGCAACGCGGCAACGTTGGTCACGAAGTTCGCGCCTGGGTTGTTGCGGTTGAAGAGGTTGAAGAATTCGATGAACGGCGAGACGCTCCACATCTCGCGAAACTGAAACTCACGGCTGACGCGCAGGTCGGCCTGAATATAAGGCGTGCCCCGGAATTCGTCGAGAGATGTCGGCACTCCGTTTACGGAAATGCGAGCGCTGTTATCCGCCGTCGTAATCACAAAGGGCCGCGCGCTCTCCGCCTGGATGAGCGTGGTCAGCTCGAAGCCCGCCGGCATATGAAAAGTTCCCGCGAGCACAGCGCGATGCCGGACGTCCTCGCCGGAAGGGCCATAATCTCCCGGCGCGAATGCGTTGAACGGATCGCAAACGCCGTTGACGTAATCGAAGAGCTCGCCCAGAACACAGCCCCACGTTTTTGCGGAAGCGAGCGTGTAATTGGCGACGAGGCTCAGTCGCTTGGCAATGTTTCCTTGCAAATGCAATGAAAACGCTTTGTAGCTGGATCGATTGTCGCTTCTGAAAATAGATACATTTGAGTAATCGTAACGCCGATAGCCATGCATCCCAGTCTCAAGCGTCCAGTCGGCGCTCAAAATCCAGTGGGCATTGAAGGCGTGTTCCACTCCCGCCGTTGCGTGCAACGCGTACGGAGTGTGGTAGTTCGGATCGATCAATGCCGGCGGACCTGATAAATTTTGAATATTAAAATTGTTCACCGCGTTAAAAGCTTCTACCCAGCCATTCTGTGCGAGGTCGTTGAAATAGAGTCCGACGCCGCCACGCAAGACTGTATTCCCTGATGAACCAAGACTGTAGGCGGCGCCGAGGCGCGGTGCGAATGCTTTTCGGTAATCGTGAGGAATTCCGGAGACGATGCCGTTGCCTGCGAGAACGGGGTTGAAGCTCTGGTCATGGCCTGAAGCGAGGAAGAGGCCGAACGTCGTGTCATAACGCAGGCCTTAATTCAGAGTCAGAGCGTGTGTGATGCGCCAGGAATCTTCGGCGTACAAACCGAGGCGTTGCACATTTTGTGAAAAACTGCCGTCGCCTGCGGGCGTGGCTTCGCAATCGACGCCGGCAGGAACCGGGGGCGCACAACTGAGACTGAAATAAAATTGCGAAGGGTTGGCCGCGTAAAAAGATGGATCATTCGAATAGGAGAGCAAAGTTTCTGCTGTCGCGGTCAGGGCGCCGCTCAGCACAGGCTCGTGAATGAAGTTGATGCCAAATCGGGGAGCATGGCGTCCGGACACATGGCTGACGTCGTAGCGAAGTTGATACTTCTCTTGATTTCGAAGGACGGGAAAAGCGGTGATGGCGGTGACGAACTGATTGTCGCCAAAGGTTTCGAAACCCGAAGTGGTGGCGGAAGTAGAGCTGAAAGGGAAGGCGAGGGCGAAGCCAAGATCTGAATTCCGTGATTGGGTGAGATGCAATCCGCTGCCTGCCAGAACCAAAGAACCAACCCATGAGGGGCTAAACGTGAACTGATTGCTGATGACGAGATTCAAATAATTGTTGTGAGTGGTGGCTCCGGTCGAGGGCAGGGTAGCCTGCTGCACCAGAGCATTTCGGGTCGTATAACTATCGAAGGCGGCGCGCAAAAACCATTGCGAATTTGCAGATTGCGCCCAGTCGAACCGGATCAGTCCGAGATAATCTCGAAACGGGACGGGAACGCTGGAGGGAACAGCGATTGAATTCACACCAGTGCCGTTGTCATTGATAAGACCGTCAGCGGCAAGCTGCGCGAGGGCGTTAAATTCGTTCTGGCTGTCCGGGCTATAGGCGATGCTGGCATTTTCGTGCACGTATTCGAATGAGGAGAACAACCAAAGTTTGTCTTTCACAATGGGCCCGCCCAGCGTTGTCAGATAATTCTGGCGTGAGAAGGGTTGTTTGGGATCAGGCGCGGGATTTTCAATCGGAAAGCGTGCATTGAGTGATGCGGCGCGATCATAGAAAGCTTCATCCCCATGCCATTGATTGGTGCCGCTCTTCGTGGAAATAACGATAGAGGCAGCGGTAGTTCGGCCGGTGTCCGCGTCTTCCTGAGCCGTGCGGACAGCAAATTCCTGAATTGAATCGGGAGAATAATTCTGGAGGAATCCCCCGATCCAGTCATCTGAATTGTCGGCACCGTCGACGGAAAGATCGTTGTTCAAGCCGGAACTTCCCCCGGTAGAAACGGCGGTGATGCGAGCCTTGGTGGGATCGGAGGGTTCGACGGGCTCGGTTCCGGGAGCGAGGTAAGCAATGTTTGCGAAACTGCGAGCAGCGAGGGGGATAGTGTCTAAGTCCTGTGCGGTGATCACCGCCTGATATACTGCGCTGGCGGAGTCGAGCGGCTGAGTGGTAATCGAGGAGGCCTGACCCGAAACGTTGACAGTTTGCTGCACGGGGGAAGGAGCCAACGTGACGGTCAAGTCGCGGACGGAACTGATCAGCACTCTTGCGTCCGCACTAGCCTCTGCGAAACCTTTGGCGATTACAGTGACTTGATACGTGCCGGGGAGAAGGTTTTCAATTAAAAATTCCCCGCGATCGTCCGTTTTGGCCTTTCTTTGAAAAGTTGATGCTGTGGTCTGAGGGAGAATCGTTGCCGAAGAGATGCGGCCACCGGTGGTGTCCTGGACAATGCCGCGAAGGGCGCCGCGGGGATTTTGCGCTCGAGCGCTGAAGGGCATGAGGAGCAAAGAGAAGACGACGATAATCCGCGTAAACGACGATCTGAAGGCTGAGGAGTTGGTGCTCATGTCGAACGCTAGGCTACTGGAGGCGAGGGACTACTACCACAGGTCCTAGGTCAAGTGAGGTATTTGAACCCCGATTAAGGCCGCGCAGCTGATCAGAGGTTTTTCGTTCGAAGATCCGGCAGACACTCACCCGGACGGATTGAAGGAGTTCCATGCAAGTGCTCAGCACGTTGCGGCCATGCAAGTAGATGGCGCGAATTGTGATCGGGATCAGCGAAGGAAGAGTTCGAGGAGTTCGTGGACGGCCGCGAGAGTCGGAGGAGCGAGAAGCAAGCCTGCGAGGCAGGCGGCAACCACAACTCCGCCAATTCGCAAGAGCATCCGGTATTGGCGAGTGCGCACCGGCGCTTTTAGTGCTGGATGCAGCAGGCGGTCTACACGGGCAGAAAGCTCGGCGTCGGAGGCAAGGAGCGAAGTGGTGAGCACTGGCAAGCGCGGAGCCGAGCCCATGCGGGCAACGCGAACGAGAGCGGACGCGAGGGAGAGTGCCCGGCGAGAGTCGCCCGCAGCGGCCCGGTCATCCGCGGACCACTCCGTGAATTTTGACCAGTCGCGCTCCAAGATTCGAAGCGGGCGGACAAAGGGAAAAATATCGGGAGCGAGAAGGAACAGGAATCGTTTGGCATTGTCTCGGGAAGCGCGGTGGGCCAGCTCATGGGACAAAGCGGCGTCGAGTTCATCGGGGGAAAACGAGCGCAGGACACCACGGGAGACGAGCAAACGCGAAGAAAGAAGGCCGGACAAGGCAAGCAGTGGAGCGTCTTGCTCGACGACGACAAATGGAAGAGATGGAGCGGAAGGACGAAGATCGCCTGATGGAGCGACACAGCATCGTTGATGGCGCAGATTGGCGAGGACGGCTCGCGCAGCCCTTGTAATTGAGCAGGCCCAAGCCGCCGCACCAAGAAATCCGAGGATGGCGCAGAAGGCGCCGACTTGCTCGGCTGCTCCGGAAGGCTCAAGCCAGAGATAGCTGGGAACACAGAGAACAGCCACAAAGAGGGCCGCCAGCAAAAAGGGAAACAGACGCAGCACAAAGAGAAAACGAGCAGCCGCGACGGACGGTTTTTTTTCGGCAAATCGAATGGCGGATTTGCAGGCGAGGCGCACTAGCAGAACGGCAGCGGCGTTCAACACAAAGAAAGAAGCAAAGCAGAGGCAGAGGAGCCGCAAGAGATACGGAAGAGTCATGAGCGATTCTCCCGGGACAGCTCTTTTCGGCGAGTACGGATCTTCTTTTCAAGCTCATCGAGGAGAGTGGCGTCATGCTGGCCGACGGCATCAAGGAGGCAAGAGAGCAGGAGTTCGCGAGAAGGGTGGGGACCAGAGAGGAAACCGGCGACCAAACTGCCTGCGCGTTTTCGCTCCCATTCCTGGCGAGAGAAGTTGGGCGAATAATAAAAGGCGCGATCCGATTTGCGGCGGTCGAGAAGACCCTTTTTGAAGAGGCGATCCAGTGTGGTCATCACGGTGGTGTAGGCGAGGGGGCGGCTGAGCTTCGAGACGGCATCGCGCACCGAGCTTTCTCCACACGACCACAGGACTTCCATCAGCTCGAGCTCAAGGCTGCCGAGAGCCAGGGACTGGCTTGTGCTGGCGCCACGAGCGGCACGATTTTTGAAGAAGCGAATCATTGTTCGATAGTCACCGGGCCGAGGCGCGGGCCAGAGGCGAAGACATTGTATGTTTTCTGCCGAGGAGTGGGAAGCCAAAATAGCCATGGGCCAGTTTGGCAGTCGGCGGCAATTTGTCCGGAATCTCGCGCTTGAAACTCCTGGTTTTGAGATGCAGTTTCCCTTAACCGGATAGCCTGCTGTTCATCCGGGTGGGCGTGAAAAATGGTTTCCGAGTAGCCGACCACTCGCTCGGGAATTCATCTTTTGCGAGAATGCCCCGCGTTTAGTTGAAACTTGAGAACAAGAAGCAGCGGCTCTCGCCCGAACTCGGATAGAGTTCGGGTTGCGAATCCCTTTTAAAGGAGAGAGCCGCCGTGAGAAACAAATACCAGAGGAAAGACCGCAAGTC
>DATJXZ010000109.1:0-13894 GCA_035499815.1 Candidatus Solibacter sp. | reverse complement strand
GCGGAATCAGGGCAACGTGACTACGGCAACAGAAAAACCATGCAGAGTGAACTCATCGGATGCCAACTTTGCCGCAGTCGGCGGTTGGAATCCTGTAGTGACATCTACCGCTTCCAACTGACCACCAGCAGCACCGACAACGGACACGCCAAAATCCCGGTCGCGTTGGTTGATCAGCAATATTTTCCGTTTGCCCTGCTCGTTCACAAGGGCAAGGCTATAGATGTAAGGTTGGGCCGGAGCCGATGAACTAGACGGAGCGATCTCCACGAGCTTATCCCCACGACCGCAATTGTCGTGCAATAGTTTGAGAACCCAGAGTCGTGCATTCGGCTTGCCATCCTTCCAGTCCACCATCGAGACGCTGGGAAATTGTGTTGGATAACCTACAAGCTGGGATTCGCCCGCTACGTCGATGCCCATAGTTTCAAGCACCCCAAATATGTAGGCGTATTCCGCTCCTGCAAGATTCCAGTACGCATCGGTGATTGGCTTCGTTACGTGACCCGGCTGGTCCTGTCCGTTGTCGTCGGCGGAGATGATTCCTATTTCGTCGATGGTTGTGCGTGTCTCTGGGGAGAGGCGCTTTCGGATCGATTCGATGTACCGCACCGTGTCCAGAAAGCCGTCGGCCTGTGCAAAAACAGTATGTTGTTGAATATCGAGCGGCTCGTCCGGCGTCGGTACGGCATAGAAATGATAGGAAAGAAAATCAAGCGGGATTCCGGGCTTGTGGTTCTTGTGATTCAGGAAGTACTCAAAGAAATCAGGTCGCTTTCCCGGCATTGCCAGAGCCGCGCCAACGAACTTTATGTCTGGCTGCACTTTCTTCATCGCTGTCACGACCGCATCGTACAAACCTGTATAGGTCTGCGGCGTCATGACATGCTCGAAATCAACCTCGTTCAGAACCTCCCACATCGATATCGAATAGTGGTAGCCAGACTCATGCCACTTTCCCAGCTCATCTGTAAATCCGCCTTTGGTGTACCAGGAAAGAAGCCGCGTATAGTAGTCCGCGACTTCCTTAAACGATGGATCGCGCAACTCCGTGCCCTGCTCGTAGTCCCAAACCACTTTATCGGGATCATCGGGATACGGCACCGTTTTGTCGGTTTTGTACATCCACTGGGGAATGGTGCTGAAATTGAGAATGACCGAATGTCCTTTCGTCGCCTCGAGAAAGTCTATGGTCATCGGGTCGATCACCGAGAAGTCCCAGAAGGTCATCCCATTCTTTGGCGCTTCAAGTTCGGCCACTCCGAGTCGCGGATAAGGGAACCAGGGAACATAGCGGACATAGTCGGCACCCAGATCGTGGAGAGCTCGGAACGCATTGTCATGAACGGGAGTACCGCGGCGCAACGGTGGGTTTACGACAACCTGCAAAGTAGGCGTAGTCTTGGAGACGCTTATGACCTTGTTCCAATGCACTGTGATCTTAAAAGGCGTGGCTTGCCCTCTCACGGAATCGGAGCCGCTCAGCAAAGCAAGCACCAGGATGGCCCACCGCACAAAACGATTGAGATGCATCACGACCCCCCGCAGAGCTATATTCCTTTCACATCCGAAAAACAAGGAGATCCGGCGAGCCACCTTGCGGACAGTATCCACGCCGAGAATCGGGACGGCACGCCAGTTCTGAATTGCGTCCAATAAGTAAATGTTGCGTGTCAAAGTCAATTGCCTCAGGTAAGGTTCGCGTTTCTTCGGAGAGTTACGATGGGTGAAAAAAGCAGCGAGTACGAATTTCGTGTTGGGCTGTTCGGAATTGGTCTGGACACTTACTGGCCGCAGTTTGCAGGCCTGCTTGAACGCTTGAGTCGCTATCTTCAAGAAGTCGCCCAAAAGCTCCAAAAGCCCGGCGTACAGCTGATTAACCTCGGTCTGGTTGACACTCCAGAAAAAGCTGTTGTCGCCGGCCACCAATTTCGTCGCGAGGACGTAGACCTCATTTTTTTGTATGTAACCACCTACGCGCTCTCGGCGACGGTCTTGCCCGTAGTTCGCAGAGCAAAAGTTCCCGTGATCCTGCTTAATCTCTCCCCAAGCGCTGCGCTTGACTATGCTTCTTTCAATCGTATCGGCAATCGCACAAAAATGACGGCAGAGTGGCTCGCCTACTGCCAGGCGTGTGCCGTGCCAGAAATCTCCAATGTATTCAGCCGCTGCCACATTCCTTTTTTTCAGGTAACGGGAACTCTCAAGGACGATCTAGAAGCCTGGCAGGAAATCTCCGATTGGCTCGAAGCAGGACACGTCGCTCACACAATGGAACACAATCGCTTGGGTGCCATGGGCCACTATTATGGGGGAATGCTCGACATTTATTCTGATCTGACCCAGCAATGCGCATATCTTGGCGGACACATTGAGTTGCTCGAAGTTGACGAACTGGCCAGTTTGTGCCGCGAGGTACGAGCATCGGAGATTGCTCAACGTGTGAAGGAATTCCACGAATCCTTTGAAATCCAGCCGGACTGCGCAATGGAAGAGTTGGAGCGAGCGGCACGCACCTCCGTGGCGCTCGATGTAATGGTGAAAGGGCATCGGTTAGGATCGCTGGCTTACTACTATCGAGGTAATGGAAATCAAGAGAACGAAGACACTATCAGCTCGATGATTCTGGGGGCGAGCAATTTGACGGCTCGAGGAGTGCCTGTCGCTGGCGAATACGAAATCAAGAACGCCCAGGCAATGAAGATCATGGATTGCTTCGGCGCAGGAGGATCGTTCACGGAGTATTACGCCACGGACTTCAATGAGGATGTCATTCTGATGGGTCACGACGGTCCGGGGCATCCGGGCATTGCCGAAGGCAAGATCAAGGTTCGACCCTTACAGGTCTATCACGGGAAGGTCGGTCGAGGGCTATCGGTGGAGATGGCCGTCAAGCACGGCCCGGTGACTCTACTCTCCATCGTGCAAACTGCAGATCGCCTACTTCTGCTTACAGCAGAAGCAGAATCCGTCCCTGGCCCAATCTTGGAAATCGGAAATACCAACAGCCGATATCGATTCCGTATTGGTGCAAAGAAATTTATGGAGGCGTGGAACGCCAAAGGCCCTGCTCATCACTGTGCAATTGGAGTGGGCCATATCGCTGGAAAACTTAGGAAACTAGCCGCCCTGATGCAGATAGAGCATGTGCAGGTTTGCTAAAGCACAAAATCCTTTAGGTTTCACACACCAGGAGTCCCTGTGTAGCCACCACGTAGCCAAAGGGGTTGAGTTCAGCGTTTTTAGCGTTTCTGGCATTACGTAAAATGAGTAACTCACGCGTTTTCAATGCCACCACGGGTGCGAATCCCGCCCGCGCCTCGAAATTCTCTCGATTATCTCGGCGTACCTGCTACCCGGAGCCTCTCCTGAACAGCTTCCGCGGGTTTCCATGTGTCCTTACGTCACCGGGTCCACGATCTGCACGTGATGATGATCGAACAATTCTCCTATCGCGTGATCCACCTGCGTAACCGCCAATTGAAAGTTCACCTCGGATTGAATTAAATTCAGCTCCGCTTGACCTCAGCGAGCATTCGCTGCCTTTCAATATTTCTCCTCTGATCCATCCAGAATGCCGTATTTGAATCCCCTTTGATCCATGCTGTCGAGTTCACCAAGATCATCTCATAATGTCCAAAAGCATCATAAATAGTTGATTTGACAAATATAACATGTACATAATTTCTGTAAATACGTATTATGATGGTTTTAGAAACTATGACCTTACAGGATAGAATTGACAAGTATAGAGATCGTGGTTTCCAAGAGTTAGAGGCCGAAATCGTCGTCCTTATGGAAGAAAGCGCGGTAGCCCTGTTCGCTTCGTTTCCAGACCAGTTCATTCTATTGGGCGGAGCCACGCTCGTGCTTTTCCACGAGAGCCCTCGACTGTCCCGCGACCTGGACCTTCTAGCCTCCTTAGGGCCGCTGCCGAAGACAGAGGATGTTCAGGCCGTTGTTCGCTCCAAAATCCAGCCCCTTGCGGAAATTTTCGGCCTCGGACAGCTAGATTTTCAGCAGGACATTGCAGGTCCAGATTTCCTTAAGCAGTGGGTCCTCGCCAATCATAAGCCCCTCTTCAGCATCGATCTAACTAGAATAGGCGGGAGTGTCCTCGAAACTCAGATCGTCAAACACACCATTGCCGAAACTCCCGAAAAAACGGTACGGACCCCGAATGCCAACTATCTTCTGTTTCAGAAATGCGAAACTTTCCTCGGTCGCCGCCGTGTCAAAACTAGGGATGCCTTCGACATACATTTCTTGCTATCGCGCGGAGCAGGCTTAGACAAGACATTACGCCCGCATCTCGAAGATCTCATCAGAATGAAGGAACTCGACAAAGAATCCATCGAGGTACGCATCAAGGCTGTTACAGCAAAGCTCTCCACGGTCGAATTGCGACCGGTTTTGCCGCTGCCGTTGTTCGAACAGCTTGAGAAAGAAGGATTCGAAGCCATTCGGCAATCGCTGCGAACAGTGTTCTCCGACTGGCTCACTGAGGGACGCCGATGAACTGGACAACCATTTTAACCGAAGAATCGCGCCGAAACTGTATCCTACGATCAGACGAATTGGCTCGCACATACAGACTTTCTGAAGCAGTCGTGGGCAACGCCCTGCGACGGTACGAGGCGCGAGGACTCGTCGAACGCGTTTCCACGAAAACCTACATCAATCACCTAAACAGACAATTCTCGCCACGCGACCTGGTCAACTTGCTCCGTCCAGAGTCTTACATTTCTCTTGAATCAGCACTGGTCGACAGAGGTGTTACGAGCCAGAGCCCGTCCGCGCTCACCTGTGTCACGCCGGGATACCCGCAATCATTCCGCACAAAGTCAGTCGGTATCGTATACCGTAAGATCTCTCCTGACCTCTATTGGGGTTACGAAGAAAAGGCGACCCGTTACAACAAGTATCTCATCGCGGAACCTGAAAAGGCATTGCTTGATTGGATCTATTTGAATCGTAAGGAAGGGCTCCCTACGCCTTTAGACGAATTCCACTTGCAGTTTCTAATTCCGGCGAAACTTCGAGACTACGCGCTGCGCTTTCCGCGCACAGTCAGCGAAACGATTAAGGATTTCTTGGTTGAAGCAGCCTTTCCGTCGCAAAATTCCCACGACCGACGGCCAAAGCCAGAACAATGAATGTCACGGAGTTCAGAAACTAACCCCGACGCAACTGTGGTCAGTTAGCGTCCATCACTGCTGGTGTTGCGAAAAAACTGTGTGGCGTCAAGGGCGAAAAAAATGAGAAGACAAAAGGTATAGTTGTCGGAGGAATGGACGACTTCTCTGGCAGCAAGTGCTTCAAGGTTTCCTCATCATCCAGGGTACACAGCGATCTCCGAAATTGACTATTCGTAACCTGATGAAAATAAATTACTTGCCGGAGAATAGTCGATTTCCGCTTCGCCTCTGTATACTCAGGAGGAGGAATCGAATTGAGGCCTCCATCATCGATGCGCGAATTCAGGTATCCGCTAAATGGGATCTCCCTGCCGGAGATTAACGTCAGGCGCGCGGCAGACGGCGGAAACGAACTTACCGCAAGGGTAGAAGGAATCGGGTGGATGGTCGTTGAGGACAGGCCGGACTTGGTCCTCGAATGGCGGGACGAGACTGCATGGGCGCTACTCCCCATCGAGATGTGCCATGCCTCAAATGACAAGGGCTGGAACCGCGCAACCCCCGAAGAGCTAATCGGAATTCTTTGGAATTGCGGGGTCCTTAAGTAAGGGGACCCGACTCTGACCCGAAACGAGTCATCCCATTACTAACTCTCTTAGGTGAGGTGGAAGTGGAAGTCAGACCGTGGGAGTCTTCCAGCATCTCCGCTTGATTCCTAGAGCCGAGCAAGGTAGCTCTCGCAATCACAGCTCCACGTTAACTGGGGAGCATTCTCTCTCACTTCCGCTGGCACCAACAAATCTCGGTCAGGCCATCCTTCCAAAGCCGCTATTGTTTCCTCACCGCAGCTGCAACGCCAAGAATCTGCCTCTCGATGCCGCTCTAATGGAATCCTTTGCACAAAGCCAAGCATTCATGGACGGAAACAAGCGGGTTGTTTTTCTGCTAACAGATATCATGCTTCGAGCCAACGGGTGGTTTCTCGATGTAGAGCCGGACGCAGCGCACGCATTCATCGCCGGCTTTGCCACCCATAAAGTGGACCGCTTCAGCCGGATCGTTGCATGGATCAAATCCTTTGCGAAGCGAATCGCGGATTAAACTGGTTTGCAACAAGTGCTTTGTTATCAGTACAACGGGCTCCGAGAAATCTCGGAGCCTCTTGTCTTAAAGACATCAACCTACTGGAAAGTTGCCTTTATCGGCGACGCCATCCTGTCACCGAAAGTTTGTAACCTGATAGTATGACGACCCATGGTGAGCACTGCCTAAAGGGCAGTGCGTGTCGAAGCCCGCTCGTCTTTTACGGAAGGTGAGATTCGCGTCGCGAATCAATCTTGTAAGCTCGTGGAAAATCACACCCGTTGGCGTTCGTATCGGCGTTGTTATGCCAGATATTACTTGCTGATGGGCTGAAACGTGCTGGATAATCAACCGCATAGCTGACGTCGAGCCAGCCCTCAATCATGATCTGCCCTTCCTGCAAAGGCGAAAACCCTGTCCGCGCCGCGCGTTGCCATCTCTGCGGAGCAGCCCTCGAACGCCCTGAGTTGGACATAGAGAGTGAACGTAACGAAGCTGGAGCGCCGTTCGATCGAGAACATCAGCCGAAGCCACCATCAGGCAGGCAGGCGTCCTCGGGTCAAGACCATCAGGTTGACCTAGGCGCGTACAGTGCAGCCCCTTCAGAAGGTTCCCGAAGCCAGGATTCGCCAGGCGTGTCGATCTTGAGCAAGACACCTTCCGGGTCCGTTCCCGTAGACGATCGCACGATAGACAGTTCCGACCCGAGTGGGCTTCTCGGAAATGAACAAGATGGGTCGCCAGCGGCAGACTCCCGACCTCGGGCCACGAGTGGGGCAAGCCGCGGGCCTGGCATTTCGGGTGGCCTCGAACCCGGAATAGATTTCGGGCCTAGGTACCGCATCGAGAAAATGATAGGCGCAGGGGGGATGGGCAACGTCTATAAAGCCTTCGATAAGGAGCTGTCGCGCACGGTAGCCCTCAAGACGCTTCTGCCAGAGTTGGTCAGCGATTATCTCTTAACCCAGCGCTTCAAGCAGGAATTGCTGCTTGCCAGCAAGATTTCCCATAGAAACATACTGCGCATTCACGATCTCGGCGAAGTCGATGGCGTGAAATTCATCACGATGGCCTTCATAGAAGGCAAGGACTTGAACCAGTTGCTGAAAGATGAAGGGCCCTTCCCTCTTGAGCGGTCGCTTAAGATCGCTCGGCAGCTGTGCGAAGCACTCGATGCGGCACATTCCGAGGGCGTCGTGCATCGTGACTTCAAGCCGCAAAACGTCTTGGTCGGAGCAGATGACCACGTCTACGTATCCGATTTCGGGCTAGCGACCTCGTTGGAAACAGCAAAGATGGGCATGACACGTACCGGTGCGCTTATGGGGACGCCTCGATATATGTCCCCCGAGCAAGTAGAAGGAAAGCCGGTAGACAGCCGGTCTGACCTTTACGCACTGGGGCTGGTGTTCTACGAAATGGTGGCCGGGGCGACTCCTTTTTCCGGAGATTCGACCTGGCAGCTGATGTATCAGCGTGTCCAGGTGGTGCCGAAGGACGTGAAACTAGTTAATCCAGCGCTGCCTGACTACGTGGCGCACATAATCATGCACTGTCTCGAAAGAGATCCGGCCAATCGTTACCAAAGTGCGAAAGAGATTCTGGCGGATCTGGATGCGGGACGGAGCCCTTCGCTTCCTCCCATTAGCTCGACCACGAGAACGGTGCAAATCAACCTCCCGATCATTGAGAAACGGTGGTGGTACTCTGCGGGGACAGGGCTAGTTCTGATGCTTGTGTTGGTTTTCGCGATTCCCAAAACAAGACACTGGATATTTCGAGCGTTCAACGTTGGTCCGCCTGCTCCCGACGCAAATGGGGTTCCCTCCACTTCCCAGGCAAAGTTTATTGCCGTTCTGCCGTTCCGCGTGCTTGGGGACCAAGCGTCACTTGGGTATGTAGCCGATGGGGTGGTCGAAGCGATGTCAGCAAAGCTTTTCCAGATGAAGGATGTCCGCCTGGCGTCTTCAACAGCGGGCGCAAAAATCGACCCGAAGACTCCGCTACCGCAGATCGGGAAAGAATTAGGCGCGAGCCTGATTGTGCATGGAACGGTACAAGGATCGGGGGACAACCTGCGGATAACGGTAAACCTGGAAAATGCGGCTGAGAACCACCTGGTATGGAGCAAGGAGTTTGCTGGGTTAACGGGGGATCTGCTGACCATCGAGGACCAGATGTACGGACAGCTCATGGACGCCCTTGCCCTCAAGCCGAGCAATGACGATTTGGCTCGTGCCACCGCGCACCCGACTGAGAGCGCCGCTGCCTATGAACTATACCTGCGAGGCCGAAATGCCATGGGTGGGCAGTTGAAAGTCGGCAATGTGGAAACAGCGCTCGAGTATTTTGAAAATGCAGTCAAGAAGGATCCGAGCTTTGCACTGGCTTACACGGGGTTGGCCGATGCCAGCCTCCGTATGTACCGAGAGAAGAAGGAGACCCAGTGGGCGGATAAAGCTCTATCCGCAGGTCAGCAGGCGGATCGCCTAAACGACAATCTCGCTGAAGTGCATACCGCTCTTGGTAGCGTGTATAGCGCGACAGGCAAATCCGCTGAAGCTATTGCTGAATTGAAGAGGGCACTGGAGCTGGCTCCCAACTCAGACGAGGGATATCGGCGACTGGGTGATGCGTTTCGCGTCAGCGGGAACAAAGAGGAAGCTATCCAGGCATATCAGAAAGCGATCGAAATCAATCCATATTATTGGTTCAACTGGAACGCGCTGGGAACGGCGTATTACCGGTTCGGAGACTATCAAAAAGCACTCGAGGCCTTTCGGCACGTCACCGAGCTTGAGCCTCAAAATGCCGCCGCCTATAGGAACATGGGGGCCGTTTATTTTCAGCAAGATAAGTGGAACGAATGCATTCCTGTTTTCCAGAAATCCCTTGAGCTTGAGCAGCACAGCACAACCTACTCCAACCTGGGCACGGCATATTTTTACCTGAAGCGATATGACGAAGCCATCAAAATGTTCCAGAAAGCTCTGGAAACGAATCCGAACTACGAACTCGCAATGGGGAATTTGGCGGACGCTTTCCGATGGTCCGGGCGACGGCAAGAAGCCATGGCCACCTACGATAAGGCCATCGCATTGGCTTACAAGGATCTACAGGTAGATCCGCGTGCGGCCGATACTTTGGGAAGCCTGGCATTGTACTACGCGAAAAAAGGCGATTCGAAACATGCTTTGGAGTTCATCCGTCACGCGCGCTCTATCGAACCCGAAGATATTTCGTTGCTGTACTCGCAGGCGGTAGTCGACTGCTTGGCTGGCCGAACGGCAGAATCTCTGGGTGCCTTGGGAGACGCGCTGCAGAAGGGGTATTCGCTCGAAGAAATAGAAAACGACCCCGAGCTGAACGATTTGCGGGAGCTTCCGGAATTTGCGCGGCTAGTGAACAGATTCACCAAAAAAGGGAATTAGCTCTCGGGGTGTCATCACCTAGTGGCAAGCTTTTTTTGGCGAGAAGAGCCCCCAAACCTACGGCGATTAGCGTTAGTGTCGCCGGCTCTGGAACAGTAGGAGCGGGAACGTTTGCATTCGCAGAAAAGCCCAGGTCAGGACCCCACCCCCCTGTCCCGTTCGTGGAAGTGTCGTCAGGGTTAGTGTTAAGGTTTATCGTGAAGACGTTCTCGTCGGACGAGTTGGGGATCCCCGGGAAACAGTCTTCCTCACACCCTGGGCCGCTGACTCCCGAGAAATAAATGACCAGCAAATTCCCGATATTGTAAACTTCAGGCGTATTCTCGAACAGATTGGAAGTGGCGTTGACAGTATCGGCTGCAATCCCCGTTGTCTCGATTAAGAGACTAGTCCAGTTAGATTCCGAGTCGTTTTCGAAGGTCAAGAACCCCCCGCCATTGCTATTGGAGCTGAACATAAAACTTGTGCCTGTGAGTATCGTACATCCGTCGCCGCACGTGGGATCGCTGACGTCCATGCGGGGGTCCGTCGGAACGCCATCGGCTTGAGCCAGAGCGGCAGCTCCCATCAGAAGGAGGGCCACAAGAAGGAAACGTGAAGTCGTCATCACACACCCCGCGATCTCCTCCAATAGTGCACCTCAGGCGCCAATCGTTCTCCCCACTTGATAATCACCTAAATTCCCTACAATGTGGGCTTTCCAAGGTGTGCTCCACTATAGAAAAAATGAACAGTGCAAGAAATTGCGTTTTATGCGCAACGAATTGGGTCGCTCAGGCTTGGCCCCATTCATCTCTCGCGGACTGCAGGGGCACTATTGGTGGGCTCCTGAGACGTCGGAAACGCTCGCGGCCAAATCCAAGCGGGCCAGTTCGCCTCTCACAGCAGTCTTCGTTTTGCCCAGAACAGTTGCCTCACTGCAGCGATCTGGGGCTGAGCGGAAGCAACCAGAAACTAATAGCCGCGAACCTCATCCGCAAAGTAGGAGCGAGCGACCTTCATTGGCTTGACGAGCTTGTGGATTCCCGGACGGGCTGCCGTGGAACTCGCATTGAATCGTCGGCGAGCTGTCTTTGTTCTTGGCAAAATCGACGAGATCTTGAGCTGGGGGAAGAGCAAGGAACACGAGAAAGATGTCCATTTTGTCGAATTGGGCCAATGCCTATGCGAGGTTCGTTCAAAACAATATTGGAGGTTAGAGAAACTGAAATCCTTTGATGAATTTCTGGAGAAGCGTTTCCCCGATTCCAGGAGAAAGGCCTACTACCTAATGGCCATCCACGAGCACCTGCCACGGCAGATACACCGAGATTTAAAGTTAGTTGGCTGGACCAAGGCTAGGGAACTGGTAAAGGTGGCCCGAGCGCGGGTTCGCCAGAAACGACCTCCATTAAAATTGGGTCCGAAAGAGTACGCCATCGTCCGGGCGCGCGTGCTTGAGCGGGATGGCTGGCGGTGTCAAGAGTGCGGTTCCATAAAAGGCATTGAGGTCCATCATTATGAAACCCAGGGTTCAGCTCGGTGACGATGTAATGCAGAACTTGATTACGCTTTGCGTTGGCTGTCACCGGAAATGTCACGGAGGAAGCCGATTGGAAATATACTAAGACAAATCTATCAGTACTACCTGCTTTGGTAAGCCAGAAAGTGGAGTAAGAATGACTTCGCGGCTGCTGATCGAGTAGGAATGCTCACGGCCGGCCAACGGAGATGTATTCAAAACCCAGAGACTTCATCTGGGCCGGAGAGAGAAAGTTGCGTCCATCAAGGATCAAGGGGCGGGCCATCAGATTGCGAATGCGCTGCCAATCGAGCCTACGAAACTCTTCCCATTCTGTGAGAAGAAGCAAGGCATCTGCCCGATCAGCGGCGACGTAAGGATCGGGGCAGTAATTAAATTCCGGGAAGGAAGCGCGTGCGTCTGAAAGCGCTTGAGGATCAAATGCGGCGATGCGTGCACCGGCGGTTGATAAACGCCTGGCAAGCTTGATAGCAGGTGAGGAGCGAATGTCGTTCGTATTGGGCTTGTGAGAAAGGCCAAGCAAGCCAAGTTTCTTTCCTTTCAGCACCCAGAGCGAACTCTGTATTTTCTGGAAGAAGCTATCGATACGCTGGAGATTTGCGTTTTCAGAGGCCTGCGGAATGCCGGAGTCCACGCCTTCCGTGCGGAGTAATTTGCAAAACGCTCGGAGGTCTTTGGGCAGACGATCACCACCGAAGCCAATTCCAGCCTGAAGAAAAGATGAATTAATCCGACGATCGAGGCCCATGGCATGAGTGACTTCCTGAACATCGCCGCCAAGGCGTTCGCAGAGGTCTGCGAGCACGTTGGCGTAAGAGATCTTCATTGCCAAATAGGAGTTGGAGGCTTGCTTGATGAGTTCGGTGCTTTTCACTGTGGTAAGAAGCAGCTGGGGGGGCGTACGAGATGGACAGTTTCGGTTGTGGATGGGGCACTGGAAATCTTGTTGGAGGATTGGGGAGTAGATCTCTAGCAGAGTAGACTCTGATTCGGCGTCTTCCACGCCGAGCAGGATGCGCGAAGGATGGAGGAAGCCATCAATGGCCTCTCCTTCGTGCAGGAATTGGGGGTTGGCTGCGACTTTGAAACGAGCCAAAGGATGGGGAGCGGTTACGTGGAGCAGATGTTTGAGTTGCTCACCCGTTCGGACGGGGACCGTACTTCGAACTACAATAAGTTTTGAAGAATCCACAACACGAGCGATTTGGCCGGCTGCGGAGTCGAGCGCGGCAAAGTCCGAATCGCCATTCTCGAGTTGAGGAACGCCGATACAGAGGAAGATGGCAGTGGAGCTCCGTAGCGGCGAGGCCATGTCTGTGGTGAAAGTGATTGCTCCGGAACTGAGGCTGCGCAATATCAAATCGCTTAGGTGCGACTCGAACACAGGGAGCGAGCCTTGCTGAAGCGACCGGATTCGATCCGCGTTGTGGTCCACGCAAACAACTTGGTGGCCAATGGCAGCGAAGCAGGCGCCGCTGACCAGGCCTACGTGACCACAACCGATGACGCTAATCTTCAATGGCTCAAGCCCTACGCGCTGGCGTGATTATATGACGAATCAGTGGCTCTCAAGGGTTGAGGGCTACTTATGGGCCAACTGGGGCCTGGCTCGCTATTGGTTTAAGTAGCCGAGCGTTGGGGATTTGGACGATGGCTGCGGAGATGCAGGCCCCGAAGTCGGGTCTCTCAAGATGAGCCTACGCTGTAGCCGTTCGATTACTCTCATTGCCGTTTAACCCGGGAAAACCACCCTTTAATGCAAGAGGCTCGATTCGCAGGAGGTAGACCTGTAAAATATGGATGTACGGTAAAAGGGCAATTCGCCGGGGTATCGCTTCTGTTGAGGATAGATCAGCCGAGAGATTCAGAAATCAAAGAGATGCGTGCTTCGAAGAAAAGCGGGAAGGCGACACGGGAGCTGTTGTCCGAGCGGATTCTTGTCCACTAGTCATGACTCCTGCGATTCGCCTTACATTCTGCCGAGAGTCTCAAAGGAGATTAGAAGAGACGCGGCAGGCATAGATTGAGGTTCTCGGAAATGAGGGCGTTCGGCAGTTCAGAGTCAAGGCAAAGAAAGATGATCGAGCCGGCGGCCATGCACGAGTTTTCGGCAACGGGATTCGTAGTTCCCGCCTCCCTTGGGAGTTAGCACGGGGATGGCATCAACGCTGGTTTCGCAAGATTGGCATTTTAGCGAATCGGGTAAAACGGATGAGGCAGGGAGTTGTCCGAGGCCGACGACAGAAGCTATGCCCAAGTGACCACTAAACCTTCAACTTGTATCCGGTCCAGATCAGGATGGTCTCTTCGTCCCAGTCAATTATGCGCAAACCGCTTGCGCGCGAGAAAGAGAAAACCGGCTAGAACAACCAGACTCGATCCGAGCAACACTAAGCTGCTAGGTCAGGTACCGAGGTCTTACAAGGAACAGCGGAAGCGCAAGGTGTCGGGGTAGACTGCTGGGAGTACCACGGCATTCCAATTAATGGCGGATTGCGGGAGGGGCAAGCGGCTCAGCGAATTTGTGCTCGCCGTCGATCCAGGTTTGGAGTCTCTGGACTAAATTTTGTTGTGACGAGTGGCTCTGTTGACATCCTCGGCACAGTCTCGATTTTGCGGGGTCGACAAGGGGGCGGCGTGCGTGTTTTCTGATCAAGCAGGAGGGACGATGGCCGAAGTGGGACTCCTGCCCTTTGCTCGGGTGGCCTTGCAGGTGGCCA
>DATJXZ010000108.1:0-65951 GCA_035499815.1 Candidatus Solibacter sp. | reverse complement strand
CAGCATTGGCGTGCTTCGCGAAGCCATTACCGCCGCTGAGAAAAATACTGCTTCGATCAAGCTGTTAGTAAAGCGCGGTAACGAATTCCAAACCATCGAAATCAGTTACAACGGCGGCTTGCGCTATCCCGCGCTCGCGCGCGTCGAAGGCGCCCCGGACCGCCTCGACGAAATCCTCGCTCCGAAGTGACTCCTGCTACAGTGGGGTCTAGATTTCGTGCCACTCGAGCGGGAAGTTGGGAATGTCTTAACGGTTTGCTTTGATTTTTTTCTCGATCTGCCTTGACCTTGCCGACGGCCCCCGCGCATGCTGCCGGCCTTAGGCAGTTTCCGAATGAAGGACTCTCCTGGTAGATGGAGGTCAAAGTAGGTTGTTTCGGAGCACCTACGCCCACCAGCCAAAGCGGCGTACCAATGAAGCGAAGTCTATCGGATCAGGAATTTCACGCGCGAAAAGTGGCGAGAACTCTCTTCCTGCCCTCGATTGTCCTTCTGGGGTGCCCTAATCGACGCGCTCGTCATTTGATCCGCCGCGTCCTTCAAGCGCCCTCATCCCTGTGATATACTTGTATAGCGAGGTAGCCATGCTGGCCATTCGACTGCCGCAATCCATCGAGAAACGCCTGGAAAAGCTCTCGCGGCGGACCGGGCGCACTAAAACCTACTACGTTCGGGAAGCGATTCTCGAACACCTGCAAGACCTTGAGGACATGTATCTGGCGGAAGGCGCGCTGGAACGGATCCGCAGCGGCGAAGAGCAGAGCATCCCTCTAAAAGACGCAATGAAACGTCATGGCCTACGTCGTTGAGCTGTCTGTCGAAGTTGACCGCGAAATCGGCAAACTCGATGCGCAGCAGGCCAAACGTATACTGAAATTCCTCTATGAACGAGTGGCGAAGCTGGACGATCCTCGAAGCATCGGAGAGGCTCTGCACGGCTCGCGCCTTGGGGAATTCTGGAAATACCGCGTGGGTGATTTTCGACTCATCTGCAAGATCGAAGACGACCGCTTGATCGTCTTGGTTCTCCGTGTCGGGCATCGTAAGGACATCTACCGCTAGCAGTTCACTTGAAACGGTCCTCCCGATCCAAATAGTTCGCCCCGGCCATCTCCCGCATCGATCGCTCTCCGCCGCCGCGCCGAAGATAGTAGAATTACGCGCGGCAATTCCTGGGAAGAGGTGTCTGCGTTGCGGGATGGGAAATGACTGGCGAGACGAACGCGCCACAGACCGGGTGGCAATTTGTCCGCGCGCATAATTGGGCGATCCCTCTCATTTCCTTCGCGGTTCTCGTGCCGTGCCTTTGGCACATCCACATCGAAGCCGGAGATCTTGCCAGCCACGTCTACAACGCATGGCTGGCGCAACTCATTGAAAAGGGCCAGGCACCAGGACTCTATATTGTTCACCAGTGGAACAACGTCCTGGTCGACTGGATGCTGCTGCACACAGCGAACCTTTTCGGATTTGCCGCTGCCGAGAAAATTGTCGTTTCAATCTGCGTGCTTATTTTTTTCTGGGGCGTTTTTGCTCTTGCTGGCGCCGCAAGCGGCCAGCCTCCATGGTTTCTCGCGCCATGCATCGCGATGCTGGCTTACGGCTATTCCTTCAGCATGGGCTTTCTGAACTACTACCTTTCGCTGGGGCTGGCGGCGTTCAGTTTAGTTCTGTTGTGGCGGGGAAGGGGATTGCAGCGCCTTCTTGGCGTCCTCCTCTTCCCCTTCGTTCTGCTGGCCCATCCAATTGGATTTCTCTGGCTCGCTGGAACGGCGTTCTATCTGATTCTTTGGACGAAGTTGCCCGCATGGTGGAAGCTGGCCATGCCCATCGCAGCGCTGGCTGTTGTGTACGTCGTTCGATTCTACTTGATGCGCCAAACTCGTTTTGCCCTCGATTGGACTCATGACCCCATTTACGTGATGAACGGCGCGGATCAACTGAGGCTGTACGGCCATCGTTACGACGCGCTTGGTTGGGCTGCGGTTGCCTTCGGTGTTCTTTGCGTTCTCATCGATGTGATATCGCGGCGGCGTGAATCCGCTTTCTGGCAATCAATACGGCTTCCAGTGGGATTATATTTTGTTGCGATTATCGCCGTGGCCCTCTTGCCGGAGAATTTGCGCCCTTCCATCTCCGGTGGTTGGATTGGCCTGCTTGCCTCTCGCCTCACCACGATCACCGCCATCTTTGGTCTCTGCGTGCTCGGCTGCCTCAAACCAAGAAGGTGGCATCTCGCTGGCTTCGGCGTGTGCGCGGTCGTCTTCTTCTCCTTTTTGTATCAAGACACTTCGAGGCTTAATCGTATGGAAGTCGAAGTCGAACGCCTCGTTCAGCCTTTGCCTCCTGGGACCAAGGTGCTCTCCACGATTTGGGCGCCGCTCGATTCGCGCATTTCCTTCGTCGCTCACTTCGTCGACCGCGCCTGCATCCATCATTGCTTCAGCTATGACAATTACGAACCCGCTTCCGGCCAATTCCGCATCCGCGTTCGCCCCGGCAGCCCGGTCGCGGTCGCTTCCGACGATGACTCGGAAGACATGCAAGCAGGGGAGTACGAAGTCCAGGACGAAGACCTTCCCATGATGGAAATTTATCAGTGCGACGAAAAAGACCTCACCAAGCTCTGCATTCGCAGCCTCGTTGCCGGCGAAAAAAATGGCCGCCTCGGCTACGAGCCAAACCCCGAATGACCTCCGATTTGCGGCCCCAAAGCAGCCGAAAAGCCGCCAAAATGGCGGTAGACAAATTGGCTCTTGCAGCAGGCCAATTTCGTGTAGAATTGGCTCAAGGTGAGAGACAATGTTGCCACTTCATCTCCAGCCTGAGAGCCACGTCCCGCTGTACGTCCAGCTTCGCGACCAGTTGCGTTCGCTCGTCCATGCGGGCGATTTGCGCCCCGGCGACCGCATTCCCGCGAGCCGTGAGCTTGCCAGCATGCTTGGTGTGCATCGCACCACGGTTGCGAATGCTTACGCCGAACTGGAATCCGAAGGCCTCATCCAGGGCCACGTTGGCCGCGGCACCTACATCAAGGGCAACGGAAATGGCTTGAAGCTGACGCCCCCCGCGCCGCCCGTACTCAACCGCAGCGAAGGCATCCGCTGGGAACTTCTGTTTGCCGACGAACGCGGCGAAGAAGTGCTCAGCCGGTTGACAGCGAATACTCCGGAAAACTCGCTTTCTTTCGTGAGGGCACGTCCTGCGGAGGAGTATTTCCCCGTCGAGGAATTACAGACTTGCGTGAACGCCGTTTTGCGCCGCGAAGCCACGGACGTTTTGAATCTTGGTCCTTCGGATGGCTACGCTCCGCTGAAAGAGGCGTTGCTCGAACATCTTCGCGTCGATGGCATCGTTGCGAAGGACGAAAATCTCCTGATCACCGATGGCTGCCAGCAATCGCTGGACATCATCAGCAAAGCGTTTGTGCGGCAAGGCGATTCCGTGATTCTCGAGAATCCCACGTATCCCGGCGCCATGGCGATCTTTCACGGCGCGCGAGCGCGCTGCCTCGCCGTGCCGATGCAGACGCGCCCGGAGCCTGGAACCGCTCTCGGCCTCGATCTGGAAGCGCTCGAAGCCACGCTCGCCGCGAATCGCGTGAAGTTGATTGTGCTCACACCCGATTTTCATAATCCTACCGGCACATCCATGCCGCTAGCATCGCGTCGTAGACTCCTGGAGCTCGCGGGACGTCATCAAGTGCCCGTTGTGGAAGATCACATTTATGCGCGGCTGCATGCCCGAGATGATCGCGTGCCTTCGCTCAAGCAGCTCGACCGCGCGAACATCGTCATTCACATCGACAGTTTCGCGAAAGTGGCGTTTCCCGGTTTGCGCGTGGGATGGATCGTTGCACCCGCCACAGCGATTGAGCGGCTTCGCATCGTGAAGCAGACCACCGATCTGCACACCGATCAGCTTGCGCAGGCGACACTCGCGGAATTCCTGCGGCGCGGACTTTTTACGAAGCATGTCACCAAAATGCGCAAGGTCTATGCCTCGCGGTTGTCGGCGCTCGATGAAGCGCTGCGCAAGCACATGCCCGAAGGCACGCGATGGACGCGGCCCGATGGCGGCATGTGTTTGTGGATGGAACTTCCGCCGGGCTTCGACGCCAGCGAACTCTTGATACATGCGAAAGAGCGCGGAGTGCTGTTTGCGCCTGGACGCTATTTCTATGTGCAGAATCCGCTGCCCAATACGCTGCGGCTTGGCTATGCGGGGCTGGACGAGAAGCAGATCGCTCGCGGCGTCGGGATCCTCGCCGAACTCTTGCGCGTGGAGATGCGCAAGCGGCAGCGCGGCGTCCGTCGCGCAGAGCGCAGCCGCGTAGCGCTGGTCTGACACAAAAAGTTATGAAGTAAGGAAGTAACGACGTCGCGAAAGCGGAGAAGGTGAAAAAAGTTGACGGACACAATCACACTGGCGCCGAACCCGGTGAACAAATGCTTTGGCTGCGGCGGAGCGAATGACGCCGGAATGAAATTGACGTTCGTGCAAGACAACGTCACGCGAAAAATCGTGGGGCGATTTATATTGGGCCAGAGATACCAGGGCGGCGGCGGGATGGGGCACGGAGGGATCATTGCCGTGCTGCTGGATGAAGCGATGGGGAAAGTCTGCCGGTTCCGCGAAGTTCGGGCGGTGACGGCGGAGCTGACTATCCAGTATTTGAAGCCCGTGAAGGTGAATGAGGAGATTGTCGTCGAGGGCTACGAAACGGATGCGAAGGGACGCAATTTGTTTTTGGCCGGGGAGATTCGGAATGGCGCTGGTGAAGTGCTGGCTCGCGGCACAGGAAGATTCGTGGTGCTCGGCCAGAAACCGGTCCAGCAGACGACGGGCGGCGGTTCGTAGAATTTTGCGGCGAAGCATTCTGAAGATTTCGATTCGAGAGGAGAAGTGACATGGATGCGAAGAAAGCGAACGGAAGCGGCGATGCAGGTGCGAATGCAGGCAATACCGCGAACGAATGGCGCGTGAAAGTCGGCCTGGCGGAGATGCTCAAGGGCGGCGTCATCATGGACGTGACCAACGCAGAGCAAGCCAAAATTGCGGAGAAAGCCGGCGCTTGCGCCGTGATGGCGCTGGAGCGCGTGCCGTCCGATATCCGCAAGGAAGGCGGCGTAGCGCGCATGGCCTCGATCAAGATCATTCGCGAGATCATGCGGACCGTCACAATTCCCGTGATGGCCAAAGTACGCATCGGCCATTTCGCCGAAGCGGAAGTGCTGCAGGCTCTCGAAGTGGACTTCATTGACGAGAGCGAAGTGCTAACGCCCGCAGACGAAGAGAATCACGTCTGGAAGCACGATTTCCGTGTGCCCTTCGTTTGCGGCGCGAGAAATCTTGGCGAAGCGTTGCGGCGCATTGCGGAAGGCGCGGCGATGATTCGCACGAAGGGCGAGGCCGGTTCCGGCAACGTGGTGGAGGCCGTGCGGCACATGCGCACGATCGTGAGCCAGATGAAGAAGCTGGCGACCTTGCGCGAGGACGAGCTGATGCACGAGGCGAAAGAACTCGGCGCGCCGCTCGAGCTGATTCGGCAGATTGCCAAGACGGGGAAGCTGCCGGTTCCCAATTTTTCGGCGGGAGGCATTGCGACTCCGGCGGATGCGGCGCTTGTCCGGCGGCTTGGAGCCGAGGCGGTGTTTGTGGGATCCGGTATTTTCAAGTCCAGCGATCCGGAAGCACGGGCAAAGGCCGTTGTGAAAGCCACCACGCACTTTGATGATCCAAAGGCGGTGCTCGAAGCGCATGAAGAACTTGGCGAGGCGATGCGCGGCATTGATGTGCGGCAACTGGAAGAGAAAGACATGCTTTCGACTCGCGGGTGGTGAAGAACCGTTTGAAAGATCGCGCAGGGGCACGGCATGCCGTGGCCCCACAACGCGAGGTGCGGCAAGCCCCACCCCCACAAATAGAAGCTGCGGAGTGAATGAAGTGAAGATCGGGATTCTGGCGGTGCAGGGCGATTTTGAGGCGCACGCGGCGCGGCTTGCGGAGTTGGGCGCCGAAAGCGTGGAAGTGCGCACGGTCAAGGACCTAGAAGGCTGCGATGGGCTGATCCTTCCTGGCGGCGAGACCACTACGCAGCTGCAATTCTTGCAGGAAGAAGGTTTATTCGAGGCCGTCAAGCAGTTCGCGGCTGACGGCGGGGCCATCTTTGGGACTTGCGCCGGCGCGATTTTGCTGGCGACGAAAGTAAAGAACCCGGAACAGGCTTCCCTCGGATTGCTGGACATGACCGTATTGCGAAATGCGTATGGCCGCCAGATCGCCAGCGATGTCGTCAACGGAACAAGCACTCTGAAGAAGGAGCCGCTGGAGATGGTGTTTATCCGCGGGCCGATCATCGAGAGCGTGGGAAGAGGAGTGGAAGTGCTGGCTGAGTACGCAGGGAGGCCCGTCCTCGTACAGAAAGCGCATCTCTTAGCGGCGACGTTTCATCCCGAGTTGAGTGATGATACGACGGTTCATCGACATTTCCTGGAGTTGGTCAGGGCGAGTTCCAGGAAACCCGAAGCAATGGCTCGATAGCATCGGGGACCGCTACTTCAGGTCAACGATAACTACCACCCCCTCCCCATTTTTCATAAGTGTTGATTCCAAAAGATTTAGCATTTCTGTAACCCATTTGGAATCAACACCTAGGAACGATATTGCAAGTATTGATTCTAAAGGAGTTGCTGGCGCGTTTTGCACCATTTTTGTGCAATCGGTCGGGGCGTTTCGTAAGTGTTGGGAACAATAGAATTAGTGCGTAAAAGCGGCCGCGGAGAGCAAAAACGCCAACCAGGAGGTTGGCGTTCCAGGGCACGGACCACACCGTTACCCAAAAGCAATTGTGGGGCAGGAGTAATAGTTTGTCAATAAGAAATATTAGTAGGCCAGCTTCGGCGGCGGATGAAGCATGGAAGTGGCTAAGAGAATTAGGAATAGAATGGGAAATCAGAAGCAATTGGGTTGCGAACACGACCATGCGGAGCTAGTCTGAGAATTGGAGAATGTGAATTGATGAAGGGGACAGCCAGAAAGAAGGTTCTGTTTGTGTGCCTTGGGAACGCTTGCCGGAGTCCGATGGCGGAAACAATTGCCAACAAGCTTGCCGGGGATGTCATGGAAGCATCAAGCGCGGGATTGACGCCGCTCGGGCGGGTGGAGGCGCTGACGTTGGAAACGCTTCTGAGGAATGGATATCCGCCGAACGGATTAGAATCGAAGGCTTTGCTGGACCAAGCCTTCCACGCGGCCGATCTCGTCGTGAACATGAGCGGGCGTGCGAAAGAGAGAGAATTTGCTGGTTTCGCGAAAGTGGAGAACTGGTTCGTCGAAGATCCTTACGGCGCGGATGCAAAACTTTATCAGAGAATCTTCGAGGATATTGAAAAGCGAGTGGCAGAGCTGGCCGATCGAATTAGGAAGAGCAGGCACAGCGTTGCGAAGGCCAGAAACAATGTCAGGAGCGGCATCCGGAAACTGTAGCAGTCTGACCAGGAGAAACGAGATTGCGGAGAGAAAAAACGAGCGTTTCGCAAGAGGATTACCTGAAGGCGATCTGGGAGATGCTTGAGGAGGACCAGACGCCGATCAGCGCGAGGCTTGCGGAGGAGTTGGGAGTAACGCCGCCGGCGGTGACAGCGGCGCTGAAGCGCATGACGCGAGACGGGTTGGTCCGCGTGGATCGCAACGGCAGGATCGACCTCAGCCGAAAAGGGCGACAGGTTGCGGAGCAACTCGCGTTGCGGCACCAGCTTGCGGAGATGCTGCTCACGGAAGTGATTGGGCTCTCCTGGGCGAAAGCACATGACGAGGCGGAGCGGCTGGAACACGGGATTTCGCCGGAGGTTGAGGCGCTCCTGCTGAAGCGATTCGGTGACAAGAAAACGTGCCCGCACGGAGTCCCGATGCGGGGCGGAGTCGCGAAACTGAGAAGCCAGGGTGCGGTGCTGTTGTCGGATCTGAGGGCGGAGGAACGGGCCGAAATTCTTTGCGTTTACGAGAAGGATGGGCAGTTTTTGGAATTTTTGGAAGGCTTGCGGCTGAGACCATCGAGCAAGGTCGAGGTCTTGAAACGGGAATACGACGAAACGATGACGTTGCGCTCGGACGGCCGGACAATGCACCTGGGAAAACCGGCAACGTCACGGATTTGGGTGCGGCGGGTGGCGTGATTCGTCACCCATGATAGCAAGACGTGGTTCGCGGTTTCTCCTCAGACAGTCGGGCGCACGTCTGCAGGAATAGAGCTTGGAGAAATGCTGATAGAAATACCAACTTTTCTGGTTACCCGACCTGAGCGTGCAAACTAGCCAGGAGTTGACAATCTGTCTCAGGCCAAGTCGAGTCCGGCGAGGTGCGTCCGAGTGGCCAAATGTGCCTCAAGAAAAGTCGGATCATGGACAGATGCAGGGCGAAATCCTGCTTGATACGCCACGCCAAATCAGTCGCTCTCCGAACCTAGACCTAGCACGTCGCTACTAATCAACTGGTTTCGCGGTCTGCGATTTGAGACTGATCATTTCTGAATTCATGCGGGCTCGCGCTTCGGCTTGAATGTTTTTCGCCTGGACCTGCGTGAATAGCAGGGTGCCAGTCATGGCCTGACGCACCTGTTTGTGTTCCCAACGTGGCTGCATAATCCCAGAGTTGGAGTGACTGTCGGGGCCAAGCAGCAGGTGTCCGATTTCGTGGGCCATGACAGATCCCAAAATTACTGGTAGTTCGAAGTCCGCGTCATCCCTCTTCGCGAGACGGACTGGATATTCATAGTAGACTGTGGCGAGAACTGGTTGGACGGCAAAACCGAAGACGGTGTCCTGGAACTTGTTCCGCGCAGACTCGGAGACAACGCGCAGTACGATGTCGGTGGCTTCGAGCGCGTCTTGACACGGATCTTGCGAGAGATCGTGGGAGTGACTTTCCGGGCAATCCACCCAAACCAAGCGCAAACCAGCTGCGCCAAAGATTCGAGTGGCTTGGCGTTCGGCCCCGGTTAGTACGGCGGGCGAGGCTGAGGTGTAGTTATTAACACGGACTCTGATTGTGGGGCTGAGTTTCTGTGCGCTGGCAAAGCGAGCTCCGGGGACCGTCGAGCTCAGGATGCCGAGGAAACCGACCATTACTCTGATGTTCAGCAGGTGCCATAGAAGCCATTGATTCCTGAAGCCTTCGACTGCGGTAAATTGCTGCTCAGTGATCTGTATTTTCATGTCGTCCTCGTCCGCGGGTTGCGCGGTGAGGGCGACGTTGGGCCTGCTGGGTAGCTACCTCAATGCATGTGAACTCTATTAACGGTGACGGAAGGATCGAAAGAAAAGCGATGCTTAAATTACTGAAACTAAAGAGGCTGGAGGCGAAGGTCGATTAGCGAGTGATTAGGCATAACCCTTGTTTATTGGAGAGTGGGTGCTAGACTGTCGGCACTTGAGGTAAGGGTAGTGAAAGAAAATAGTCAATTCCCGCGCTTATACCGCTTCGGAACGTTTGAGGTGGACGTTCAATCGGGAGAGCTACGCAAAAGCGGACTAAAACTGAAACTCTCCGGACAGCCGTTTCAAGTGCTAGCCATCTTGCTGGAACGACCCGGCGTCGTGGTGACAAGAGAAGAGTTGCAGAAACGGCTATGGCCGGACACCTTTGTCGATGTCGATCACAATCTGAACACGGCGATCAACAAGATTCGCGAAGCGCTGGGGGACTCGGCGGAAAACCCCCGGTTTGTTGAGACGCTGCCACGGCGAGGGTACAGGTTTGTCGCACCGGTCGAAGGTGCCGTTGGCAAAGAGATACCCGTCGAACTGCTCAGCGCCGCCGTGCCGAAGCATACCCCAAGGCGCTCAAGAGCCCTGCCACTTACGATTATATTCGTTGCATGCGTGTCGATGGTTGGTGCTGGGTACTTTATTTCTAAGCGGCGGCACGTTTCTGGGCCGCCGAAAGAGCGCACCCTGACGCGCATTACCTTTGACGCCGGTCTGCAGCTCGGGGTTACCTGGTCGCCGGACGGCCGATATATCGCCTACAGTTCTGATCGCGGCGGAAAATTCGACATTTGGGTGCAGCAGCTGAGCGGCGGAGACCCGGTTCAAATCACGAAAGGGCCCGATAACAACTGGGAGCCGGATTGGTCACCAGATGGCAAATATATCGCGTATCGCTCCGAAGAGGGAGAGGGTGGGTTATACATCGTCCCAGCACTGGGTGGGACGGGATTGGAACGGAAGATTACGTCCTTTGGCTATTACCCGCGATGGTCACCGGACAGTTCCAGGATTCTGTTGCAAACGATAGGGTTTGGTTTGAGTTGCCAGTTATACGTCGTGGGCTTGGACGGGAATCCACCCCGTCCCGTCCAGGAGGACCTGACAAACGGTGTTTGGACCATTTCGGCGGCATGGCACCCCGACGGAAAGAGAATTTCCATATGGGTTTGGGATTGGGAGATGAGGCCCTCACCTATACCTCAATTTTGGACCGCCTCTGTGGATGGGGGAGCGGCGACCAAGACGGTGATCCGCCCAGAAATCCTAAAGTCGGCGGAGACAATCGCGGGGAGTGGAATTAGCGCCTGGGCGGATTCGGATTTCAAATTTTGTTGGGCTCGTTCCGGAACAGAAATCTACTTTGAGCGCACGTTTCGCGGAGCAAGAAACATCTGGCGGATGAGAGTCGATCCGCAAACGCTAAAGGCTCTGGCCATCGAGCGGTTGACCACCGGCACGGAAATAGATTCGGAATTCTCAGTTTCTCCGGACGGGAGCAGGATGGCCTTTACAAGCGAGTCAAGACGAGTCCAAGCCTGGATGTTTCCGTTTGACGCTCAGCGCGGGCGCGTGACCAGCAGTGGAAGTGCCGTAACATCGCCGGGAATGGAAGCCTGGGATACGAACATCTCACGTGACGGCCGCAGGTTGGCATTCTCAGCCAAACGATCGGGCCGATGGGAGCTATGGGAAAAGTCCCTGGCGGACGGTCGAGAGACTCCCATCGCGGCGGACGATTCTTACGTCCGTGCTGGACCGCAGTGGTCGCCGGACGGAACGCGCCTGGCCTACTTTCGAATGAAAGTATCCTCGGGAGGGGGCCAGGCAGTGCTCTGGTCCAAGGAGCGAGGTGAAGTGCCCATCACAGCTCTAAGCTCATTTGGACCGTTCGTATTTGATTGGTCTGCGGACGGCGCGTGGTTGCTGACCTCGCGGGCAGTAGCGGAAGGCGGCCAAGCGGAAATCTGGGCGCTACCCGTGGCAGGTAATGCAGTGAAAGGGAAAGAGCGAAAACTTGTCGCGTGTGACGCGAAAACCAATTTGTGGCAGAGCCGATTTTCGCCGGATGGACGCTGGGTTGTTTTTGAAGCGGAAGCATTTCAACCGGCCGCGCACAAGTCGGCCATCTACGTAACGCCGGCGGTGGGTGGCGGGCTTTGGACAGCAGTCACTGAAGGCACGCACTGGGACGACAAGCCGCGCTGGTCGCCCGACGGCAGGATCATCTACTACCTGTCAGAACGCAGAGGTTTTTTCAATGTGTGGGGCACTCGTTTCGATCCAGTGCATGGAAAAACGGAGGGAGAGCCGTTTCAAGTCACGGCATTCGACAATCCGAGGTTAATGGTTGCGGAAGTGATGCCGGATGCCGGCCTTTCTTTAACCCAAGACAAATTGATTGTCACCGTTTCGCAAGTGTCGGGGAGCATCTGGGTGCTGGATAACGTGGACAGATAGGTCGGCCTGACTCTCAACTTCTGGCAGGGCTTACAGGAAAAGTGGGAAGTAAATCTACTTTGCAGTGATGGGCCGTGAATCCGAGATCGTATCGGGCTCTTGAGTTGCCGCACGTCACCGCCAAAAGCCTTTGGAAGCCGGCGCCGCAGGTAGTTGGAAGCACAGAGGCGGCCACGTCGGACCTTCATTTTCCAGAAAAATTAGGAATTATGCGATGGCGGCTAGGAGCGGTTATCGAGGAGGGATTTGAGGCGGGCGTAGCCGGAGCGGCTTACCGGGAGGCGTGTGCCATCGGCGAGGATGGCGAGGCGGCTGTCCTTTCCGTAGGGCTCGATGCGGACGACGCGTTCAAAGTTTACGATGTAGGAGCGGTGGACGCGGACGAAGCGTTCGGGATCGAGGCAGGCTTCAAGACTCACGATGGTCTGCTGCTTGAGATGCTTCTTGCCTTCGCTGGCCAAGGCCACATAGTCGTCCTGCGCTTCGGCGTAATCGAGCTTAGCCACGGGAATTAGAGTGACGCGAGTGCCATCGCGCACAACGATGCGTTCCAGGAACTGCTTGGGAGCGCGAGCCGAGGCAGCGAGCTCGGCTGCGGGCGGCATTTTTTGGCCGATGCGTGATTTTGCGCGTTCGAGAGCGGCGTTAAAACGTTCGCGGCCAATCGGCTTCAGGAGATAGTCGACGGCGTGAACTTCAAAGGCGCGCATGGCGTACTGATCGTAAGCGGTGACGAAAATGACGGGCGTATCGGTGCCGATGAGCTCGAGAACGTCAAAACCGGAGAGCTTGGGCATCTGGACATCCAGGAAAATAAGGTTGGGCTTATGTTCGGCGACGGCTTTTACGGCTTCGAAGCCGTTGGTGCACTCGGCGATGACCTCGATTTCCGGGCATGCTTGAAGGAGTTCGCGAAGGACAAGGCGCGCAAGATCTTCG
The DNA here is from genome assembly GCA_035499815.1 of Candidatus Solibacter sp. Lineage (GTDB taxonomy): Bacteria > Acidobacteriota > Terriglobia > Acidiferrales > UBA7541 > Acidiferrum. The sequence goes on along the minus strand of DATJXZ010000108.1, from coordinate 53,286 downwards.
TCGTCGACGATGAGCGCACGGATTTTCTTATCGTCCCGCGAGTTCAATTCTTGACCTCTTCTGACATGGATGGAAACGACAGTTCGACGCGAAAGCAGCCCTTTTCTGAGCTGATTCGCATGATGGCGTCCTTGCCGTATCGCGCGTCGAGCCTTTGCTGAACATTCTTGAGGCCCATGCCGCCGTTGCGCATGGGTGTGGAGTCTGGATCGAAGGTATTTTCGACGGCAAGGATGAGGCGACCATTGTGGCTGTGGCCGGAGACTCGAACGAGGCCTCCTTCGGGAAGATTGGCAATGCCGTGGGTGACGGCATTTTCGACGAGCGGTTGAAGAAGAAGAGGAGGCAAAAGGGCTGCCTGAGACTCGCGCGGTATTTCTTCTTCCAAGTTGAGGCGAGCGCCGAAGCGAACCTTTTCAATGGCGAGATAGCGATGTAGGAGGGAGAGTTCCTCGGAGAGCGGGACGGCGGTCTTTTCGCCGAGACCGAGAGTCATGCGAAGAAACTCGGCGAGAAGGATGCACATTTCGCGTGCTCTTGCGGGATCGACGCTAGTGAGAGCGCTTATGGAGTTCAGGCTGTTGAAGAGGAAGTGCGGGTTCACCTGGGCTTTGAGCGCCTTTAGTTCAGCCTCGCGGGCTAGAATACTTGTTTCGAGAGCTTGAGCTTCAGCTTTGGCGGAATCCTCCATCGCCAGAATGACGTAGTGAGCGGCGACGGAGAGGAGATAGAGCAGGAAACCGACGCCGAAGAGGACGGGCAATTGGGGGGCAAGTTTTTGATCGAGACCGCGGAAGGAAGGGAATTGAGAGAGGCCGTACGCCAACATGCGGGCGAGTTCGACCCACAGGAAACTGATGATGACGGCTGCAACGAGGTGGGTAAGCCGTGTGCGCAGGACGGGTGTCTTTTGCAGAGGCGAGGCTTTGCACATGTACCAGGCGGAAAGACAGACGAATTGGTAGACGAGGCAAAGCGGAATGATGAGGACAGTGGCGTCGCGCCAGCCGAGCTTGCCAGGAACAGCCAGGAGATAAATGAGGATGCCAGCGAGCGGCGACCATGCGGAGAGATAAAGCAGATAGCGCCGGATGGGTTTGAGGAGTGGATGCATGAGGACCGCTTAGTTTTTGATCTCCACGCCCCCGAAAACAACGGTCCCGGTGATGATCAGCGTCTTTCTTTTGCCGGTCGAAGGATTGTCAGTTCTGGCCTGGCGGGTTTTGTCCTCGAACCCGCCAAAGACAGGTAGACTGCGGGAATTGACGTACCAGGTTTCGGGGATACGAAGTTCCACGCCGCCAAAAACACAGCTAATTTCGAGAACCGCTTCGTCGTCAATGTCCGCATCCCGAAAATCAAGTTCGATGCCGCCGAAAATTGAGGTGAGTTTTCCGTTCTGGAAATGCTGTCCCGTGAAGCGGCGTTCACAGGCGCCAAAAATGGCAACCGCGTTCATGGAGGATTCCGTGTCAGTACTGGCGTCAATTACTTGCTGGCGGAAAGCAGCCGCTGCGTTTGGCTGGGTCCAGTCAAACTTGGATTTTCTGCGGCTGCGGAGAACGCCGCGGGTTTCCAGCGAGCCCCAAATCAAGAGCAAGCCGACAGCAATGATGGCAAGGGGCCAAAAATCGGCGAAGGTCAGGCGCATCAGGCCGAGCTTGCTGAGTTGGAGAAGGATGCCGGCGACAATCAAGATGAAGCCAAATGCGCGGCCAGACTGGTTGGCGAGGTTCATTACGCCAGCGAGCACCAAGAGCAGAGGCCAGAAGCGGTAAACGCTGCCAAAAGGGAGGATGCCCATGTGGTCCAGGAGGAGGGCCACGCCGACGAAGACGATGATGAGACCCCAGATAAGCCCCCAATGGAAATCACCGGCAAGCATGACTTTGGGCCTTTTGATCTGTTGCTGATCTTGCTGATCCATCAGCGGTCTCCCTTATGCGGGACGGGCAAGGCTGCTCGGTTTTGCTCCGGCGGTGCCGCGGGTTGCGTTTTCAAAAGTACGGCGCCGATAACAATAGCAACGAGCGACGAGAATAATACCAAGATACGGGAGATGAGGGAGAAGTAGTCAACCTGATGAAGAGCGACGGCCCCCGCGGCATGAAGGAGAGACAGGCCTAGAGAGGGCACGAGCCCGAGAAGGCCGAGCCGCGAAGCCTCAAAGAGCCGTGTGAGAGTGGAGGCAAGAAAGGCGAGATCTGCCAGAATTGCTGCGAGTCCTAGTGACATCAAACAACCTCCCCAAAGCCTTTTTTGCCTCCGCGCTGCTACTTCCCGCTTTGTCATGCTGGCCTCCCACTGGGCGTTGTGCGTGCCCGGAAACGAGATTAGGCGCGGGGCGTAGATGTACGCATGTGCTTTTCGGCAGACAGGCCGGTTTTACCGGCGAATGACGGATGGGAGCGGCGAAAGTGGAAAGCAAAGCGAAGGATAGAGTAGGGTACTAGGCCTCTCTTGCAAAATTCGACGATGGGCCATAGGGTATGCGGCAATGATGGGTGGCGTTTCCCACCTTTGATGCCGATAGCGTCTCGCGGCGGACGGAGAAAGTTAATGAACGCGGAAGCAGCAAACGGCAGACGTGCTGAGCGCTGGCATTGGCTACTGTATGTAGCATTGGCAATAGCAGGCGGATTGCTGACTTTCGTAGGAGCCCGCGCGGAACAGAAGGCCACGGATTACGGCACGTTTCGAAAATTGACCGACGCGTATTGCGCTGCGTGGAGTACCGGGAATGCCGAAGCGCCAGCGCGATTCTATGCGAAGGAGGAGGGGCGGGTTTTTTATGACATCGCACCGTTCGCTTACCACAGTTGGAAGGAATATCACGAAGGCGTAAAGAAAGAGTTTTTCGACAATATGGAGAGCGGAACGCTGAGCGCGGGGAAGGACTTGAAGGTGAGCCGGCACGGCACGATCGCGTGGACTACGGTGCCGATGCATTTATCGGAAAAAACAAAAGACGGTAAAACTGTAGAAATAGACATTCGCTATACGGGCATCTGGGAGAAGCGCGGATCCGGATGGGTGCTGGTGCACGAGCACCTCTCAGCCCCGCTGAGCGGAAATTAGGCAGAACGAAGCTTGGGAGCGGGCGTTGAGCCCGAGTACGACCGATGTTTAAGACAATGCGTTACTACTGGAGTGTGGCGCGTGGATACCGCCTCCGACCGTGGAAGAGTCCTTATCTACGGTGGCGATTCGAAACATTTCTCGGAAAAGAAGCAGCGAATCTGGACGCTCGAAAATTCTTTCGGCTGTCTTGGAAATATCGCTCGAACATGATGAACTTCGTGGATTGGGCCGCGGAACGCCGGCGGGTGCAGAGACAAGTACGCCGCCACGCCTGAGACTGACTGGACCGCTCAAATTATGTGAGGACTGCTTCGCCACGCGTGCAGGCGTATAATTGTGTTGGAAGGAGGATCCGTTGTGAGCGAGTTGAAGATCCTCCAGAAAACGGAGCAGTTGTACGAGGCGCGGTGGTGGGAGCCCGAGGGCGGCGGCCGCGTGCACTGCTACCTCTGCCCACGGCACTGCCACATTCATTCCGGTCAATCGGGCTTTTGCTTCATACGCGTTAACCAGGGTGGAAAGCTTTATAGCTTGGGCTATGGAGCGCCCGCAGCGTTGCAAGTCGATCCCATCGAGAAAAAACCGCTGAATCATTTTTTGCCGGGGACGCGTGTGTTCAGCATGGGGACCGCCGGCTGCAACATGGGATGCTTTTTTTGCCAGAATTGGGATATTTCGAAGTCGCGACAGGATCAGGTGCACTCGCAGCATGTGGCGCCGGAAGATGTGCCACTCCTGGCACTAAAGTATGGATGCGATTCTGTGGCTTTTACTTATAACGAGCCGACGATTTGGGGTGAGTATGTGATTGATATTTGCCGCGCAGCCAAGAAACACGGCCTGAAAACCGTGATGGTTTCGAACGGGTACATCACTTACGAGGCGTTTCACGATATCTATGACAACGTTGATGCCGCGAACATTGATTTGAAGGGGTTTACGGAAGGGTTCTACGGAAAAATCACGCTGACGCATTTGCAGCCAGTGCTGGAGACGCTGGAATGGTTGAAGAAAGAAACGAAAGTGTGGGTTGAAATTACCAATCTGATGATTCCCACGCTGAATGACGATCCGGCGGAGACGCGGAGACTTTCGGAGTGGGTCCTGACGCATCTGGGGCCGGACGTGCCCTTACATTTCACGGCGTTTCATCCGGATTTCAAGCTGCAGGACAAGCCGCGCACGCCGCCGGAAACACTTCATCGGGCGCGGGAAATCGCGCTGGAGACGGGGCTGCATTACGTTTACGAGGGGAATATTTTCAGCGATGCGGGGAATACTTTCTGTCCTGGCTGCGGCGAATTGCTGGTTCGGCGCTCCTGGCACGATGTGCTTGAAAACAGGCTGGTGAACGGGGCGTGCCCGAAATGTTCGCTGACTATTCCTGGAGTGTGGAGGAAAGACGCTGGGGTAGAGCGAAAGCCTGGCGGTTCGCGAAAAACCGCAGGGAGCTACGAGCATTTGAATTTATAGGGCAGTTCGCAGCGAAGATTCGCGAGGAACGGCGACAGCCATAAGCGAACGAAGAGTGACGGTTCTTCCGAGCCAAATCTTCAGTGTTCAAGGATGAAACGAGTAGTAGCCTGGGCCGACGCGCATGCCGTGGTGCATCGTCGCAGGGAAGGCCCACCACACAAGCGTTCCAAGTATGGCTTGCCCGATGGTGAGCGGAATGATGTTGCGCTCGCGAGAGAAAAGCCAACTCATCGCTATTCCGCCAATGAAAGTTAGTGGTAAAAGAACAGGATTGGGCCAATGTATGGCGGCAAAGATGGCGCCGGCGACGACTGCGGATAGGCGAGGCTCCTCGAGCGCATACAGAAGGCGGTTGGTGAGGTAAGAATTCAGGGCGATCTGCTGGAGCATGCAGAATGCAAAATAGCCGAAGAATCGTTTCGTTTCCGAAAAGTGAAACGCGAGGCGGTGGAAAGCTCCAAAATAGACGGCGACTATGAGGGCGGCCGCGATAAAGGCTACGAATATACCAAGCCCCTGACGAGTCGCCGGCCAGAGATTGTCCGCGCGCCAGCCCAGAGATTTGGGAGTGTCGCGATGCAGAGCGATGCTGGCGAGCAGCCACACCGGAAAAACGATCCAGGAATTTGGGTGGGCGATTTGGAGCTTCCAGATGTACCAGGCAATGTATCCAGCGAGGCCCAGGGACTCCACTAATGTCAAAATGCGGTAGTTAGTCTTCGACATTGGCCTCGGAAGCAAATTGAGCCGGAGCGTTTGCCCCTTCAAGTCTTAACAGACAGAGCGTGCTCTCAAACAGGCGGGCGATGTCGGTTTCATTCGCGGGCCTCGGAGACAGAAGTTTATCTAAATCGAGGGCGGGGAAGCCACGGGATTGCATACGGGCTTTCAGAGAAGCGCGAAGTCCCCTCGAACGGAGCTCGCCAGCGGCCTTTATCTCCTCAAAGACAGCCCTGCGGATGGGATCCTGAAAATCTTCAGGATGTAAAAGCCGGCAGATTTCGAGGCGAGTACCCGGTTTTACGAGGATGGAGCAAAGCAAACGCAAAGTATCGCGCTCCAACCGCTCGCGATCCAGCGTGTTAGAAGGTGGATTTGTCTTCATATTTTGCAAAAGTGAGGCGGCGCATCAAAAGCGTGTATCGCTAGCGCGCGCCGTCGCACGGGGGAGCATTCCTTAAGGCAAATCCGGTTGGGACGGAAATTTGCCGCACCTTTAGACGCTGCCAGGGCGTCCAAATGGAGAAATTCATGGTAGGTGAGATGATAGGAGGAAGAATGAGGTTGTGTGCGGAAGGACGATCGAGATGGCACATCGGCACCAAGTGGTAATTCTGGGGGGCGGCTTTGGCGGATTGAATGCTGCGCAAAAACTCAGGCATGCGCCCGTCGATGTCACCTTAATTGACCGCCGAAACTTTCATCTATTTCAACCGCTGCTGTATCAGGTTGCAACCGGATCCCTCTCGCCTGGTGAGATTGCGGCGCCGTTGCGTGGCGTGCTCAGCAAGCAGAAGAATGTACAAGTTTTGCTGGGAGAAGCAGCTGATATTGACCCAGTCGAGAAACTCGTCATTTTGCGCGACGGAGGCACGTATTCCTACGATTCGCTCATCGTGGCGACCGGTTCGCAGACCTCTTACTACGGCAATGATAACTGGCGCGAATGGGCGCCGAGCTTGAAGTCCATCGAAGAAGCAACCGCGATTCGGCACAAGATTCTGTATGCCTTCGAGTGTGCCGAGCGGTCGGCGACGGAGCAAGAGGCGCGAGCGTGGCTTACGTTCGTCATTGTGGGCGCCGGAGCGACGGGGTTGGAGCTTGCCGGGGCGCTTGCGGAGATCGCGAATGAAACGCTTAAGAACGATTTTCGTCACATCAACCCGCGAGAGGCGCGCATCATCCTCATGGAAGGCGGCCCGCGTGTCCTGGCTGCATTTCCCGAGGATCTGTCGGCGAAAGCGGAAAGGCTAGTGTCGCATCTCGGTGTGGAAGTGACCAAGGGTGTGATGGTGACAGAGATCGACGCCAGCGGCGTGACGTACAAATCAGGTGATGAATCAAAGCGGCTTGCAGCGAAGACGGTGCTCTGGGCCGGCGGCGTGACAACCAATGAGTTTGGCCGGAAGCTGGCGGAACGCACCAAGGCCGAGACGGATCGGAGCGGACGGATCAAAGTTGCTCCCGATCTGACCGTGCCGGGGTATCCGGATATTTTTGTTGTGGGCGATTTGGCTCTTTCCCTGGAGAAAGATGGAAAACCGCATCCGGGCGTAGCACAGCTGGCCATTCAAGGAGGAGCCTATGCGGCGAAGGTCATTCGGGCACGGCTGAAAGGGAAAACGGAAGCCGCGCCGTTTGGATACTTCAATAAGGGCGATATGGCCGTTATCGGCCGCGCAGCAGCTGTCGCTGACATCTTTGGATTGCACCTTTCCGGTTTGCCCGCGTGGCTCGTATGGCTATTCATTCACTTGATGTACATCGTCGAGTTCCAGAGCCGCGTTCTGGTCTTCGTGCAGTGGGGCTTTGAATACTTAACTTTCAGCCGTGGCGCACGCCTCATTACGGGAGTAGCCGCCACTGACTCGCTGGACAAGCCTGCGACGCTCAGCAACTTAAAAAGTATGGGCGACGGAAGATAGGAACTTGCGGCAGATCGTGCGTCGCGCACCGGCGTGCCACAGTTTTTCCCACGGCCCGAATTTGAGCTTCAAAAGGAAGGGCTTCATTTCGTGCATGATTGCGTTTGAATCGCATGAGGTCGCGCGTTAAGTTTCCGTTCGTAGAGCCGCTGTGTATAGTATTAGGGCCAATGTGCAACTCTACGCAGCGGCTATGACAGAACCGCGATGCACTGAAAAAGATCCTTCGCTCACCTCCAATCGAGCTCTCGAGGGGTTGCGGGTCCTGGATTTCTCACACGCGCTGGCGGGTCCCTACTGCACGCTGTTGCTGGCGGATTACGGCGCTGAAGTATACAAATTGGAGTCCCCGCAGGGCGGGGAATTGAGCCGCGGATGGGGCCCGCCGTTCGCTGGCGGCGAAGCGTCTTTTTTTCTGGGGTTAAACCGCGGAAAGCGCGGCATCTCTATCGATCTCAAGCAGCCCGAAGGAATCGATCTTTGTTTGCGGTTACTTGATCGGATGGACGTGCTCATCGAAAACTTCCGTCCCGGCACAATGGATCGCCTGGGGTTGGGATACGGTGCAGTTCGGGCGCGCAATCCTCGCCTCGTATATTGTTCTATTTCCGGATATGGCCAGGACGGCCCTTTGCGCGATGAAGCCGCGATGGATCTGGTTGTGGAAGCCTCCAGCGGGTTCATGAGCATTACCGGAGCGGAGGACGGCGAGCAGGTTCGAGCCGGGTACGCTGTTGCGGATATCAACGCAGGTTTGTTCGCCGTCATCGGCATTTTGATGGCCGTACGTCACCGCGAACGGAGCGGCCTAGGGCAGTATGTCGATGTTTCGATGCTGGACAGCATGATCTCGGCGATGTCCTCGAACTACATGACTTATCTGGGATCGGGGAGCGTTCCAAGGCCGATGGGCAGTGCTTTTCCCACTGTCGTGCCGTATCGGGTGTTCCCCGCGAGAGATCGCAGCTTTGCGCTGGCGGTCGGAAGCGAAAAACTGTGGGCCACATTCTGTAGAGCCATTGGACATCCCGAATTGCAAGCGCATCCCGACTACTCGAGCAACGCGTCGCGAATCAAAAACCGGCGCGCGTTGGAAGCCGGGCTGCAGGCAATCTTCAGCCAAAGAACCGCGAATCAGTGGATTGAAGCTTTGGGCGCTGTCGGCATTCCGTGCTGCCTGTTGCGTACCTTTGACGAAGTCGTAGATCATCCGCAGGCCGCGTTCCGCCAGATGTTTCCCTGGATTGACCATCCGACCGCGGGCAAACACCGCGTAACGGGATCTCCGGTGAAAATGTCCGAAACGCCGGCCAAGACTACGACTTGTGCCCCCTTGTTGGGGCAGGATACGGCCAAAGCACTTTCGGAATTGCTGGGACTCGAGCCGCCTGCGATTGAGCGTCTGATTGCGGAAGCCATCATACCTGCGCCGCAGCCGCCGGGCGAGACGGCGCAGCGGCGCGCACTTCCCGAAGCAGGCGCATAGTAGCCGATCTGCTTTCCTTTCTTGGCGCTGTCGCTATCGCAATCGTTTTGATCGCAATCATGAGCAGGCGCGTTTAGTCTGGCGTGCTGCATTTCTGAATCGGGCTCAATGAAGCGTCCAGGCTTCAGAACGGAGTTGTGCCCGCGGCTGACTACTTTCGGAGGATTTTTCTGGCGCAGATTCGGATGGTGCCAGGGGCCAGAATCGAACTGGCTACGCCCGCCTTTTCAGGGCGGCGCTCTACCAATGAGCTACCCTGGCACTTGTGGTTTAGAAATTGTAGGGGCTGCGACGCGATTGTGTCAATTTGCGAGTCCTGGATCAATGTTTCGGACGAAAGTCAGAACCGTGCTATCCACATTGTGGAGCTGCGCACGCACCAACCCAACGATGAAACCTCACTGGCCGGATTCGTCGAATTCCTTCATCCAGGTTTTGCCTTTGAGAACCTCGCGGGGGCGCGTGCCATCGGGAGGACCGACAATCCCGTCCTTTTCCATGATGTCGATCAGGTGCGCGGCGCGGCCGTAGCCGATGCGCAGGCGGCGCTGCAAAGTCGAGGTCGACGCGCGGCCCATCTCGCAGACTACGCGGACCGCGTCCTGGTAAAGATCGTCGTCGACATCTTCGCCGCCGCTCTCCGTGTCATCGCCAGCGGAAGTCTCCGGCTTTCCGTTCTCGTCTTTGGGCGTTTCGAGCAGTTGTTCGTTGTACTTTGCCTGAGCTTGCTCACGCCAGAAATCGCAGACCGCGGTGATTTCGTCCTCCGAGACGAGTGGGCCATGAATACGGTGGAGCCTTGCTGATCCCGCCGGCAAATAGAGCATGTCGCCCTTGCCGAGGAGGGATTCGGAGCCATTGGAGTCGAGAATCGTTCGCGAATCGACTTTGCTGGCGACGCGGAACGAGATGCGCGCCGGAAAATTTGCCTTGATTAGTCCGGTGATTACGTCGACGGAAGGCCGTTGCGTCGCCAAAATCAAATGAATACCAACTGCGCGGGCCATCTGCGCCAGGCGAGTAATGGATTCTTCGACGTTGTTCGTATCCACCATCATCAGGTCGGCGAGTTCGTCGATTACGATCACGAGATAGGGAAGCGGTTTGTGCTCCGTTTCCTCGACGTTCTCAAAGAGCGACATCGATTGCGCCTTCTGGAAAGTGCGGTTGTACTGATCGATGTTTCGGACACCGCGCTGCGCCAGGAGTTTCAGGCGCTTTTCCATTTCTTTCGTGGCGTTGCGCAGAACATTGGAGGCAATCTTCGGATCCGTAACCACCGGAGCAATCAAATGAGGGATGTTTTCATAGAGATTCAACTCCAGGCGCTTCGGATCGACCAGCACCATTTTCACGTCTTCGGGGCTGGCCTTGTAAAGGATCGACATCATCAGCGAGTTGATGAAGACGCTTTTGCCCGTGCCCGTGGAGCCTGCGATCAGCAAATGCGGCATGGCCGCGAGGTCTGTAACGCGGATGCGGCCGTGCAAATCGCGGCCCATGGCCAGCGTCAATTTGCTCGAGGAATTTGTGAACTCCTGCGCTTCGATAATCTCGCGCAGAGCGATGGTTTGCCGCGTGATATTGGGAACTTCAATGCCAATCGTCGATTTGCCGGGAATGCGTTCGATCAAGATCGATTCGGCTTGGAGCGCGAGGCACAAGTCTTCCGTAAGTCCAATGATCCGGCTGTACTTGATGCCGGCCTCGGGCTTGAATTCAAAGGTGGTGACAACCGGCCCGGGATTGATTTGCGTCACCCGTCCTTGCACATCGAATTCAAGACATTTGGCCTCGATGGCCCTCGCGCGATCTTTTAGCTCATCTTCGTCGAGCTTCTGGCCGCGTTCGCCCTCGCGCAGCAGTGAGGGCGAAGGCAGCTTGTAGTTTGGATTGCCTTTCGCAATCTTGGGCTCCGCAGATTTCTTTGTGACCGTCTTCTCCGGACCCATGAAAACAATCGGGTCTTTCCTTCGAGAGAATATTCCCTTTGCCGGCGTGTCTTCTTTCACCTCGTCAAACACTTCGCTTTCATCGGCCAACTGAATTGCTTTGGGCGCTTCAGTCAGGACGCACGCACTGCCAAACGATTGCGGAGTAACCGGCTTTCGGCCGGAAATGCGCGTTTCCTCGACTCGTCGGCGCATGCGCTCCTGTTCGCGTTCGTCTCTCCACGAATGCCATCGGGCGGCCGCTTTTTGCAGGATTCCAAGTCGTTCCACTTTGCTTATGGGTCCGTGAGGCCCGCTGGCCCAGGCATGGGCACCCGAAAAAGAAAACCGGGTCGTCATGAAAATCGCTACCACGAGCATGGCTGGAGCGACCAGGTAAGCGCCGCGGTTCAGGCCAGCAAGCAAACCGCTGGAAACCACCCCGCCCACTAAGCCGCCTGCCGGGATCGCTCCGCGAACCGCAGGAATAAAGGAGAGTAGGGAAATGAGCGCGGGAAGCGAGAGAAGCAGCAAGGCGTAGCCGATCAACGTCGCCACCTGCGAATCGATCGCGCGGCTCTTGAACCAGCGCCAGCCCAACACGAGAATCGCCGCCGGCAATAGGAACGCCGCGAAGCCGAAAATCTGGAACAGGAGGTCGGCGCCATAAGCGCCTGCAGGCCCAATCCAATTTCGGGCTGGGCTGCCGTCCGGCGCCGCGGCGCTCACGTTAAATGCCGCGTCCTTGGGAGAATAGGAAAGCAACGCAAGCGCGATAAGTATGGCCAGCGTGATACACAAAAATCCAATCAGCTCATTGAGCCGTTTGTTTTCGGTTGGAGTCAGCAAACGCACAGAATTCTCCTCAGCTTTTGGGGAAGGCTGAGTGGTGCGACGGGCACGCTGGCGCTAGCGCGCTCGCCTGGAGGAACTTCGAATCCGCACCCAATATACCAAACAATCCGTCGCGAACAGCAATCTGTTTTCTCGCGCGTGTTCCAGGATGCGCTCATCCGACCAATCTTGCTGCCCAAACCAAAACGGCCACTCCCGCGATGATGCGATAAACGGCAAACGGAACAAATCCGTGCTTCCTCACCCACGCCAGAAACCATGCCACGGAACCATAAGCCATGATGAAGGACACCACGAAGCCGATCGCCAGAATGGCCCACTGATGCGGGGTAATTTGCGAAACGCCAATGGGATTTTCGCCCTTTCCCAGCACAGACTTATAAAGCGTATACAAAGTTGCCGCAGCCATCGTCGGCATCGAAAGAAAGAACGAAAACTCCAGCGCGGAAGCCCGCGACATTCCCGCAATCTGGCCGCCTGCTATCGTGGACATCGAGCGCGACGTTCCGGGGAAAACCCCCGAAAAGATTTGACAAAAGCCGATCCACGCGGCTTGGCCGAGATTCATATCTTCCATTTTCCACGTATGAATCCTTCCTGTTGCAGTTCCGGGTCCTGCGGCTTCAGCCTTCGCATGCACGGCGTCAACGACCCACATGATGATCCCGCCGATGAGCAACGACCATCCGATGACCGCGAGATTTTCCAGATTTTTTCCGATCACCTTCGTCAAAAGGAAAGAGGGAATCGCGGTAATCACAAATGCCACCATCGTCAGACTCAGCGGATGCGTAAGTACGGTCCGGTCGCCGCGCTCTCCCGCCGGAAACGTCGAGAGAAACGCTCCGATGCGGTGCCAGAAGTACACCGGCAAGCAGGCGATCGCGCCAAGCTGAATCACGATGGAATACATTTTCCAATAACCGCTTGCCAGGTCGATGTGCAGCAACGCTTCGCTCAAGCGCAAATGCGCCGTTGAACTGACCGGCAAAAATTCAGTTAGTCCTTCCACAATCCCCAGCAGAACGGAGAGAAGGTATTCGTTCAACGGGCATCTCCTGGTTTCATCTCTGATTTTTGCGAATCACTCGGCAGGATTTTTCGCATCTCGTAGGCGTCGAGCCGGCCCAGATAGTAGCGCTTTAACACCGCTTCGGTACGATAGCCGTGCCTCTCCCAGAACGCAACAGCCGGCTGGTTATCGATTGCCGTTTCCAGCAGGATGCATTTGACGCCGCGCAAGGCCAGATTTCGTTCGTTCTCGGCGAGCAGCGCCGTGCCCACTCCGTGTCGGCGATACGCATCGCCGACATCCAGCGTAATGATGTGCGCGAGCGGCGGATTTTCCTCCGTCAGGATGAAGCCCGCCAACTTGCTGCCATCGAATGCAACAACGCAATCGGCGCTTGGGAGCGTCAGAAAATACCGCAGAGTTGTTTTCGAATAAGAAATCCCCGCAGGAAAGCAGGATTGATCCAGCCGGTGCAGGGCAGGGAAGTCGTGAGGCTCGTAAGAGCGAAGCGTGACCGCCATTCGGGGATTCTACGCCCGGTACGGCCCAAAAAAAGTAGGGGCACGATTGATCGTGCCCCTAGGGTCGAAAATCCAGTCCAAAGTTAGAGTTTTACGGTAACCGTCTTCACTTCAGTATAGTTCGCCAGCCCGTATTCTCCGAGTTCACGCCCGATTCCAGACTGCTTGAATCCGCCGAACGGCGCCCCCGCATCGAACACGTCATAGCAATTGACCCATACCGTTCCCGCTCGCACGCTGTCCGCAATGGCGTGGGCCTTGGTGATGTCCTTGGTCCAGACCGCGGCCGCGAGCCCATAGGCTGTCTTATTTGCGCGCTCGGCGACTTCATCGATGCTCTTGAACTTCAAGATGGTCATGACCGGCCCGAAAATTTCTTCCTTCGCGATAGTCATGTTGTCAGTGACGTCGGCAAAAATCGTCGGCTCGATGAAATATCCCTTGTCGCCGACGCGATTCCCGCCCGTCATCAGCTTGCCATTTTCCTTTTTACCCTTTTCGATGTAGCCCATCACCTTGTCGAACTGATCCTGGTCCACTTGTGGTCCCTGCTCGGTCTTCTTATCGAACGGATTTCCGACGGTGCGCTTCTTCGCGCGCGCCACGCTCTTTTCGACGAACTGGTCGTATGCCGATTCCTCTACGAACAGGCGTGAACCTGCGCAGCAGCACTGCCCCTGATTGAAGAACAGCGCAAAGTGCGCGCCCTCAATCGCTTCGTCCATGTTTGCATCGGCAAACACGATGTTCGGGCTCTTCCCGCCCAACTCCAGCGTGACGCGTTTCAGGTTGGTGTCCGCCGCTGCACGCATGATCAAGTGGCCCACTTCCGTCGATCCGGTAAAGGCAACCTTGTCCACGTCCATGTGCCGGGCAATCGCCCCGCCGGCTGTCGGGCCGTAGCCCGGCAAAAGGTTTACGACGCCTTCGGGAAAACCTGCTTCCATAATCAGCTCGCCGACCCGCAGTGCCGTCAGGGGAGTCTGCTCGGCGGGTTTCATGACCACTGTGCAGCCCGTCGCCAGCGCTGGCCCAAGCTTCCACGCTTGCATCAGCAATGGGAAGTTCCAAGGAATGATTTGTCCCACAACGCCAACCGGCTCATGTTTGGTGTAACAAAAATAATTTCCATTCACGGGGATGGTCTTCCCCTGTATCTTGTCTGCCCATCCCGCGTAATAGCGGTAGCAGGCGATCGTTAGTGGCAGGTCGGCTGCCCGCGCCACGTGGTACGGCTTGCCGTTGTCGAGCGATTCGAGCTGCGCCAGTTCATCTGCATTCTTCTCGATCAGGTCCGCCAGGCGGTTGAGCATCGCCCCGCGCTGCGAAGCCGTCATTTTCCTTCGCCAGGCGCCCGTCTCGAACGCCGCGCGCGCCGCAATGACCGCGCGGTCGACGTCCACGGCGTCCGCTTCTTGCACTTGCGTAATCACTTCGCCCGTTGCTGGATTGATGGTTGGAAATGTCTTGCCCGACGCGCTCTTGACCCACTTGCCGTTAATCAGCAGTTGCGTTGCACTGACCTTCACACTTGGTTCGATTGCCGTTGTTGCTGTTGCCATTGAATCCTCCTTATTCGAATCACCGCGGCGCGGCCAGTCACCACAGAAAGCGTGCCTGCTACCACGACTAAATTGAGTTTTTCGCCGCCAATCGACGGCATAGGAAGCGCGTTCGCGCAAATGGAAGGAAGGCAGGCAGGGCGGAACCCCTCCGGCCCTGTAGGCGCGCAAACGTGCCACCAGCCAAGAAGCCTATACCCCCGAGCCGATGGAAGCAAGATTACTTGGAGAACTTCCTGGAACCCCCGGCAAGCCGTCCGCTACGATTCCTTCCGTAACTTTTTCCGCTCCTCGGCAGTTACTATATCCAGAGCCATGATGGCCGTCCGACGTCCGGCACGCAAGCCTCCGTCGCCGCAAGGCGCCGATGAGCGTCTTCTCGTCGAAGCCGCTAAGGCCGACCTCTCGAAATTCGACGCTCTCTACGAACTTCATTTCGAGCGCGTTTACTTTTTTATCGTCAACCGCGTCCACGACCGCGCCATCGCCGAGGATCTTACGTCTGAAGTGTTTCACAAAGCGCTCGCCAATCTCCCAACCTACGAATGGCGCGGCACTCCGTTTTCCGCATGGCTCTTTCGTATCGCGTCCAATGCCATCGCCGATCAATACAAGCGCGCCAACCGCGAACAACAGGCCGATGATGATGTACTGGATTCGCCGGAGCCTTCGACCTTCTCCTCGAAGGAATTAGACTCCCTCGAACTCCAAGTCCATTTTTTCCGCCTCGTTGAAAAACTTCCGGCGATTCAGCGCCGGGTCGTCTGCGAACGCTTCATTGAGGAGCGCAGCATCAAGGAGATCGCCCAGCGGCTAAAAAAATCCGAAGGCGCCATCAAACAGCTTCAATTCCGCGCTCTGCAAACGTTGCGCGAGCAACTGGGAGGCCGCCATGCCTAAGCGTTCTCCTGCCGAACAGCTCGATCTCGCCATCAGCGCCATGCTCTCGCGTCCGCAGGTCCGTCCCGTCCCGCGTCCTGGTCCGAGACTCGCCAAGCTTCTGACGCTGGTGCGCCCGCTCCGCGACCTCCCGCGTCCAGAATTCAAAGCAGCCCTAAAATCCGATTTGCAAAGGAGAATCATCATGAACGAAGCAGCAGCTCCATCTCCGGCGCCGGTAAAACCGCCGGCTTTCCGCCGTCCCAACTTTCCGAACATAGCGCCCTATTTCCTCGTCCAGGGCGCTCCGCGGTTCATCGACTTCCTCGTCTCCGCCTTCGATGGAACTGAGCGCATCCGTGTCCCGAGCCCCGACGGCTCCATCATGCACGCCGAAGTTGCCATCGGCGATTCGGTCATCGAGATGGGCGACGCCAATGAGCAATATCCGTCGCGTCCCATGACAATTCATCTCTACGTGCCCGATTCCGACGCTACTTATGCCCACGCCATCGAGGCAGGCGCTACGTCCGTTTATTCAGTTGCAGATCAACATTGGGGCGACCGCCAGGGCTGCGTCATGGATCCTTTTGGCAATCGCTGGTACATCGCCACTCCGAAGAGCTGGGTTCCCGGCGAACAGGGGATTCGAGCTGTCCAGCCCTTCCTTCACCTCAGCGACGCCCATAACTTCATTCCTCTTGTGGAAGCCGCTCTCGGGGCCAAAGCGATGGGCGTTGCCAAATCGCCGGAAGGCCACATCCTCCACGCCACCATCGAGATTGCAGGCGCCACGCTCGAAATCGACGAGGCTCACGGCGAATTCCAGCCGACCCCGTTCTACTTGCATGTCTATGTGCCGGATACCGATGCGTTGTACGCTCAGGCTCTTGCTGCTGGCGCCAAGGCTGTTACGCCGCCCTACACTGCGCCTTATGGCGAGCGCTCCGCCACGTTTGAGGATCCGTTCGGCAATACTTGGTTCCTAGCCACTTACCTCGGCGCCGACGCTGTCTGATACGGTTCGATTTCAAGCAGAACAGTTCGCACGAGGCGTTCTCCTAATCTGTTTTACAATTCGGCTTGCCTCGCCTAGTATCCCTTCGCTCGTTGTTGCTCAGGAGACTTGCGATGCGTCTGCGAACCAGGCCCCTTGCGTCAGTGTTTGCCACCGCCGTCTTGCTTTCTTTCTGCGCAGCCCAGGTGTTTGCCCAGCAATCCTCAACTAAGGGCGCTGCGGCCTCCGATGTACTACCAGTTAAGCCGGAATCGGTCGGCTTTTCTTCCGAGCGCCTGGAACGCTTGCACGCGCTCATGCAGCAGGAGGTCGATCGGAAACAACTTCCCGGCATCGTCACTCTCCTCGCTCGCCACGGCAAAGTCATTGACTACCGCACTTATGGAGTACGTGACCTCGCAACGTCCGCGCCGATGACCAAGGACACGATCTTCCGCGCTTTTTCCATGACCAAGCCCATCACTGGCGTCGCCATGATGATTCTCTACGAACAGGGCAAATGGCTGCCTTCCGATCCTATTTCTAAATTCATTCCGGAGTTCACCCACCTGAAGGTCTGCAAGGGCGTGGACGCCGCCGGCAACATGATTCTCGAAGATCCCGTCCATGCGCCGACCATGCAGGAGCTGATGACCCACACCGCCGGGTTCGTCTACGGCTATTTCGGCAACACGCCCGTCGACCAGGCCTATAAAAAGGCCGGCGTCATGGAGTCGAAGACACTTCAGGAATTCATCGACAAGCTCTCGAAAATACCCCTGGCGTACCAGCCCGGCACCCAATGGGTCTATAGCGCCTCGATGGACGTCCAGGGCTACATCATCGAAAAATTATCCGGCCAGTCGCTTCCCGAGTTCATGCGGGAACACATCTTCAAGCCGCTCGGCATGAAGGACTCCGGCTTTTACGTCCCTTCCGACAAACTCAATCGTTTTGTCACCATGTATCGCAGCGACGAGAAAGGCCAGCTCGTGCCGGTGCCCACCTACCACCGGGAATTTACCGAACAGCCGACGATGCCGTCTGGTGGGGGTGGCTCAGTGACCACTGCCGAGGACTATTATCACTTTGTGCAGATGCTTGCCAACGAGGGAGAACTCAACGGCGTGCGCATTATCTCCCCTGCTTCTGTGCACCTGATGAGTAGCAATCACCTCGCGCCAAAGCTTCTGACCGGCGAGTTTGGCATCGGTGTACAGATCATGCGGCCAGGCCTCGGTTATGGCTACGATTGCGCTGTTGAATACGATCCGGCCGAAGCCAATCTTCCTGACGGCCGCGGCACATTCTTCTGGGACGGCGCTGCAGGCACCTGGTTCTGGATCGACCCTGCGAACGATTTAGTCTTCGTGGGAATGATTCAACGCCTTCTCGGCCAGGACAGTCCCAATGTGGAGTACTTGAGCCGCCCGCTCGTCTATCAGGCCCTGCTCAATTCCAAGAAATGAGATCTTCGGTTTTCGATTTCTTTCAAGCCAGTGCCATGATGGCTGGTACTTTGTATCCGAGCATGCGGCTCGCGCGTCGAACTTGTGAATCAAGAAGGTATTGGACCCACATCAATCCCGTGGAACAGCGAAATTGAAATTGACTGGAAAAATGAGACCGCGGCTCATCGCCTTGGGGCTATTCGTATTAAGCGCGTCTCCGCTTGCAACGCTGGCCCAAACCGACGAAATCCAGGTCTATGACGCGGCTATCGCGGAACCCGGTGTATTCAATTTGATGATTCACAGCAACTTTACTCCCATTGGCCGTACGACACCGTCATTCCCTGGCGCAATCATTTCCAACGACTCCGTCAACGGCGCGGCTGAATGGGCTTACGGCGTGACGCCCTGGTTCGAGCAAGGCCTCTATCTTCCCGTCTACAGCCTCCACTCCAGCAATCAAGGGGCAACCATCAACGGTTTCAAGATTCGCGAACTATTTGTTCGTCCCCACGCGCGCGACCACAAATTCTTCTATGGCCTGAATTTCGAATTCAGCGTAAACGCGCTCTATTGGGAGTCCCGCCGCATCACCTCGGAGCTTCGGCCGATTGTAGGCGCGCATCTCGGGCGCTGGGATCTCATCTACAATCCCATCCTTGATACCGACTATACCGGCGGCATTAAGGGCCTCGAGTTCAATCCAGGCGGACGAATCGCTTACAACCTCAACCAGACCTGGGCTGTGGCTCTTGAACAATACGACGGTTTCGGCCCTCTTCGAGATTTCGTTCCGCGCAGTGAGCAATTCCACGAAACCTGGGCGGTTGTGGATCGTAGCGGCGGCTTCGTTGATGTTGAGGCGGGCGTAGGTGTCGGCTGGAGCGCGGGCGCCGATCGACTAACGCTGAAGCTGATGCTCTCCCGCGACCTCAATCATCGTTCGTCACACTGAAGATAGACCCCCGTTCCGTTAATCTCTCTATCCAATGAAACATTTTTAGGGACATTTTCGTCTCCATTTCAGAAGCCCGCAAGGGAGCCCCATGGAAAATCTCTGGAATGACCTGCGTTATGCGTTCCGAATGCTTCTCAAGAGCCCCGGGTTCACAATCATCGCTGTGCTTGCTCTCGGCCTCGGCATTGGCGCGAACACCGCCATCTTCAGCGTTTTCAACGGCATGCTATGGCGGCCGCTACCAGTTAAAGATCCTCAGCGCCTCGTCGTCGTTGCCGCCAAGACTCGCGATTTCCAGTTTCCTATCGGCCTCTCCTATCCCGATTTTCAGGACTATCTTCAACTCAAGACCGTCTTCTCGGATCTAGTCGTTTACACTCCTTCTCCCGTCAATTTTGGAGCCCAAGGCAAGCCCGAACGTGCCTGGGTTGATTTGGTCAGCGGCAACTACTTTTCTGCGCTCGGCATTAAACCTGCTCTTGGCCGCGCGTTTGACCCGGATGAGGGTTGGGTACCGAACAAAGACCCGCTCGTGATACTCAGCTACAAATTCTGGCAGAAGCGTTTCGGGGGCAACCCTGCCGCCATTGGGCAAACCGTCCAAGTTAATAATCACGCCTTCACAATCATTGGCGTCGCTCCCGAAAAGTATCTCGGTGCTTATTACTTCATCCAACCTGACCTCTATCTGCCGTTGAGCACTCTGGGCCTGCTGGATCCCTCGCAAGGCGATGTGTTGACCAAGCGCAGCGCAAATTTTCTCCGCGTTTTGGGGTATCTCCAGCCCGGCGTTTCGCCAGCCCAAGCCATGGCAGCGGCACAGCCGACGGACACTCGCTTGGCCCAGGAATTTCCTGATTCTCATAAAGGATTGTCCCTCCTTGTATTGCCCGAGCTAAGCGCCCGCCCCGAGCCTGGATTGGGAGCGTTCATGTCCACGGCCGTCCTCATCTTCATGCTGCTCGTCGGACTGGTTCTTCTGATCGCTTGCGCCAATGTTGCCAATCTCATCCTTGCGCGCGCCAATGGCCGCCGAAAAGAGTTTGCCACGCGCGTGGCCCTCGGTGCTTCCCGCTGGCGCATGGTTCGCCAGCTTTTGACCGAGACGATTGTGCTTTCTGCACTCGGCGGCATTCTTGGCATGGTACTTGCCCGATGGGCTGCGATGGCGCTCACCTCGATCCACATCCCGACGGACATTCCGCTGCGCATTTTCGATTTGCGCCTGGATTGGCGTATTTTCACATTTACATTTCTCGCCACTCTTTTAACGGGCTTTGTGGCAGGCTTGGTTCCGTCGCTGCAGTCTTCTCGCGCTGATTTGGCGGACACCCTCAAAGCCGGCGGGCGCTCTGGAGGCGGTTCCGCTGGCCATTATCGCTTCCGCAACGCTCTGGTCGTCTCCCAGCTTGCCGTTTCCTTGCTGCTCCTTGCTTGCGCCGGATTCTTCATCCGCAGTTTGCAGAATTCCGCCCACGTCGATATGGGATTCCGTGTCGACCATACCTTGATGGTGTCCGTCGACTTGGGGCTTCAAGGCTACTCCGAGGAGCGCGGCCAGCAGCTCTACACGCAGCTCACCGAGCGTGTCCGCACTCTGTCTGGCGTCCGCGAAGCCGCCGTATCTGCCTACATTCCCATGGGCTATGAAATGTCCAGTGTCAACATTTTTCCAGATGGGCAAGCCATCGACAGCAAGACCAACACAGAATCGAGCTTTGCTGACATGGTTCAGCCAAGCTATTTCCGTGCGGCAGGCGTCCCCGTCATAAAAGGCCGCGAGTTTACCGATGCTGACACCGCCTCCGCCTCCCTCGTCGCTATCATCAACGAGTCTTTCGCCAAAAAGATCTGGCCTAGCCAGGACCCTATCGGCAAAATCTTCCGCACCAAAAAAGACGGCCCTCCAATCCACGTCGTTGGTCTCACGCGCACCGGCAAATATCTCTTCCTTTATGAAACACCGCAGCTCTACGTCTACTTTCCTCTCGCCCAGCGATATTCTTCTGCCGCGAATTTGTTCGTCCACACCGTCGGCGATCCTCAGCAGCTCGTTTCAGCCGTCCGCGATCAGATCAGCCAGCTTGACCCCGGCCTCCCAGTTTTCGGCGTCACCACCATGGAATCCCACGTCCACTATGGAAAGCCGCTGCTCCCCGCTCGTCTCGGCGCGCTCCTGGTAGGTGCGTTCGGTCTGCTTGGTTTGGTCCTTGCCTCGGTGGGTGTCTACGGCGTCGTTTCCTATTCCGTCAGCCAGCGCACGCAGGAGATCGGCATTCGCACCGCTCTCGGCGCGCAGCGTTCCAATGTCATGTTCACGATTCTGAAGCATGGAATGAGCATGGCGCTCATCGGCACCACTGTAGGAATCCTCTTATCCTTCTTGCTCTTCAGGGGATTGAGCACCGTCCTCTACGGTGTCAAATCGACGGACCTCGTTACTCTCGCCGCGGTATCAACTATGTTGCTCATCGTCGCATTCATTGCCAGCTATGTCCCTGCACTTCGCGCCACACGTGTCGACCCCGTCGTCGCCCTCCGCGAACAGTAACGAATTGGAATTCTCAGCGGCGGGCAGCGGTTTCTACTCGCAGCGGCTATTTCGCCGCAACGTCGTCCTTGATCTTTTCGTAGGTGCTTGCGCTCAAAATCTTCCGGCTCACGAGTTCATGTGTATCGTGATAGGGACGCCCCTTAATGATCCGCCGCGCTTCTCTTGGTCCGATCCCCGGCAGGCCCGTCAATTCGTCCTCGTCCGCCGAGTTCAGGTCCAGCTTTTTTTGACCGCCTTTCTCCCAGCCTTCCTTCGCGCCCTCTACTGCCGCTTTCACCGCCCGGCTCGCTTCCTCCACTGCAGGCCTCGCCTGCGCAGCGGCTTTCGAAGCTTCTTCGCGAATTTTGGCGTCTCTTGTGGCAGCATCGTCTCCGCAGCCCGCTGCGGACCCCACTAAGATCCCTCCGGCTAGCGCCAGTTCCAGTCTTCTGCGAAATTTCCGCATGGTCATAGCCCTCTCTTTTTGATACGCCTTTTGGGCCGAGCTTATTTCTATCTCTTCAAGAAAGTTCCGCGATCGAGATCCTTGAAAGCCTGCTGGAGTTCAGCTTGCGTGTTCATGACAATTGGCCCATACCACGCCACCGGCTCCTCCAGCGGTTTGCCCGACACGAGCAGAAAACGTATTCCCTCCTCACCAGCCTGGACGACTACTTCGTCTCCCTGATCGAAAAGAACCAATGATCGATTATCCGCACTCGTAGGGGGCGTTATGTCCAGCCACCCGACCGGCTCGGTCGGCACGGACAGCGGCTCGGAGGCGTTGCAGAAACTGCCCGATCCCGCAAACACATACGCAAAACCATGGCGCGTCATGCTTACCGGGATAGCCTTCCTGCGGCCAGGCGGGACGGAGACGTCCAGGTAAACGGGGTCCGCCGCAATCCCGTCCACGGGCCCTTTCTTGCCCCAAAAACTTCCGCACACCACCCGCACATGCGTCCCGTCGTCGTCCTTGATCTCTGGAATCTCTCCAGCTTTCACTTCCTGGTAGCGCGGGGCCGTCATCTTCAACGCCGCCGGCAAATTCGCCCATAACTGAAACCCATGCATTCGCCCCGCGTGATCGCCCTTCGGCATCTCCTGATGAATGATTCCGCTGCCTGCCGTCATCCACTGCACGTCGCCGGATGCAATCTCCCCGTGGTTTCCCATGCTGTCGCCATGCGCGACGGTTCCCGCCAGCACGTATGTAATCGTTTCGATCCCCCGATGCGGATGCCACGGAAATCCCGCCAAATAATCCTCCGGCACATCATTCCTAAAATCATCCAGCAGCAAGAACGGATCAAAGTCCGTCGTATTCCCAAATCCAAACGCGCGCCGCAGATGCACTCCCGCGCCTTCTACTGTTGGTTTCGCTTTCACAAGTCTCTTCACTGGCCGTATCGACATGTAACCCCCAGCGCCGCCGTTTCCCCGACAAATTCCTCAGCTATCTCCGTAAACCGGTACGCTCGCCCCCGAAATCAATTTCGCTTCGTCGCTGCACAAGAACAGGATTACGCGCGCAATTTCCTCAGGCTTCGGCCACGCGGAAAACTTCGCCTTCGGCATCGCTTTCCGGTT
The DNA here is from genome assembly GCA_035499815.1 of Candidatus Solibacter sp. GTDB lineage: Bacteria > Acidobacteriota > Terriglobia > Acidiferrales > UBA7541 > Acidiferrum. The sequence continues at coordinate 30,309 of DATJXZ010000108.1, read as the reverse complement.
TGCCTCCGTGTCAATAATACTCGGCAAAATCGAATTCGCCCGCACTCCCGTCCCCTTCAAATCCGCCGCCAGACAATCAATCATCGCCACCGACGCTGCCTTCGAGGCGGCGTATGCCGCCGCCCCCGCTGCGTGATCCACTGCTGCTTTCGACGCTACGTTCACAATCGCTCCACTGCCTTGTTTCACCATCACCCGCGCCGCCACACGCGCCAGCGCGAATCCCGCCCGCAAATTCAGCGCAATTTGCTGCTCGAAAATCTTCGTCTCCATCTCCCACATTTTCACTCCGCCCGCGTATCCTCCCACCGCGTTCACCAAACAATCCAGCCGCCCCTGCCGTTCCAGTATCCCATCCACCAGCCGCCCCACTGCAATTTCATCCGTCACATCTACCGCAAATCCCTCTAGCGACGCGCCCTCTGCCTTCACCAGCTTCGTACTAGCAGCCCTCTTCAATTCATCCAAATCCCCGGGCCTTTGGAATGTCACAGTCACGCGCGCTCCCGCCTCCACGAACGCCAGGCTCACAGCCCGCCCCAAGCCTCCCGTGCCCCCCGCCACCAGCGCTACTTTTCCCACCACGTGCCTTCCTCCACGGTTCACCAAACTCATCCCTCACATCTTCTTACTTTCTGCCTCCAGCCTTCAACCACTTCTCTCCGCCCTTCGGTGCAAATCCGATCCGTTCCCGGCGCCTCGTTCTTCCAAGCTCTCGTAAAGGCAGCCTCTGACATCGGTGCTCTATCGCAGCACTCGAGAAAAAGGAAGGCGCGCCTCTCAACGCGCCTTCCTTTGCTCCTGCACTCTTAGTTGTTTGCTGATTTGCCCGCACGGCTTGTTGTGGCCACGCGGTCGCTCAGTGCGGCCGTCCATGCGGTCGCGCCTCTTGCTTCGGTGCCTGCCGCCGCTGAAACTGCTGCCTTTCCTGAGCGTGTCTTTGCGCCATCTGCTGCATCTGTCTTTGTTGACGCTGCGCCATTTGTTGTCTGGCAGCATTGTTAGCGCGTTGTCTTTGCATCTGTTGACGTTCTCGGCCTTGCTGTTGTTGCAGTTGTTGCCGCTCGCGCTGCTGCCGCGCCTTCATTTGATTCTGTTGCTGTCTGAAAGAGTTCCTGGCTCCCGAGTTGCCCCTGTTCGGCGCCACGGTGGACCGGTGGGCCGCCGGCGTGTATCCAGGATGCGCTCCCTGATTCACATGCGGATTCACAGGCGCCGCCGTATTCCCACGTCCCTCCGCGTTGTTTGCGCTGCGCGCCGCTGGTATATGAACCTCCCCGGGCACTCGCGTCTTCATCACGCCGCGTCCACGGAAGTCGCTCGGCCTCTGCGTGGCAGCGATCGGCGGCGCTCCATGGTTTACTGACGCGCGTAATTGTCGATTCGCTCGCGCCTCATTGATGTGCCGCATCTGCGCCGAGTCTCGCGGAATGTGCCTCTCGCGGGCCGCCGCCTCCTCGCGCGCAGTGGGGCTCGCATTCACGCCGCCTCGTCCGCCGTTAAAGCTCACCCGGCTCACGCCTCCGTATTCGTGGATCGCTCTTTCGTTGTAGACGTTATGCACAATCGAAATATCCACGTTGTTCACTTCGCGGTTGTAGAAGAAATGCCCATGCTCCCAGCGGCCTCCATCAAATCCGTGCCCGTAGTAGCCGAATCCATAATCGATTCCGCCATAGAACCCTACCGTCGGTCCCCAATAGCCTGCGTTGAAAAAGTATCCATCGGCTCCCCACGCCCAGTATCCCGGCGTCCAAAGGAACCCTACTTCTGGCGGCATTACCCAGGTGCCCGGCACCCAATAGTAGTCGCCCACATTTGGATCCCAAGCCCAATAGCCCGGTGTCCAGATGTAGTTTGGCCCGGGACAGACCGGCTGCGCATAAACCGGCAATTCCGGCGGCGCAAAGTTGACGAACACTCCTACGTGTACTCCTGCCATCGTTGGCCTCGGCGTAAGCACAAAAACCATTCCCAGCGCCAAAGCCATTGCAAATAGACGAATCGTCGAGTAAGAAATCTTCCTCATGACGTCTCTCTTTCTGCGATTATTTCAAGCGAAACGGTGGGATTTTCGTTTGGCCTTTTGCTCGGTGGCTGGTTGAGCCTTTTTCGGCCTTTTAGGCTGGACGTTGCCTGAATAGATCGCCGTGGCCTAGCGATGTTCTGCGAACATCCGCTTGTTCTCTCTCAATGAATTAGATTCCTTCCCGCGAAGGATGGATGCAACACAGCGGGGTTTCTTTACCAGCTTACTTCCGCTTCATCTCCTGCTTGCGTGTCGGCCCATTGGCACGCGCATCACCATCCCGGCGCAACTCACAACGTCTTGTCCCTTGCGCTTCCCGTCCATCGCCTTTTCAAAAAGCTTCATCACAAATTTCTGTTCCTAAAATATTTTTCACCTTTTGATTGACATCCTTCTTGCATCGCTTCATTCTCGGCAAGTAACATCCGCCAGGACGCCAGGCATTTCGTCCCGCGTTCAGTCGAGTTCAACCTTCCTTCAGCCGAAGGTCTTGTTGTTGCACCGTCCTCGATGCGGTTAGCTGCTCGTCTTTGGGCACGGCCGCAAATTGCTTCCGCCTTTGGCGATAATCCAAAGGAGGCTGTATGTTTGTTCGACATGTTTCCATGCATCTCAGGAATGGTAACGAGGCTGAATTCAATCGCATCATCGAAAAAGAAGTCATGCCTCTTCTCAAGCGTCAGAAAGGATTCCGGGATGAAATTGTCCTCATGAATCCCGGCGCCACCGAAGTGATCGGCATCAGCATCTGGGACCTCAAAGAGAATGCCGAAACCTACAACCGGGAAGCCTATCCCCAGGTCCATCAACTCCTGACCAAGGTCCTCGACGGCACTCCCCAACTCAAAACCTTCGAACTCTCCAACTCCACCATCCAGAAGCTCGCAGCTCACGCTTCTGCCTGATTCGTGTGGTTCGGCCTGCAAGCTCTCGTTTCGGTTCCACCCTCATCCCGTCAGGCTGGCCACCATCACAAACAATCTCGCTGGATCCAGGAGGGCGGGCACTCCCGCCCTCCCTCTATCCCAATTGCCCACAATAAATCGTGTCCTTTGACGATTGGCTAACTCAACCTCTCGCTACTTCAGTTTTCCCGTATCTATGGTTTTCGCGCTACGATGTCATCCCGCACTACGTGTACATAGAGCGCCGCGGTTTCCACCGCCTGCTCAGCCTCCTGATGGGAAACGAATCCTGCATCGTCATACAGCGCCAGATTCCTCTTGCGTCGGAGGCGGTCGAACACCGTCAGCAGGGAAGAGTGTTTTTTGTCGATCCGCGCTCGCACAAACTCGATGATGACGATATGGTGCCCGGGCTGGCTTCTCGCGCGGAATCCGTGGCTGAGCATGAATCCGAGTGATGCTTTCAGCATTGACTCGTACGCTTGTTGCAGGCACGCCTCTTCATCAAAAGCCAGAATCTTGCGGGTTGAGGAGAGTTTCTTATCGGCGCTTGTGAGGAAGCGCTCGATCTATGCCCAGTCGATGACGTACGGCTTTAGTTTTTTCATCTGGCCCGATCAATAAAATGTGTTTATTGTGCCAGATATTTGCAAGAAAGGCATCTTCCCGTTCCTGGCGCGACTTAAACTCTTTGACTGTCAGAACCGTATAATTGATCTCTCGCCCAAGTCGCAGCTCTAGCTTCCGCGCGGCCTCGGCTAACGTATCGCTGTGCGGGTTCCCAATCACGAGCACATCGATGTCGCTGGCGGCGTCCTGCCGGCCACGCGCAAACGAACCATACAAATAGGCTTCGTCGATTCCTTCAATCTTCTTGAGCGACTCCGAGAGCAGTGGCACTACTCCAATCGTTTTCGCAACGATACCCCACACTTCGCGGAAGAGGGGGTAGTTCCGGTTCAATTGAAAATACTTTTGGCGCCCGTTCACTTCCGCCCGGAAAAGCCCCTCGCGCGCCAGTCGCCCCAGTTCTTTTGACAGGTTGGACGGATCGATCTGCAACCGTGCCGCCAAATCCCGCAAATGGTGCCGCGCCTCTGGATTCGTAAAGTAGTGCGCCAGCAGTTTCCGCCTCGTCTTGGACCGCAGTTCCAGCATGTAGTCGTACTCTACCACAAATGTGGTAGCTATTTACTACGAATAAGAGGAGATCTCAGTCTGATTCTTCCGACTGCGTGGGTAGAGGCCTTTGCCGTCTCGCAGCACCAACCGGAGGTCCTACGTGTCCCGCTTTCTTTCCTCTTCTAGGAGAACTTCGGGAAACGAAGGCGGTTAGCGAAAATTGGTCGTTCACAATCGCTTAAATGCGCCCTTTATCCGGACCAAGCCTTCCCGACAAAGCAGAGCACTGAACCACCGGGGCAAGCGAGAGGCGGCCCCGCCGCGTTACGCGCTTTCCCAACACCCCCAATACCACTTCCGCTAAACATCCAGATCTGCCTTTCCTCGCCGGCCTCTTTCATGAGCCCGTTTCCAGTTCTACGAACTCTTACCTCTTGACCAAAGTGGGAACCCTTCTGTGTCTCTGAGGGTCCAGGTATTCCCATCCTTCTTGATCTGACGCGCCAAAATTACGTCGCTCCCCTGGTAACTCACCTTGGATCCGACGATCTCCACTTGCTCATCTTTTGTGAACGCATACTTTTCCTGCGTCAGGTACCAAGTCGGACCAACATGCACTTCGTAGACAGCGTCAGCCGTTTTTACCACGAGATGTGTGCCCGCGCTTCGGCCCGGCCCTTGGACTTCCTTTACCTCTTGGATCACGCCGTTGATAGTTGTCTCTGTTTTCGGATCGTAATTTGGGCCGCGGATACCGCGCCCAGACTGCCCGAATGCAGCAATTGAGCCGAACAACCCCGCTAAAGTAACTGCCAGTATGAACCTTCCATTATCAAATATTCTGCTCATTGTCCCTTCTTCCCATTTCTCCTTGGATTTTTTCTATGGCCGACACCTCAATGGAGTGGTGCTGTTGCATACAAACACCTCTCCTTGTTATTTAATCCCTTTGAAAGCTCGCTTCCCGTGACTCGGCTCACACCTCGGTGTGATGGTGGATGCGTGGCATGCCCATACTCGGCAAGCACCTATACGCTTCTGGAAGAAATTTGAGGAGTACTTGCGGGAGCGTTTTACTGTGAGCTAATCGCTGGAATGAGGCATTCGCTGCCCCGGATTATTCGAACGTTGGTGCAACCGTCTCGTCCGATCTTTTTCTTCTGTGGATGGCTGGCTCATTGCCTCGGCGTTATATCCTATATCTCCCAAGCGGCACTTCCGCCAGGCACGCCAGCACCGCAAGCGCAGAGACAACGTCCACCAAAATTCCCGCGCGCATCGGCGCCAGCCCGACTTCCGCCACGGCCACATACCCCGCCGCAAGCAAAAACAAAGGTCCCGTCAAGTAACAATGCAGCCGGCCGCATCGTCTCGCGTTCGCTAGACATGCCGCTCCCATCACCAAAAACGCTGGAATCCAGAACCACGCTCGCCCTCGCGGCCACGACATCCCAATGATCACCGCGCAAATTGGCAGGCACCAAAGCAGCAGACACCACTTCCATCCGCGTAGCAAATCATTTGCTTCACACGCTCCCGCCACGGCAGAACTCCGCTCTTTCTCTTCCATACCGATGCCCCTCCAGGCGGCGAAGCCCGATGCCCCGCGCCGCCGCTGGAAACTCCCCACCGGATCTTACTTCTAATCTCTCGCCTCCAACCTCCAACTTCTAATCTCTTACCTCCAGAACTTTTCCACAGCCCATTCGAATCCTATCAAGAAAGTAATTGACACGCAGTGTACATATCCGTTATACTCTTTCATGTTTGCCGCCTCATATCCTCGGCTCTCCCGCTGCTCCTCTTCAGTCTGCTCCCTGCCCATCCTGCCCTTCGCAACGCCGCATTCCTTCACTTCCTGTACCTCTTCCGCACCCTTAGCTTCTAGGCCCAACTCATTGCTATGTCATTTAGAATCAGTACTTATGGAAAAACCTGGGGAGCACTCGCGCCATTCACTCTTTTGCGCTTTTTTGCGCTCTGCGCACACAGTGTATTTCACAAGTCATTTGGAATCAGGCGGTTCCGCACTCTTTTTGAAAACTGCCGGGTTGGCATACCATTACGCCTCAAAATCAGCCGCTCTTCCTCTTTGTGGAGCTATTTCAGATCTGCTCGCCGCTTGTTCACCACGAGCTTCGAGGGGCCGCTCGTCACTCACCGCGCGCGAGCCTCAGATTTCGAGGATTACCGGTAGGATCAACGGCCGTTTCGAGGTTTGCTTGTTGATGTACCGCTTGAGGTCCACCCGAATCTTTTCCTTGATGACGCCCCAGTCCGATTTCTCTTCGGCGTTGGATTGCTCCACCGTTTTCATGATCACTTCGCGCGCGCCCGCCATCAATTCGTGGCCGTTGTCGCTGAACATCCCGCGCGTCACTATTTCCGGCTGCGATTCCATCTTACCCGTGTGCTTGTCAATCGCAATGATCGGCACGACCACGCCATCTTCGGAAAGATGCTTTCGGTCGCGAATGACCACTTCTTCGATCTCTTCGAGAGAGCCGGAGTCCACGCACACTCGCCCGGCTGTCACTGGGTCGCGGCGTCTCACTCCATCCGGACCAAATTCGATGGCCTTGCCGTTTTCCAGAAGGAGGATTTCGCCCGACACAACACCTAATTGATGCGCTAGCGCCGCGTGCCGGAAAAGATGCCGGTACTCGCCGTGCACCGGAATGAAATACTTCGGCTTGACGAGCTGTAGAACCAGTTTCTGCTCTTCCTGGCTCGCGTGTCCGGAAACGTGAATTGTTCCCGCGGAATTGTCGTAATAAACCAGCGCACGCCGGCGGAACATGTGGTCCAGCATCCGGAAAATGGCTTTTTCGTTGCCCGGAATAATGCGCGCGGAGAGAATCACGCTGTCGTTTTCATCCACGGTCACGAAGCGGTGATTATCCACCGCGATCCGCGAAAGGGAAGACATGGGCTCGGCTTGGCTGCCGCTCGCGAGAATGACGATGCGCTTGGGCTCGAAGTTGCGAATGTCCTGCGGGCGCACGACCATGCCGTCAGGAATGCGCAAGTAATTCATCGAGTGCGCAATCTCGACGTTGTCCACCATGCTTCGGCCGACGAACGCGACTTTGCGGCCCACGCGCCCGGCAATGTCGATGACTTGCTGGATGCGATGAATCGAAGATGCAAAGCACGAAAGGATCACGCGGCGCGGCGCCGATCGGCATAACTCTTCAATGCGCGGAACAACGGCACGCTCTGAGGGCGTAAAGCCCGGACGCTCGACGTTGGTCGAATCGCTGAAGAGAGCGAGCACCCCTTCGCTGCCGTAGCGCGCGAAAGTGTGCAAATCGAAGGGAGCGCCATCCACCGGTGTCTGGTCGATCTTGAAGTCGCCGGTATGAATAATCACACCGAGCGGCGTGCGGACCGCCAGCGCCACGCAGTCGATGGTGCTGTGCGTGACGGTGATGAACTCGATCTCAAAAGGCCCGATTTCCACGAGGCGCCCTGGAAGCACTTCGCGGAGAGTCGTCGAATCGAGCAAGCCGGCTTCTTCGAGGCGTTTTTTTACGAGCGCGAGCGTGAACCGCGTCCCATAAACCGGAACGTTCAAGTCGCGCAAGATGTAGGCGAGCGCGCCGATATGATCTTCATGGCCGTGGGTGAGAACGATCGCTCGAACGTGCTGGCGATTTTGCTTGAGGTAAGTGATGTCGGGAATAACGAGGTCGACGCCAAGCAATTCTGATTCGGGGAACATCATGCCCGCGTCGATGACGAGAATGTCGTCACCGAAACGCAGGACCATCATGTTCATTCCGAATTCGCCGAGACCGCCGAGGGGGATTGCCGTGAGGGACTGCGTGGTCTTACTCAAAAAGTGTTATCTCCATCCAGCGCAAGAAGGCTCTTTCTCCATGGTGTGCATGTGAATCGTATCACAGTGAAGGGAAGTGCGCCCTTGCGCTTAGCGATCGCCAGGGCTGAAGAGATGCGCGATGAAAACGAGGACAACAGCGCCGACAGTTGCGGCAGCGAGCGAATACAAGAATCCGCCGCCATAAATTTTGAGCTTCATGAAAATCCATCCGCCGATGAACGAGCCGACGATTCCGAGAATGATGTCCGCGATGCAACCGAAGCCGCGGCCGCGCGAAACTTTTCCGGCGAGCCAGCCCGCTATCAATCCGATGAGGATCCATCCCCAAAAACCGGTGGGCAGCGAAATCCAGATGCCGCGCGTCTCCAAAAACGCACTTAGCAAAGCGACCGGTGTCATGGCGAACATGCAGCCTCCCAAAAAGTCTAGCTACGCGTTTAAGCCGGGGATGCCAAATAGTCTAGCAGAAGCGAAAGAGAGATTCTTGGGCGGGGAGGCTCTTGAAAGTAGCGTTGACCGACCCGAGCGGAAAAAGAAGAACCATCGGCCCGAGACAACTGTTTTGCGGCGATACCCGTCTGAGCTCCCACCCTCATCGGGCGCTAGGCTGCTGTTGGGTCATGCAATGGATCGTGCCGAGGCCGAGGACGAGGTCACGGCAAGCGATGCCTACGATTTCGCGGGTGGGAAAACACTTTGCGACTGTGTTGAGAGCGACGCGGTCGTTCGGATCGTTGAACGTGGGGACGAGGACGATTTTGTTGGCGATGTAGAAATTTGCGTAGCTGGCAGGCAGGCGCTGGCCATCGAAATAAACAGGGGCAGGCATGGGAAGCGTTTCGATGCGCAGCGAATTGCCGTCCTGGTCCCGCATATTTTTGAGAAGGGCGAGATTTTCCTGGAGCGGGGCAAAATTGGCGTCGTTCGGATCATCCTCGACGACCGTTACGACCGTCGTTGGTTCTGCGAATCGGGCAAGATCGTCGACGTGGCCGTGAGTGTCGTCGCCGGCTATGCCGTTTTTCAGCCAGAGGACATTTGTCGCTCCGAGATAATTCGCGAAGACTTCGGAGTAGTCTTCCCGAGTGAATCCGGGATTGCGTTCCTGCATTTTGCTGAGAAGGCATTCTTCGGTAGTGAGCAGAGTGCCGCGGCCATTGACGTCGATGCTGCCTCCCTCAAGGACGACGCGGCGTTTTTTGTGAGTTGGCTGCCAGAGTCGGCGCTTCAACTTTTTATTGGCTGTAGAAACGACGAGGGCATCTTTTTTGTGATTGCCGTATTTGGCCCAGCCGTTGAAGCGCCAGTTGGTGTAGGCAACCTCGCCGGCAGGATTCTTTACGCAAATGGGGCCGGAATCGCGCATCCAGCCGCGATCGGTGGGGATGCGGAAAAAATCTACGGCGGCGAGATTGGCGCCGGATTTCTTGAGGATGGTCCGGACGCGGGATTCGGCTTCGCGATTTTCGACCAGGAGATAGACTCGCTCAACTTGGGAGAGATGACGGACGATTTCGGCGAAGGCCCACTGGATGGGAGCAAATTTTCCGGGCCAGTCCGTAAGTTCGTGCGGCCAGCCCAACCAAGTGGCTTCGTGAGGTTCCCATTCGGCTGGCATTTTGAAGCCGAGCGAGAGCGGAGTGGAATTTGTCATCGAAGAAGTGAATTTAACACAGAGCGCTCGGAGTACACAGAGGGCAAGGAGGAATGCGGATTATTCGCCGAGCCAGCGATTGAGGATGGGTTGATAGGCGTCGATGCGGCGATCGCGGAAGAAGGGCCAGTTGCGACGGGTTTCTTCGGTTTGCGCGGGATCGCATTCGACGACAAGAATTTCTTCCTTGTCGCTCGAGGCTTCTGAAAGGATGCGGCCGAAAGGATCGGCGACGAAGGAGTTTCCCCAAAATTCGAGCCCCGGATCGCCTCTTTCCGGCTTGCCTTCGTAGCCGACGCGATTCACGACGGCGACGTACACGCCGTTGGCAATGGCGTGAGCGCGCTGGATGGTGCGCCAGGCGTCAAGCTGAGCCGCGCCGAACTGGGCTTTTTCGTGCGGGTGCCAGCCGATGCTGGTGGGATAGAAAATAACTTGCGCGCCCTGGAGAGCGGTTAGGCGCGAGCCTTCCGGATACCATTGGTCCCAGCAGATTTGAACGCCGATGCGGCCGTAAGCGGTATCGAAATTCGGAAAGCCGAGATCGCCGGGCGTGAAATAAAATTTTTCGTAATAGAGAGGATCATCGGGAATATGCATCTTGCGGTATTTGCCAAGGAGAGAGCCGTCGGCGTCGAGGACGGCGCAGGTGTTGTGATAAACGCCGGGAGCGCGGCGCTCGAACAGGGAAGCGACCACGACGACCTTTTTTTCCTTCGCAATTTGTGCGAGGGCTTCCGTCGATGGGCCGGGGATTGGCTCGGCAAGGTTGAAAAGCTCGGCGTCTTCGGTGCGGCAAAAATATTCGCCGCGGAAAAGTTCATCCATACAAATGATTTGCGCGCCGCGGGCGGCGGCTTCGCGAATTTTCTCGGCGGCGCGCGCGAGATTTTCAGCGGAATTCGCACTGCTGCGCATCTGCACGAGGCCAATTGAGAATTTGTTTGGCATGAAAATTAGTCTATCATGCTCGTAGAAAAGAATTCGCAATTGCGTTTTGTTCTTTCCTTCGGGGCGCATTTGTAATATCAATCGTAACCAAATTCGATGTTTGTGGCGTGGTGTGAATTCTTGTAACGCAATCGTAATAAAAATCGAGGAGAGATAATGGCAAAGCGGGAACAAAAGACGGTCACGGGGCGCGTGCTGCACGATCCAGTGAAAGACAAGCTGCGGCCCATGTTTCCGATCGACCTCGGGAAATGCCGGACGATCGACGAACTAGTGCGCGCGATGGGAGACACGGCATTCACGGGGCGGCAGATCGGCGACGCCGCCGACGTTCTGGAGACGATGGCGCGAGACAAAGATTGTTTCGGAGTGCTGACACTCTCGGGCGCGCTGACCGTGGCGAAAATGGGATTGATTTTCTGCGATTTGATCGAAAGCGGAATTGTGAAGGCAATTGTTTCGACCGGGGCGCTGATGGCGCACGGGCTCGTGGAAGCAACAGGGCATTCGCATTACCGGTACGACCCCAGCAAGATGGACGACAAGACGTTGTTCGAGGCGGGGTACAACCGCGTTTACGATTCGCTCGAGCCGGAAGTGAATCTGGATGCAGTGGAAGACATGATGGATCATATTCTTGGCGAATGGGACGCCGAGGAGGTAGTGAGCAGCTGGAAACTTCACCATCGGATCGGGAAGGAGCTGCACAAGCAGGCGGCGGGACGGGGAATTTTGAAGTCAGCGTACGAGCATGATGTGCCGGTGTTTGTGCCGGCATTCAGCGATTCCGAATTGGGGATCGATTTCGCGCTGCAGAAATTAGCGCGCGAGAGAGAAAAGAAGCCGTTACTGCGATTCGACATGTTCGAGGATTTTGAGAAATTCGCGGACATGATGCTGGCGACAAAGCGGATGGGGATTTTCACGATTGGAGGAGGCGTGCCGCGGAACTGGACGCAGCAGTTTGGAGTGTATGCGGAATTGCTGGCGCGGCGCGGGTACAAGAAGATTCCGCTGAAGCGCTACAACTATGGAGTGCGAATTTGCCCGGAACCGGTGCATTGGGGCGGGCTGAGCGGGAGCACATACACGGAAGCGGTGTCTTGGGGAAAATTCGTGCCGCCAGAAGAAGGCGGGAAGTTCGCGGAAGTGTTTGACGACGCAACGGTGGCGCTGCCTCTGGTGGTGGGGGCCGTGCTGGACAGGATTGGGTATTTCAAGCGGGAGAAATTGTAGATCCAACTTTACTAGGTTACGGTATCGCATAGACGGTCAAATTTTCGTGGTAACTGAGCCCGGCTGCACCCTTCGGAGCCATTGCAATGGCGAAGTGCTTTGAGTCAGAACTCCAGGTCGCACCGGTGGCATACACGCCGCGCGGAAAAATCACCAGGGCCTTCCCAGTTTTAGTTTCGTATAAGACGAGATGGTCGAAATCTTCTTCGGGCTCAAAGCTCAGATAATATTTCAGGTCGGGGCTGTAGAGACTGTGCTGCCTGGTATTTTTCGGCCCGATGCCGGGTAGCCAAATCCCGGTGCTCGCTGACAGAATTTTCCAGTAACCGGAAAAAACGAGCACTCTTTGAGCTGAGGCGAGTTGGAAGGAGATCTCGTTGGTGCGCCCTAACGCGATTTTCCCGAAGGGGAAAATGACTTTCAGGACAGGCGCGAGGGAAACGAGATTCATGTCGTACTGATTTGCCATATAGAAGTCGGGAAGGGATGGGAGAGGTGTGCCTAGGAGAACCATCACCTGATCGTTGGAGAAGTCGTTGTGAAAGATCAGCGAAAAGAATTGAGTCTTGCGATTCGAGGCCTGCGAGCAGATTATTGAGTCATGGGTTTGCTGTGGGGTGTTCCTTGGCGGACAGGGAGTAGCAGGGACGGGATTCTCGCTGAGTAATGTCGTCTTGCGGTTCAGCCGCAAATCGAATTGCTCGACGCTGATTGCGCCCGCGTATGCGCCATTGACCGCCTTATTCTCGGTGTAAACCAGCGCGCCGCCGTCCGCGACAAAGGACGGGTCGTCCAGGTAGCCGGTGTCGGGGGCTGCTATCAGCATGGATCGCTTTGTTTGGCAATCAAAGAGCTGAATATCATTCCCCGCTTCGGTTTCGGCAAGTACTCGGAGTCCGGTAATCGGTTTCACTTGCCGCGAGTACGCCAGCTCTTTATCGTCAGGCGAAATACTCGGATTCCAGCCGAACGAGACCTCGCAGACTGTCTTTCCTTTGAGGTCGATCATTTTAATTATCGGGTCAGCAAAGCGTGGATCTTTGCGGTTCCTTTCTTCCATCGTCCGAAAGTAAGATTCCGGGAGTCCCTCGGCTTCGTCACCATCTGCTTCATGCGCTCTGCTGACGATAGCGATAAACTTGCCGTCGCGAGAGAATGACACGGAATCGATCTCCGTCCCTGGTTGGGACCAGGTGAGCACACGCTTAATTGGGAGCCTCGATTGGCTGGCCGCCGTGGTCGCGTACACTATGAGGGTCAACGCAAGACCCAAGCGCGGGATGGTGGTGAGTAGTGGTAGCACTCTAAAATAGTAGTTTGAAATTGCTGCCGTTTGCCGGGAGAATTGCGAGGTTTGTCCGTCTTGTGACGTAGGCATTAGGCTGAAATTTTGATATCTGGAGTCGCAACTGAGGTCGGGATTACGGCGGGTGTAGTATCTACCTGACCTAATGATCTGCATTGTGAGGGCGGAGCGGAGTGATTCTGAAGCAGTTTTATTTGAATTGCCTGGCGCATGCTTCGTACATGATTGGGGACGAAGCGACGGGCGTAGCCGCGGTCGTCGACCCGCAGCGGGACGTTGACCGATATATTGAGTTTGCATCGGAAAACAAGCTGACGATCAAGCATGTCATCTTGACGCACTTGCATGCCGATTTTGTGGCGGGACATTTGGAATTGCGGGACAGGGTGGGAGCGGCGATCTATCTTGGAGCGAAGGCGCAGGCGGAATACAAATTTACGCCGCTTGGCGAAGGGAGCGCGATTGAGTTTGGGAAGGTGCGGCTGGCGGCACTAGAAACGCCCGGACATACGCCGGAATCTATTTCGATACTCGTATACGATCTGGAGCGGAACGCGAGCGAGCCTTTTGCAGTCTTGACGGGCGATACTTTGTTTGTGGGGGATGTGGGGCGACCGGATTTGCGCGCGGCGCTGGGATGGTCGGCAACCGATCTTGGTGGTTTGCTTTTCGATTCGTTGCAATCAAAGCTGCTGCCATTGCCGGATGCGAGCTTGGTTTACCCCGCGCACGGGGCTGGTTCGCTGTGTGGCAGAGCCATCAGTAAGGAAACCGTTTCGACGATCGGCGAGCAACGCAGAGTCAATTACGCATTGCAGCCGATGAGCAAAAAAGCGTTCATCGAGATGGTCACGGCGGACCAGCCCGATGCGCCGCCGTATTTTACGTACGACGCCGTGCTGAACAGCAAAGAGCGTCCTACGCTGGATGAGGCGTTGGAACGGGAGCTGAAGCCGCTGGAGCTGGAAGCGGTGCTGGCGATGCAGGCGGAGGGAGCGCAGATACTCGATACGCGCGAGCCGGATGAATTCGCGGCGGCGCATCTGGTGGGCAGCATCAATGTTGGACTTGGAGGACAGTACGCAACGTGGGCTGGGACGGTCCTGGATCACGCGCATCCGATTGTGGTCATCGCGTCGCCCGGGCGGGAAAACGAATCGGCGGTTCGATTGGGGCGCATCGGTTTCGATCATGTCGCGGGATTTTTGCGGAATGGGTTGCAGAGTCTTGCAGGAAGGCCGGAATTGATCGGTTTTACGGAACGACTCAGCTCGCCATTTGCGGCAGAGCTGCTGTCCTCGAGCGAACCACCTGTAGTGCTCGACGTGCGAGCGCCGGGGGAACGCGGACAGAAATACATTGAAGGCAGCTTGAGCATCCCGCTGAGCCGGCTTGCGGAGCGCGCTGAGGAACTGCCGAAGAATCGGGTAGTGCTGGTGCATTGTGCGGGGGGATATCGGTCCTCCATCGCAGCGAGTATTTTGAAGAAGCGGGGCTTCGAGCAAGTAAGCGAGATTGCCGGCGGATTGGCGGCGTGGGAAGCGGCGAAGTTGCCTGTTAGCACCGCGAAAGCGAAGAGCTAGCCAGGAGGATTGGGGCCGGCCAAGAATCCCCCGTCAAGAACGAGAGATTGACCGGTCATAAAAGAAGCGCGATCCGAACACATCCAGACAACAGCTTCGGCGATTTCCAAGGGTTTTCCGAAACGGCCGATGGGATGATGGCCGAGAGCGAAATCGTGCATCGGTCCCTCGCCGAAAATACGATTGCCCATCGGCGTTTCGATGACGGCAGGGCAGACCACGTTAACGCGAATTCCGCTGCGCGCGGTTTCGAGCGCGGCACTCTTCGTAAGACCAATCACGCCATGCTTGCTGGCGACGTAAGTGGCGGCTGCCGCGGCGCCCATCAGGCCCGCGACGGATGCCATGTTGACGATGGCGCCGCTGCCGCCCTGCCTGAGCATCTGCTGAATTTCGTATTTGAGGCAGAGCCAGGTTCCCTTGAGATTGATGTCGATGGTGCGATCCCAATCTTCTTCCGGTTGGTCCACGATGGGGAGCCAATTGCCTTCGATGCCCGCGTTATTGAACGCAACGTCAAGCCGGCCATATTTTGCGATGGTTTGCTGAATGAGGGATGCAACGTCGGCGGCGCGCGAGACATCCGTTTTGACGAAGAGGCCATCGCCGCCAGCGGCGCGGACCATGTCGATAGTTTCTTTTCCTTCGGGTTCACGGCGGCCAGCGACCACGACTTTGGCACCAGATTTCGCGAAGAGAACGGCGGTGTCGCGGCCAATGCCTGAGGTGCCGCCAGTGATTAGCCCAACTTTGCCGTGCAGTTCCGTGATCATGAATGCTCCTTGAGAGTCAGGCCCGGTGTATATTTCGGGCTTGCGCGGCAATGGCGCTGCTAAAAAGATGCAATTGCTTTGCGAGCGTCAGAATTTTGTGATGTCCACAGGTGTGAGACCGCTCTGCGCGCAGAAATCATGATAGCGCTTGAGAAACGTTTGCCAATTTTCGGTGGCGACCGTGTTTCCGGCTTCGTCCACAAAATCGAGAGCGCCTTCGATGACTGCAAAGACGATGGTGTCTTCCTTGCCGACCATGCGCGGGGAGTGCGTCGAGCCGGCAACTTCAAAGACGACATCACCCGGCTCGGAGACCCAGCCTTCGTCGTAAGTCCATGCACCCTGGACTGTGTAGACGACGACGGTGCCCGGGTGGAAATGCATTTGGAGCGCGGCCCCGGGATGCGAGCGAATGAAAAGAATAATCTGGCCGGTGATGGGATTGAGTTTGATGAGCTTGATGAAATGGCCTTCGGCCCAAGGGACCCAAGGGAGGTTCTTGGGATTGGTATGACTGGCAAGCGCCTGATGAACGGGATGAGTGCCCACCGAGTTGCTCATGTTGCCCCTCCTGAAACACAGTTCGAACATCGAACAAGGGATTTGGATGACCGGGCCGCTTTACAGATGGCGCGTAGCGTAGCACACTCGCAGGAATCTCCTGTGGAATTTTGCGTCGAAGGAGCCTGACCTGGTTCCCGGCGAGGGACCTTCGGTGAAATGGAGGCGGAAAATGGTGAAGGTCGCGGAGAAGCAATTGTACGACGTGCACCCGGGCCTGGCGATGGTGCAAAAATGGGTCGCGGAATTGAAGGAAAAGACGGGGAGGACGCTGGAGGAATGGATTGCGCTGGCACGGAGTGAAGGACCGAAAGAGGGCCAGGCGCGGCGCGAGTGGCTGATGAAGAAACATAAGATGGGAACGAATAGTGCCCGGTGGATTTCCGACCGGGTGGCTGGAAAGGGTGGTGAAGAAGATTCGCCGGAAGCGTATTTGAAGACGGCCGTGGTTTACGTCGAAGAGCAATACGCAGGAGCGAAGGCAAAGCTACGCCCGATATACGAGGAGCTGCTTCGGATGGGGCGATCGGTGGGAACGGATGTGAAGGCGTGCCCGTGCAAGACGATGGTGCCGCTGTATCGCGAGCATGTGTTTGCGCAAATCAAGCCAACGACGAATACGCGGATTGATTTGGGATTTGCTTTGACGCATTTCAAAGGGAAGTTGCCGAAGCGATTAATCGATACGGGAGGCATGGCAAAGAAAGACCGGATTACCCATCGAATTGAAATCAGGGCGGCGCGCGAAATCGATGGGGAAGTGCGGAAGTGGCTGAAGACGGCGTACGATTTGGATGCGAACTAATAACGTGTTTGGAAATTCAGCCGCGATGAATTTCGAGATTAGTCGTCTTCGCCGATGAGAATGGCGGCGCCGAGGACGGTGGTCCAGAGTCCGCGCTTGTCACCTACGGCGGATTGCGTGACGTTCATGGTGCGGACAATTTTGTTGGAAATGCGGTAAACCTCTTTTTTTTCGTCCCAGGAAAGATCCGGATCGAATTCCACGTTAAGAGTGGTGGCGAGCATTTCCGCGGCGAGCTCTTCGGCGTATTCTCCGGCGACTTCTTCGGTTTCACCGAAGGAATGATGCTCGGACAAATAGCCGTACATCAATTTGTCGCTGGGAAGAGCGAGGCCGATGCTGGCGGCGATGAGGCGGTGCGCTTCCTTGGTGGAATTTTCGCTGATGACAGTGAAGGCGACCTGGCCCGGCTTGATGTGCTTCAAACCTTCGCTGCGGGAAATAAGCTTACAGCCGGGAGGGAAGATCGAGGAGACGCGCACGATGTTGCACGCGGCGATGCCCGCGTTGCGCAGGGCGAGCTCAAAGCTCGAAAGTCTTTCGCGATGTTTACCGACGCCTTTGGTGAGGAATATCTTCTTAGCGACGAACGCCATGGTGCCGGGTTGTGGTGCCTCCGTGAGTTGGGTAAGAGCTCGAAAAATTGCGCTGTGGAAAAATAACAAGAAGGTATTGCAGTGTCAAACTAATTCGGGGCTTGCGTTCGCAGGGAGCGCCGGAAGATGAACGAATTGTGACAACGTATTTGGGAAAACCTATTCTTCACCAGAGATGTGCTGGAGGAGTTTTCCGAGGGGCTTGCAGAGCGCGAGAATTTTGCCGAGATCGTCGGCGGTGAAATCTGGACCAGCCTCTCTGGGGTTGGATCCTTTCCGGCTGACCTGGATGACGCCGATGACCTTTTCGCCGGAGAGGATCGGGGCGCTAATCATTTTTTGGATAAGCTCAGAGGTTTCGCCGCCGATTTTGACGCCTTCGAAGACGGTGGCGTGGCGAACCGAGGCAACGTTGTTCAGGATATCGGGCCGGCTTTCACGCGCGGTGCGGGCGGCGATGGCGGAGGTGCTGGAAAGCGGGATGAAGCCGACCTGCTTGAGCGATTCGGGGACAAGAAAATACAGGTGGCGCCAGCGACTGGAAACGCCCATGAGGGCGACTTCCGTGGACTTGACGCCGAGATTTTTGGCGATTCGCTCCGCGATGCCAGTGAGAGAAATCTGGGAAGTAGCGGCGGAGTCCGATTCAATGGCGCTGGCAATGCGCTCGAGTTCTGAGGCAAGGTTGTGGCTAATGGTCATGGAGGATCCGTTGGGAACGGTTCGGCTGCCTGGCGGGAAGGGCCGGGCGGATACCATCCGTCGTACTCCCATTTAAACGAGAAAGAGGGGAGGGCGCAACGGAATTTGCGACGCGCGTGTCCGAGAAAGGAACGTGGCGGCTTGCATGGATGTTTTCAACTGCCTATACTGAATGAGCCGCGAGACTTCAGCGCCCTTCAGCAATTCATGCGGCGGAGAGGGCATGTCCGCAACGGCAAGCCAGCCTGAAACCGATTATTTTCTTCGCAAACTGCATTCGTTGACCGGCATTATCCCCGTGGGAGCATTCCTGGCGGAACATTTCTGGTCGAATAGCTACGCGCTGGTTAGCCGACAGCAATACGACGCGAAATCGCTGGAGTTGCAGACAATTCCGTTCCGCGTGGCGGTGGAGTGGCTGTTCATTTTTTTGCCGCTGCTATTTCATGGCGGGTACGGGATTTATATTTGGTGGAAGGGGAAGAACAATTTGTCCGCATACCCATGGGTGGGGAACTGGATGTACACCACGCAGAGGTATACCGGACTGATCGCGTTCGCGTATATAGGGTGGCATCTGTATACGGAGCGGTGGTTGACGCACGGGATGTCGACTTACGCGGATGTGGAGAATTTGTTGCAGAATCCCTATGCACTGACCTTCATGTTTGTCGGTGTGGTGGCGTCGTCGTTTCATCTGGGAGTGGGGATCTGGAATTTTTTGTGCAAATGGGGG
Organism: Candidatus Solibacter sp.; assembly: GCA_035499815.1. Taxonomy (GTDB): domain Bacteria; phylum Acidobacteriota; class Terriglobia; order Acidiferrales; family UBA7541; genus Acidiferrum. The sequence continues at coordinate 11,506 of DATJXZ010000108.1, read as the reverse complement.
CTGGCGGCGACGGTGAAGGCGCAGCGGGCGGCTGGGGCGCTGGGGGCGTTGGTGGGCATTTCGTTCAGCGTGGTCGGGGTCTTAATTGTGGTGAGTTTTTGGTTGAACTGGCATCCGTTTGACTCTTATCTGAGATGAGACAGCCGAAAATCATTGTGGTGGGCGGTGGCTTGGCCGGCCTGATGGCGACGATTCGCGTCGCGGAGACAGGCGTGCCGGTGGATTTGTTTTCGATTGTACCGGTTAAGCGGTCGCATTCGGTTTGCGCGCAAGGCGGGATCAATGCCGCGAAGAATCAGAAGGGCGAAGGCGACACGACTTGGAAACACTTTGACGACACGATTTATGGCGGTGATTTTCTGGCGAATCAGCCGCTGGTGAAGAGGATGTGCGAAGCGGCGCCGGGAATTATCGATTTGCTGGACCGCATGGGTGTGATGTTCAACCGGACGCCGGAAGGATTGCTCGACTACCGGAGATTTGGCGGCACGCTGTATAACCGAACGGCGTTTGCCGGGGCGACGACGGGACAGCAACTGCTGTACGCGCTGGATGAGCAGGTGAGAAGGCACGAAGCGGAAGACCGCGTCAGGAAATATGAAGGGCAGACGTTTTTGTCGGCGGTGATCGACGAGGGCAGAGTGTGCCGAGGAATTTGTGCCATGGATTTGCGGTCCATGGAAGTGAAAACGTATCCTGCGGATGCGGTGATTTTCTGTACCGGCGGGATTGGAGCAATCTTCGGGCGGTCGACGAATTCCGTCGTATGCACTGGATCGGCGCAGTCGGCGCTGTTTCAGCAGGGGGTGGATTACGCAAACGGCGAGTTCATCCAGGTGCATCCGACGGCGATTCCCGGCGAAGACAAGCTGCGCTTGATGAGCGAATCGGCGCGCGGAGAAGGCGGACGCGTGTGGGTGCCGAAGAATCCGGCGGACACGCGCGCGGGAAAGAGCATTCCTGAAGGAGAGCGTTTCTATTTCCTCGAAGAGTGGTATCCGAAGTATGGGAATTTGGTTCCGCGCGACATTGCGACGCGTGCGATTCACCGTATCGTCTATAAGGAGAAGCTCGGTATAAGAGGGCAGGCGGCGGTGTATCTGGATGTTTCGCACATTCCGCGGGAAACGCTGGACAGAAAGTTGGAAGGCATCCTGGAGATTTACGAAAAGTTCCAGGGAGTCGATCCGCGCGAAGAGCCGATGAAGGTTTTTCCCGGGATGCATTACACGATGGGCGGAATGTGGGTGAACGGAGAAGATCAGGCGACGAATGTCCCTGGCATATTTGCGGCGGGCGAGTGCGAATACCAGTATCACGGTGCGAACCGGCTGGGGGCGAACTCCCTGCTGTCGTGCATATTTGGCGGAGGAGTAGCGGGACCGGCCGCGGTGAAGTATGCGAAGGGTTTGGCGAGCGGATGTGAGACGACCGGTTCTCACGTTTACGAAAGCGAGCGGAAGAGACAGGAGGAGAAGAATCAAGCGCTGATTTCGCCCGAAGGCACGGAAAACCCCATGACGATTTGGCGCGAACTCGGCGAGGTGATGACCGAGCATGTGACGGTGACGCGCATCGATAGTGATCTAAAAGACGCCGATGCGAAGATTCGCGAGCTTCAGGAGCGTTATGGCCGAATCAATTTGAGCGACCGGACGAGATGGTCAAATCAAACGCTCAATTTCGCGAGGGAATTAGGGAACATGCTCATTCTGGCGCGAGTGATTACTTTGGGCGCGTTACAGCGAAATGAATCGCGCGGAGCACATTACAAGCCGGATTTTCCGGAACGGGACGACTCGAATTGGCTAAAAACAACCAGGGCCAAGTGGGCGGATGGGGAAGTCCGCCTCACGTATGAGCCGGTAGATATTTCCCAGATTCCGCCGCGCGCGAGGCGCTATGACGCTGCGAAATAACTGGTGCTTGCCTATTGTAGCGGCGCGACCAGAGCCGCCCAAGACCCGCACGATGTGCCGAGGGTTTTATGCCTGACGCCAAAGAGGTGATCGTTAAGGTAAAACGACAGGTCAATCCCAAAGGGTCGCCGTATTGGGAAGAGTTTTCGCTTCCCTGGCGGCATGGGATGAACGTGATTATTTGCCTGCGGGACATTGCGGAAAAGCCGGTAACTCGCGAAGGTAAAAAGACCACGCCGATTAGTTACGATTCGAACTGTCTTGAAGAAGTTTGTGGGTCTTGCGCCATGGTTATCAATGGGAAGGCGCGGATGGCGTGTTCAGCGCTGGTGGATAAGCTGGAGCAGCCGATTCGGCTCGAGCCGTTTTCCAAATTCCCGGTTATCCGCGATCTGGCAGTGGATCGGCAGTTTATGTTCGAGAGCCTGAAACGGGTTAAAGGTTGGATTCCGATCGACGGGACCTACGATCTTGGCGAAGGGCCTCGGATGGCTCCGGAGACGCAAGAGAAAGCATATCCGCTGTCGCGCTGCATATCATGCGGGAGTTGCCTCGAAGTTTGCCCGCAGGTGAATGACGACAGTAAGTTCATCGGGGCGGCGATTATCAGCCAGGTGCGGCTTTTCAACATGCACCCGACAGGAGCAATGCACGCGAAAGAGCGCATCCACGCGTTGATGGAGCCGGGCGGAATTCAGGATTGCGCCAATGCGCAAAACTGCGTGAAAGCTTGCCCCAAAGAGATTCCTCTGACGGAATCCATCGCCGAAATGAACAGGCAAGCGTGGAAACAAGCGCTGGTCGGCCGGCTAATAGGGTAAAATCTCGCGGCACGTTATCAATGGAGGATTACATGCGTCAGGTCCGGATTTCGGTGTTGGCTTGTTTGCTCGCTGCCGGCTTTTTCCTATCGCAGGTTGCGACGGGCGACGACATCGCCGACCGGGCGCGAAAGCTGCATTTTTCGTCCATCGTGCTGGATACGCACGATGACACGACGCAGCGTTTCTTTTTGAAGGACTTCGATCTTGGGAAACGGAATCCGGATGGCTCCATCGACATTCCCCGAATGCGCGAAGGGGGAATGAATGCAATTTTCTTTTCCATCTGGATTGACGGGCGGATCATGGGTCCTCCTGCGGTGCAGAAAGCCTTGGACCAGATCGATCTCGTTCATCAAAACGTCATCAAATATTCGAAAGACTTGGCCTTTTGCCGGACGGCGGAAGAAGTCCGGCAGGCTCATTCGCAAGGCAAGATTGCGGTCCTGATAGGCGTTGAGGGCGGCCACATGATGGGCAACGACCTCCACGTATTGCGTGTATTCGGCGATCTGGGCGTTCGGTACATGACTTTAACGCATTTTTATAATGATGAGTGGGCAGATTCCTCAACGGCCAAGCCGGAACACAATGGGCTGACGGATTTCGGTAAACAGGTTGTACGGGAGATGAACCGGCAGGGAATCATGGTGGATATTTCGCACGTGTCGGACAAGACCTTTTACGACGCGCTGGAAGTCAGCAAGGCGCCGCTGATTGCGTCGCATTCCTCCTGCCGGGCGCTTTGCAACCACGTGCGCGACATGTCCGACGACATGATAAGAGCTTTGGCCGCCAAGGGTGGCGTCATCCAAATAAATTATGAGAAAAGCTTCATCGACCAAGCGTACAAAGATGCTCAAGACAAGCTATCGGGCGGTGTGGTTGGAATGATGGATCAGATCCGGAAGGAATGTGGCGACGATCCGGAGTGCACGGAGAAGAAAATGTCCGACATGGAAAAACAGGCCGTCGCGGAGGGAAAACTGCCGCATGTGAGCTGGGAGCGGATTATTGACCACATCGATCATGCGGTGAAAGTTGGAGGAATCGACCACGTGGGACTCGGTTCCGATTTTGATGGAGCTAACATGCCCGAAGGCATGGAAGATTGCACGCATCTGCCGCAAATCACCGAGGCTTTGATGCGCAAGGGCTACAGCGACGAAGACATCCGCAAAATTCTCGGCGAAAACCTATTGCGCGTGATGGAAGCCAACGAACGCGTTAGCCGCGAGATGCAAGCCGCGCAGTAAATGAAAATGAATCCGAAATGGCCGCTGAAGATGCTTGCAGGTGTGGGGATGTGTCTGTCGGCGGGGATGGTGATGGCCGGAACGATGAGCACGGTTGGAATTTCAGAGCGGGCAAAGCGGCTGCACTTCTCTTCGCTTGTCATTGACACGCACGACGACACAACGCAGCGTTTCTTGGATAGCGGTTTCGATTTGGGCTCGCGGAACGCGCTGGGAAGCATCGATATTCCCCGCATGAGGCAAGGGGGGCTCGGAGCTATCTTTTTCGCGATTTGGATGCCGAGCAAGATTACTGGGCCTGTGGCGGTGAAACGCGCTTTGAACCAGATCGATGCGGTGCATGAGCAGGTTCGCAGACATCCGAACGATCTTGAGTTTGTGACAACGGCGGACGGCATCCGCGAGGCTCACAGAAAAGGCAAAATCGCCGCGCTGATGGGCGTTGAAGGCGGGCACTTGATTGCGCGCGATCTCAGCGTGCTGCGCACGTACGCGGCGCTTGGCGCGCGATATATGACATTGACGCATACGGGCAACGTGGAATGGGCGGATGCCTCGACAGACAATCCTGTACACAATGGGCTGACGGATTTTGGCAAGGAGGTGGTCCGCGAGATGAACCGCCTGGGGATGATGGTGGACGTGTCGCACGTCAGCGACAAGACGTTCGCAGATGTTCTTGAAGTCAGCAGGGCGCCTGTTTTCGCTTCGCATTCTTCCTGCCGCGCGATTTGCGATGCGCTTCGAAACATGACCGACGAGATGATTCGGGCGCTGGCAGCCAAGGGCGGCGTGATTCAAATTAATTATCATGTAGGATTTTTGAGCCAGGAATTTCGCAATGCGGAGAAAGCGCATCCAGAATGGGACAAGGCCATCGCGCTGGAGGTTCAGAAGCGATGCGGCGAAAAAGAAGGCTGCCAACTGATTGAGGGAGACCAGATTACAAGAGAGTACGTCTTGCGCGGAGATTTGCCACGGGTCGATTGGACAAAAATCATCGAACACATCGACCATGCCGTTAAGGTCGCCGGGATCGATCATGTTGGATTGGGCTCGGATTTTGATGGAGCGAACATGCCCTTCGGTATGGAAGATGCGACAAAGCTTCCGCAAATCACGGAAGCTCTGCTGGAGAAGGGCTACTCCGAAGATGACGTAAGGAAGATTCTCGGAGAGAATACACTCAGAGTCATGGCGGAAGTCGAGAGGGTCAGCCACGAGCTGAATGCAACAAAGTAGGTTCGCGCCACGTTCCGAACCGACCTTATGAATTTCAAATGGAGAGGGAAGAGTAATGCATAAATCTGGATGGATGCTAGTCGCGGTACTTGCGTGCGTTGCACTGATTCCGAGCAATGATGCGCGAGCCCAGGAGGCGAAAGCTCCCGCGGAAAGCTCGAAGGAGCACAAATCTGTTGCCCACGAGAAATCTTACGACCGCTTGTTGCTTCGTCCGGCGATTCTCACGCGAAGGGCGCCCGCCACCTACAAAGTGAAATTTGTCACGACGAAAGGCGACTTCGTGATTGCGGTGACTCGCGCGTGGGCGCCCCTGGGCGCTGATCGCTTCTACAATCTTGTGCGGCATCATTATTATGACAATACGAGTTTCTTCCGAGTGCTAAAAGGATTTGTAGTGCAGTGGGGCATCAGCGCATACCCTCCTGTTAACGCGGCATGGGACCACGCGCCGATCAAGGACGATCCCGTCGTCCAGAGCAATCTGCGCGGGTATATCACCTATGCCATGGGCGGACCAAACACTCGAACCACGCAAGTGTTCATCAACCTGGTGGACAACAAGCGATTAGATGGCATGGGGTTTGCCGCGTTTGGGCAAGTGACGGAGGGAATGGAGGTCGTGGAGTCGCTTTATTCTGGATACGGCGAGGGCGCGCCGGATGGGAATGGGCCGGTGCAGGATACGATCGAAAAAACCGGCAAACCTTATCTGGACAAAGATTTTCCTCTGCTCGATTCGGTTAAGACGACGGAGCTAATCTTGCCAGAGGAGGGCGTGCATCCGAAGCCCGCGCCGAAGGCAAAGCCAGCCATCGAATAACAATAATTTCAGAGTCCCAGAACGGTTACCAATTCTCGTACGGACGCTGAGGACTTCTGCAACGCGGCATTTTCTTCAGCCGTCAGCTTGATCTGAATAATCTCTTCAGCCCCGGCAGCGCCCAGCTTGACGGGCACGCCGACAAACAGTCCTTTGATTCCGTACTCCCCATCCAAATACACGGCGCACGGCAGAATCTTCTTTTTGTCTTTCAAGATGGCTTCGACCATCTCAACCGCAGCCGCCGACGGCGCATAATACGCCGAACCTGTCTTCAAAAGATTGACGATCTCGGCGCCACCCTTGCGTGTGCGTTCCACGATGGCGTCGATGCGCTCCTTGGGCAGCAAATCAGGGAGGGGAATTCCCGCAACGGTTGAATAACGCGGCAGCGGCACCATGTCGTCGCCGTGGCCACCGAGCACGAATGAGTGCACATTCTCGACGCTGACCTTGCATTCCGTGGCTACGAAGGCGCTCATACGTGCCGAGTCCAGCACGCCAGCCATTCCCAGAACTCGGTTCTTTGGAAAGCCGCTGACCTTAAACGCTGCTTGGGCCATGGCGTCCAGCGGATTGGTCACCACAATGATGATGCAATTTGGGGAATGCTTGACGATTTGTTCGACGACCGCCTTCACCACATCATAATTTGCCTTGAGCAAATCATCGCGGCTCATGCCTGGCTTACGCGGAAAACCAGCCGTGATCACAACAATGTCGCTGCCCGCGGTCGCGCTGTAGTCGCCGGTCGCCGTGGAGGCACCCGTCGCCCTCGAGTCCGTGCGGGTAATCGGCCCGGACTCAAGCATGTCCAGCGCTTTGCCGGCCGGAGGTCCATCCAGAATATCTGTCAACACGACATCAGCCAGTTCGCGGTCCACAATCCGCTGTGCCGTCGTCGAGCCCACGAATCCACCGCCTACAACCGTTACTTTTCTTCTGCCCATTGCTCAGTGTTTATCCTCTCTGGGGATGTATGAGGTTAAGGGAGTAGAGCAAGTCAAGGAGGTAAAGGAATTGAACTTAAACCGCGTCTCTGCTGAATGCAGGGTCTTACTTCTCCTTTATTTCCTCTACTTACTTTACTTTGCTACTGCTGTTCCTTGCATATTCTCAATGATCGCCGTCGCGAACGCCGCCGTGCCGACCTTCGTCGCGCCCGGCATCAACCGCTCGAGATCGTACGTAACGCGCTTCTGTTGAATGGTCCGCGCAATTCCGTCCTCGATAAGCTGTGCTGCCTCTTTCCACCCGAGAAATTCAAACATCATCGCGCCGGAAAGCATCACCGAACTCGGATTGATCACGTCCTTGTCCGCGTATTTCGGGGCCGTACCATGGGTAGCCTCGAAAACGCCGAAGCCATCGCCGATATTCGATCCCGGCGCCATTCCGAGCCCGCCGACTTGTGCCGCGCAAGCATCGGAAAGATAATCGCCGTTAAGATTCGGAGTGGCCAGCACACTGTATTCATCAGCGCGCAGCAGCACTTGTTGAAACACGGAGTCCGCTATTCGGTCATTAATCATCAGCTTTTTCTTCCACTGTCCCTTTCCGTGCGTTGCGCCGATCGAATCAAGCGTCTGCTTCACTTCTTCGCAAATCGCTTTCACAAAGGCCTCGGTCGCCTGTTCGAGGCCTGGTTCGATCATTGCCGCGTTCTTCTCGACGCTCAGCCCCGGATTTTTGTCGAGGTTATCGAGAATCCAGCTCTCCCGCTCGGTAACCGTTTCGGCGCGGAACTCCTCGCGCGCCAGGTCATAACCCCAATCGCGAAACGCGCCCTCGGTAAATTTCTGAATGTTTCCTTTGTGCACGAGCGTTACGCTCTTGCGCCCATGCTTAAGCGCATATTTGATAGCTCGCCGCACCAGCCGCTTCGTGCCTGTCGGGGAAATCGGCTTGATGCCGACGCCGGAATCCCATCGAATCTGCTTTTTGCCGTCCTTCAGCATTTCGTGGTTCAGGAATTCGAGGAGCTTCTTCACTTCAGGGGTACCGGATTTCCACTCGATTCCGATGTAGACGTCTTCGGTGTTCTCGCGAAAAATTACCACGTCCATTTTCTCGGGGTGCTTGACTGGGGAGGGAACTCCCGCAAAATAGCGCACCGGCCGCTCGCAGGAATAGAGATCAAGAATCTGCCGCAATGCCACATTCAGCGAGCGAATGCCGCCGCCCACCGGCGTCGTGAGGGGACCTTTGATGGCGATGCGAAAATCGCGAATCGCATCCACGGTTTCGTCCGGCAGCCACTCTTTAAATGTATTGAACGCCTTCTCCCCGGCAAACACCTCAAACCAAGCGACGCTGCGTTTCCCGCTGTATGCACCCTCCACCGCCGCGTCAAAAACGCGCCGCGAGGCCTTCCAGATGTCGCGGCCAGTGCCGTCGCCCTCGATAAACGGAATGATGGGCGTGTCGGGAACCTGCAGCTCGCCATTGCTGTAACCGATCGCCTTGCCACCCACAGGAATTCCCTTACCGTTGTACGAATTCTTCATGAATTCACATCCTCCGTGGATTCTCGAATGATTCCTGTTGAATCGATGCCAAGCGCTTGCAGCTTCTTTTGATTCCGCCTCTTAAATGAACCAGAAAACATATCACATCGAGGTGGAAGACAGAAACTGGATACCTAACCGAAAGTGAGTCCTGCCAGCAGGAAACCGCGGATGTGCCGACCTGAAACGGCCGCGGCATATATACTGCCAAATACAGGCTCCGCCTGGGTAAAATTCGCCTAACGGTAGCCCTGCATAAAGGGAGATAGGTTGCGATGACCTTAACAGGATCCATCTATCGAGGGCGCCGACAATGGTTTCACGTTTTGCGTGAGCCGATGCTGCTCCTTGTCCTAGGCGCAATAACAGTATGCTCCGATGGCGGTGGCGCTGCGCTCGGCACGGGCGCGAGGCAGGTCACAGATACGAAGGCTGCTCCCCTTGTGGCGGAAGCGAAAATTCCGGTCTTGAACGTAAAAGCCGTGAAGACCTTCCCGCACGATCCCAAGGCGTTCACCCAGGGCCTCGAATACTACGGGGGATTTTTATATGAGAGCACTGGATTAAAGGGCAAATCCTCGCTCCGCAAAGTGGATATTGAGACCGGGCGAGTATTGCACAGCATTTCGCTATCCCCCGAATATTTCGGCGAGGGACTTACAATTTGGCGCGGAAAAATTTTCCAGCTTACCTGGCTCTCAAAAACCGGCTTTATTTACGATCTCCAGACGTTGAGCGAAACCAGACAATTCCATTACGAGTCAGAGGGTTGGGGCCTTACCCACGATGAGCAATCACTCATCTTGAGCGATGGAACGAACCGGCTTCAATTCATCGACCCGGCCACATTCCGAGTACAGCGAACACTCGAGGTTTATGCGGGCCGGGAGGCGATCGTGAATTTAAATGAGTTGGAGTACATCAAAGGCCTGATCTACGCGAATATTTGGCATTCGCGTAGAATTGCGCGAATCGATCCGCACACCGGTCACGTGCTGGCATGGCTCGACTTGGAGACAATCTCTGCCCACGAAGAGCGCGAGCCAGAAGGGGTACTGAACGGAATTGCCTACGACCCGCAAGGCGACAGACTTTTTATTACGGGCAAAGACTGGGCAGAGCTACTGCAAATAAAGATAGAGGAATGAAAGAGGCGGAACGCCACGCTGCAAGCGCGCACGCATCCCGCCGTCTGAACTCGCTTCTAGAACATGTTCCAAAGGAACTGATTATAAACCTCGTGGTGATACTGCACCTCCGGTGCCTTAACCACGTTGCCTAGTAGTCGCGCACAGCGGTCTGCGGCAGCTCGTTTGAGCTCGGCGTAGCGTCCTTTGACGTCGGCACCAAATAGCGTGGTGGTCCACTCGGCTTTCTCGAAATTTTCGATGGCTGTGTAGATGTTGTCCGGCAGGAAGCGCTTGGCGGAGCGCAAATCTTTGATCTTGGCGGTATCGCCGTCAAGCCCGGTCTTGAAGATGGAGTACATAACCATGTACGGGTTGGAATCGGGAGCGACGGCGCGCACTTCGGTGCGCATGCTGCGCTCGTTGCCAATGGGGATGCGCACCATGGCGCCACGATTTGTCGCCGACGCGTTGAGCTGATTCGGCGCCTCGAAGTGCGGATCGAGGCGGCGGTATGCGTTGACGCTGGAGTTGATGAGCAGGCAGATGTCATTGCCGTGCGTGAGGATGCGGTCGACGAACTCCCACCCAAACTTGCTCAGTTTTTCCTCGCCCTTGGGGTCCCAGAAAATATTCTTATCATCCTTACTGACAGAGACATTGGTGTGCATGCCGCTGCCGTTCACTCCGACGACAGGTTTCGGTAGGAATGATGCAGTCAGCCCCATGTTTGTGGCCACCTGCCGGCAAATGAGCTTGTACAGCTGAATCTGATCGGCCGCCGCTACCACTTCGCCATAGCCGTAGTTAATTTCGAATTGTGAGGGCGCAACTTCCGGGTGGTCCTTTTCATTCTGGAACCCCATGGCGCGCTGCACTTCGGCGGTGGTATCGATAAAGGTGCGCAGCGGATCGCCGGGAAGGGAATGGTAGTAGCCGCCGGTGTTCACATACTCGAATTTTCCGGTCTCGTGATAAGTGCGCTCGGCGTTTTGTCCTTTGAACAGGAAGCCTTCAATCTCGTTGGCGGCGTTGAGGGTATAACCCTTCTTCTTGTGCAAGTCACCGGCGTAACCTTTGAGCACGCCCCGGATATCCGCGCTGTAGGGCGAGCCATCCTTGTCAATCACCTCGCCAAAAATCAACACCTTGCCGGAACCGAACACGTCCGCAGGGGCCCAGTAGAACGCTCCCCAATCCATCGCCAGACGCAAGTCGCTCTCGCGCTGCGCCGTGAAGCCGCGGATGGAAGAGCCATCAAACGTCAAATTGTCCCAGCTCTTGATCAGGAACTTCTTGTCGTAGTCCAGCATGTGCAGCCGGCCCTCGAGATCGCTGAACAGTACGGTCACCGCCTTGATGTTCTTTTCGTCGGTCAGGTACTTGAGCCGCTCCTCCTGGATTTTATGGAGAGGGACGCGCCCCTTGCGCTGCTCCTTGGCACGCAGGTTCAGGTCCTCGAGCTCGTCATAGGTGAGCGCGAGAAAGTTACGCAGTTCGATAGACATGGATCTCCTTAGCTATGAGGTAGTGATGAAACGCGGGGTCCAGAGGTGCACGCAACAGCCTAACTCAAACGTTTCTTGGGTCGCCAATAAAAAGGCTTAATGCGGCCGATATAAGTAATTTATGCCGACATGCCCCGCGCCCGGCCCGACGCTCGCTTGCTCTCGGGCTCTGGTGGTCGCGACGCACGGCCCGCTCTACAAGGGCATTTGGGATTGATTGGTCCCCTGTGACCCACCTCACTGAAACTTCGTGCCGGTCGGGATGAGGATATTGATTATGCCAGTCGATGCTCAATCTCCAAC